>JAEWJI010000031.1 GCA_023386645.1 Pseudomonadota bacterium
CTTAAGTCCCGCCTGCGCCCAAGTCGAGGGGTTTTCGAACGTTCGCGCGGCCCTCTCGCGCGCCTGATCAGGGGCGCCGGGCCGCCGCCGCCGAGGCCTCGCCCGGGCTCATCGCCGTCGCTCCTTCGGGACCGTTCCAGTTTCAGAGCTTCCGCCGCTCACCCGCCTTCGGATCATCCATGCTCGGCATCGCCAAGAAGATTTTCGGCTCATCCAACGACCGCAAGGTCAAGGACTTCATGGGCCGGGTGCAGAAGATCAACGCGCTCGAGGACAAGTTCGCCGCCCTGTCGGACGACGAACTGCGCATGATGACGGACGCCTTCAGGGATCGCATCGCGGGCGGCGAGAGCCGCGACAAGATCATGAACGAGGCCTTCGCCGTGGCCCGCGAGGCCTCCAAGCGGGTGCTGGGCCAGCGTCAGTACGACGTCCAGCTGACCGGCGGCATGATCCTGCATGACGGCGGCATCGCCGAAATGCGGACCGGCGAGGGCAAGACCCTGGTCGCCGTGGCTCCGGTGTATCTCAACGCCCTGCTCGGCAAGGGCGTGCACGTCATCACCGTCAACGACTACCTCGCCCGCCGCGACGCGGAATGGATGGGCCGGGTCTACCGCTTCCTCGGCCTCGAGGTCGGGGTGATCGTCAACGGCCTCAGCCAAGGCCAGCGCCAGGCGGCCTATCAGGCTGACATCACCTACGGGACCAACAACGAGTTCGGCTTCGACTATCTGCGCGACAACCTGGTCTACGACCGGCGCGAGATGGTGCAGCGCCCGCACCACTTCGCCATCGTCGACGAGGTCGACTCCATCCTGATCGACGAGGCCCGCACGCCGCTGATCATCTCGGGCCCGACCGAGGACCGGTCAGACCTGTATGTGACCGTCGACGCCATCATCAAGGACCTGATCCAGGACAAGTCGACATACGACCTCGACGAGAAGCAGCGCCAGGCCCTGCTGACCGAGGAAGGCTCCGAGCGGATCGAGGAGATCATGGAGCAGCGCGGCCTGTTCGCCGCCGACACGACCGGCCTGTACGACGCGGCCAACATCACCCTGGTGCACCACATCAACCAGGCGCTGCGGGCGAACACGCTGTATCAGAAGGACAAGGACTACATCATCCGCTCGGGCGAGGTGATGCTGATCGACGAGTTCACCGGCCGCATGATGCAGGGCCGACGCCTGTCGGAGGGCCTGCACCAGGCCATCGAGGCCAAGGAAGGCGTCAAGATCCAGCCCGAGAACCAGACCCTGGCCTCGGTCACCATCCAGAACTACTTCCGCCTCTACGAGAAACTGTCCGGCATGACCGGGACGGCCGCCACCGAGGCCCAGGAATTCCTCGACATCTACAAGATGGATGTCCTCGAGGTGCCGACGCACCGGCCGATCAAGCGGATCGACCACGACGACGAGATCTTCCGCACCGCCGCCGAGAAGAACCAGGCCATCGCCGCCCAGATCGCCGAGTGCCACGTCAGGGGTCAGCCGATCCTGGTGGGCACCGTCTCGATCGAGAAGTCCGAGGTCCTGTCGGAGCTGCTCAAGACCTATCAGTACGAGGTCACGGTCAAGACGCTGAAACCGCAGCACCAGCACCTGCTGGAGAAGGTCGCCAGCGACGACGACAAGGTCCGGCGCGAGGCGAAGAAGGCCTACCAGGCGCTGAAGGACGAAGACTTCGACATTGAGGTCAAGCGCGGCACGGGCATTCCGCACAGCGTGCTGAACGCCCGCCAGCATGAGCAGGAAGCCTATATCGTCGCCGAGGCCGGCCTGCCCGGCGCGGTGACCATCGCCACCAACATGGCCGGCCGCGGCACCGACATCCAGCTGGGGGGCAACCTCGACATGCGGATGCAGCGCTGGCGTCTGGAGCAGCGCAATCTCGGGATCGAGCTCACCCCCGAGATGGAGAGCGCCATCGAGGCCGAGTTCAAGGCCGATATCGCCGTTCAGAAGCAGAAGTCGCTCGCCGCCGGCGGTCTGTTCGTGCTCGGCACGGAGCGCCACGAGAGCCGCCGCATCGACAACCAGCTGCGCGGCCGCACCGGCCGACAGGGCGACCCCGGCACCTCGAAATTCTACCTGTCCTGTGAGGACGACCTGCTGCGCATCTTCGCCGGCGACCGGCTGGACGGGATCATGCGCAGCTTCGGCGTGGCCGAGGGCGAGGCCATCTCGCACCCCTGGCTGAACCGCGCCGTGGAGACCGCCCAGAAGCGGGTCGAGACCCGCAACTACGACATCCGCAAGAACCTGCTGAAATACGACGACGTCGTGAACGACCAGCGCAAGGCCGTGTTCGAGCAGCGTCAGGAGTTCATGGACTCCGAGGACCTGTCCGAACTGGTCGCCGAATTCCGCACCGACGTCATCGCGGACCTGATCGAAAAGCACATGCCGCCGAAGGCCTACGCCGAGCAGTGGGACATCGACGGCCTGGACGAGAAGGTGAAGTCGACCCTCGGCCTCGACCTGCCCCTGCACGACTGGGCCGCCGAGGAAGGCGTCTCCAACGAGGAGATCGAGGAGCGGGTCACGGCCGCCGCCGACGCCCGGGCCAAGGAGCGGCTGGAGCTGATCGGCGCCGACCAGACCCGCGGTCTGGAGAAGCAGTTCATGCTCCAGATGATCGACATGCAGTGGCGCGAACACCTCGTGCATCTTGATCACCTGCGCGGCGTCATCGGCCTGCGCGGCTACGGTCAGCGCGATCCCCTGAACGAGTACAAGACCGAGGCCTTCAACCTGTTCGAGGCGCTGCTCTACGAGCTGCGCCACAACGTCACCCGCTGGCT
>JAEWJI010000053.1 GCA_023386645.1 Pseudomonadota bacterium
GATCCACGGCCGGTGTCTGGGGCTGGCCCCCTCCGTCTCGCCGGCGGGTCGCCGTCGATCCACCTCCCCCAATGGGGGAGGATTGATCATGGGCGTGGCGCTAGCTCTGCTCTCAACGAAGCGAGCACGCCTTCAAGGTTATCGAGCACGTCCCGGGCGGCCAGGCGATACACCCGGATGCCTCTCGCGTTGAGCCGAGCCGTACGCGCTTGATCGTGTGATTGCTGATCAGGATGGTCATGACCCTCGCCATCGATCTCGATCGCGAGGCGCCGCGGGTCGCAGTAGAAGTCGAGGATGTAGGGGCCGACAGGATGCTGGCGGCGACCACGGGCCCCTAGACGGGATCCACGGATCGCTTGCCACAGCAAGACCTCGGGCAAAGTCATCCGGCCTCGCAGAGCGCGAGCGCGGCCGATGGTCTGGCGAGGCGCGTCCATTGATGGGACGCTATCGGGTCCAACCTTTCAACGCGAGTGTTGTCCGGAGCCTAGCCGAACACCGCTGGCCCAAAGACCACGGCGGCGGCGATGAGGGCGCCGATGGCGGTGGCGGCGACGCCGCCGGCGAAGGCCAGAGCGGTGCGGGCCTTGCGCTTGCGCATGCCGCCGGTGCGGACTGAGCGGATGAGGACGAACGGCGACCGGTTGAAGGCTTCCGAACCGACGATGTTGTGCTGGGACATTCACGCTTCCCCGACTGACGCGCCCCGACGCGGGCGTGTGGGAGGAAGCGCAGCGGTTGGGGCCTAACGATGGCGAACGGGGTTAGGGCGCGGTTTCGTGATCGCGACCGTCAGCCGCAGTAGACCAGCCGGCCGCTGTAGGCGCGGTAGTAGCCGCTGCGGGGATCGTAGGAACGGTAGCTGGCCTGGCACCAGTGGATGCGGCCGAGGTCGCGGGCGCCCTGGCCATGGCTGGGGGAATAGCCGCCGCCCGGATAGACGAGATCGGGCCGGCCGTAGGCGCCGTAGTAGGCGTTTCCGCCCTGGGCGTAGGCGTTCCACTGGCGCGAGTGACGCCCGTAGCTGGAATGGCCGTGGCCGTAGCTCCGGTCGTGGCCGTGGTAGGCGGTGCGGAAGGGGCGCTGGTCCCGCCAGCGGGCGTCGCAGTCGGTTCGGCCCCGATCCCAGAAGGCGTCGCAGCGATAGTCGCCCGGCCGGTCGAACTGATGCCGGATGCTGTCGCCGTAGCGGACCTGCGCAGAGGCGGGGGCCGCGAGCGCCAGCAGGGGCGCGGCGATCAGGGCGAGGCCGAGGGCTTTCATCGCGTCCCTCCTACAGGACCACGTCGACGCGGCCGCTTCGGGTCACGACATGACGCATCAGGACGGTGCGGTCCGCGCCGTCGGCGGGGGCCACGGGCACGATCAGGAACCAGCCGCCGTCGGGCAGACCGGTGAAGCGGAAACGGCCGCCGTCGCAGGTCTCGGACCGGACATAGGAGCGGTAGTCGGCGTTGGGGTCCGCCACGGTCCGGGCGCGGACCACGGCCTCGGGAATGGCCGCCCGGTCGGTCGAGCCATACAGGGTCGCGAACCGCGCGCGGGTGTAGGGGGTGTCGGGCGTAAGCGCGACCGAGCCGGTGCAGTCATAGGGCCGCCCGTCGCGTCGATAGTCGATCCGGCCATCGATGGAGGCCGAGCCGGCGCGGGACGACCAGCCGAAGTCCGCCGCGTTGAAGGCGGTCGAACGCGGCGCCGGCGGCGGGCCATAGGCCGTCGGGGCGGTGGCGCAGGCGGCGGCGCTCGCGCCCAGGACCGCGAGGGCGATCAGGGTCGGGGTGCGCATGGCGGATACCTCCCTAGGATTTCTCGATTGAGGGGATTTTCTCACGACGAAACGCCCCTGCAAAGGCCAAGGTTGCCGCCTGTTCCCCGGCGCGGCACAAGGCCGCCAACGATCGCCTCCAGAAGCGACTGAAGCGGCCCGAGGAAAGCCAGGCATGACCGTCACATTCGCCGACATCCAGGCGGCCCAGGCGCGCATCGCGGGCCAGGTGGACCGCACCCCGGTGCGCCATTCGCGGCGGCTGTCGCAGCTGACCGGGGCCGAGGTCTGGGTCAAGTACGACAACCTGCACTTCACCGGCAGCTTCAAGGAGCGCGGGGCTCTGAACCGGCTGCTGCAGTTGAGCCCCGAGGAGCGTCGGCGCGGGGTGGTGGCGGCCAGCGCCGGAAACCACGCCCAGGCCCTGGCCTATCATGGCGGGCGGCTGGGGATCCCGGTGACCATCGTGATGCCGGAGGGGACCCCCTTCGTGAAGGTGGACGGCACCCGGGCGCACGGGGCCAATGTGGTGATTCATGGCCTGGACTTCTCCGGCTCGACCGAGGAGGCGCACCGCCTGAGGGACGAGAAGGGCTTCGTCTTCGTCTCGGCCTTCGACGACGTGGGCATCGTGACGGGTCAGGGGGTCTGCGCCATCGAGTTCCTGGAGGACGCGCCGGACCTGGACGCCCTGGTCATCCCCATCGGCGGGGGCGGGCTAATCGCCGGCTGCGCCATCGCGGCCAAGGCCATGAAGCCGGATATCCGCATCTTCGGCGTCGAGGCGGCCATGTATCCCTCGTTCAGCGCCAAGCGGGCGGGCCAGCCGCCGAAATGCGGGGGCCAGACCATAGCGGAGGGCATCGCCATCAAGGCGGCGGGCGACATCCCCTTCGCCCTGGCCGACCCCCTGATCGAGGAGGTGCTGGTCTGCGAGGAGGCGGATTTCGAGCGCGGCGTCTCCTTCCTGGCGACGCTGGAGAAGACGGTGGCGGAGGGGGCGGGGGCCGGCGGCCTGGCGGCGCTGCTGGCCTATCCCGACAAGTTCAAGGGTCTGAAGGTCGGGATCGAGCTGACGGGAGGGAACATCGACGCGCGGATGCTGGCGGTCGTGCTGAACCGCGAGATGGTCCGCGAGCGGCGGCTGATCGTGTACCGCATCCTGGGCGACGACCGGCCGGGCATGCTGTCGGCGATGGCGGCGGTGATCGGCGGCCGGGGCGGCAACATCATCGACGTGGTCCACAACCGCCTGGCGCTGGACGTGCCGGCCAAGGGGGCGGAGTTCGACATCATGGTGGAAACCCGCGATAGCGCCCACGCCGACGAGATCGGCCGGGCCCTGGAGGACAAGGGATATGCGCTTCGGATGGGCTAAGGCGGCGTCGGTCGCCGCTCTCCTTATGTTGGCCGCCTGCGGGCGCGAGGGGGCGATGGGGCCCTCGAACGAGGAGCGGGCCCAGGCGGCCGCCTTCTTCATGGAGCAGAACGCCAAACAGGAGGGGGTGCAGACCCTGCCTAGCGGCCTGCAATACAAGGTGGTGCAGTCGGGTCCGCCCGGCGGCGTCAGCCCGGACCGCAACGATCTGGTCAAGGTCGACTACGAAGGCGCGCTGACGGACGGCTCGGTGTTCGACAGCTCCTTCGGGCGCGGCGCCCCCTACGTCACCACGCCCGAGCAGGTGGTTCCCGGCTGGACCGAGGCCCTGCAGAGGATGAGGGTCGGGGACGAATGGGTCCTCTATGTGCCGCCCCAGCTGGGCTACGGCGAGCGCGGCGGCCCGCCGAAAATTCCGCCCAACGCCGTGCTGGTGTTCCGCCTGAGGCTGCTGGACGTGGCCCCGGCGCCCGGAGGCGGGCGCGGGGTCGGGCTGGCGATGGGATAAGCCCTCACGCGAAGATCGTCAGGCCAAGGCCACGGCCCATTCGGCGAGGACGTCCGGGTCGGCTTCATGCGCCGCCGTGTCCCGGCTGAGGCGCTCCGGCGCCAGACGCCACAGGGCCCAGACGGCGGCGCCCCGGACGATGGGGGCGGGGTCCGACAGAAGGCGTTCGACCGGGTCGCTCAGGCCTGGGTCTCCGCTGTTCCCGGCGGCGTACAGCACGTTCCGCAGGAAGCGGTCGCGGCCGATGCGCTTGACCGGGCTCTTGGCGAACAGGGTGCGGAAGGCGGTGTCGTCCAGCGCCAGCAGGTCGGCCAGCCGGGGAGAGACCAGGGGATCGCGGGCCTTCAACCGCGCCTCCCGCGCCTCTGCGGCGAACTTGTTCCAGGGGCAGACGGCCAGGCAGTCGTCGCAGCCGTAGATGCGCGAGCCGGTCGCCTGGCGGAACTCCAGCGGCCACGGCCCGGCGTGCTCGATGGTCAGGTAGGAAAGGCAGCGGCGGGCGTCGAGCTGGAAGGGGGCGGGGAAAGCCTGGGTCGGGCAGGCCGACAGACAGGCGGTGCAGGAGCCGCAGTGGTCGGCCTCGGGCGGGTCCGGCTCGATCTCGGCGGCGGTCAGGATGACGCCGAGGAAGAGCCAGGCGCCGTGCTGGCGCGAGACCAGGTTGGTGTGCTTGCCCTGCCAGCCGAGGCCCGAGCGCTCGGCCAACGGCTTTTCCATCAGGGGGGCGGTGTCGACGAAGACCTTGATGTCCTGGCCGGTGCGGGCCGCGATCTGGCCGGCCAGGGTCTTGAGCCGGCCCTTGATCAGCTCGTGGTAGTCGTCGCCCCGCGCATAGACCGACAGGTAGCCGGCCGAGGGGTCGGCGAGCTGGGGCAGGGGATCGTCGGCCGGGCCGTAATTCATGCCCAGCACGATGGCGGTGCGGGCCTCGGGCCACATGGCGGTCGGGTGGCTGCGGCGGGCGAGCGTCGTTTCCATCCAGCCCATGTCGCCGTGCCGCCCGGCCTCGACGAAGTGCGCCAGCCGCTCGCCGGCGCTCCACGGCTCCGAGGCGGACGCGAATCGACAGGCATCGAAGCCGAGGGCTGAGGCGCGCTCGCGGATGAAGGACTTGAGCCGGTCGGACACGGGGCGTCTGTACCACGAGAGCGCGGCGGAAGTCCGGCCGCGGGCCCCACCGGGCTACTGGGTTCGGGCCGGAAACGACAAACGGCGCCGCATCATCGATGCGACGCCGTCTGAGAAGATGGTGCCCAGAAGAGGACTCGAACCTCCACGGCCTTTCAGCCACTGGCACCTGAAGCCAGCGCGTCTACCAATTCCGCCATCTGGGCCCAGGCCGCCGCTGTCGAAACCGACGTGGCGTCCCGGAAGGCGCGGACCCTTAAGGCAGGCGCCCCGGCCGGTCAACACGGTTTTCGTCACCGCGCGTTGCCGCCCCTGACGGCATCGTCTAATCCCGGCTCGCCGCCGCGTTCGAAGGCGGCGAGACTGCTCTTGCAAGGTGTGTGCATGACCGCTCCCGCTCCCGGCCTGGTCACCGTTTTCGGCGGTTCCGGCTTCGTCGGCGTCCAGCTGATCTCGGCCCTCGCCCGCGAGGGCTGGCGGATCAAGGCGGCGGTGCGCCAGCCGGCCCTGGCCGGTCGCCTGCATCCGCTTGGCAACGTCGGCCAGATCAAGGCGGTGCGCTGCGACATCACCTCGCGCGAGGACGTGGAGCGGGCGATCGCCGGCTCGGACGCGGTGGTCAATCTGGTCGGACTGCTGCACGAGGGTCCCGGCGCCCGCTTCCAGACCGTCCATGTGGACGGGGCCCGCAACATCGCCGAGGCGGCTGCGGCCGCCGGCGTGAAGCGCCTGATCCAGATCTCGGCCATCGGCGCGGATCCGAACTCGCCCTCGGCCTACGCCCGCACCAAGGGCGAGGCGGAGGCTGCGGTGCGCGCCGCCTTCCCCGAGGCCGTCATTCTGCGCCCCTCGATCATCTTCGGAAACGGCGACGGCTTCCTGAACCGGTTCGCCTCCATGGCCACGATTTCCCCGGCCCTGCCCCTGATCGGCGGCGGCAAGACCCGGTTCCAGCCGGTTCACGTCGGCGACGTGTCCGAGGCCATCGTGCGCTCGCTGACGCGCGAGGATGTGGCGGGCCGCACCTTCGAGCTTGGCGGCCCGGCGGTCATGACCTTCGAGGAGGTGCTGCGCTACATCCTGCGCGAGACCCGGCGCGAGCGCCTGCTGCTGCCGATTCCCTTCATGGCGGCGCGGATGATCGGTTCGGTCGCGCAGCTGACCTCGCTGATCGGCGTCGCCCCGATGCTGACCCGCGACCAGGTGGTCCTGCTGGAGCGCGACAATGTGGTGTCTGAGGGCGCCGATGGCCTGGACGCGCTCGGGATCATCCCGACCGGGGTGGAGGCCATCGCTCCTAGCTACCTGTGGCGTTACCGCCGAGGCGGCCAGTTCGCTGAGAACCCCACCCGTCAGGGCGACGCGCCGCTGCCGGCCTGAGTTCCGACAGGACTAAGGGCTCGGACGCATCCCTGGCCCGGCGCTCGTCCGCCCAGGCGAAGTCGCGGGACGACGCCCCGTCAGACCCCGTCACTGGGAAATCGGCCATGACCGCGTGACGATGCGCGCTCCGTAGGGGAGATCGAGATGCGCGCGCTTCTGACGATGGGGATCAGCCTCGCCCTAGGGCTGTCGGCAGGAACCGCCGTGGCCCAGGGGGCCAACGGCGTCGCATGCGTTTTCGCGACCCTATCCGAGCCGACCCGGGCGGCGCTGGTCGACACCCTGGCGAACCAGGATGCGCCCATGTCGGAGCTGCAGGCCCGCCAGGCCGAGATGCAGCCGGCGGTGCAGGCCTGCACGCGCAGCCAGGGCTGGACGACGCGCGAGCAGCAGGAGCTGTCCTTCGCCTACGCCCTGCATGCGGCCCAGCTGGTCGGCGTCGGCCGCCAGCTGCAGGCCCTCGGCGTCGATCCCCAGAGCGTCGAAGCCCTCTATCCCAGCCTGCCGCCCGGGGCCGAGGAGAAGCTGGTGCGGACCGATCTGACCGACGCTGAAAGCGCCGAGCTGGTCGACAGCATGCGGACATTTCTCAGCAGCAACGGTCCCGCCCGGGAGGCGCCCGCGCGTGGTCTGGCGTTCGAGTTCCTGAAGTACGTGAGCCTGCTCTTCGACGTGGACCGGCGGTTCAGCGCGATCGGCTAAGAGCGGCGGCATCGTCGCCTGGTTAGCCCAAGGCGCCGCCCCAGATCGCGGCCAGGCCGATCACCCCCACGATGATCCGCCACCAGGCGAAGGGGGCGAAGCCGTGGCGGCCGACGAAGTCGATCAGGGTCTTCACGATCACCGCCCCGCTCAGGAACGACACCACGAAGCCGATCGCCAGGATCGGCAGGAAGTCGGCCGTCATCAGGTCGCGGCTCTCCCAGAAGTCGAGCGCGAAGGCGCCGACCATGGTCGGGATGGCCAGGAAGAAGCTGAACTCCGCCGCCGCCTTCTTGTCCACGCCCTGGAGCAGGCCGCCGACGATGGTGGCGCCCGACCGCGACACGCCCGGTATGATCGACAGGCACTGCCACAGGCCGATGCCGAGCGAGGTCTTCCAGTCGAAGCTCATGGCGTCGTCCATCCGCGCCCTGGGCGCCCAGCGCTCCAGGGCGATCAGGGCGAAGCCGCCGAGGATCAGGCTGACGCAGACGATGGTCGGATTGAACAGCACGCCCTTGATGAAGTCGTGGAACAGCAGGCCCACCACCGCCGACGGCAGGAAGGCCAGCAGCACCGAAAGGGTGAACCGCCGCGCCGCCGGGTCCTTGCCCGGCAGGCCGATCAGCACCTTCCACAGCCGGGCGAAATACAGCGCCACCACCGCCAGGATCGCCCCAAGCTGGATCATGACGATGAAGGTGTTCCAGGGCTCGTCGCCCAGGCCCAGCGCCTCCTTGGTCAGGAGCAGATGCCCGGTGGAGGACACCGGAATGAACTCGGTCAGACCCTCCACCAGCCCCAGGAGGATCGCCGCCAGCCAGTCGCTCATCGCCTGCTCCGCGCGCCGGCTATGAGCCGCCCTCCGGCCCCGGCGCGGGGCCCACATAGCGCAGGCGCGCCCGGATAGGCGAGCCGTCCAGCGCCTGATCCACAGCATGGGCGATCAGCCCGATCAGCCGCCCGATCAGCAAAAGGTCGACGGCGCCCTCCCGCGGCAACTCCAGCTTGCGCGCGACCAGGCCCAGGGCGAGGTTGAACCCCGCGCGCTCCCCGCTCGCCGTCTCCGCCTCGGCCAGGACCGCCTTCAGGTCGGGCGTCAGGGCGGCCGCCGCGATCAGGGCGTCCGCGCGGACGTCCTCGTCGGCGGCCAGGCCGGGGATCGCCCCGCGTTCGACGACGAGCGCCGTCGCTATCCGAGGATCGCGCCGCGCCTCGGCGACATAGGTCGAGGCCGCCGCCGCCTCCGTCGCGGTCGGCGAAGCGGCCAGCACGGCCACCCCTGCGAGGGC
>JAEWJI010000022.1 GCA_023386645.1 Pseudomonadota bacterium
GGCTCAGCCTGCCTGGTTACTATCGGCGCACCAAGGATTGGGATCTTGTGGTGCTATACCGGGGCGCGCTGGTCGCGGCCATCGAGATGAAGTCGCAGGTCGGAAGCTTCGGCAACAACTTCAACAACCGAACAGAGGAGGCGATCGGGAACGCCGCCGACATCTGGCGAGCCTACGAGGAGGGGTTCTTCGGTCATATCCGTCCCTGGCTCGGTTTCATCATGGTTCTGGAGAAGGCCAAGGGATCCACAACACCTCTGGGGGACGGTGGCGCGATGTTCCCCACTGATCCGATCTTTCGGAACACCGGCTACCTCGACCGTTACCGGATACTCATGCAGCGGCTCGTCCGCGAGAAGCAGTACGACGCGGCTGTCGTCGCCGCTACCGCCAAGGGAGAGGGAACCGTAGACGAACCAGTATTCGATCTCTCCTTCGCCAACTTTGAGGCCGCCATCGCCGCACGCATCGCCTACATCAAGGCACTTCCCGATGACGCGTTCAACGACGACACACTGCCCCTTTGAGCTACTGGAGCCGGGGTGCGCTGTGGGCTCCGATGATCATCTGGCGGAGAGTCGCTGGACGAGCCCGCACTGTCGTCAATCACACTGAATGCCATGGATGAGTTCCCGACGATCTGGGCCAAGGTGCAGGAGCACGCAGGCGAGCCGTTCACGACCGTGACCGGGAAGGAGTTCCGGTACGCAGCACGCAAGGGTGGCGTGGAGATGCTGACAACGAAGCGAGTACTGCCGCGGTCAGCCTTCGTGGAGGCGGTTGCCAGAATGCCCGTCAGCGGGCCGGGCGCGTTGCAGGACCTCCAGGGGCCCTCCTACCTCTACGCGATCCTGACGGACCCGCGGGTTGGCTGAGGGCGTTCGCGGACGCGCGTCCCGGGAGGCGATCGTGCGACTGTCGTGGTGAGTCGCGGGGTTTGGTGCAGTGGGGCGGGCGGGGCTCGAACCCGCGACCCAGGGATTATGAGTGACCCGAATGTGCCGCTGACTAGGACATATTGCACGGCTATTGCACGCCGTGTGCAACAAGGACGCGTCCAGGGTCGATTTCTGGACATTTCTGGCTATACCCCCACCCCTATCGGGGCGGGCTGGCAGGTCTCACTCAGTGTAGCTCGATGGGTGACAATTGACATCTGGCTAGGACAGACGATGGGCGCCCGGGCGTTGCGGACGTGGGCGGCCGACAGGGTGGGCCTAGCTCCATCAGAGCGGTCCGGGGCGCGCCTCACCCAGGGAAACGGCCTCGAAATTGCGGCCCTCGACCGAAACGTCCCTAGCGTTGAGCCTGACGACCAGCCACAACGCTATTGCACGCTATTGCATGCAACTATTCCGGTAGTAGTATCCCTGGGTCTCTGGATACCCCCACGGGGTAGCTGTCGGAGAGTGGGGGGTATGTGCCGCCGGACGCGCGTCATCGAGTGCGAAGGTGGCCCGGTTGCTAGCGTTGCTCTGAGGAGGCGGACGGTGGCAACCCTGACAATCAGGCAGCTCGACGAGCGCACGCATGCCCGTCTGGAGGCCCTGGCTGCTAGACACGGCCGGACGGTCGAGGCTGAGGTCCGCGCGATTCTGGACGCGGCCGTCGACGTGCCGGAGGAGAACTTCCTTCTAGCGCTACATGCTGCGATGTCCGAGGTTGGCGACGTGAGCCTGCCACCCGCGCCGCGGATTGACCCTCCGCGTTCGGTGGGCCTCTAGATATCTGTGGTGGCTTACGGACGCCTCCGTCGGGAGATGCGCACAGCCGGTCTCATGAGTTTCGGGCGAGCGCGCGTTCCAACCGGAGCGCAACTCTGTCGGTCGCGTTCGAGGTCGCTTGGAGCACCCGCCGTCTCGTAACCAGACCGATTCGCAATGCGTCCGAAACCGCTCGGTCTAGTTGTTCTTGCGACGCGGTCGACCCGGCCGCGTCGAGCAGGCTGCGCAACGGGGTGGTCACGGCCCAGCCGTGACGACTCTCGAGGTCGTTCTCCGACACATGGCCGGCATGCAGCACGATCAGATCGTCGACTGCGAAGAAGCCTGGCGGGACCGTCAGGTGGAGCTTGGCCGGGTCGACGTCCGAGAGCCCATGAACCGCCAGTGCCGAGTCGTGAGAGACCACGCCTCGCCCCCCGCTCCACAGGGTCCAGCGAACGTAGACGTCCTCTGACCCGAGCGGCCAGCCGCGGAGACGAAAGATGCCCCGGTCGACTCGTGCCCAGTTCCCCGCGTCGACGTGGTACTTCTGCGCTTGATAGGAGTAGCCGACGGCGACGGCCTGGGCCGCTGAGAAGTACCCGGCCTGCTCGAATGCGAGGGCGTCGAGCGTCCGTCGCCGGGTGGTGCGAGTACTCGTCACGGGTTCGATTCTAGCGGGCGTAACTACAGCTCAACTTTAGTTAAAAGTCGGTTCGTGGAGAGAAACTACAGGGGCGCTTGGCGGGCATCGTCCAGGGAACGTCCGCGACCTGGCGAGCGGTCGCGTTGCCATACGGAGGCTGCGTGGTGACTCGCGGCAATGTCTGGAAGGCCGTCTATGGTGAGAGCAATGAGCACGATCACGCCCCAAGAGGCGCCCCAGAACTTCGGTGAGGTCTTCACCAGGCGCTGGGTCGTGGACACGCTGCTCGACCTCACTGGCTACACCGTCGACC
>JAEWJI010000042.1 GCA_023386645.1 Pseudomonadota bacterium
GATCAGCACAGTGCCTTCATAATCGGCGATCACTTCCTGGAGAAGGTCGAGCGTCTCGAGGTCGAGATCGTTGGTCGGCTCGTCGAGCACCAGCAGGTTCGATGCCTTGGCGAACTCGCGCGCCAGCAGCAGGCGGCTGCGCTCGCCGCCCGACAGCATGCCGACCTTCGAATCGACCACCGCCGGATCGAACAGGAATTCCTTGAGATAGCCCTGGACGTGCTTGCGGACCCCGCGCACGTCGATCCAGTCGCCGCCTTCGGCGAGGACCTGCCGCACGGTTCGCTCAGGCGCCATCACGCTGCGCTGCTGATCGATCATCACGCCGGTCAGCTTCTTCGAGATTTCGACGGTGCCGCTGTCGGGTGCGAGCTCCCCGGTAAGAAGCTTGAGCAACGTCGTCTTGCCCGCGCCGTTGGCGCCCACCACGCCGATCCGGTCGCCGCGCTGGATGCGCAAGGAGAATTCGCGAATGATACGCCTGTCGCCGAAAGACTTGCTCACCCGGTCGGCCACGATGACCGATTTGGACTTGAAGTCCTCCGCGGTGGCGAGCTTCAGCTTGGCGGCGCCTTGCGGATCGATCATCGCGGCGCGCTGGGCGCGCATCTGCCACAGCTTCTCGAGCCGGCCCTGGTTGCGCTTGCGCCGCGCGGTCACCCCGCGCTCGAGCCAGTGCGCCTCGATCTTGAGCCTCGCGTCGAGCCGCTCGGCGTTGCGCGCCTCCTCGGCGTAGACCTGCTCTTCCCACGCCTCGTACCCGCCGAAACCGACGTCCTTGCGGCGCATCATCCCGCGGTCGAGCCACAGGGTCGCGGTGGTCAGGCGCTTTAGGAAGGTGCGGTCGTGGCTGATCACCACGAACGCGCCGGTATAGCGGCTCAGCCAGTCCTCCAGCCAGTCGATTGCGGCGAGATCGAGGTGGTTGGTCGGCTCGTCCATCAGCAACAGGTCGGGATCCTGCGCCAGCGCGCGGGCGATCGCGGCGCGTCGCTTCTCGCCCCCGCTCGCGCCACTGACCGGTCTCGTCATGTCGATGCCGAGCTGGCTGGCGATCGCCTCGACCTCGTGCGCAGCGGGCGGATGATCTCCGGCGACCGCCCAGTCCATCAGCGTGGCGAAACCGGCGAGGTTGGGCTCCTGTTCGAGCAGCACGATCCGCGTGCCGGGTTTGACCTTGCGCAGGCCGCGGTCCGCTTCGATCTGGCCGTCTATCAGGCGGAACAGCGTGGTCTTGCCCGCGCCGTTGCGGCCGATCAGCGCCAGCCGGTCGCGGGGTCCGATGTGCAAATCGAGGCCGCCCGTGTCGGGGCCGCCGAATAGCCAACGCCCGCCTTGTTGCAGGCCGAGGCCTTCCCAGCTGAGGATCGGAGGTTGCGCCATGACGCGCGCCAAGTAGCGACGGCCCGCCCACGGAACAAGGCGGTTCACCGGCGCGTAATCGAAACTCGGCCAGCAGTTTCTTCACAATAATCAGGAGATCGACATGATCCGCACTTCGCTCGTTCTTGCCGCCGCCGCAATTGCGGTTCCCGCTGCCGCCGCCGATGTCCAGGTCACCTCGCAAGGGCCGCTGGTCGAGCTTTCGGTGACCGAGACGGTCAAGGCCCGGCCGGACATTGCCGAGGTGAGCGCCGGGGTGACCACGCAGGCCCCCACCGCGGTCGCCGCCATGCAGGCCAATGCCAGGGCGATGGATGCAGTGGTCAAGCGGATCAAGGCGCTCGGCATCGCGGCCGAGGACATCCAGACCACCGGCATCAACCTCGGCGCGCAGTATGACTACGACCAGGGCACGCAACGCCAGGTATTCCGCGGCTACCAGGCATCGAACCGGGTGAGCGTGACCCTGCGCGAGGTCGATCGCACCGGCCCGGTCCTCGACGCGCTGGTCGCGGCCGGAGCCACCGACATCGGCGGCCCGAGCTTCTCGATCGACGACGACAGCGCGCCGCGTGCCCAGGCGCGCAAGGCCGCCTTCGAAAAGGCGCAGGCGCAAGCCGGCGAGTATGCCCGCTGGGCCGGCTATACCGGCGTGCGGCTGCTGTCGGTCAGCGAGGCGGTCAATCCGGGCCGGCCGATGCCCTATGCGGAACGTGGCATGGTGCTGGCGTTGGACGCCAAGGCCTCGCCGGTCGAACCGGGGCTGGTCGGCACTTCGGTCATTGTCTCGGTCACGTTCGAAATGACCCGCTAGGCGCCTGAACGAAGCGCGCGGAGAGCATTCACGGGTTGTTCAATGCGTCTTGCCTAGACACAGCGGCGACATGACCAAGCTCATCGCCTCGATCGTCGCCGCTGCCTTGCTCGTGCCGGGGGCACCCGCGCTTGCCCAGAAGCGGAGCGACCAGGGCGAGGCGCGGCGGGAGATGCGCGCGGGCAATGTGCTCAGCCTGCGCCAGATCGAAGGCCAGGTCGTGCCCCGGATGCGCGGCCAGCAATATCTCGGCCCGGCGTACGATTCGACCGCGATGGCCTACCGCCTCAAGTTCATCGACCAGAAGGGGCACGTGACGTACGTCGATGTCGACGCCCGCACCGGGCGCGTTCTCGGTACCTCTCGCTGACGGTGCGGAAACCGTGCGGCGAGTTGACGCGTTGTAACCATGCGCCCACATCGGGTGCCCGTTTGCAACGTTCGTCTTAGGGGACCACTCGCCCATGCGCATACTGATCGTCGAGGACGAGCCAACTCTCGGCAAGCAGCTCAAATCGACGCTTGAACAAACCGGTTATGCGGTGGATCTGTCGACCGACGGCGAAGACGGGCATTTCCTCGGTTCGACCGAGGAATACGACGCCGTGATCCTCGACCTGGGCCTACCCGAGATCGACGGTCTCACGGTTCTGGGCATGTGGCGCAAGGAGGGGCGCAAGTTCCCGGTCCTGGTGCTGACCGCGCGCGATTCCTGGTCCGACAAGGTGGCCGGGCTCGATGCGGGGGCCGATGACTATCTCGCCAAGCCCTTCCAGACCGAGGAACTGATCGCCCGCCTGCGCGCGCTGATCCGCCGTGCTTCGGGCAATACCTCGAGCGAACTCACCGCCGGTCCCGTCCGGCTCGACACCCGCTCGGGCCGGGTCACCCACTCCGGCGAGCCGGTCAAGCTGACCGCGCAGGAGTACAAGCTGCTCAGCTACCTGATGCATCACAAGGGCAAGGTGGTCAGCCGCACCGAACTGATCGAGCATATCTACGACCAGGATTTCGACCGCGATTCGAACACGATCGAGGTCTTCGTCACGCGCATCCGCAAGAAGCTGGGCGCAGACGTGATCACCACCATCCGTGGCCTCGGCTACAGCCTCGACGACCCCGACGAGCAGCCCCGCGCGTCCTGATGCCGGATCGCGGGCGGCGGCCATTGCGGCTGCCGGCCCGGGTGACGCGTC
>JAEWJI010000054.1 GCA_023386645.1 Pseudomonadota bacterium
CCGGCTCGGGCGCGAAGGCCGGCTCGGGAGCGGGCGTCGGGTCGGGGGCCAGGTCGGGCTCTGGCCCGGCAGGAGCCACGCCGGGGAAGGGCGCGGCCTCGAGCCCGCCCACCAGGGGATCGCGCGACCAGCCGTCGTCGGGCAGGTCGAAGCCCTCGCCCGGGAAGGCGGCGCTCCGCCAGTCGGCCGTGGGAGCCGCCGCTGGCTGCGGAGCCTCGACCGGCTCGGGCCTGGAGGTCGAGACGCGCTGCTCAATGCTTTCGCGCGCCTCGGCCAGGAGCCTGGCCGTCCGCTCCTCGGACAGACGCATGCGCTCGGCCAGTTCGCCCGAGGCGCGGTCGTAGCGCTGCTCGATCTTCTCGGAGCTGTCGGCCAGACGACGGCCGATGTCCTCCAGCGCCTGCTGCGAGCGGCGCTCGGACTGGGCGATGCGGTCGGCGAGCCGATCCGAGATGCGGGTGATCTCTCCACCCAGTTTTTCGAGCGCCAGGGCGTGCTGGTCTTCGCTCCGGGTCAGGCGCTGATCGACGCTCTGGGCCTGGCGCGCCATGTCCTGCTCCAGCCGGCTCGACAGCTCCCGGCCAAGACGCTCCACCCTGGCCGCGCCCTCGGTCTCGACCCGTCCCAGTCGGCCGTCGAGGTTCTGGGCGATGCGGACGACCTCGTGGCCCATGGCCTCGACCGCGCGGGCCGAGCGCTCCTCGGACGCCTTGACCTGTTCGCCGATGGCCAGCACGGCGCGCTCCAGTCGATCCATTCGACCTTCGGACTGGGCGGTGTCCAGCCGGCGCATCATCTCGGCGCGGTTGGCCTCCACCTGACGGGCCAGGGTCTCGGCCAGCTTCTCGAACCGGGCGGCCTCGCGCGCGCCCTCGGGCTCGACCCGGCTCTCGGTCGCGCGCATCCGCTGGTCCAGACCGGCGAACGACTGCTCCAGGCGCCGGAGGGCCTCGGCCGTGCGGTTCTGGGCCGCGTCCAGCCGCTGGCCCACCTGGGCCAGAAGCTCAGTCCCGACGCCGGGCCCCGCGACCTTCTCCACCGAGTCCATGCGGTGGCGCAGTTCATTGACGCTGGAGCGCTGGCGCTCCTCCATGTCGTACAGGCGGCCAGCCAGGGCCCCCATCGTGGTCTCGACCTTGCCGAAGGTCTCGGCCGTCTTGGGGCCGGTGTCCTGTTCGAAGCGGCGCAGGCGGCGATGGCCTTCGCGCAGTTCCTCGGCGATGTCGTCCAGCCGGCGAGCTTGAAGCTTGGTCTGCTCGTCCGCCCCGTCGATCCGGCGCACGAGGCCCGAGACCGCCTGATCCACGCCCTGGATGGCCAGGGTGGAGCGGCGTTCGGACGCCTCCAGCCGGGCGGCGATCGCCTCGACCGAGGCGGCGACCCGCTGCAGGGTCTCGTCGGATCCGGAATAGGCGTCGTCGATCCGCCGGGACCGGCCGCGGCGCTCGAAGCTTTCACTGGCGTGGGTGCGACGCGGCAGGGGCGTATAGCCCTCGTCCTCGTCCTCCATGATCATGGTGTTCAGCCACTCGCCCAGCGTCATGCCGGAGCGGCGGGCGAGGTCCTTGGCGACTTCACGCGCCTTGGGATCGATACCCTTTACGCTCCACGGCGCGGCTGCGCTCACTGATTCGTCTCCCGACCCTGGCTCACCGAGGCTAGTCGGCAAGATCGAGGGTGTAAACGCGGGCTTAACCCCAATATGTGGCGCCGGACGGTCTTGCCTGTGGACAGCCTTTGCCAGCGTTAAGGTTTTCGAGCCGCGCTGGTTAACGACCGGTGAAGATTAACCTCTCGGCAAGAAGCTTGGCCGTCCAGCTTGCGCCGGGCGAGCCCGGTCGCCACCTGCGGCGCATGAGCCTCCCGGTCACCCTCGCCCTGCTTGCCGCCTCGATCGCCGGCGTCGCCCTGTGCGGCTGGCGGGGCGCGCGGGCGCCGGATCTAGTCCGTGGCCCGAGGCTGATCCCGTGGCGCTTCCTCATGCTGCTGTTCGCCACCCTGGCCTTTCTGCTGCTGATCCACCTGGCGGCGCTGCCGGGCCAGGGCGGAGCGGTCTGACGGAACCGGCAGACGGGGCGGGCGGTTCTCTGGCGGACATTCAAAGCACCGCAGGAGACGCGACATGGCCGACACCCAACTGACCGCCGCCGAAGCCGAGGACGCCTTCTGGGACAGCCTGAAGAGCTCGAACACGGGCATGCTCGGTCTGGATCAGCCCGGCTACCACGCCCAGCCGATGACGGCCTATCGTGACGAGCAGACCGGGACGATTTGGTTCTTCAGCCGCGACGACACTGACCTGGCTCGCGACGCGGCCCTGCCGGGCGGCCAGAGCGCCATGTTCCACTATGGCTCGAAGGACCAGAAGGTCTGGGCCTGCATCCACGGCGAACTGTCGGTCCATGGCCCGGACCGCCAGATCATCGACCGCTACTGGAACCCGGTGCTGGCCGCCTGGTACCCTGAAGGCAAGGACGATCCCCACCTGACCATCCTGCGGTTCGACGCCGACCATGGCCGCGTCTGGGTCAGCGAAGGCGGGGTGTTCAAGTTCGCCTACGAGATCGCCAAGGCCAATGTGACCAAGACGATGCCGGACGCCGGCGGCGTGGCGGACGTCAACCTGAGCTGATCCTTCGCCTCCGCTCGCGGAGCGAGGGAGAGGAGCAAGCCTCCTGCGGGATCAGCCCCCGAAGCACCAGGCGAGAACCGCCTTCTGGGCGTGAATGCGGTTCTCGGCCTCGTCCCACACGAGCGACCTCGGCCCGTCGATCACCGCGTCGGTGACCTCCTCCCCCCGGTGGGCCGGAAGGCAGTGGAGGAAGACGGCGTCCGAGGCGGCCGCCTCCATCAGGGCGTCGTCCACGCCGTAGCTCTCGAAGGCCGCCAGCCGCTGCTCATAGTCGCCATCGCCCATCGACACCCAGGTGTCGGTGATCACGGCGTCAGCGCCATGGGCGGCCTCGCGTGGGTCCGAGGTCAGGACGACGCTGTTCCCGCCCTTGGCCAGGTCCACCAGGTCGGGGTGGTATTCGTGCGGGCAGGCGATCTTCAGCTGGAAGCCGAACTTCGGCGCCGCGTGGATGAAGCTGTGGCAGACGTTGTTGCCGTCGCCGACCCAGGCCAGGGTCTTGCCCGCCACCGACCCGCGATGCTCCTCGATGGTCAGCAGGTCGGCCAGGATCTGGCAGGGATGGGACCGGTCGGTCAGGCCGTTGATGACCGGCACGGTCGAGACCCGCGCGAACCGTTCAACGTCCTCGTGGTCGTTGGCGCGGATCATCACGGCGTCGACCATCCGCGACAGGACTCGGGCGGTGTCCTCCACCGGCTCGCCCCGGCCCAGCTGCATGTCTGTCGCATTGGCGATGATCGACGAGCCGCCGAGCTGGCGGATCGCCGCGTCGAAGCTGAAGCGCGTGCGGGTCGAGTTCTTCTCGAAGATCATCGCCAGCACCCGGTCGCGGGCCGGAGCGTCGGCGTCGGCGCGGCCCTTGGGCCATCCCTTGCGCGCCTGCTTGCGGGCGTGCGCGTCATCCAGGATGGCGCGGAGTTCTTCGGCCGAGTGCCGGTGGATGTCGAGGAAGTGGCGGGTCATGCTCTGATCCGTCCTAGGCCGCGAGCTGACCGCGTGCCGTCTCGCAGGCCCGCTCGAACCGCTCGACCGCCTCGCGCGCCTCTTCAAGGGTGATGTTCAGCGGCGGCAGCAGGCGCACGCAGTTGTCGCCGCCGCCGGCGACCAGCAGTTGCTGCGTATCCCGCGCCAGGGCCATGAACTCACGGTTGTTGGGCTTCAGCTTGACGCCGATCAGCAGGCCCTTGCCGCGCACGTCCTCGATGATGTCGGGGAACCGCTCCTTCAGCCCGTGCAGCTGCTGCTTCAGATAGCCGGCGATCTCGTTGACGTTGCCGAGGATCTCCGGCGTGTTGATCGCGCCGAGCGCGGCCTGGCCGACCGCCATGGCCAGCGGGTTGCCGCCGAAGGTCGACCCGTGGACGCCGACCGTCATGCCCTTGGCCGCATGGGTTGTCGCCAGGCAGGCGCCGATCGGGAAGCCGCCGCCCAGCGCCTTGGCCACCGCCATGATGTCCGGCGCCATGCCCGCCCATTCGTGGGCCCACAGCTTGCCGGTCCGGCCCATACCGCACTGGACCTCGTCGAAGATCAGCAGAACCCCGGTCTCGTCGGCGATCTCGCGCATCCAGCGCAGGGTCTCGACCGGCGTCTCGCGACACCCGCCCTCGCCCTGGACGGGCTCCAGGATGATCGCGGCTGTGGTCGGCGACCGGAAGGCGGTTTCCAGCGCGTCCCGGTCGCCCCAGATCAGCTGGTGGAAGCCCTGCATCGGGGGGCCGAAGCCTTCGGTGTAGCTGGGGTTGGCGGCTGCGTTGATCGCGCCGTAGGTCCGGCCATGGAAGGAGCCGTCGAAGCCGTAGATATCGATCCGCTCAGGCTGGCCGTTGGCGACATGGTGCTTGCGCGCCGTCTTGAGCGCGCACTCGACGGCCTCGGTCCCCGAGTTGGTGAAGAACACCACGTCGGCGAAGGAGCTGGCGCACAGCTGGTCGGCCAGGGCCTCCTGGCCCGGGATGCGGAAGATGTTGGACACATGCCACAGCTTCTCGGCCTGGGCCTTCACCGCCTCGACCAGGACCGGGTTGGCGTGCCCCAGGCCGTTGGTCGAGATGCCGGCGACGCAATCCAGGTATTCGGTCCCGTCGGTCGACCACAGGCGGGCGCCCTGACCGCGATCCACCTCCAGCGGCGCGCGGTTGTAGACACCCATCAGATGCTCGGTGGACACGGCGGGGGAACCTCCAAAAGCGAGACGGCCCCGCCGCGGGCGCGACGGAGCCGGTTCGAGATGCCGCCGTTGTCGGACGCAGGGGTCGGTTAGTCAACACCGGCCAGGGAAGCGTCCAGCTTACGCACCACAGCCGCATAGGTCTCGGCCGCCAGGGCGATGGTGGCCGGGTCGACGTGCTCCATCGTGTCCTCGGCGGAGTGGATCAGACGGAAGACTCGTGGGACGAAGCCCTCGGCCAGGCCGTTGTCCTCACCGCCGTTGAAGGCCAGCCACATCTGGTGCGCGCCGACATGGTCTTGGAAGCCCAGCGACACGGTCGGGGCGACGGCCGACGCGGCCGCTCCGTCCCCAAGCCCGGCCCCCGAGAACACCCGGTCGTCGGACGGCGGATAGACCGGATAGCCGACGCAGTTCAGCGCCCGTTCGGCGCAGACCTCGCGCACCGCCCGGGTGACGGGGGCGGACTGCTCGCCGTTGTTCAGGCCGTACATCATGGTGTCGCCATAGGCCGCGACGTCGGAGTTCACGACCGCCGCGACATTGGCCAGGCCGTGCGCCTCGACCCATCTGCGCGCCCCGATCAGGCCCAGTTCCTCCTGGTCGAGCAGGATCAGGCGGATGCGGTGGCGTGTGCCCTCATCCCTCAGCGCCTTGGCCGCCTCGATCATGGCGACCACGCAAGCCGCGTTGTCGACCACGCCTTGGGACATCGAGCCGTCGCGCAGCTTCACCGCATCGTAGTGGGCGGTCAGCAGGATCTCGCGCTGGTCCTCCTCGCCATCGCCGCCGAAGGCGACGACCACGTTCTGGCCGGCCATCGGTCCGGTGCGGTCATTGCCGCCCTCGAACGGTTCGATCGAGGGCTCGAAACCGGCCGCGAGCAGTTTGTCGATCACGACCTGGGTCCGTTCGGCGTTCGTCGGCTGGATGAAGGCGGCGACCCGCGCCTTCAGGTCAGGCGTTTCCTGAGCCAGCGCCGCCGAGGGCGCGAGGAGCACGGCGGCCAGCGCCAGGGAGCGGATCAGCATGAGGAGGCCTCGGAACACGAAGGCGCGGATTTGCGGATGGAGCGGCCCGACCGTCAAGCCGAGTTCGTTCCAAACCTCCTCGCTCCCCCTGACCGCCGCGATGCCGGGGTCAGGGGAGATACATGCGCCTCAGTGCTTGCCCGAGCCGGGCTCGGCCTGTTTGCGGTGCATCTCGGCCAGGGCCGATTCCGGTGTGACGGCCGCGACCGCCGCCTGGAGCTTGTTGCCGATGCCTGCGACTACGTCGCCGTCGCCGCGCTTCATCGCGTCATAGCCGATGCGGGCCACCTTGGCGGCGTCCATCTTCTTGCCCTGCCCCACCATGGTGTCCATCAGGTCGGCGCGCTCGAAGAAGTCGGTGTCCGTCGGCCCCGGCATCAGGACGGTGACCGTGACGCCGGTGTCCTTCAGCTCGTTGCGGAGCGCGAAGGAGAAGCTGTCCACATAGGCCTTGGACGCATTGTAGACGGCCTGGAAGGTCCCGGGCATCAGGCCGGCGATCGAGCCGGTCAGCAGCACCTTGCCGGCGCCGCGAGCGCGCATCGGCTGGACCGCCTTGTGCAGCAGATAAGTCGTGCCGGTGACATTGGTGTCGATCACGTGGCGGATGTCGGCCCAGTCCTGGTCGAGGAAGCCCTTGCCCAGGCCGTGTCCGGCGTTGGCGGCCAGGACGTCGACGGGGCGGGAACCGATGGTGGACAACAGCTGGTCGACGCCTTCGGTGGTCGCCAGGTCCGCCTGGACGGTCTCGACGCGGGCGCCCAGGCCCTCGAAGGCTTGCCGGGCCTCGGCCAGGGGTCGGTCGGCGGCGAGGATCAGGTCGTAGCCGTCCTCGGCCAGAAGGCGCGCCAGCTCATAGCCGATCCCGGAGGAGGCGCCGGTGACCACGGCGAGCGGGCGGACGGTTTCAGCGAAGGTCTCGGTCATGTCGGGGCTCCGGAATGGGATCGCCTCCTGAACCGACGCCGCGCGCGGCGGTTCCCGGCCGGGCGGCCGACGACGCGAGGGAACGATCGGGCCGCCCCGTCGATTGTCAGCGCAGTCCCCGAACGCCGGAGAACCCCATGCCGCCCACCGACACATCCATGAGCACCGACGCGGACGTCCATTCGACCGCTTTCCACGACAAGGACCAGGTGGAGGGCGAATACGACGCCTCCAGCCTGCGTGCGGTGATGATCAACCGCCCGCGGCAGGAGCTCTATGACTTCTGGCGCGACTTCCGGAACCTGCCGCAGTTCATGGAGAACCTGAAGTCGGTCGAACTGATGGAATCCGGCCGTTCCAGCTGGATGATCGCTGGACCGCTCGGCGTCGAGGTCGAACTCGTCAGCGAGATCGTCGAGGATGTTCCCGGCGAAAAGATCGCCTGGCGGGCCAGCGAAGGCTCCGATGTCGACCACGAGGGCTGGATCAGCTTCCAGGACAACGCCTTCGGGCGCGGCACCGAAGTCAGGCTGTTCATCAGCTACGACCCGCCGGCCGGCGTGGTCGGTAAGGTAGTCGCCAAGGTCCTGCAGCGTGAACCGCGCATCCAGGCCCGGCGCGAGCTGAGGCGGTTCAAGCAGCTGATGGAGACCGGCGAGATCCCGACCTCCAAGGCCCCCGACGCCGCCCCGCGCGCCAGCCGCCACTTCTGATCCCTTCCCCGATTTCGACAGACAAGAGAGCAGCCCATGCGCGCCTTGACCTGGCACGGCAAACACAACGTTCAGGTGGACACAGTCCCCGACCCGCAGATCGTCAACCCGCGTGACGCCATCATCAAGGTGACCTCCACCGCCATCTGCGGCTCGGACCTTCACCTCTACGACAGCATGATCCCGTCGATGTCGAACGGCGACATCCTGGGCCACGAGTTCATGGGGATCGTCGAGGAGGTGGGGCCGAAGTCGACCCTGAAGGTCGGCCAGAAGGTGGTCGTGCCCTTCGTGATCGCCTGCGGCAGCTGCTTCTTCTGCGGCAAGCAGCAGTATTCAGCCTGCGACAACTCCAACCCGGCGGACAAGTCGGACACCTCGGAGATCGCCTACGGCTACCCGATGTCCGGGCTGTTCGGTTATTCGCACATGACCGGCGGTTACGCCGGCGGCCAGGCGGAATACGCCCGCATCCCCTATTCGGACGTGGGGCCGATGGTGGTGCCGGACGACATCGAGGACGAGAAGGTCCTGTTCCTGACCGACATCTTCCCGACCGGCTGGATGGCGGCGGAGAACGCCGAGATCGAGCCGGGCGACACCGTCGCGGTCTGGGGCTGCGGGCCCGTGGGCCTGTTCACCATCAAGAGCGCCCTCCTGCAGGGGGCCGGGCGGGTGATCGCCATCGACCACCTGCCGCGCCGGCTCGAACTCGCCAAGGCGAACGGCGCCGAGGTGCTGAACTACCACGAGGTCAAGGTCCGCGAGGCGCTGATGGAGATGACCGCCGGGATCGGGCCGGACGCCTGCATCGACGCGGTTGGCATGGAGGCCCACGGCTTCTCCCCCGACAACATCATCGACGCGGTCAAGCAGGAGACCCGGCTGGGCACCGACCGGCAGCACGTGCTGCGGGAGACCATCATGGCCTGCCGCAAGGGCGGACGGGTCTCGGTGCCCGGCGTCTATGGCGGCATCGGCGACAAGCTGCCGATCGGGGCCTTCATGCAGAAGGGCCTGACCATCAAGACCGGCCAGACCCATGTGCAGAAATACCTGCCCAAGCTGCTGGACCTGGTGCTGGAGGGACGGATCAACACCACCGACCTGATCAGCCACATCCTGCCGCTGGAGCGGGCGGCCGAGGGCTACAAGAACTTCCACGACAATCCCAACGAATGGACCAAGGTGGTGCTGAAGCCGCACTGAGGCGTTCAGCCCTCATCCACCCATCAGAGCGAGGAGCGAACCATGACCGACACCAACCCAAACCCCACGGGCCCGGCCACCGACGACCAGGACAATAACGACGCCGCCGCCAAGCGGCCCGACCAGGACGGCATGGGCAAGCCGGGCGAGCGGCGCCAGGACCCCGCCACGGGCGGCGAGGGCGCGGCCGGCGCCGGCGGCTCGGGCGGCTTCGGGACCTGACGCCGATGAGCATGCGCATCTTCCGCGTCACCGTTGGCGCCGAGGGCGGTTCGACCCGCGAGGTGAGAGTCCCGTCCAAGACCGAGGTGCAGGCCCAGGACGCCGCCGCCACCCAGATGACGGCCGGCGAGACGATCCTGTCGGTCGAGGAGACGGACGACCCCTATCAGGAGGTCGACGCCATGCCCCCGGGCACCCAGACGCATCCGGACAGGATCGTCTAGTCGGCCTGCTGAACCCTCTCCTCCCCATGCAGTGGGGAGGAGAGGGCGTCACCGCCCCTTGAAGCTCGGCTTCCGCTTCTCGACGAAGGCGGACATGCCTTCCTTCTGGTCCTCGAAGGCGAAGAGGGAGTGGAAGAGGCGGCGTTCGAACTGGACGCCCTGGGTCAGGGTCGTTTCGAGCGCAGCGTTGACCATTTCCTTGTTGGCCATGACGGCCAGCGGGCTCTGCGAGGCGATCCTGGCGGCGATGGCGCGGGCTTCGTCGAGCAGGCTGTCGTGCGGGAAGACCCGGGAGACGAGGCCCGCGCGTTCGGCCTCCGCCGCGTCCATCATCCGGGCGGTCAGGACCAGGTCCATGGCCTTGGACTTGCCGACCAGTCGCGTGAGGCGCTGGGAGCCGCCGATGCCGGGGGCGACGCCGAGGTTGATCTCGGGCTGGCCGAACTTCGCCTTTTCGGACGCGACGATGAAGTCGCAGAGCATGGCCAGCTCGCAGCCGCCGCCGAGGGCGAAGCCGTTGACCGCCGCGATGATCGGCTTCCTGAACCGGGTGATGCGGTCGTGGCCCAGGGCGAAGAAGTTGCCCGTGTACATCTGGGCGTAGGTCTGGTCGGCCATCTCCTTGATGTCGGCGCCGGCGGCGAAGGCCTTTTCGCCCGAGCCGGTGAGGATCAGGCAGCGCACCGCGTCGTCCTGCTCGACCGCGTCCAGAAAGGCGGCCAGATCGCGGAAGAGGGCCGAGTTCAGCGCGTTCAGGGCCTCCGGCCGGTTGAGCGTCACCACCGCATAGCCGTCGGCATGGCGCTCGATCAGGAGGGTGTCGTACCGGTCTTGGGGGGCATCGGACATGGCGAGGGCTCCGCTGGGGTTTGGCGGGTGAATAGCGGTCGCGGGAGGGGACGCAAAGCGGTCGAGAGCCGACGCCGGTGTCAGGTGCGCGGCAGCAGGGCCAGGGTGACGGCGGCGCGGGTGAACTCGGCGAGGACGACCATGGCCAGAAGGGCGTTGGCGGCGATGATCAGGCCGTGGGGACCGCGCAGGCCTGCGTCCCAGCCGACGGCCGAGGCGAAGGCCAGGACTCCGGCCGCGATCAGGACCAGGCCGATCAGTAGCATCAGGGCGACGTGGCTGGCCTTCAGAGCCGCGTGCAGGGTCGGGCCGTCGTCGAGCACGCGGGTGCGGCGACGATACAGCCAGGCGATGGCGCCGGTAGCGACGCTCTCGGCCACGAGCAGCGCGCCCAGGGCGCCGACGAACCAGAAGATGAGGCCGTCGGTCTGGTCCGAGCGGAGCGCCGCGATCAGGTGGGCGAAATAGGCGCCCCAGACGGCGACGCCGATCACCAGACTGACCCAGAGGTGGATGCGGCGGTGGGTCATGCGTAGGTCTCCAGGCCGACCATGGCCGCCAGCTTCAGCACCGTGTTCCAGTTGCGGGCGGTGCCCATGCCGGTCAGGCGGACCTGCGTCGCCTTTTCCGCCATCTTCGAGCGGCCGACGCCGTCAGGGTGCCAGAACCACAGGGCGCGGTCGCCCGCCTCGATGCGTTCCTCGCCCACCGCGAAGGCGCGCAGGGCCTCGACCACGCCGTTTTGAACAGGCGCCTTCATGACCATCAGCTGGAGCTTGGCGGGGTGGGCGGCAGCCTGATCCGGGAACGGATTGGCGGTGACGAGGGCGGCCCATTCCTCGGGCGTGCGGACCATGGCGGCGATGGTCAGGCCGAAGGTGCGTTGCATGGCGGCCTCGATGTCCGTCTCGAGGGCCGCGGGATCGCGGTCGCTCTCGACCACGAGGTTGCCGCTGGCCAGCAGGGTGCGGGGGTTCTTCAGACCCATCGCCTGCGCCATCGCGCGCTGTTCGGTTACGGGCGCGCGAACCCCGCCGGTGTTCATGCCGCGAAAGAGGATGATGCGGTGCTCGCTCATCGCTTCTGGCAGGCCGGGCAGTAGAAGGTCGAGCGGCCGGCCTGGACGACCCGCTTGACGACACCCGGGCAGCCCTCGCCCCGGCAGGGTTCGCCCTCGCGGCCGTAGACGTCGAAGCGGTGCTGGAAATAGCCCTGGCCGCCGTCGGCATTGGCGAAGTCGCGCAGCGTCGAGCCGCCGGCGGTGATGGCCTCGGCGAGGACGTCGCGGATATGGCGGGCCAGGGTCTCCAGGCGAGGTCTGGAGACCTTGCCGGCGGCGACCAGGGGCGAGATGCGGGCGCGGTACAGGGCCTCGCAGACGTAGATGTTGCCCAGGCCCGCGACGATGCGCTGGTCCAGCAGGGAGGCCTTGATCGACTGGCTCTTGCCCTTGAAGGCCGCCGCCAGATGAGGGCCGGAGAAGGCGTTGCCGAGGGGTTCGGGGCCCAGGCCGGAGAACCACGGGTGGGCGTCGACCTGATCGATCGGGATCAGGCCCATGAAGCCGAAGCGGCGGGCGTCGGCGAACCCGACGCGGGTGCGGGCGCCGTCGAGTGTCGCGCACAGGCTGAGGTGCTCGTGCTTGCCGCCGATGGGGGCCGGCTCCTCGAACTCGCCGAGCTGATGGCCGTCCAGGGTGAAGCGGCCGGTCATGCCCAGATGGGTGACCCAGGTCTCGCCGGTCGAGAGCGGGAACAGCAGGTATTTGGCCCGGCGGTCGAGCCGCAGGACGGTCGCACCCTCCAGTCGCTCGGCGAAGCGGTCGGGGAAGGGAAAGCGCAGGTCGGGGCGGTTCTGACGAACCTGGGACAGGCGCGCGCCGAGGAGCACCGGCTCCAGGCCGCGCCGCACGGTCTCGACCTCGGGGAGTTCGGGCATCGGGAGGTTGTAGGGTGGCGGGCCAGCTTTGTCCTCCCCGCGAGTGAAGCGAGTGATGAGGTGCATCGGGGCGCAAAGCGACCGAGACGGAGGGGCCTGTTCTTTCGTGGCCTAAAGAGCCCCTCCACCGCCTTCGGCGGTCCCCCTCCCCATCGCAAGCGATGGGGAGGATAGGCGGCCTGGTTGCCCCCTCCCCGCTTTCCGGATTAGCTGTACTTAACGGAGGGACATCCATGACCGAGACCACGAGCGCCGCGCCGGCCGGGGGCCAGACCACGGGCAAGCGGATCGAGTTGACGCTGCGGGCCCTGGCCCTGGGGTGCGTGCTGGCGGTGATCTTTACCGCGGCCAACACCTATCTGGGTCTGAGGGTGGGCCTCACCTTCGCCTCGGCCATTCCGGCGGCGGTCATCTCGATGGCCCTGCTGCGGATGTTCCGGACCTCGACCATCTGGGAGAACATGACGGTCCAGACCGTGGCCTCGGTCGGGGGCGCGATGAGCGCGATCATCTTCGTGCTGCCGGGCCTGGTGATGGTCGGCTGGTGGCGGGAGTTCCCGATCTGGGAATCGATCGCCATCTGCCTGCTGGGCGGGGTTTTGGGGGTGACCTTCTCGATCCCGCTGCGTCGCGCGCTCGTGGTCAACGGCGGCCTGCCCTACCCCGAAGGGGTGGCGGCGGCCGAGGTGCTGAAGGTCGGATCGCGCGGGGCCGAACAGAGCGAGAGTGCGGTCCGCGAGAACAAGATCGGCCTGTGGGTCGTGGTCTGGACCGCCCTGGTCTCGGCTGTCTTCTCATGGCTGGCGGCGGCGCGGGTCTTCGCCGGCGAGGCGGCGCGGTTCTTCGCCATGCCGGGGGGCGGGGCCACGGGCATGGGCGTGGGCATGCAGTTCGCCCTGCTCGGCGCCGGGCATCTGATCGGCCTGACCGTCGGGCTGGCCCAGCTGTTCGGCCTGCTGGTCGCCTGGTTCATCGCCGTACCGATCATGACCTCGCCGGAATACGTTTCGTGGCTGAGCGGCATGGGCATGGAGTCGGTGGCCGCGGGCCTGGCGGGCGCCTCTCCGGAGGAGCTGGCGGTCGGCGTGTGGCGCAACGAGGTGCGGTTCATGGGCGCCGGCGTCATCGGCGTCGCCGCGATCTGGACCCTGATCAAGCTGGCCGGTCCCCTGATCGGCGGCCTGACGGGGGCCCTGGCCGCCCAGGCCCGGCGCCATTCCGGCGAGACCCTGGACCGGACGGAGCAGGACATTCCGCTGAACATCGTCGGCGGGCTGTCGGTCCTGGCCCTGGTCGGGATCGCGGGCCTGCTGGCCTATTTCGCCAACACCTCGCCGGCCCTGGCGGGCTCGACCGCCATGCTGGTGGCCGGCGGCGTGGTCTATGTGGTGCTGATCGGCTTCGGCGTGGCGGCCATCTGCGGCTACATGGCCGGGCTGATCGGCTCGTCCAACAGCCCGGTGTCGGGCGTCGGCATCCTGGCCATCGTCATCGCCTCGCTGCTGATGGTCGGGGTCATGGCCGTGGTCGGCGTGCCGGCCGATCCGGCCTTCATCGCCTACGCCCTGATCGTGACGGCGGTGGTGTTCGCGGTCGCGGTAATCGCCAACGACAACCTGCAGGACCTGAAGACCGGCCAGCTGGTGGCCGCCACCCCGTGGCGCCAGCAGACGGCCCTGATCGTGGGCGTGATCGCCGGGGCCATCGTGATCCCCTTCGTGCTGAACGCGCTGAACCGCGCCTTCGGGTTCGAGGGCGGACCGGTGGGGATCGCGGCCCAGCCGCTGGCGGCGCCCCAGGCGACACTGATCTCCGCCCTGGCCCGGGGCGTGATCGGCGGCGATCTGCGCTGGGACCTGATCGGAGTCGGCGCGGTGATCGGCGTGGCCGTCATCCTGCTGGACATGGCGCTGAACGCCGCAACCAAGGGCCGGATGAAACTGCCGCCCCTGGCCGTCGGCATCGGCTTCTACCTGCCGGCGGCGGTGACCATGATGCTGGTCATCGGGGCGGTATGCGGCTGGCTGTACGAGAAGGGCGCCGAGAAGACGTCCTACGCCGAGGTCGCCAAGCGGATGGGCGTGCTGATGGCGTCGGGCCTGATCGTGGGCGAGAGCCTGTTCGGGGTGTTCAACGCCGGCCTGATCGGCGCGACCGAGAACGAGGCGCCGTTCGCGGTGTTCGGCGTGGGCGAGGGCTGGCCGGCGATGACGCTGAGCGTGGTCGCGTTCGCGGTGATCACCTTCGCCATGTACCGCTGGGTGATGGGCCGCGCGGCGAAGGTGTGAGGGTGAGGGTGGGGTTGGAGCCCCTCCACCACTTCGTGGTCCCCCTCCCCACGATGTGGGGAGGATAATCACCGCCTGTCCTCCCCACATCGTGGGGAGCGGGACCATGCGAAGCATGGTGGAGGGGCTGCCGGCCTAGGGCGCCGTCCCCGTCGTGCGCATGATCTCGGCGCGCATTTCCGGCAGGCCGGTTCCCTTCTCCGACGAGGTCAGCAGCACGGCGGGGAAGGCGGCGGGGCGTTTCGAGATGGCCTTCAGCGTCGCCTCGCGCAGCCGTTCGCCCTCGGCCGGCTTGATCTTGTCGGCCTTGGTCAGGACGATCTGGTAGGAGACGGCGGCCAGGTCGAGCGCGTCCAGCGCCTCCGTATCGACGGACTTCAGCCCATGGCGGGCGTCGATCAGCAGGTAGACCCGGGCCAGGGTCACCCGGCCGCGCAGATAGTCCCGCCCCAGGTCCTGGAACTTCCTGACCGTCGACTTCGACGCCTTGGCCCAGCCGTAGCCCGGCAGGTCGACAAGCCGCATCTTGCCGTCCAGGTCGAAGAAATTGACCTCGCGCGTGCGGCCCGGCTCGTTGGAGGCGCGGGCCAGCTTGGACATCCCGACCAGGCCGTTGATCAGGCTGGACTTGCCCACGTTGGAACGGCCGGCGAAGGCGACCTCGGGCAGGTCCGGATCCGGCAACTGCTCGATCTTGGCCGCGCCCATGACGAAGGTCGCGGGGCGCGCGAACAGGACGCGGGCGGCCTCCAGTTCCTCTGGGCTGAACTCGTCCACTAGGCCCGCTTGAACCGGGCGAAGAAGCTGTCGATCGGGTTCTCGGCGCCGTGGCGGTGCATGATGACGTACTGCTGCAGGATCGAGAGGATGTTGTTCCAGGCCCAGTAGACCAGCAGGCCGGCCGCGAACGGGGTCATGATGAAGGTGAAGACGATCGGCAGGAAGGCGAAGATCTTACGCTGAACGGGGTCGGGCGCGGGCGGGTTCATCGCCTGCTGCAGCCACATGGTCAGGCCGTAGACGATCGACAGGACGCTGAGGCCGAGCGTCCCCACCAGCATGGCGCCGATCACCGGGACCGATCCCGGGTCCCAGGGGATCAGGCCGAACAGGGTCCAGATGTTGGACGGATCGCGCGCCGACAGGTCGCGGATCCAGCCGAAGAAGGGGGCATGCCGCATCTCGATGGTGACGAACAGCACCTTGTAGAGGGCGTAGAAGACCGGGATCTGGACCAGGATCGGCAGGCAGCCGGCCAGGGGATTGATCTTCTCCCGCTGGTACAGGGCCATGGTCTCCTGCTGCTGCTTGGCCGGATCGTCGCCGTACTTCTTCTTGATCTCCTCCATCTTGGGCTGGAGGGTCCGCATCTTGGACAGGCTGGCGTAGGCCTTGTTGGCCAGCGGGAACATGATGATCTTGACCACCACGGTCAGGGCCAGGATGGCCAGGCCGAAGTTGCCCAGCAGGCCGTAGAAGAACTCCACCACCAGGAAGATCGGGCGGGTCAGGAAGAACAGGAAGCCCCAGTCGATGGCGTAGATGAAGCGGGGCAGGTCCAGCGACTTCTCGTAGGCCGCAAGGATCTCGTTGCGTTTGACGCCGGCGAACAGGTGCTGGGTCTCGGTGATCTGACGGCCGGGCGCGATGGCGCGGGCGGCGCCCAGGATGTTGGCCTCATGGACGGCGATCTGGCCGGTCGGACCCGTGACGTTGCGGATGCGGAACTCGGCCTCGACGGCTTCGCTCTGGGGCGGGATCAGGGCCGCCATCCAGTATTTGTCGGTGATGCCCAGCCAGCCGCCGGTCGATTCATGCTCGACGCGAGGCCGCTTCTTCCAGTCGGAGTATTTGATCTGCTGGGTCGTGTAGCCGCCGTCGCGGCCGAAGGTCCCGATCGCGCCTTCGTGCAGGATCATGTCGCGGCCCAGCGTGGCCGGCACGCCCTGGCGCTGGACCGAGCCGTAGGGGGCGATGGTGATCGCGCCGGTCCCGAGGTTGGCGACCGTGTCGGTGACCGTGAACATGTAGCGGTCGTCCAGCGACACCACCCGGGTGAAGCGCAGGCCCTGGCCATTGTCCCAGGTCAGGGTGATCGGGGTGGTCGGGGTCAGGGTCGAGCCCGAGGTCAGCCGCCACAGGGTGTTGGGGCCGGGGACGCCGCCCGGCACGTTCTGACCCACCCAGCCGAACTGGGCGAAATAGGCGTGCTCCATCCCCTGGGGCCGGAACAGCTCCACCGGGGGCGAGTCCGCGTCGATGGTGTCCTTGTACCGCACCAGGAACAGGTCATCGATCCGGCCGCCGAGCAGGGACAGAGAGCCGCGCAGGGTCGGGGTCTGGATCGGCACGCGGGCGGCCGAGGCCAGGGCCTGGGTGCGGTCGGTGACGAAGACCGCGCTCTGGGGGCGCAGGGCGGTGGCCGCGGCGGCCTCGGCGCTCTGGCTGGCCGCCGGCTGCTGGGCTTCGAGCGCCGCCTTCCGGCGCTCCGCCTGCGGCTGCATGACGAAGATCTGGTAGAGGATCAGGATCGCCAGCGTGCACACGATGAAGACGACCGTGTTGCGCGTGTTCTCGGATTTCATGCGGGTGAGCGGTCCTGGCCGGAGGGTTCGCCGGATTGCGGTTGTGAGCGAGCGTCTGGCGCCGTCGCGCCCCTGTTCCCCGGATTGGGGGCCGCGAGCCTTGTAAGCGCCCATTTGACATCGTCAAGCAACCGCTCCCAGGGGCGGTCGGGCGTGCCCATGCGGGCGATCAGCACATAGTCGAAGCCGGGCAGGCCGTGGAGAGGCGCGAGAGCGCGGGCGGCCTCGCGCAGCCGGCGCTTGGCGCGGTTCCTGACCACCGCTCCGCCGATCTTGCGGGTGGCGGTGAAGCCCAGGCCGATGTGGGCGGAGCCGTCGGCGCGGTCCAGCGCCTGGACGACCACCGCGCCCCGGGCCTCCGAACGGCCCTTGGCGGCCGCCAGGAACTGGGGCCGCGTGCGCAGGCGTTGGAGCTTGGGTTGGTCGGTCATCATTCCTCCCCCTTCGGGGGAGGGGGACCGCGAAGCGGTGGAGGGCGCAAGCCCCACACACCGGCCGTGGCCTGGCCCCCTCCACCATCCTTCGGATGGTCCCCCTCCCCCAATGGGGGAGGATTGGGAGCAAGCCGGCTTACGCCGTCAGGCGCTTGCGGCCCTTGGCGCGGCGGCGCGCAACGATCTTCTGTCCGTTCTTGGTGGCCATCCGCGAACGGAAGCCGTGACGGCGCTTGCGCACGAGTCGCGACGGCTGATAGGTCCGCTTCACGGTCGGCTCCAGTCAAGAGGGTGGGGACGGACAAAACAACGCGTCCGTCGCAGGAAGGGCGGGCGTATAAGGGCGAGAGCCCGTCGTGTCAACGCGAACGCGAACAGACCGGCGGCTCCGGCGTTACCCGACGCGCCCCGATAAGCTCGGCAGGGACGAAGGCGACGACGTGAAGCGGTTTCTTCCCCTGATCCTGGTTCTGGGCGTGCTGGCCCTGATCTTCGCCATGGGCTGGAACCGGTATCTGTCTCTCGACACCATCCGTGAACACGGCGGCTGGCTGAGGGGGATGGTCGAGACGCATTACTGGCTGGCGCTGCTGGCGGTGGTGGCGGTCTTCGCCCTGACCACCGCGAGCGTGACGCCCGGCGTCTTCTTCGTCACCATCACCGCCGGATACATGTTCGGGCCGTGGGTGGGAGGGGTGGCCACGGCCGTGGCGGCCACCCTGGGAGCGGTGATGGTCTATGGGGTGGCGCGCACCGCCGTGGGCGAGAGCCTGAAACGCCGGGCCGAGCGCAAGGGCGGGGTTTTCGCCAAGGTCTGCGAAGCGGTGGACCGCGACACCTTCTGGTACGTGCTGGCCGCCCGGCTGGCGGTGGTTGTGCCCTTCCACATGATCAATGTGGCGGCGGGGGTGATGAACGTGCGGCTGGCGCCTTACCTCGTCGCCACCCTGATCGGCCTGTTGCCGGCGCACATCATCTACTGCTGGATCGGTTCGCGGCTGAACCAGCTGCTGGCCGAAAATCCGAACCCGGACATCCCTGCCCTGTTCAACCAGTTCTGGGCCCCGATGGCGGGGGTGTTCGTCCTGGCCGTGGTCCTGCCCTTCGTTCTGAAGGCGGTGCAGAAGCGGCTCATGCCAGGGACGGCGGCCCCATGAGGCTGGGCGGACCGGCCAGATGGACGCCTGAGGGCGGATGGCGAGTCTGGGCGCGGCGACGGCTGCACGCGCCGGACGGCCTGTCGTCGCGACTGCTGCTGCTGACGGTCGCCTTCACCCTGGCCGTCGAGGCCCTGATCATCGGCCCGAGCGCCGCCTCGTTCCACGAGCGGTGGCTGAGGGACCGGCTGCAGTCGGCGGAACTGGCTTCCGTCGGGGTCGAGGCCCTGCCCTATTCGGCGGTCGAGGACGAGACGGCGGACCAGCTCCTGCGCATCGGCGGGGTGTCGGCGGTGGCGGTCAGCGACCAGGGCGTCATGCGGCTGCTGCTCCAGGCGCCCATGCTGCCGCGCCAGCCGGACTTCATCGACCTGAGGCGCCGCAACGTGGCCGAGCGGCTGATCGACCCGTGGCGGACCCTGATGGGGCACCCCGACCGGTTCATCCGGGTGCGGGCCGAGCCGCGCTATCGCTCGGGCGATTTCATCGAGATCGCCGCCCCGGCCGAGCCGCTGAAGCGCGAGCTGGGGGCCTATCTGGTCAACAGCCTGGTCGTGTCGGTGCTTATCTCGGCGGTGGCCGGCGCCCTGCTCTACGCGGGTCTGGCCTTCCTGGTGCTGAGGCCGCTCAGGCGCGTCACCGGCGCGATCGAGCGCTTCGCCGCAGACCCGGAGAGCCCGGGCGAGGAGCCCTCGGACCGCCACGACGAAATCGGGCGGGTCGAGCGGGAGCTGGCCCGGATGCAGGAGGAGGTTCGCCAGTCCCTGCGCAGCCGGGCGCGTCTGGCGGCGCTGGGCGAGGCGGTGGCCAAGATCAACCACGACCTGCGGAATATGCTGACCTCCGCCCAGATGGCGTCCGAACGGCTGGCGGACTCGGCCGACCCGCAGGTGGCCAAGGCCCTGCCCCGGCTGGAGCGCGCCCTGGGCCGGGCCGCGACCCTGACCCGCAACGTGCTGGACTTCGGCAAGTCGGAGGAGCCGGCGCCCCAGAAGACGAAGGTGGCCCTGGCCGCCGCCGTGACCGTCGCGGCCGAGGACGCGGGGCTCGACCCCCGGGGGGTTCGGCTGGAGCGGGCCATTCCGCCTCGGTTCTCGGTCCAGGCCGACCCCGACCAGCTGAACCGCGTGCTGGTCAACCTGATGCGCAACGCCCGCCAGGCCATCGAGGCGGACCCGGCCCGGCCCGCCCGCGCGCGCGGCAAGGTGACCGTCTCCGCCCACGGCGAGGACGGAATGTGCGTCATCCGCGTCGCCGACAACGGCCCGGGCATCCCCTCGCGCATCTCCGAACAGCTGTTCCAGCCCTTCGTTTCGGGCCGGGGCTCCGAAGGGGTGGGTCTGGGCCTGACCATTTCGCGCGAACTGATCGCCAACCACGGCGGCGCCCTCGCCCTTGTCGACAACGGTCCGGAAGGCGCGACGTTCGAGATCAAGTTGCCGGGGTGACGGCTCCCAGCGCGTAAGACATCAGAACCAGTCTCGCGGCATGGTGTGGGGCGCTGGCGCGAGATCGACCTTGTGGTGCGTCGCGGCCATGGCCTCGAAGATCGACAGCAGGGCGCGGTAGCGATGATCGAACAACGGCAGCATGGCGACCCAGGTCTCGCTCGTTCGCATCTGCTGATACAGGTCCATGTAAAGGGCGTTGGTCACCCCTCCCCATCCATAGGTGCGGGGATGCTGCGACAGCGTCAGGTGGAAGCCATGAAGCGGCCGGAACTTCAGTTCCGGTGGCGGCAAGGGCAGGCCGCGATCCTGGATGATCCGCCAGAGGTAGTATTCGTCCAGCCCTATGGTTGATCGACAATCGATGCGGGTCAGGGGATAGAACGCGTCCCAGGCCGTGAAATGAAGTCCGGTCAGTCTTTCCTGACCCGGTCGGACTATGTTGGAATAGGGAAGCCCGGACTTGGCCATGCTGGCCAGATGGCTGGGTGCGATAGGCTCCACGATCAATATGTCGATGTCGCCGATGTAGACATAGTCCGCACGCGTGGAAGGCTCGGTGACGAAGCGGATGCTGTTTGGAGCATTGTTGAACTCGACCCTGGACAGGACCAGCCTGTCTCCGAGGAGCTCGAGGGCGTCGGGATTGTCGCGTTCGAACCGTCGTGGCTCCTCCAGGCCGATCTCCACGACAGTGTTCGCGTTGGTCGCCAGGACGGACGCCGCATAGGGCAGAACAAACGGCTCATAGCGACGGTTCGCCACCGTATAGACGGTCAGGTGCGGCGCTTCGCCTTGCATGTCGGACCTCATGAGCGGCGCTTAAGGGGAGCGGACGAGCGGGATGCCGAGCCCTTTGTCGATCGCCTGGCGCGGGCGACGTCGCTGAGCTTCCAAACTCCCAGCATCTTGCGCCCAAATCGTTCGTGCGAAGGGATGCTGGGGCGTTCGACGATCCGGTCGACGGGCGGAGGAAGATTGAACGGCGCCCGCTCCAGGTTCAGCGGCCGCCACGACCCGACCCGGGCAGGGACGTTTTCCTCAATGAAGGGAAAGGTTGTGGTGATCAGCCAGTCCGAGCCGGATTGGACGAAGTTGTCGAGCGCCCGCGTGATCATGTCGATGGGCAGGTGCACCAGGCAGTCGCGGCACAGGATGGCGTCGGCGCGGGGCAGGGCCTCTTCCACGATGTCCAGTTGTTCGAACCTGAACTGCCCCCGACTTCTGGCGAGCTCAAGGACCTCCGGAACAACATCGAAGCCCCGGTAGTCGACGGCTTCCGCCACGGGGCGGATCCAGTTGAAATCGCCGCAAGGCGCGTCGTTGAGGCTGCGGATTCTCAGGCGGGAGATCTGTTCCAGCAACTGCGGCACCAGTTCGTTTGTGGCCAGCAGGGTTGATCCCGTGCCTGAAACCGACTCCGCGCTGAGCCAGCGGTTCTCCAGGAAGACCTGCCGGAAGACATCTTCGGTCTTCTCCATCCATAGCTCCTCTAGGAATCGAGCCTGACCACGGTCGCGACGACATCCAAGATGTTCATCGGGCGCCGGGTCGCGTGGCGAAGATCAGACATCCACCGCCTCCCCCGCGATCTGGCGGAACAGGGGGTGGTTATCGAAGTGGTCGACGACGGAGCGGACGAAGCGGCGGCCGTGCAGGCGTTCCAGGGCGGCCATGGCGATGGGCTTGCGCGCCTCGCGCTCAGCGGCGGTGAAGCTCTGGGTCTTGAAGTGGATGGCGAGAACCCAGGGAGCGATGGCGCAGAGCCATCCGGCTTCAAGCAGCCGGAAGCAGATGTCGTCCTCCTCGCCGTAGCCTCGGGCGAAGTTCTGGGCGTCAAACCCGCCGACGGAGCGCACGACCTCGGCGCGCCAGAGGGTGCAGAAGCCGTTCACCGACGGCGTCACGATCGGACGGCGACCGAACTTCCAGCCGAGCTGGGGCGACAGGTGGTCGACGCCGAGCGCGATCTCGGCGTTGTCGAGGTCCATCCAGGACCGGCGCGCTGCGATGGCGATGCTCTGGCTGCCCGCATGGTTCGACAGCGGTCCGATCCCGGCCAGCATCGGAAAGGCGCGGGCCGCGGCTACCAGCTGCTCGATCTCGCCGCGACGGATGAGACAGTCGGAGTTCAACAGCAGCACGAACTCCGCGGCGGTCTCGAACGCGCGGTTGATGTTGGTGGTGTAGCCCTGGTTCTCGGCGTGGCGGTGGTAGCGACATCCCGCTTCGGTCGCTCGGTTCTGGAGGCGTTCCCAGGCCGGGTCGGTGGAGCCGTCGTCCAGAAGCCGGATGCGTCCGGCTTCGACGCCGCTGTCCAGCAGAAAGTCCAGCGCCCGCTCGGTCACCGCGATGGCGTTGAACACGGGGATGGCGACTTCCCAGTCCGCGAAGCTGTCCTGTGCGGCCATTTCACTGCTCACCATGGGTGCACGAACACGCCGGGGGTGTTGCGAAGGTTGGTCGCCCCATCGTTGAAGACGTGAAGCTTCAGCCCCGCCCCCCGCAGGGCCAGCGGCAGGGTAACCTGGTCGCGGGCGAGATGCCGCCGCGCCAGTCCGAACACGCGACGCATGGCCAGGGATGTCGCGGCCCCCGCCTTCATGCCGATGAGGCCCGTCTCATAGAGGCCGTCGTGCTCGGGGAAGTCCTCGTCGCGCAGGCGGCGCTCGAAGTCCTGAACCTCCTCGAACGAGGCCCGGCCGCCCTTCAGGATGCCGACCAGTTCGTCATAGACGCAGTCGCGCTCATAGTGGCTGAAGACGCAGAGATCGGCCTCGTCCAGCGCCGTCGACATCTGCTCCAGGATCGGCTGTTGGGCGGAGACCCGGGAGTCCGCCCAGATCAGCTTGGTCCCCTCCGGAAAAAAGGAGGCCAGGCAGTATTTGTGGAAGAGCACCGTCAGCTTCGGATGGGCGTCCCAATAGAGGCTGGGCTGGAAGCGCCACCGGGACAGATCGATGGGGGTGTCGCCGAACACGCGCATGTCCGGCCAGACGGTCGTATTGTTCGGCAAGGCGTGGCGGGGGCCGGCGATGGCTGTGAAGACGACCGCGTGATCCCCCGCCGCTTGAGGCGCGAGGGCGTAGAACGGCTGCATCAGCGGCTTGGCGCGGCGCGAGCCGGTCGCGGCGGGGTTTCGCGACTGGGCCGACTGGAGCTGGCGCGCGCGCGCGGGCTCGCTGGTGATGAAGTGCAGGAACGGGTCATCGGCGGGACCCAGGCTCGCTGCCGTCCTGTGCGCGCTCGCATCGAACCAGGGGGCGGGCGACCGCCCCTCGCGCGCCCCGAACTTCACATAGTGATCCAGGGGATCGACACCTTCGCGCGCCACGTCCGGGTTGGCAGCCAGATAGAAATCGGCGTCGAAGTATTCGGCGATCAGGCTTTGGGCGAGTTTGCTCATGCGGCGATCCGCTCTCAGGCGCTGTAGAGGCCGGGGAACGGCTGCCGGTACCGCCCCCGCGTATCGACGATGGCCCGCGCCTGCTCGCGGATGCGCGGGTAGTCGTAATAGTCGTGGTCGGTGGCGATGATGACGCAGTCGTAGTCGCCGAGGCCCTCGACGCCGCAGTCCACCTGTCTGACGCCCTCCGGCGCCTCGTGCCGGTTCAGGTCGGTCACGTAGCGATCGTCATATTCGATGCGGGCGCCAAGCGACCGAAGTTGCTGAACGATCAGCATCGCCGGGCTTTCGCGCAGATCGTCGACATTCTTCTTGTAGGCCAGGCCGCAGATCAGGACGCGGCTGCCGTTCACGGGCTTGCCGGCGTCGTTCAGGGCCTTCAGGACCTTGCTGACCACGAAGTCGGGCATGGCGGAGTTCACCTGCCCCGCCAGTTCGATGAACCGGGTGTCGATCCCGTACTCGCGCGCCTTCCAGGTCATGTAGAAGGGGTCGATGGGAATGCAGTGGCCGCCCAAGCCGGGCCCCGGCCAGAAGGCGGTGAAGCCAAAAGGCTTGGTCGCGGCGGCCGAGATCACCTCGTGGATGTTGATGTCCATCCGGTCGGCGACGATCTTCATCTCGTTGACCAGCCCGATGTTCACGCAGCGGTGGATGTTCTCAAGCAGCTTGGTCATCTCCGCGGTCCGGATCGAGGAGACCTCGACCACGCGGTCGGTCATCTGACCGTAGAGATAGGCGGCGCGACGTCGGCACTCGGCGGTATGGCCTCCGCACACCTTGGGCGTGTTGTGGGTCGAGAAGTTCGGATTGCCCGGATCCTCACGTTCCGGCGAATAGGCCAGAAAGATATCGCGCCCCAGCTCCAGGCCCGCCGCCTCGAGGGCAGGGAGGAAGAACTCTTCCGTCGCGCCGGGATACACCGTGGATTCCAGCGCCAGCAGTTGGCCCGCCCGCAGATGGGGCCGCAGGGCCGCGACCGCTTCGGCCACGAACCGCATGTCGGGCGTTCGATGCGGCGTAAGCGGGGTGGGCACGCAAACCAGTACGGCATCCGCTTCCGCCAGGCGGGCGTAATCGCTTGTCAGGCGGCAGCGACCGCTTTCGATGAGGGTGGCGACGGCGCTGTCGACGATGTGGCGAATGGGGGACCGGGCCTCGGACAGCAGGGCGACCCGCTCGTCACTCGCGTCCAGGCCGATGACCGGAAATCCGACCTCGCAGAACCGCATCAACAGGGGCAGGCCGACATAACCCAGACCCACAACCGCGACCGTAAGACGCCGACTGTCGACCGCAGTCCGGAAGTCGTCCGCCGATGCGTCTCCATCACCCAGGTTATCGAACATCGACCGAAAAGCCCACCGAACAGCGAGTTTTCAATGACACGAGAAACGCCGGGCCCGCAACCCTTGGTTGCGCGTCAGCCGAGACGCGACCAAGCCGCGGGCGCGCCTGAAGAGACCGCGCCGCCGGTCAGGGGAGATGGATCCAAAGGAAAACGCCTGGTGGAGCCGAGGGGAGTCGAACCCCTGACCTCGTCATTGCGAACGACGCGCTCTACCAACTGAGCTACGGCCCCCAGATCCCGGAGCGTATCCGGGTTCAGGCGAGGGCGCGACATACGAGCCGGAGCGGCGGGCGTCAACGGGCCGCAACGGGGCAGGCCGCAAATCGTTGGCTATGTTCGATACGGCCGCGCTAGAAGCGGCGGCCGAATGAGCTTGAGGAGTTCCGAATGGGCGAGGCGATCGTCTGGCTGGTCAACGCCATCATCACCCTGATGACCTGGTTCATCATCGCCTCGGCGATCCTGAGCTGGCTGATCGCGTTCGATGTGATCAACACCAGGAACCGGTTCGTCGGCCAGCTGGCCATGTTCCTGGACCGGGTGACGGCGCCCCTGCTGGAGCCGTTCCGCCGGATCATCCCGAGCATCGGGGGCATCGACATCTCGCCGATCGTGGTGCTGCTGCTGCTGCGGTTCGTGCAGATCGCCTTCAACAACATGGCCGCGCCGCACCTGATCTATCTGCTCTGAGCCGCTCCGGCGGGGGGCGAGCGCGGCGCCGGCGCCACGACGGCGATCGAACCGCCCGACGCCCTTGCGCCGCACAACGGGCGGTCTAGGGTGGCCGCCTCCCGGGCCTGAGGCAGGCCGCCGCCGTCCACGATCCATGAGCACGATCCGCACAGTCGCCATCCTCGGCGCCGGCCAGATGGGCGTCGGCATCGCCCACGCGGTGGCGCTGGGCGGCTATCAGGTGCGGCTGCACGATATCGCCGCGGATCGGCTGCCGCAGGCGCTGGGCGTGATCGGCGCCAACCTGTCGCGTCAGGCGGCCAAGGGCGTGATCTCGGACCAGCAGGCGAAGGACGCCCTGGCGCGCGTGACGACCACCGGCGTCCTGGCCGAGGCGGCCCAGGCCGACCTGGTGATCGAGGCGGCGGTCGAGGACGAGGCGGTCAAGAAGGCGGTGTTCGCCGAGCTGACGCCCCTGCTGGCGGCCCACACCCTGCTGGCGTCCAACACCTCCTCGATCTCGATCACCCGGCTGGCGTCGGCGACCGACCGGCCCGAGCGGTTCATCGGCCTGCACTTCATGAAGCCCGCGCCGGTGATGAAGCTGGTCGAGATCATCCGGGGGATCGCGACCTCGGGCGAGACCTATGACGCGGCGGTGGCCTTCGCGGAATCGCTGGGCAAGACAACGACCAACTCCGAGGATTTTCCGGCCTTCATCGTCAACCGCATCCTGGTGCCGATGATCAACGAGGCGATCTACACCCTGTATGAAGGGGTCGGGAACGTGGCCTCGATCGACAAGGCGCTGAAGCTGGGGGCCAACCATCCGATGGGGCCGCTGGAGCTGGCGGACTTCATGGGGCTGGACGTGGTGCTGGCGATCATGAACGTGCTTTACGAAGGCCTGGCCGACAGCAAGTACCGGCCCTGTCCGCTGCTGGTGAAATACGTCGAGGCCGGATGGCTGGGCCAGAAGAGCGGGCGCGGCTTCTACGACTATTCCGGCGCGACGCCGGCCCCGACCCGCTAGGCCCGCCGCTGATGATGCGCCGCTTCGACAGAGCCTCCGACCTGCCGGGCCAGAAGCCGGTCCGGTGGCGCAAGGGCCCGGGCTATACGGCCCTGGCCGCCCTGGCCGGGTTCGCCTGGCCGCCGCTGGTCCTGACCCTGCTGATCTGGCCGCCGCAGAACTGGCTGCCCGGGCGTGAGATCGACTGGCGGCTGGCGGTGCTGGCCATCGGCCTGGTCGCCGTGCCGGCGGGGCTGTGGGTCCTGAACCGGGAGCGGGAGCGGACGGGGCGGCCTTCCAGCCGGCTGGGGGTGGCCTGGCGGTTCATGCTGTTCGGCGGCCTGGTGGCGGCCGCGCTGCAGGTCGCGACCACGATGGTGCTGATGGTCCTGGGCTGGTTCGAGGCGGGCGACCTGGGCCAGGCGGCGGGAGCGACGGAGACGACGCTCCTGATCTATGGCGTCGGCGGCCTGCCGGTCGTGATCCTGCTGGGGGTCAGCTACGCCTTGTGGGCAGGCCTGTGCGCCGCCTTCATCGCCTTCGAGGACGCGCCGGTGGTCAAGGACCGGCTGGGCGTGATGGGCGAAACGCGGGGCCGCTAGGGGCCCGCCACGAATTCCGTTTGACGCGCCGCCGAGAGCGGCCAAGGTTCGACCGGTCATCATCCGGGGGGACAGATCGATGGTCGCCGCTCACATCGAGGCCGAGCCGAGGCCGGCGCTGCAGCCCGAGCCCGTTCGGCCGCAGGACCGCATCTTCAATCTGGACGTCCTGCGCGGCTGGGCCGTGCTGGGGATCCTGGCGGTCAACGCCATGGCCTTCGCCTGGCCCGTGGCGCTGCAGATGGGGATGCCGGTCGAGCCGCCCTATCCGCACAGCCCGGCCAACATCCTGGGCCACTGGGTCACGGACGTCTTCTTTCACGACAAGTTTCGCAGCCTGTTCTCCATGCTGTTCGGGGTCTCAGTCTTCCTGGTCGGGGGCCAGGAAGGCGATCCGGCGCGCCAGCCGGTGCTCCAGCGACGGCTGATCTGGCTGGCGGTGTTCGGCCTGATCCACGGAGCCGCGATCTGGTACGGCGACATCCTGCTGCATTACGCCTACTGCGGCCTGATCCTGATGGTCATGCGGTCCTGGCCGGGCCGGCGGCTGCTGTGGATCGGGGGCGGCCTGAACCTGGCCTTCGGCCTGATGGCGGTGGGCGGAGGCTTGGCCATGGGATTGATCCCGGGCGGGGGGGCCGGAGACAATCCCTTCGCCCCCACGGCCGAGACGCTGGGCGCCACGATCGCGGCTTACCAGTCCGGTTGGCCGTCGGCCCAGATCGAGAACCTGAAGGCCTGGGCGGTGCTGCAGAGCGCCAGCCTGTTCCTGATCCCGGTCACGGTCGGACTGATGATGCTGGGGCTCGGCCTGTTCAAGACGGGGTTCTTCAGCGGCCGCGCGCCGGTGTGGGTCTATGGCCTGCTGGTCGTCCTGGCCGGGGCGAACCTGGCGGTGCTGGGCCACTACGGCTGGATGGAGGCTAACGCGGCGCCGGGCGCCGATCCGAGCCGCGGCCTGGCCGAGGCCGCGGCGGGTCTCGCCCCGCTGATCACCCTCGGCTATGCCTCCCTGCTCATCCTTATGACCCGGTTCAGGCTCAAGGCGGTGACGGGGGTGCTGGCGCCGGTCGGGCGGATGGCCTTCACCAACTATCTGACCCAGAGCCTGTTCATGGCGGGGCTGTTCTACCTGCCGGGGGGGCCGATGGCGTTCGGGGACCCGGACTGGGGACCGGGGCGGCTGTGGACGGCGGTGCTGGCCATCTGGGCGCTGCAGCTGGTCTGGTCGCCTTTATGGCTGGCGGTCTTCCGGATGGGGCCGTTCGAGTGGCTGTGGCGCTGCGTCACCTACCGGCGGATGCTCCCGATCCTCAAAGAGCGGCGCGGCTAGGCATCCTGCGTTGCCGCCTTCCGGGCGATGGCTTAATCGCCCGGCATGACCGACGCCGCCCCTCCCCGCCCCCTCGCCCGCAATCCCAGAGGCTTCGGCGACCGCCGGGGACGCGACCTGATCACCGAGCGGCGGATCGTCCAGGCGGTGTCGGAGGTCTATGAGCGCTGGGGGTTCGAGCCGCTGGAGACGCCGGCGTTCGAATACGCCGACGCGCTCGGCAAATTCCTGCCCGACGCCGACCGGCCGAACGAAGGGGTGTTCGCGCTCCAGGACGACCCGGAGGACGACGGCGCCGACAGCTGGATGGCGCTGCGCTACGACCACACCGCGCCGCTCGCTCGGTTCGCGGCCCAGACCTGGGAGACCCTGCCCAAGCCGTTCCGTCGCTACGCCTATGGTCCGGTGTGGCGCAACGAGAAGGTCGGGCCCGGCCGGTTCCGCGAGTTCTGGCAATGCGACGCTGACACGGTCGGCTCGGACCGGCCCGAGGCGGACGCCGAGATCGTGGCCATGGCGGTCGAGGGGCTGCAGGCCGCGGGCCTGCCCGCCGGATCGGCGGTGATCAAGATCAACAACCGCAAGCTGCTGGACGGCTTGCTGGCCCAGTCCGGCGTCGAGGATGCGGCGCAGCGGCTGGTGGTCATGCGGGCGATCGACAAGCTGGATCGCCTGGGCGAGGGCGGAGTGCGCGACCTGCTGGGCGAGGGGCGGCTGGACGAGAGCGGCGCCTTCACCCCCGGCGCGAAGCTGGCCGGACCGGCGATCGGCGCGGTGATGGCCTTCCTGAAGCCGGGAGGCGGCGCGCGGTCGGACGTTCTGAACCGTCTGTCGGACGTGGTCGGCGGCTCCGAAGCCGGGGCGGCGGGGATCGAGGAACTGGCCCGGATCGATGCGGCGCTCAAGGCCATGGGCGTGCCCGAGGCCCAGGCCCGGTTCGATCCTGCCGTGGTGCGCGGGCTCGAATACTATACCGGCCCGGTCTACGAAGCCGAACTGCTGGCCCCCGGTTCGGTCAGCCTGGGCTCGATTGGCGGGGGCGGTCGCTATGACGACCTGATCGCCCGGTTCACCGGAGAGGCCGTGCCGGCGACGGGCTTCTCCTTCGGGGTCAGCCGCCTGGCCTATGCCTTGAACGCGGCGCGGATGATCGAGGGCTCGACGGCGCCGGACCCGCGCGGGCCGGTGGTGGTCATCGTGTTCAGCGGCGACGACATGCCGGTCTATCTGGAAGCGGCCGGAGAACTGCGCCGGGCCGGGATCGCGGCCGAGGTCTATCTCGGCAAGGCCGGGATGAAGGCCCAGATGAAATACGCCGATCGCCGCAACGCGCCCGCCGCCGTGATCCTGGGCGGCGACGAGATCGCGGCGGGCCAGGCGACGATCAAGGACCTGGACGCAGGGCGGGCGGCGGCTGCGAACCTGACCGACAACGAGGCCTGGAAGGCCCTGCGGCCGGGTCAACGGACGGTGCCGCGCGGCGAGCTGGTCGCGACCATCCAAAGCATTATCGAAGGATCTTCGAGAACCTGACCGCGACCTTGTGACTTATCGACGTTCAGTCGCCGGTCGCGCGGTTTTCATCGGCAGATTGATTGACTTGGGGCCGGTTCAGGCGGCAAATCAACGCACTCGATCGGCGCGGCGCTGAAGCGTTGATGCAGATCGAAGGCGTTTCGGGGAGGAAACGTCCGCTCCGAATGGAGCGCGAAAGCCCGCTGCGATGTATCCCCCGCAGCGGGCTTTTTCGTGCCTGCGCTCAGGTTGACCGTCAGACGAGGGCCGGCGCATCGGTCGCCACGACATCGATGCGGAGCAGAACCAAGCCGGCCTCATCCCTGACCACCAGGGCCGCGACCCGCCCGTCCCAGAGTTCCCGCGGGTGGTCGATCATAAGCTGGCCGAAGTATCGGGCCGCTTCCCGCCGGACCATGTCCATATCGGGATACTCGGCGGTCGCGGTTTCGTCGGCCACGCCGAAACCGTTCTCGATGACGAAGACGTATCGGGCCATCAGCCCAGAAGCGGGGATTCCCCGTGCGAGTTCCGACCGCGCGGCGCCCAGGTCGCTGTTTCGGGAGAACACAGCCTAAGCCTCGGCGTGATGCGGGTCTGGAGATAGTCGTCCTGGAACCCCGCCAACTGGGTCAGCTCCTGCCAATCCAGGATATGAACGACGCCGCCCTTTACCGACACCACGTGCGCCAGGGCCTTAAGCGTCCGGTTGACGTGGACCGGGGTCATGCCGATGGCGTCGGCGATCTGGGCCTGGGTCAGCGGGAAGTCGAACTCCAGCGCGCAGGCCTTTCGCGCCGCACGATGGCGCACAGCCATCTCGCACAGCAGGTGGGCGAGGCGGGCCAGGGCGGGGCGTCGCCCGACATTCACCACCCACTGAGACAGCACTGTCGTGTCGACCATGCAGTCGCGCCACAGGGCCTCGGCGATCGCCGGATGGCGGGCCGCCGCCTGCCGAAGCGCCTGATGCGGAACCAGCAACAGGGTGCAGTTCGACAGGGCCTGAAGGGCCGAGGTCGCGCGCGGCTAGACCACCGACTGGAGATTGGCCATGTCGCCGGGGATGTGCAGGGCGGTGATCTGGCGCACGCCATCGGCGTTCTGGTCGAAGCGACCGAGGGTGCCGCTGACCACCAGGCTGGCGTCCTCCGTCCCCTCGCCCAGGGCGACGTGATCCGCGCGATCCGCGACCTCGACCACCTTCGCCGGCAGGTCGCGAACAGCCTGTCGTTCTTCCTCGTTGAGGACGGAACGAAGCGTCAGGCGGGCGAGGAAGGGCTCGAAGTCGATCCGGGAGCGATCAGGCACGAACCGCCTCCATCGCCCTTGTCGGAGAGAGCGCGCGGCCGGCAGGGTCGCCAACCCTGGGTGCGTCGACCCGTCCCTAGGCGCGCTCCTGGTGGTCCGTCGGCGGCTTTGCGGCGGGCAGGCCGGTGAGGGACCGGTTCAGACGGATCGAAGCCGCGTCGGCGGCGGCGAGACCCGCCAGCTCGCGCCCGTCGCTGAACACCCGCGCCTGGGTGGCGGAGGTATGGTGTGTCATCAGGCCGGCGGCCTCGACCAGGGCCTCCTCGAGGGTGGAGGCCGACAGCGGCTCCATGTGAGGGACCGTCGAGATGGCGGATTCGATATAGCAGAAGTAGGTCACGGCATTCTCCCGAGCCGAGAAAGGCGGGAGTGTGCGGCGTGCGTTACCGATCTCTTCCAGCCGCGAGCGCCCAAATATCCTAGCCCGCGATAAGGCGACCTTACGCCTGTCCCGCGAGAATAGATACCTTGGAAAAAAATAATCGGGCGGAACGCGAAAGGGCCGGTGTTTCCACCGGCCCTCATTGATCCTGGAAATCAGGCTGTGACTACCAGATCCGGACGCGATCTTCAGGGGCGAGGTAGTATTTGTCAGTGGGCTGGACGTCGAAGGCCTCGTACCAGGCGTCGACGTTGCGCAAGGGGCCGATGACCCGGAACTCGGCGGGCGAGTGCGGGTCGGTGGCGATCTGCTGGCGCAGCGCATCGTCGCGATACTTCGACTGCCAGACCTGGGCCCAGCCGAAGAAGAACCGCTGGTCGCCGGTGAAGCCGTCCAGCACCGGAGCCTCCTGACCGTTCAGCGACAAGTGGTAGGCCTCCAGACCCACGGCCACGCCGGCGGCGTCGCCGATGTTCTCGCCCATGGTCAGGCCGCCCTGGACCTTGAAACCGGGGATCGGCTCGAACTGGTCGTACTGGGCGCCCAGGCGGGTGGTCAGGGCCTGGAAGTTCGCCTTGTCCTCGTCGGTCCACCAGTTGCGCAGCACGCCGTCGCCGTCGGACTTGGAGCCCTGGTCGTCGAAGCCGTGGCCGATCTCGTGGCCGATCACCCCGCCGATGCCGCCGTAGTTGACGGCCGGGTCCGCGTCAGGATCGAAGAACGGCGGCTGCAGGATCGCGGCCGGGAAGACGATCTCGTTGTTGGACGAGTTGTAGTAAGCGTTCACCGTCTGGGGCGTCATGCCCCATTCGTCCTTGTCGACCGGGTCGTTCAGGCGATTGCGCTGATATTCCCAGTTGAAGACGCCGGCGCGCTCGGCGTTGCCGAACAGGTCGTCGGCGCGGACCTCGAGGCCCGAATAGTCCCGCCACTTGTTCGGATAGCCGATCTTGACGGTGAACTTGTTCAGCTTCTCCTCGGCCGCGGCCTTGGTGGCCTCGCTCATCCAGTCGTAGGTCTGGATGCGGGCGGCGAGCGCGCGACGCAGGTTGGCGACCAGCTCCTCCATCTGGGCCTTGGATTCGGCCGGGAAGTATTCGGCCACATACTGACGGCCGGCGGCCTCGCCCAGCATGCCCTCGGCGAAGGAGATGCCGCGCTTGTCGCGGCTGCGCTGGGCCGGCTGGCCCTGCAGGTCGCGCGAGCGGAACTCCCACTGGGCGTCGGAGAAGCGGCGCGACAGGCGGCTGGCGGCGTCGTCGGTGGTGTGGAAGGCCTGCCAGGCCTGGATCACCGACATCGGCGTCTCGGCGTAGATGGCCGCGATCTTCGGCATGGCCGTGTCCTGGCGCACGATAAGGCGCGGCAGGTCCGAGAGGCCCATGGCCGAATAGTAGTCCTCCCACGGGAACTGCGGGGCCTCCGACGCCAGCTGGGCGACGGTGTATTCGTTGTAGGTCTCGTCGCGGTTGCGGTTCTGGATCGGGGTCCAGTGCGCCTCGGCGATGCGATCCTCGAAGGCCAGGATGGCCTCGGCGTTTTCGGCCGGATTTTCCCAACCGATCATCTCGAGCATGCGCTGGACGTAGGCCTTGTAGAGCGCCTTCTTCGGGGCCCACCGCTCTTCCAGATAGTAGTCGCGGTTCGGCAGGCCGAGGCCGCCCTGGTTCAGGGCCACGACGTAGCGGGTCGGCGCCTTCTGATCGATGGTCACGCCGGTGCCGAAGATCGAGCCGCCGATGCGGCCCTGGGTCTCACCCATGTAGACGGCCATCTTGTCGTGGGTGTCCGCCTCGCGGATCGCGGCCAGGTAGGGCTGGAGCGGGGCCGCGTCCAGCTGCTCGATCCGGGCCTCGTCCATGTAGGAGCGATAGGCGTCGGCGATCTTGGCCTCGTCCGAGCCGGCGGCGAGATCGGCGCGGGCGACCAGGCCCTCGATCATCGCCTTCATGCGGTTGTCGGACAGTTCGCGCAGCAGGGCGAAGGAGCCGTAGCTAGTGCGGTCGCCGGGGATCTCAAGGCGGTCGAGCGCCGCGCCGTTGGCGTAGCGGAAGAAGCTGTCGCCGGGGCGGACCGAGGTGTCCATGCCCGCCGGGTCGAAACCCCAGTCGCCGTAGGAGGGGGCGTCCACGCCCTGCCAGCCCGAGGCAGGCTCGGCCGACTGGAACAGGGAGACCATGGTGCAGGCGTCGTCGATGCAGGCGTGGTCGTGGCTGTCGTGGGCCGAGGCGATGGAGGCGGGCAGCAACAGGACGCCGACGGCGGCGCCGATAAGCAGTCGTTTCATAACGGAGTTTTCCTAGCGCGCGGCTCTGGACACGGAGGGTCGGACCGACCCTACGACGCCCCCGCGCCGACTCCCTCTTAAAAAATGTTCATGCGGCGGTCTCGCCAAGTCCGGCCGGGCTCGCGACAATGTGACCTGGATCGGGAGGACGGATGCACGGCGCGCACGGGGGCGACTATCGCGATCTGGTCGTCTTCCTCGCCGCGGCCGGCGTGGTCGTGCCCCTGTTCAGCCGCCTGCGCATCAGCCCGGTGTTGGGGTTCCTGGCCGCCGGGGTGCTGCTGGGCCCCGACGGCCTGGGACGCTTCGTCGGCGAAGCCCCATGGCTGGCCTGGCTGACGATCGGCGACCCGGAGCAGCTGCGGCTGCTGTCGGAGCTGGGCGTCGCCTTCCTGCTGTTCATGATCGGGCTGGAGCTGTCGTGGGAGCGGCTGCGGGCCATGCGCCGGCTGATCTTCGGCCTGGGCCTGCTTCAGGTCGCGGCCTGTTCGGCGGCGCTGGCGGGCGGCTTCATGCTGTTCGGCCAGGCCGCCGTGGCCGCCGCCGTGATGGGGCTGGCGCTGGCCCTGTCCTCGACGGCGGTGATCATGCCGGTGATGGCCGAACAGGGCCGGCTGAAGGGCGAGGTCGGCCGATCCACCTTCGCGGTGCTGCTGGCCCAGGACCTGGCGGTGGCCCCGATCCTGATCACCGTGACCCTGATGACCGCCGTGGCGGCGGGGGGCGAGCAGGCCCTGGAGCCGGCCCAGTTGGGGCGGACCCTGCTGGCGCTCGCCCCGGCCGCCATCGGCCTGGCCCTGCTGGTGATGCTGGGTCGGCTGGTGATCCGGCCGCTGTTCCGTTCGGTGGCCAAGGGCCGCAAGCGCGCCGGGGGCGGCAGTCAGGAGCTGTTCGTCGCTCTGTGCCTGCTGGTCGTGGTGGGCGCGGGGGTCGCGGCCCAGGCCTCGGGCCTGTCGATGAGCATCGGCGCCCTGGTCGCCGGCCTGCTGCTGGCAGAGACGGAGTACCGGCGCGAGGTCGAGATCAACATCGAGCCCTTCAAGGGCCTGCTGCTCGGGGTCTTCTTCATCAGCGTGGGGATCGGACTGGACCTCGACGCCATCGCCGCCGATCCGGCGGCGGTGCTGGGGCTGGCCGCCGGGCTGATCGCGCTGAAGGCCGTGGTGATCATCGGCCTGGCGCGGCTGTGGGGGCTGAGCGCGCGCGCCGCGGTCGAGACCGCGCTCGTCCTGGCCCCGGCGGGCGAGTTCGCCTTCGTGATCCTGGCGGTCGGACAGGGCGACGGGGTGGTTCCGCCCGAACTGGCGCAGTCGGCCATGATCGCGGCGACCCTGTCGATGTTCTGCGTGCCGCCGATGGTGTGGCTGGGCGCGCGGCTGGCGGCGCGAACCGCGCGGCGGCCGGTCGACCTGCCCGCGGAGGCCATGGAGCCTCGTCTGGCCGACGGCGGCGTGCTGATCGTCGGTTACGGGCGCGTGGGGCGGCTGGTGGGCGAAATGCTGACCGAACACGGCCAGGCCTTCATCGCCATCGACAGCGATCCAACCACGGTGGCCGCCGCGCGCCGCGAGGGGGCGGAGGTCTATTACGGCGACGCGGGCCGGGCCGAGCTGCTGGAGCGATGCGGCATCGGCGCGATCAAGGCGCTGGTCGTGACCATGGACGCCCCGACCAAGGTCGACGAGGTGGTCAGGGCGGCGCGCGCCCTGCGCTCCGACCTTACGCTGATCGCCCGAGCGCGAGACGACCGGCACGCCGCGCGCCTCTATGCGCTGGGCGTCACCGACGCGGTGCCCGAGACCACCGAGGCCAGCCTGCAGCTGGCGGAGAACACCCTGGTCGACCTGGGCGTGCCCATGGGCCTGGTGCTGGCCTCGATCCACGAGCGGCGCGACAAGTTCCGGGCCGTCTTCCAGGCCGCCAAGCCCGACACCGCTCCAGCCCGGCCGAATCGGGCGTTGCGATCCTCGCTCAGGACCCCGACGCCGGGCTGATCGCCCACCTGAGCCGTTTTGCCGCAGCGTTCAGTTATCGTTCAGCCTCCGGACCCTATTTTCGTCGTGTTTCCGTGATGAGAGGGCGTCCTCCCTAGGGGTCCGTCGGCGGGCCGCCCAGGCGCCGAATCCGGCCCGGGCGGTTGAACCGCGTTCCGGCGTGGTCCACTTCTCGTCCTCCTCCCCCCTGCCGGTGGAACGCGCCGCCGGCCCATTCGAGTAGCTCTCATGTCCAATACCCTCGTCGCGGACATCCGCGACGCCGACGCTTCAGACACCCCCACCCTGAACCGCCGCCAGGCGGCCAAGATCCGGACCCGCCAGAAGGTTCTCGACGCCGCCCGCGCCCTGTTCGCCGAGCGCGGCTACGACCCGGCCACCATCCGCGACATCGCGCGCGAGGCCGGCATGTCGACGGGCGCCGTGTTCGCAAACTTCCAGGACAAGGCGGAGCTGTTCGAGGCCGTCTATTCGGAAGAGCTGGCCGGTCAGGCCGAGGCCTTCCGGGCCGGCGCCGACCAGGTCCAGGGCTCGGCCCGCGCCCGGCTGATCTCGGCCTTGAGCGCCGGCTACCACCAGATGCTGGATCGCCTGCCGCTGATGCAGGCCATGGTCGCCCGCTCCTGGTTCCAGCCGACCGAGAGCGATCGCCGCTCCAAGACCTTCGTCGGCCCGATCCTGGTGGTGATCTCCGACGTGCTGCAGGACGCCCTGCGCGCCGGCGAACTGCGCCAGGACCTGGACCTACAGGTGCTGTCGCGGATGATCTGGGACATCTATCTGTCGAACTTCAGGAAGGCCGCCTACGACGATTTCGGCATGCCGGAACTGACGGCCATCATCGAGAAGCAGATCGACATGATCCTCGGCTCGGCCCTCGCGAAGTAAGACCTTCTCCTCCCGGACCGCCGGGCGGTTGGGGAGGAAGACACCGGACTAGCTCTTCCAGCGCAGGGTTCTGGGCTGGATCGGATTTGAGAAGCCGCGCCCCTCGGCGCGGCTTTTCGTCCATTCGCGCTTGAGCTGCTGATACCACTTGGCCTGGAGGTCGGCGTCGTCGATCCAGATCAGGGCCGGGTCGTAGCGCAGGCCCTCGTTCTGCAGGTTCACCATGCCGCCGTCCTGTTTCAGGAAGGCGACCACCCCCATCCTCAGGAACGGTTTGGCGACGCCGAACACCCAGTGGTCGGACCAGAAGATCTGGGTGATCCGCGTCTTCGTCTCGGTGATCGGGGTCAGGCAGGTCAGGGCCAGGACCTGTTTCTCCCCGACCTGGATATGCTCCCAGCGATACCCCGGCAGGCGGAAGGTGATCTCGGTCGCCGGCGCGCCGCCCAGGATCCTGTAGGCGCGGCTGTTGGACGACGGGGCGTGGCGGACCATGGCGAAGCCACGCTCGCGCGGCTCGAAGGCCTTGGCCTTCTCGTGCATCGAATGCTCCGAGCGCCACCACCACTGCTGGTGGACGTAAGGACCGTGCGCAGGGTCCATCAGGCCCACCACCGCGTGGTCGATGTGGGCGTCGAAATCCATCCATTCGACCAGGCGCGCCTCGCCGCCGACCACGCCGGGAAAGACCGGCGGCTCGTGGTCGGGTTCTGAGCCGCGCGGATCGGCGCTCATCCAGACGAAGACCATCCCCTGGCTCTCGCGCACCGGATAGGACCGCACCCGGATGCGGTCGACGTCGAAGGCCTGGTCCTCGACCAGGGACGGGATGGCGGCGCAGACCCCGTCGGGGCGGAAGCGCCAGCCGTGGTAGGGGCACTCGACGGTCTCGCCCTCGCCGGGCCGCTCGACCAGCCGCCCGGCCGACAGGGGGGCGGCGCGGTGCGGGCAGATGTCGCGCATGCCGTAGACGGCGCCGGCGCGGGTGCGGCCGATCAGCACCGGCTCGCCCATGATCTCGTACCGCTTCAGGGACGCCGGCTTCACGTCGCGGGCAAGGGCGGCGAAATACCAGGCGTCGCGCACGAAGCCCTTGCCGAAGGCCTGGGGAGGGGCCTTGGCTTCGGGCGTCGAGGAATGCGGGGCGCTGTCGGGCGGCGTCATGGCGGCAGACTAGCGCGAGGCATGGCCGCCCGCATCCGTTTCCGCTATCGACGACAGGGAAAGCACGGGCGCGGTCGCGCCCTCGGGGAAAAGACAGATGATCATCCGCAGCCTGGCCCTCGCGGCCTGCCTCGCCGTCGCCGCCGCGCCGGCCCTGGCCCAGGAGCATGACCACACCCATGGCGCCGGCCACGCCCACGGGGCCGAACAGGCCGCGAGCCATGGCCATCACGGCCACGCCCACGCGGACTTCGATTCCGACCGTCTGCATGTCCGCGTCGACGGACCGGCGGGGGCGCCGGACCTGATCCTGATCCCCGGCCTCAGCTCCTCGCCCGAGGTGTGGGATTCGACCGTTGCGCATCTGGGCGACCGCTACCGCGTCCACCGCATTCACGTGCAGGGGTTCGCCGGCGCCGAGCCCAAGGCGAACGCGACGGGGCCTGTCGCCGCCCCGGTGGCCGAGGAAATCGCCCGCTACATTCGTGAGAGCGATCTGAACAAACCCGCTGTCGTCGGTCACTCGATGGGCGGGACCATCGGCATGATGCTGGCCGCTCGGCATCCGGACGCGGTCGGCAAGCTGATGGTCGTGGACATGGTGCCCTTCATGGGCGCGATGTTCGCCCAGCCCGGAACCAACCCGACGGCCGAGGCCGTGGTCCCCGTCGCCGACCAGATCCACGCGGCCCAGGCCAACAGCCCGCGCGAGCAGTATCTCGCCCAGGGCCGGGCCACCGTTTCGGGCATGATCAACACCGAGGCCTTGCGCGCCGGCCCTCTGGCCGACCTGGAGGCCAGCGACCAGCAGGTGTCGGCCAACGCCTTCCGCGAGCTGATCGTGACGGACCTGCGCGCCGAACTGCCGAAGATCACGGCGCCGGTGGAGGTGCTGTACGTCAAGTTCAACGACCCGCGCATGACGCCCGAGATCACCGACGCCATCTACCGGATGTCGTTCTCGACCCTGCCCTCGGCCGAACTGACCCGCATCGACGACAGCGCCCACTTCATCATGCTGGATCAGCCGGAGCGGTTCTTCAGCGAGCTGGACGCCTTCCTGGCCGAGTGACCGCGCCTTCGGACCGCATCATCGACCTGTACCGCGAAGGCGCGGCCGACTGGATCGAGAGCCGGGGCCGGGTGTTGTTCTCGGGAGAAGGCGGACCGGACGAAGGGGTGTGGCTGGAGCGGTTCACGCAGGGACTGGCTCCCGGAGCCACGATCCTGGACGTCGGATGTGGCTCGGGCTGGCCCATCGCGGCCGAGTTGCTGCGGCGCGGTTTCGCGGTCACGGGAATGGATACCTCCGAAGGCCTGCTTGATCACGCCCGCGCCACCTTGCCCCACGGCCGCTGGATCCAGGGCGACATGCGGGTGCTGGAGCTGGAGGAGACCTTCGACGGGGTCATCGCCTGGCACAGCCTCTTCCACTTGACGCCCGAGGATCAGGAGGTGGTCGTGCCGAAACTGGCCGCGCGCGTCGCGCCCGGCGGCCGGTTGATGTTCACCTCCGGCCCGGCCCGAGGCGAAGCCCTCGGCGCCTGGCGGGGCGAGGCCCTCTATCACGGCAGCCTCGATCCCGAGGACTACCGTCGCCTGCTGACCCACGCCGGCCTCATCGTCGAAGCGGGCGCCCGTCCGGACGCCCCGGGTCCTGGAACGGCGTGGCTCGCCCGCCGCCCCCTTTCCCCGAGCGACCAGGGGTGAGACTCGCGAGACGGTGAGACGGGCTTTGGGCCTCTCACCCCCGGCGGGGCGGCGCGAAGGCGTCGTCGCCATTCTTGCGCCTTTAACCCGCTTCACGTTCGCGTGAAGGACGCGGGGGCGTTTCGGCGCGCGGCCGTTCCGGCTAAGGCTGGAGCGAGCGGCGAGAAGGGCGACGATGGCGGGACCGGGGTACGGCGACAACGGCGGCGCGGCCAAGGCGCCGCGCACGCGTCTGCAGCAGGTCATCTACTGGGGCGCGGTCCTGGCCGTCTGGGGCCTGATCTTCCTGGTCGTCTTCTTCGCGGTGTTCGCGCGCGGCCTGCCCGACACCTCCAGCCTGTATGAAGTCGATCGCCAGCCCTCGATCACCTATCTGGACCGCAACGGGGCCCTGATCGCCACGCGCGGCACCCAGCAGGCCCCGCCGGCCGATCTCGACGCCCTGCCCGACTATGTGCCGGCCGCCTTCATCGCCATCGAGGACCGGCGCTTCTACTGGCACCCCGGGTTCGATCCCATCGGCATGAGCCGGGCCATGGTCGCCAACATGCGCGCCGGGCGGATCGTCCAGGGTGGATCGACCCTGACCCAGCAGCTGGCCAAGAACCTGTTCCTGACGCCCGACCAGAACATGCGCCGCAAGGTGCAGGAGCTGATGCTCGCGGTCTGGCTGGAGATGAAATTCTCCAAGGAGGAGATCCTCGCCCTCTATCTGAACCGGGTCTATTTCGGCGCCGGGGCCTACGGCATCGAGGCGGCTTCGCAGCGCTATTTCGACAAGTCGGCCAGCCAGCTGACGGTCGGCGAGGCGGCCTTGCTGGCCGGCCTGCTGAAGGCCCCGTCGCGCTATTCGCCGGTCTCGGAAAAGGACCGCGCCGCCGCCCGGGCCACCGTCGTGCTGGACGAGATGGAGGACGCCGGCGTCATCACCGCCGAACAGCGGGCAGCGGCCGTGCTGCAGCCCGTCATCGTATCGCGCACCCTGGCGACCCAGCACGCCCAGTATTTCATCGACTGGCTGGACAAGCAGATCCGGGGCCTGGTCGGCGAACCGACCGAGGACATGGTGGTGGAGACCACCCTGGACCTGACCGTCCAGACCGCCGCCGAACGGGCCGTGCGCCGCATCCTGGACCGCGACGCGTCGCGCGGGGTGCAGCAGGCGGCCCTGGTGGCCCTGGACGGCGACGGGCGGGTGCGCGCCATGATCGGCGGCTCCTCCTACGCCGACAGCCAGTTCAATCGCGCGGTCGACGCACGGCGCCAGGCGGGGTCGGCCTTCAAGCCCTTCGTCTATCTGGCGGCGGTGGAGGCCGGCTATACGCCCGAGACGCCGGTGATCGACCAGCCGGTGCGGATCGGCAACTGGAGCCCCCGGAACTACTCCGGCAACTACATCGGCCAGACGACGCTGGCGAACGCCGTGGCCCAGTCCACCAACACGGTGGCGGCCTATGTCGCCGACCAGATCGGGCGCGACAGCGTGGCCCGCGCGGCGCGCAGACTGGGAATCTCCAGCCGGATCGGCCTGGAGCCCGCGATGGCGCTGGGGGCCGTGGAGGTCTCGCCGCTTGAGATGGCCACCGCATTTGACGCGTTCGCGAATGGGGGACGCCGGGTCCAGGCCTATGGCATCAGCCGCATCCGCACCCCGCGCGGACGGGTGATCTATCAGCGCGGCGCGCGCGAGGGCGCCTCGGGTCAGGCCATCAACAACCCGCCGCTCTACTACATGAACCAGATGCTGCGCGGCGTGGTGCAGCGGGGCACCGGTCGTTCGGCCGCCATCGCCGGCCGCGACATCGCCGGCAAGACGGGCACCACCTCGGACTACAAGGACGCCTGGTTCGTCGGCTACACCGGCGGCTTCGTGGCGGCCGTCTGGGTCGGCAAGGACGACAACACCGCCATGCGCGGCGTGACCGGGGGCGCTGCGCCCGCCGCCATCTGGCGCGGCTTCATGGAGGCGGCCCTGCCCCGGATGGCGGTCCAGGACATCCCGACCGGCCCGGCCATGCCGGACGGCTGGCGCGCCCCCGATCCCGTGGGCGACCTGATGGGCCAGGTCGAGGATCCGTATGGCGGCACGCCGGTCGAGCCGATCGATCCGAACCAGGGCACGCCGTACGACCAGCCGGTCCCGGTGGAGAGGCCCCGGCCGGAGCCGCGCCGGGAGGAGCCGAGGCCCGAACCGCGCGTCGAGCCGGCCCGCCGCGAGCCGCCCAATCAACAGCCGGAGCCGGTCCGCCCGGCCGAGAAGCGGCCCGAGCCGCTGTTCTTCTAGGCCGACCATGGCGGGCGCGCATGAGCTGGATCGGTTCGTCGACGCCCAGGACGGCGGACTGCACGAGCGGGCGCTTGAGGAAATCCGGGGCGGACGGAAGACCAGCCACTGGATGTGGTTCGTCTTCCCGCAGCTGGCCGGACTGGGGTCCAGCCCAACGGCGCGCCATTATGCTCTCGATGATCTGGACGCCGCGCGCGCCTATCTGGCCCACCCTGTGCTGGGACCGCGCCTGAGGGCCGGTGCGGAGGCCGTGGCGGCGCATACGGGCCAAGACGCCCACGGCATCTTCGGGTCGCCCGACGACCTGAAACTGCGGTCCAGCCTCACCCTGTTCGAAGCCGTCGACGGCCCGGACAGCATCTTCGCTCGGGCGCTGGACACGGTCTGCGACGGGGTCCGAGACCCGCTGACCCTGCGGTTGCTGGACGGCGCCTAGGCCACCGCGTGGAGCGCCGGCCCGTGCTCGCGCAGCCATCTGCGGAACGGGCGGTGGTCGCCGATCAGGCTCTCGACCACCTTCCAGTAGGCGGGGCTGTGATCCGCGTGGACGAGGTGGGCGACTTCGTGGGCGGCGAGGTAGTCCAGGACCTCGGGCGGGGCCATGACGACGCGCCAGGAATAGCGGATCGTGCGGTTGTGCGGGCTGCACGAGCCCCAGCGCGAGCGGGCATCGGTGATAGATACCGCCACTGGCTTCTGGCCCAGGGCGCGCAGGTGGTGCTGGGTCCGAGCCTCCAGCCGGGCGCGCGCCTCGCGCTTCAGCAGGTTGACGACGCGGCGGGCGAAGGCCTCGCCCTCTCCGCCGGAGAGGATGGCCGGGCCGTTCGCTTCATCGACCAGTCGGGCCGCGCCCGCCGTGCCGGACGCCTCCAGCCGCACCGGGCGGCCGGCCAGCTGGACCTGTCCGCCAGGAACCAGGGTCCGAGCCTGGGCCTGGGCCGCCGTACGCTCGGCGATCCAGGCGGTGCGGGTCCGCACGAAGGCGACGGCGTCCGTCAGGCGCCGCTCGCTGGGCGCGGTGGCTATGGCTTCGCCGGTGCGGGCGTCGATGCGGATCGAGATGCGACGCGCGCGCGGATTGACCTTGAGCAGGACCGAGCCGCCGCCTTCAAGCGGCAGCCGCTGTCCGTTCTGAAACCGCAAGGGCCGCCTCGTTTCGCGCGATGAAGTCGCGGGTCCTGGGATAGATTTCGTCGCGGAAACGTCGGCCGTTGAAGACGCCGTAGTGGCCGACCTCGGGCTGAACGTAGAGGACGCGGCGATCCTCTGGCACGTTCGGGCACAGGCCGTGGGCGGCCTGTGTCTGGCCGACGCCGGAGATGTCGTCCTTCTCGCCCTCCACCGTCATCAGGCCGATGTCGCGGATGGCCGTGAGGTCCACCCGCTCGCCACGATGGTCGAGCAGGCCGCGCGCCAGCAGATGCTGCTGGAAGACGATGTCGATGGTCTGGAGATAGAACTCCTCTGTCAGGTCCAGCACCGAGAGGTATTCATCGTAGAACTCCTCGTGCTTGTGGGCGCTGTCGCCGTCGCCGGCGACCAGGTGCTTGAAGTAGTTCCAGTGGGCGTCGACGTGTCGGTCCTCGTTCATCGACATGAAGGCGTAGAGTTGGACGAAGCCCGGATAGACCCGCCGTCCAAAGCCCGGATAGGGCCAGGGCACGGTGTGGATCATGTTCGACTTGAACCAGGTGAAGGGCTTGTCCTCCGCCAGCTGGTTGGTGACCGTGGGCGACAGGCGCGCGTCGATGGGCGAGCCCATGAAGGTCATCGAGGCGGGTCGATGGGGATCGTCCTCCATGGCCATGACCGCGGCGGCGGCGAGGACCGGCGGCCCCGGCTGGCAGACCCCGACCACATGGCTGCGCCCGCCCATGACCGACAGCATGGTGCGGACGTGGTCGATGTAGTCGTGGAAGTCGAACCGGCCCTCCAGCATCGGCACCTGGCGGGCGTTGACCCAGTCGGTGACATAGACGTCGTGGTCCTGAAGGAAGGTCTCGACCGTGCCGCGCAGCAGGGTGGCGTAGTGGCCCGACAGCGGCGCGACGATCAGGACCTTGGGTGCGGAGACGGACTTGCCGGCGCGCTTGAGGTCCATGTCGTTGCGGCGGAAGCGCAGGAGCCGGCACCAGGGCGAGGACCAGAAGACCTCCTCGGTCACTCGGACCGGCTGGCCGTCGACGTTGACGACCTCGAGCCCCCAGGCGGGCTTGCCGTAGCGGCGTGTCACGCTCTCGAACAGCTCCGCCGAGGCGTAGGCCGTGCGGCCGAGCGCGGTGTCCGAGGCCGGGTTCAGCGGCGACGACCAGAAGTCCCGGACCATCCGGGCTCCGATGCGAAACGGCGTCGCCGACTGATAGGCGAGCTCGTGAATGGCGTAGAGCATGAAATCCTTGTGGCGATCCCCGCCGCATGTGGCAGGGCAACATAGAACGCGCCGCACTGCAAAGGGATTATCGCCGATCACCCGCCGGTGACCGCCTTAGCCTCGTTCCATCACGCGCCGGATGAGCTGGGCGGAGCGCTCGGGGCCAAGATCATGGGCCAGGGCCGAGCGGAACTGGCCGTCGGGACCCATGAGGTAGACGGTCAGGGCGTGGTTCATCGTGTAGTCCTCGCCCTCCCCCACCATTTCGTAGAAAGCGCGATAGGCGCGGGCGGCGGCGGCGACCTGGTCCTGCGACCCGGTCAGGCCGATGACGCCTTCCGGGAAGGCGTCGGTCGACAGATAGGTCTTGAGCGCCTCGGGGGTGTCACGCTCCGGATCGACGGTGATGAAGACGATCTGGAGATCGCGGGCGTCGGCGCCCAGGGCCGTTTTGGTCGCCTTCAGGGTCTGGAGCGTGGTTGGGCAGTAGTCCGGGCAGTAGGTGAAGCCGAAGAAGACCAAGGACCATTTGCCCTGGAGAAGGGTCTGATCGACCGCGGCGCCGTTCTGGTCGACCAGCTGGAACGGACCTCCGACCTGGGCCTGGCCCTCGCCGACCGCGACCGGCGCCGCGCGGTCGCGCGCGGTCACGACGACCACGGTGGCGACGGCGAGCGCGGCGGCCAGGGCCAGACAGACCCCGGCCAGGATCATCACGGAACGACGCGGCATCTCTGCTCCCGATCAATCAAACGACGCCCGACAGGCGGCGCGCCTCGGTCTATAAGGCCGAGGTGCCTTTCAATGAAGCCAGAGCCCTGAACACGGACGGCGCGCCAAGTCGCCGCTGGCGCGATCTGCCACGCCGGGGCCGCGGCCTGTCGCTGAAGACCCTGATCATCCTGCGGTGGCTGGCGATCCTCGGCCAGACAGCCACCATCGCCGTCGCCATCCAGTGGCTTCACTTCGACCTGCCGCTGGGCGCCTGCGCCGTCGTGATCGGACTGAGCGTCGTGGTCAATCTGATGGCCATGGCGCGGCTCCGCAGGGCCGACGCCCACCTGCCGGACGGCCGTCTGACGGCCCGGCACCTGGGGTTCGACATCCTCCAGCTGTCGGCTCTGCTGGCCCTGACCGGCGGGCTGGAGAACCCGTTCTGCGTCCTGCTGGTCGCGCCGGTGACGGTGGCGGCGGCGTCGCTGCCGGGGCGCCAGGCGGTGCTCCTGGGTCTGATGGTGCTGCTGGCCGTCAGCGCCATGTTCTTCTGGTCCCTGCCCCTGCCGTGGCGGGCCGGGACGCACCTGCAGCTTCCCATGCTCTATCACCTCGGCACCGGACTGGCGCTGTGCACGGGGGTGGTGTTCACGGCCGCCTACGCCTGGCGGGTGGCGGCCGACGCCGAGAAGCTGGAGCTGGCGCTCGCGACCACGCAGGACGTGCTTCAGCGGGAGCAGCGGCTGGCCGCGCTCGGCGGTCTGGCGGCCGCGGCGGCGCATGAACTGGGCACGCCGCTGGCGACCATCCAGGTGGTGGCCAAGGAGATGCTGCGGGCGGCCGACGCCGACGGACCGGAAGCCGAGGACGCACGGCTGATCCTGCAGCAGGCGGACCGTTGCCGCCACATCCTGCGAAGCCTGTCCCAGACGCCCGAGGACGGAGACGCCCTCTACGCCTCGGTGGAGCTGAAGTCCCTGCTCGCCGAGGTGGTGGAGCCCCATCGCGGCTTCGACCTGGCGATGCAAGTGGAGACGGTCGACGAGGGCGCCGGGCTTCAGGTCCGCCGCCTGCCCGAGGTCGTCCATGGCCTGTCCGCCCTGGTCGAGAACGCCGCCGATTTCGCCGCCTCGCGCGTCCAGGTCATCGCCACGGTCGAAGCCGACGCGATCACGGTCGAGGTGGTCGACGACGGGCCGGGCTTCTCGCCGGAAATCCTTCCCCGCCTCGGCGAGCCGTGGGTCACCAGCCGCCCGCAGGGCAAGGCCCGACGCGCCCTGGCCAAACAGCTGCGCGAGGCGGCGAGCCGGCCTCACCTGGATCGCGCCGCCGACATCAGCCCGAGCCAGGGGGGCATGGGCCTGGGCTTCTTCATCGCCCAGACCCTGCTGGAACGCACCGGCGGTCGGGTCGAGACCGGGCAGGGCGACGGCGGGCCCGGAGGCAATCGCGGAGCCCGCGTGACCATCCGCTGGCCCCGCGCCCTGCTGGCAGCGCCGGAGGCGGCGACCGAAAGCCGCATGGGTTGATCTGCCGCGATAAAAGCCCGACCTGAGGGCCAAGGAGGCGTGCATGTCCCAACTGGAAGACCAGATCGCCCGGCTGGCGGACCGATCGCTGCTGCTGCTCGACGACGACCAGGCGCTGAGGACGCGGCTGGGACGGGCGCTGGAGGCGCGCGGATTCACCGTCACCACCGCCGCCTCCGTCGCGGAGGCGCAGGAGTTGCTGCGGGCGCAGGCCCCGGCCTTCGCCGTGCTGGACATGCGGCTGGAAGACGGCAATGGGCTGAAGGTCGTCGAGGCCATCCGCGAACGGCGCGAGGACGCCCGGATCGTGATGCTGACCGGCTATGGCGCGATCGCGACGGCTGTGGCGGCGGTGAAAGCCGGGGCGGTCGACTACCTGTCCAAGCCCGCCGACGCCGACGACGTGGTCAAGGCCCTGCTGGCCGTCGGGGAGTCGCCCGAGCCGCCGGAGAACCCCATGAGCGCTGACCGGGTGCGCTGGGAGCATATCCAGCGGGTCTATGAGCTGTGCGACCACAATGTCTCGGAGACGGCGCGGCGGCTGGGCATGCACCGCCGGACCCTGCAGCGCATCCTGGCGAAGAGGGCGCCGAGGTAGGCGGGCGTTATGCTCGGCTCACTGAGCCTCGCGACCTGAGCGCCGAAGCCCTCAGTCCTTGAGCGCGCGCAGGGCTCCGAGGCGGGCCATGGCGATGGTCAGGGCCTTGCGGCGGGCGGGAGCGAGCGGGATCGACGGCGCGTCACGGACCACCGCCCCGCCGAACCGGTCGGCGACGATCAGGCCGGGTTCGTCCGGCAGGACGCCTTGAGGGAACTCCGGCGCGACGGCGAAGTAGAAGGCGTCGCAGTAGGGGGCGTACTCATGCCACTTGCGGTCGACCCGGAAGTCCTCGACGCCCGACTTCACCTCGCAGATCACGATGTCGCCGCGCGGCCCGATGGCCATGACGTCGGCCCGGCGGCCGTTCGGCAGGCAGACCTCCAGAAGCGGCCCGTAACCCATGTCGGCGAGCAGCCGGGCGGCGCCGCGCGTCACCGCCTGGGTCGTGCGCGGCCGTTCGCCCAGAAGCTCCAGAGTGATGACGGTGGTCGCCATCAGCGGCTTATGGGAGCGCTCCGGGGCGGGGACAAGGCGGCCTGAAGCGCGGCGATCACCTGGGCGTTCACGAGCCGCACGTCATAGCGTTCGCGCGCCATCCACAGGGACTCCACGCCCATCCGTGGAGCGAGCGAAGGGTCGAGGATGAAGGCCTCCATGGCTCCGGCCAGCGCGTCCACGTCGCGGACCGGAACAAGCCGGCCGTTCACGCCATCGGTCACCGTCTCGCGACAGCCGGGGGCGTCCGTGGTTACCACCGGGCGGTTCATGGCCATGGCCTCCAGCACCGAACGCGACGCGCCCTCGCGCCAGGACGGCAGGACGAAGACGGAAGCCTCCGCGAGGGCCGGCCGCACGTCGTCCAGTCGGCCGAGATAGTCGACGCCGCCCGCGATCCAGCGGTCGACCTCCTCGGGCGCGACGGCGTCCGGCCCTGGATCGATCCAGCCGGCGAGGCGGAAGACCGCCCCGGGATGGCGCGCCTTCAGACGGACGGCGGCGGAGGCGTATTCGCGCACTCCCTTGGCGCCGAGGAGACGGCTGACCATCAGGAAGACCGGCGCGGGCGGAAGGGGCGCGGGCGCGAAAACCTCCAGATCGACGCCGGATCCGGCCGTTACCTCCGCCGGTGTCGAGGCGGGCAGAAGGCCTAGGCTGGTGAACAGGGCGAGGTCGTCGGGGTTCTGGAACAGCACCCGGTCGGTCCGGCGCAGAGCCATCCGGTAAAGAACCCGCGCGGCGACGGCGGCTGTCGCATGCCGGAGCGAGGGACGAGCCGGGGGCGTGAAGGCGTAGCCGAGGCCGGTGATCATCGCGACCACCCGGGGCCTTCGGGATCCGAGTCGCGCCGCCGCCAGGGCGCCCCAGATGACCGGCTTGGAGGTGTAGGGCAGGATCACGTCGGGCCGTACTCGTCGGAAAAGCCGCCTCAGGCCGACCAAGCCGCCAAGCTCCGCCAGGGGGTTCATGCCCGTGCGGGAAAGCGGCGCGGTCGCGACCTCCGCCCCCATGGCCTGGAGCGCCCGGCGGGTCGCGTCGTCCATGTCCGGGGCCGCGGCGGTGACGCGCCAGCCCCGCCGGACCAGCTCCCGGATCAGGGGGCCGCGAAAGCCGGTCAGGGACGGGGCGAAGGCGCCGAGCATCAGGACATGCGGGGTCACCGGGGGCGCGCCGGGAGCTTCCCTCCGCCTTCGGCCGCCTGGCGCCAGACGGACTCCAGCCGTCGCGCGGCGGCCTCGGCCGTGTAGAGATCGAGAAAGCGGGCATGGCCCGCCTCGCCCATCCGCTCGGCAAGGTCGGGCGCTGAGAGCAGCCGGGTCAGGGCGTTCGTCCACTCGGCGTCCGTCCGGGCCAGAAGGCCGGTCCGGCCCTCGACGACCAGATGGCGGTTCTCCCCGACCGCACTGGCCACCACCGGCAGTCCCACGCCCATGTACTGGACCAGTTTGAAGCCGCACTTGCCCCGTTCGAACGGGTCGTCGGGCAGCGGCATGACGCCCACGCGCGCGGAGGCGAGCAGGTCGATCTCCGTAGCCTCGCTCCAGGGCTCGACCGTCACGAAGGGCGGCCAGGGCTCGCCGGTCGGCAGGCCGATCGCCCGGAGCCGCCAGCCATGGCGCCGGTGCAAGGTCTCCAGCACGGGGAACAGACCCGCCAGGTGCCGGGCGGTGGAGGGCGATCCGATCCAGACCATGTCGATCGTCCGGGCCGCCCGCAGCCCCTGCCCCCGATAGCGGGCGGCCGGGACGGTGGTCGGAACCAGGGTCACCGGGGCCTCGGTCCATTGGGCCAGCTGGTCGCGCAGATGTCGGCTGCCCGCCGTGACATGGGTCGCGCGGACGACGAGCGCCCGGGTCTTGCGGGTCATCCAGCGGTGGAAGAGCGAGGGCGACGCCCGCTCGTGGGACCTCCAGACCGCATCGTCGAAATCATAGACGACCGGCCGCCCGCGCGGCCCGATCAAGCGCTCGACCGAGGCGGGGAGGTGCGGAAGGAGCTCCTTCTCGACGACCACCACGTCGGCCCAGCCCGCGTCGATCACAAGGGACGCGAACCGCCTGAGAAAGCTCATCAGGACCCGCGACGCCCGTCCCGCGCCGCGGTCGGTCAGATAGGCGTCGGAGAAGAACGGCCGGTGGCGGACCTGGTGACCGTGCGCCGTCAGGGCGTCGAAGAACTGGATCGAACGCTGGCGGCTGCTGGCGCCGCGCCGGGCGTGGCGCGTGTAGAAGAGCAGCCTCATTTCACGCCCCGCGACAGCAGGGCGCGCCAGGCGTGGAGCACGTCGCGGACGGCCTGGCCGCGCCCCCGCAACCCCGCCACGACGAGCCGGATGAGCGGCTCCACCACCCAGGTCAGGGCCGCCACCGAGGCCCGGGCGGCCCGGGACCCGTGCTTGTCGAAATACCGCAGGCGCGACGAGAGGCTGAGGTAGAGCCGCTCTCCCTTCACCGCCCCGGTCGCGCCGCCGCCTTCATGAAAGATTTCGCTGGCGGCGATGAAGCGCGTCCGGAAGCCGGCCCGCGCCGCCCGGAGACACAGATCGACGTCCTCGAAATAGACGAAGAAGCGCTCGTCGAAGCCGCCGAGGCGACGAAACAGATCAGGGCGGATCAACAGGAAGGCGCCCATCACCTGGTCGACGTCGCCGGACGCGGCGTGGTCGCGGCCCAGGCGATGGTGCTGGGCCCAGTCGAACCGGCCCAGCGCGCGCGACAGGCCGAGCGCCTTGATCCACAGGCTGAGGGCGGTCGGAAAGTTCGATGTGGAGACCGCCGGACCTCCCGGCCCCTCCATCCGGACCCCGAAGACGCCGTAGCGTGGATCCCGCAGTTCGGGCTGGGCGAACAGAGTCGCGAAGGTGTCGGCGAACACCCGCGTATCCGGGTTGAGGAAGAGAAGAAGATCAGCGGGCGGCCCTGCCGCGGCGGCCACGGCGACCCCGCGATTGCAGGCCCGGGCGAAGCCGAGGTTGTCGCCCTGAGGATCGAAGAGGACGGCTTCCGCATGACGCCGGGCCGTCGCCATCGAGTCGTCGGTCGAACCGTTGTCGACCACCACGATGGTCATGCGATGCGAATGGGCGTCCCTCGCCTCGATCAGGGAGGCCAGGCAGGCGTCGAGGCGATCGCCGGCGTTCCAGTTGACGATCACCACCGCCAGACGGGGGCTCCAGTCGCTCATCGGCCGGCCCGGGTCCGGGAACGGCGAAGCGCCAGGCCCCCATAGAGGAGATGGAGCCCACAGGTGAGCGCGAGGATCTGCACCCACGTGCTGGCGATGGTCAGGAACTGGTCCTGAAAGAAGGAGAGCGCGACCGGATAGATGCAGAAGCCCTGCAGCGTCCGGACCATGTCGTTCTCGCGCGGCGCCGAGAAGACCAGCCCCAGAAGGCCGCCGATGCCGAGGAAATAGACGAGGTAGACGGGACCGAAGTCCGACAAGGGGGCGTGGACGACGGTGTAGACGTTGGTCAGGGCGGGCACGCGGATGAACGGCTGCACCAGGCCGGGCGGCGGCTGTTCCGACAGGCCGACGGCGTCCAGCACGGCGAGCGGAAAACGCAGGGTGAAGGCCCCGTCCATCGCCGGATCGACCCAGACCTGGCTCTGATCGAGCGCGGTGAGGGGGAAGACGAAATAGCTCAGCAAGGCGCGCAGTCCCAGAAGCAGGCTGCTCGAGGCCGACAGATCGGCCGTTCCGCCCTTGCCCACCAGCAGGCCGACGACGAGGAACATCAGGACCAGGGCGGCCAGCATGGACAGGAGCGTTCGACGGCCCGGCATCGTCCTGGCGCTGGTCGCGAACACCAGGCCGATGACCAGGAGGAACAGGCTGGTGCGCTGGGTGAACAGTACGCATAGCCCGACGGCGCAGATCACGACCACCAGCCCCGGAGCCCGACGGATCAGGGACGCGCCCCGGTTCCTGACGTTCAGATAGACGGCGGCCACGGCGACCGAGACGCCGAGGTAGGCGACGAGGCCCCAGTCCGCGCCCCGGTAGTTCACCTGTGTCCGGACGATCTGCAGGCCGGTGCGGGAGAGCAGGTCGCCCGTGAGTTCGCCCGCGGCCGTCAGCGCCCAGACGACCACGAGAATCGCATAGATCATGATCGCCAGGTCGATCGCGAGGCCGGGCGGACCGGCCGCCTGGCGCGGCGGCTCTCTACGCGGCGGCGTTTTGCGAAGCGCCAGGACGGCCCTGAAGCCGAGCCCGAAGGCGACGACGGCTCCGACCACCAGCAGGTTTGCCGTCAGGGATGACGGATAGAGGTCGACCGGCTGGAAGGCTGCGATCAGATAGTGGACGCCGAAGACCACGACCCAAACCCCGATCAGCACCTTGAGCGGCGCGGTCCGTCCGCACGGCGAAGGCGTCGCGAACAGCCAGAAGGCCAGCAGCAGCACCGTTGGGGCGAGGTAGCTGAACAGCAGGGCGGCCCCGCTCATCGCCGCCATCCCAGCATAGCGCCGCTGACGCAGTAGTAGGCGGTCGGGACAAAGATGGACGCCAGTAGCAAGGGAGCGGCCGGACCGTGGCCGGCGAAGACCGCCAGAACGGCGACGCCGAGGGGCAGGAGGCACAGCGCCAGCTTGGCCGTCATCCACCCGGTCTGGAGGCGCAGCTCATAGGGCTTGTGGCTGACCGACATGGCCTGGAGCGCAAGACAGGCGGCGGCGGCGAGCAGGGTCGTAGCCGGGCCGATCCCGGTCAGGCCGGCGCCGCCCTCCCCCGACAGCCGCAGCAGCCCCCAGCCGGCGGCAAGCAGGGCGACGGCGCACCCGAAATAGACGCAGATCCCGAAAGCCAGCGAGCGCCGCAGCTCCCCGAACCGGCCCTGGTCGTAAGCCCGCGACAAGGCCGGGAAGATCGCCATGGTCACCGCACTGTTGACCAGGGCGCAGGCGCGATAGGCGAGGTCCAGCAGGGCGGCCAGGGCGCCGGCCTCGGCGGCGGGCCCCACCCGCAGCAGCACCGCCTTGACAATCGTCAGGGGCGAACCCGCCAGGACCAGCCACAGGGCGGACTTGGCTCCGTAGGCCAGCATCCCCGTCATCGCCGCCCCGGGCGCCCGGAGCGCGTAGCCGCGGTTGAACAGCACCAGCGCCAGGGCGGCGGCTCCGGCCTGGGCCAGGGCGGCGCCGACCAGAGACAGCCGATCGGCCTGGAGGGCCAGAAAGGCGATGAGCAGGATCGCGCGCACCGTCTCCATCAAGGCCAGCCGGCCCGGCCGGCCCGCGATCTGGAGCGATACGGACAGATGCGCGCAGGCGACGCTGGCGGTCGCGAGCAGGCCGAACGCGACCGCCGCGTCGAGACGATCCGCCGTCATCAGGATGACCGCCCCGGTGACGAGGCCCGCCAGGCCCGCCAGCATCCAGGCGCCGGCCCGGTACATCGCCTCCAGACCCCCGTCCGAGGCCAGGAACCTGTACATCGGCTGGGTGATCAGGGCCGAGGCCAGGCTGGCGATCAGAAGGGCCAGGCCCAGGTAGATCGAGTACCGGCCGTACGTCTCCGGCCCCAGGGCGGCCAGAACCAAGGGCACGATGACGATCCCGGCAACGGCGGGCGCGACGCGGGCCAGGCCGTACCGGGTGACCAGCCCCAGGCGCGCGACGAAGGTCTGGTCGGCGGTCCCGGCGGTCACCGGCGACGATCCGGAGCGGCAGGCGCTGCCGTTCGTGCCCCGGCCACGCCCTACAGCCTCAGCGTTCCGGCGTCCGCCGGCAGCACGTGCTTGAGGTCGTAGAGGATGTGGTCGGGCGCGCCGAAGCGGGCGACGCCGTCCGCTCCCATGTCCCGGAACGCGTCGTGGGCGACGGCCAGAACGATGGCGTCATAGACGCCGGCCTCTGGGGCCGTGATCGGGTCCAGCCCGTATTCGCGGCGGGCGTCGGCCGGGTCGATCCACGGATCGTGGACATCCACCCGAGCGTTGTAGCCGGCCAGCTCGCGCACGATGTCGACCACGCGGGTGTTGCGAAGGTCCGGACAGTTCTCCTTGAAGGCGAGGCCCAGGATCAGGATCCGCGCGCCCTCGACCTGGATGCGCTTCCTCAGCATGGCGCGGATCAACTGGCCGACGACATAGGCGCCCATGGAGTCGTTGATGCGACGCCCGGCCAGGATGACCTGGGGGTGATAGCCCGCCGCCTCGGCCCTGTGGGTCAGGTAGTAGGGATCGACGCCGATGCAGTGGCCGCCGACCAGGCCCGGCCGAAAGGGCAGGAAATTCCATTTGGTGCCGGCCGCCTGGAGCACCGCCTCGGTGTCCAGCCCCAGGCGGTTGAAGATGATGGCCAGTTCGTTGACCAGGGCGATGTTCAGGTCCCGCTGGGTGTTCTCGATGACCTTGGCGGCCTCGGCCACCTGGATGGAGGGCGCCCTGTGGGTGCCGGCTGGGACCACCTGGCGATACAGGCTGTCGACCAGGTCGGCGGCCTCGGGCGTCGAGCCGGCCGTCACCTTGACGACCTCGGCCAGGCGGCGCGACCGGTCTCCCGGGTTGGCCCGCTCCGGGCTGTAGCCGACGAAAAAGTCGGTGTTGAACCGAAGGCCGGAGACCCGCTCCAGCACCGGGACGCAGTCCTCCTCGGTCGCGCCGGGATAGACGGTGGACTCGTAGATCACCAGGTCGCCGGGCTTGAGCGCGCGCCCGACCGTCTCGCTGGCCGCCAGCAAGGCGGAGAGGTCCGGCCTGCGGCTGGCGTCGATGGGCGTGGGTACGGTGACGATGAACACGTTGCAGCCGCCGGTGGCCGCGAGGTCGGCGGTGAAGCTCAGGCGCATGGCCGAGGCCAGGTCGTCCGGCGTCGCCTCGAGGGTCCGGTCCTCGCCGCGCCGCAGGGCCTCGACGCGCGCCGGGTCGATGTCGAAGCCGACGGTGGGATGGAGCCGTCCGAAGGCGACGGCCAGCGGCAGACCCACATAGCCCAGGCCGAGCACGGCGACGCGCGGGGTGGCGAGGGCGCTGATCATCGCGCCACTAGCCGACGGCCGGCAGAGCGCGGGGCGCGCGCGGGC
>JAEWJI010000045.1 GCA_023386645.1 Pseudomonadota bacterium
GCCTTCCGGCGCGCTCAGGGCGCCGTACTTGGCGGCGTTGGTCGCCAGCTCGTGGAAGATCATGCCCAGCGACACGGTCGCCGACGGCTTAAGCTCCACCGGCGGCCCGTTCAGCAGCACGCGGTTCGAGCCGTGCGCGGCCGTCTCGTGCTCCAGGATCGCGTGCAGGTCGGCGCCCTCCCAGTGGCTCTGCGTCAGCAGGTCGTGGGTGTGCGACAGCGCCATCAGGCGCGCCTGGAAGCTCTCGGCGAATCGCTCGGGCTCGGCGTTGGCGCGGGCGGTCTGCATGGCGATCGACTGCACCGTCGCCAGCGTGTTCTTCACCCGGTGGTTCAGTTCGTCGATCATCAGCTTCTGACGACGGTCGGCCAGCACCGTTTCGGTGACATCGTGGCCCTGGACGAAGATGCCGACGATCCGCCCGGCGACATCGCGCACGGGCTGGTAGATGAAGTTGAGGAAGACCTCTTCCGGCTCCGAGGCCGGGGTGCGCTGGAGCCGGACGCGGCTCTCGCGGCCCTCATAGGGCTCTCCGGTCGCATAGACCTGGTCAAGAAGGTCGACGAAGCCCTGCTCGACCACCTCGGGCAGGGCTTCCCTGAGCGGCTTGCCGACGATGTCGCGGTGGCCGATCAGCTGCGCGTATGCGGCGTTGTGCATCTGGAAGGCGTGATCCGGCCCGCTTAGCACGGCCACGAAGCCGGGAGCCTGCATGAACACGTCCACCAGGCGCTTGCGCTCCTGCTCCAGCCGCAGGTTGTCCTCCTGGACGAGCCGGGCCCGTCGCATGACGTCGCCGCCGATGATGGCGTCCAACGCCGTCACCGACACCGAGTCGTCCCTCGCTCGGCTGTGCTGGCGCAGCCGCTCCAACTCCGTGATGTCCGTGGTGTGCTGAAGCAGATAGACCACCTCGCCCCGTCCATCGAGGATCGGAGTGTGGGTGGCGCTCCAGTAGCGATCCTCGAACACCTGTTCGCCGTTGGGCAGGATCCGCGGGATCGAGTATTTGACGACGGCCAGGTGATCGGGGGCCCGGGTCGCCAGCGCCTTTTCCATCGACTGCCTGACCTGACGCACGTTCTCCGTCGCGTCCTCGGCCGGCCCGGAATCAAAAGCGCCGAACAGGGGGCGGCCGATGATGGCTTCGCGAGTGCTGTGGGTCGTGTCGAGATAGGCCTGGTTCATCCCGACGATCCGCAGGTCGGGCGACAGCAGGACGTAGGGGTTCGGCGACGCGTCGAACGCGGCCGCCAGTTCGACCGCGAGGTCCCCCGATAACACCAGTTCTTTCACGCGCGTCCCCACCGACCGGCTAGGCTAACGCTCAAGCTGGAATGCGGTTCATCATTCGGTCGTGAAGCGTACACAAGAAGGCTATGTGAAAATCGGCGAGGTCTTGTCTAGGCTTTCGGCATGAGAAACCTGCTTCTGGCCGGAATGGTCCTGCTGATGTCCGCTCTCCCGCATTCGGTCGACGCCCTGGCCCCGGGGCCGAAGGCCCTGACCCAGCAAGGCGAGGCCTCGGGCCTACAGTCTGATGGCGTCCAGGCATTCAAGGGCCTGCCCTATGCCGCGCCGCCCGTGGGCGACCTGCGCTGGCGGGCGCCTCGGCCGCCGGCCGCTTGGGACGGCGTGCGCGACGCGAGCCAGCTCGGCGCTCTGTGCATCCAGCCGCCCTCGAATGGCGATCCGGGCGTCGGCCCCCCGCCGATGAGCGAGGACTGCCTCACGCTGAATGTCTGGACGCCGGTCGAACGCGCGGGGTCCCTGCCGGTCATGGTCTGGATCCACGGAGGCGGATTCAACAACGGCTCGGGCACCGCCGCCCTCTACGACGGGTCGAACCTGGCGCGACGCGGGGTCGTGGTGGTGACCATCAACTACCGCCTCGGCCGGCTCGGCTTCTTCGACCATCCGGCGCTGGCCGCCGAGCGGGCCGCGGGAGAGCCGGGTGGAAACTACGGCATGATGGACATCGTGGCGGCCCTGGAATGGGTGCGCGACAATGTCGGCGCCTTCGGAGGCGACGCGAGCGACGTCACGATCTTCGGCGAATCGGCCGGCGGGGCGGCGGTGACGCGGCTGATGATCTCGCCGCGTGCGCGGGGCCTGTTCCACAAGGCGGTGATCCAGTCGGGTCTCGGTCGGGAGGAGGGGGCGCCCCTCGATCGTCCGACCGCTTCGGGCGGGCCCTCGCTCCAGACGCGGGGAGTTGCGTGGGCGGAACAGGCCGGCTTGGGCGCCGACGCCTCGGCCGAGGCCCTGCGCGCTGTGCCGGCCGAGGATCTGCTGCGGCCCGCGCCCAACTTCTTCGGCGGCGACAATCTGCCGATCGACGGGGAGGTCGTGACCGAGAACGTCATGACGGCCTTCGAGGCCGGGCGACAGGCGCCCGTGCCATTGATCCTCGGCACGAACAGCGCCGAGTTCTGGTGGATCCGGCCGACCGAGCTCAGCCCCTATGGCCGGATTGACGACGCCATGACGGCCGAGGAGCGGGCGGCGCTGGAAGCGGCCTACGGCGGGGCGGAGGGCTACGACGCGCACGTCGTCAGTGACCTGGTCTTCAACGAACCCGTGCGAGCCCTGGCGCGTCTGCACGCCCAGTCGGGCAATCCGACCTTTCTCTATCGCTTCGATGTCGTCCCTGACCCGAATCCTGAGCCGCACGAGGGTGCGACGCATGCGTCGGAACGTCCCTATGTGTTCGACAACCTGCACACGTCCGACTGGCCGATGGCCGAGCGCGACCAGCGCGCGGCGACCGCCATGGCCGACTATTGGACGACCTTCGCCCGCACCGGCGATCCGAACGGCGGGAATCGCCCTCGCTGGCCGGAGTTCGGCCGCGAGCCGGACCGCCTGCTCGAGTTCACCAACGACGGCCCGGTCGCCAGGGAAATGCCGTTCAAGGACCGGCTAGACCTGATCGAGGCCTATCACCGTCGCAGGGCGCGTTGACGGCCTCTGGCTTCGGCAGGGTTCGCTGCGCTCCAGAAGGAGCTTGATCGGTCCGCTTCTTGCCGATTTCGGCGGATAGGCGACTGAACTTTTCCGCCTGAGGAGATCACGTGTCGGAAACGGGGCACTTGCGGGGCGCCGCGCCGGTGTGCCATGTAACCGATTACATGATTTTCCGGACGGACCTTCGGCAAGGAGGCCGGCGCCGGGACAAGGAGGACGCCGTGGAAGCCCTGAGCTTTCGCATCCACTCACAGGATCGGACTTGAAGGCCGCCACCATTCGGGACGTGGCTGAGCGCGCTTCCGTGTCGGTGGCGTCGGTTTCGCGCGTCCTGAACGGGGCCGGGCCGGTCACCGAGCCGACGCGGCGGCGCATACTCGATGCGGTCGAGGCGCTGCAGTACGTTCCGCATTCCGGCGCCCGGAGCCTGTCAACCAGCCGCACCCATACGGTCGGCGTCATCCTGCCGGACCTGTTCGGCGAGTTCTTCTCTGAGCTCATCCGCGGCCTGGACGTGGCCGCACGCGAGCAGGGCTATCACCTGATCGTCTCCAGCTCGCACGACGACGCCGAGGAGGCCGCCGCCGCCATGCGGTCGATGCGTGGCCGGGTGGACGGGCTGATTGTCCTGTCGCCGCATCTCGATGGCGCCAGTCTCGCCGCGGGCCAAGCCGGCGGCGTGCCGGTGCTGCTGATGAACGGCGGGGGACAGGATTCGGGCCGTCCCTCGATCGTGATCGACAACCACGGCGGCGCGCGCACGGCTGTCGAGCATCTGCTCGATCTTGGCAGGCGGCGCATCGCCCATGTGGCCGGGCCCTCGGGCAACCTGGAGGCCGAGGCGCGGCTAGCCGGCTATCTCGAGGCCATGGCGGAAGCCGGGCTGGAGTCCCGCGTGGTCGAAGGCGACTTCACCCAGGCCTCGGGCCACGGAGCCGGCGTCGAACTGATGGGCAACGAGCGCCCGGATGCGATCTTCGCCGCCAACGACATGATGGCGGTGGGCGTCATGCTGGCGCTCCAGGAGGCGGGCGTCCGCTGTCCGGACGATGTGGCTGTCGTCGGCTTCGACGATGTCCCGATCGCCGCCCTGGTGCGGCCGTCGCTGACCACGCTCCAGATCCGTATCGCCGACAACGGCCGCCGGGCGCTGGAGCGTCTGGTCGGCCTCATTGAATCCACGGGACAGGACCTCGCCGACACGGCTTGCGACGTCGTGACGCCCGAACTCGTGGTGCGCCAATCCAGCGGAACGGCGCCCGCAACCGCAACGCAAGCCGGGCGGCCCGCCCGCGAAACAGTCTGAAGGGGGACTAAACAGGATGTCCAAGATGAACACTCGCATCATGACGGCGGCGTCCGCGCTGGCCGTCGCCGTCTCGCTGGCGGCCGCCGGCGGGGCCATGGCCCAGGTCGCCGCCTCGACCCTGCGCGGCACGATCACCGACTCGGCGGGCGTCGAGCCTGGCGCCGTGGTCACGGCCCGCGACGTCTCGACCGGCTTCGTCAGCCGCGCGACCGCCAATGCCCAGGGCGGCTACACCCTGTCGGGCCTGCGCCCCGGCACCTACGAGGTGTCGGTCAGCTCGTCCTCGGGCACGGCCAGCGACGTGGTGACCATCGGCGTCGGCCAGGTCGGCGAGCTTGATCTGGTCGTGGGCGGCGTCAGCGCCAGTGTCGAGGGCACCGATGTGGGCGACATCGTCGTCACCGGCCGTCGCATCTTCGAGGTCCGCACCCCCGAGGTCGCGACCAACGTCACCCAACAGCAGATCAACAACCTGCCGCAGGTGGACCGGAACTTCCTGAACTTCGCCGCGCTGGCCCCCGGCGTGGTGGTCACCCAGGACCCGGCGGAGCGCACCATCTATGCCGGCGCCCAGTCGGCCAACGCGATCAACGTCTTCATCGACGGTCAGAACCAGAAGTCGAACATCATCGACGGCGGCGTGGCCGGCCAGGACGACAGCCGCGGCAACCCCTTCCCGCAGGGCGCAGTGCAGGAGTTCCGGATCCTGACCCAGAACTTCAAGGCCGAGTACGAACAGGCCTCTTCCGCCATCATCAGCGCCGTGACCCGCTCGGGCGGCAACGAGATGACCGGCGACGTCTACGTCACCTATCAGGACACGGCGTGGACCACCCAGAACGTCTTCTCTGAGCGCCGCGGCGAGGCCAAGCCGCAGCTGGACCGGCTCCAGTACGGCGGCACCGTCTCGGGTCCGATCATCCGCGATCGCCTGCACTATCTGCTCAGCTACGAGCGCAAGGACGAGACCCGCTCCAACTCGGTCTTCCTGAACCAGACGCAATACGCGCCCCTGTTCGACCAGTACCTCGGCACCTTCGAGGCGCCCTTCGAGCAGGACCTGTTCTTCGGCAAGCTGTCCTGGCAGATCAATGACCGCCAGATCGTCGATCTGACCGGCACCTACCGCACCGAACAGGACATCCGCGACTTCGGCGGCCAGAACGCCTATTCGCGCGCTGTGGCCGTCAACAATGACATCCGGTCGGTCGTCCTGCGTCACCAGTACACCGGCGACAGCTTCCTGAACGTGTTCTCGGTCGACTACTTCTTCGCCAACTACAACCCCGGCGCGTTGAACTTCGACGAGCCTGGCCAGCGCTTCGTCGCCTATCGCGACAACGTCAACACCACGCCCGCCTTTGACTTCAACTATGACGCGGGCGACTTCATCTTCGCCTATGGCGGCGGGACGAACAACCAGGACATCGAGGACCAGGCGCTCACCTTCAAGAACGACCTGACGTTCAACGAGATCGAACTGGCCGGTTTCCACACCATCAAGATGGGCTTCAAGGCCTCGCTGCGCGATTACTACGTGCAGAAGTGGTTCAACCGGAACCCGCTGTTCACCTACGACGTCACGGCCAACCCGGCCATCTTCGGCAGCTCGGCCATCCCGACCCGGGTGGAGCTGAACCTGCCGACGGCCCCGGCGGACGTGTCGAACGAGCAGTACGGCCTGTACATCCAGGACGACTGGCAGGTGAACGACCACCTGGAGCTGAACCTCGGCATCCGCTGGGACTACGAGACGAACGCCGTCAACAACGACTGGGTGACGCCGCAGGTGATCCGCGACGTGGTGACCCGCATCACGCAGGCGCCCGGCTATGTCTCGCGCGTCGACGTCAACGACTACTTCAGCGAGGGCGATCGCGAAGCTTTCAAGGGCGCATTCCAGCCCCGTGTCGGCTTCTCGTACGATATCTTCGCGGACAACCAGACGGTGCTGTTCGGGGGCGCCGGTCGCTACTACGACCGTATCGGCTTCAACTTCGCGTTCTCTGAACGGTTCTCACCGTTCAACCTTTCGCGCCAGATCTACTTCTCGCCGAACGGCGGGACGTTCGGCGGCCGCACGGGAACTATCGCCTGGAACCCGGTTTACGCCACCGCCGCTGGCCTCGACACTCTGCTGGGCGGCACCCAGGGGCGCGGCGAGATCTTCCTGATCAAGGACGAGATGGAGGTGCCGTACACCGACCAGTTCAACCTGGGCGTCCGTCAGCGCTTCGGCGATATCCAGACGGCGGTGACCTTCTCGTACGCTCACACCAAGGACGAGTTCCAGTGGGAGCGGCTGAACATCGACGCCAACCGCAGCGTCGCCGGCCGCCGCCCGTCGGACTTCATCAACCCCGCGACGAACCAGCCCTACGCCTTCAACGACAGCGTCTTCTACGCCGCCAGCGGCCGGGAGCGTAAGTACAAGGCGATGTATGTGACGATCGACCGTCCGTACACCGAGGAAAGCGGCTACGGCTTCAACGTGGCCTACACCCTGGCCGACGGGGAGCAGAACGGCAGCCGCGACCAGGGCATGTCGCCCTTCGACTTCGACTACGCGACCATCGAAAACTCGCCCTGGTACAATACGCCGGGCGTCGAGAAGCACCGCATCGTGGCGTCCGGCACGCTGCGCCTGCCGGGCGACATCCTGGCGTCCTCGATCGTCACCCTGGGCTCGGGCCGTCCCTTCACCATCTTCAACTACGATGGTGGGCCGATCCGCTGGTTCGAAGGCTATCCCGAGCAACGGGCCTTCCTGCCGGGCCTGAACTTCGCCACCCGTCAGGTCGACCTGCGCCTCAACAAGCGTTTCGAGATCGGCGGCCAGCGGTTCGAGGCCATCCTGGACGGCATCAACGTCTTCAACTTCAAGAACTACAACGGTTTCGACCAGGCCTACCGAACCGCGAACAGGGCGGATGCTCCGCTGAACCCGCGCTTCGGCATCCCGACGTCGCAGGCCCTGCCGACGCGCACCTTCGTGATGACGCTGCGCTACAGCTTCTAGGACTCTCCTGAAGCTCGGCCGCCCCCGTTCCGGCGGGGGCGGCCACTTTTTTTCTTCTTCGGCTGGACGATTGGTCGCGTGGTCCGGTCCCCCAGTATGCGTATGGAGGCGTCCATGGATCGCCGGCGTTTTCTTCTGACTTCCGTCGCGGCGGGCGGGGCCCTGGCCCTTACGGCCTGCGCCTCCACGACCGGCAGCGCCTCCGGACCTCGCCTCGACCCCGAGGTCGAGGAGCTTCAGGAACGCACCTTCCGCTGGTTCCAGCACGTCACCCGGCGCGACAACGGGCTGACCCCCGACCGCTGGCCCACGCCGTCCTTCTCGTCGGTCGCCGCCGTCGGCTACGCCCTGACCTGCTGGCCGATCGGGGTCGAGCGAGGCTGGATGAGCCGCGAGGAAGCGCGCGAGCGCACCCTGACGACGATCCGCTTCTTCTACGACGCGCCCCAGGGGCCGGAGCCCACGGGCGTCAGCGGCTACAAGGGGTTCTTCTACCACTTCCTGGACATGGAGACCGGCCACCGGTTCGGCCGCACCGAACTGTCCACCGTCGACACCACCCTGTTGCTGGGCGGGGTGCTCTACGCGGCGCGGTGGTTCGATGGCGACCACGCCGACGAGGTCGAAATCCGCCGCCTCGCTCAGGCTCTGTACGAGCGGGTCGAATGGGACTGGGCCATGGTGCGGCCCAATCGCATCACCATGGGCTGGCACCCCGAGACCGGGTTCATCCCGCACGACTGGAACGTCTACAACGAAGGCATGCTGGTCCTGCTGCTGGCCATCGGCAGCCCGACCCATCCCGTTCCGGCCGCCGTCTGGGACGAGTGGTGCAGCGTCTACGATCGCAGCTGGACCGACGAGTACGGCCCTAAACACCTGCACTTCGGCCCGATGTTCGGCCACCAGTACAGCCACATGTTTGTTGACTTCCGAGGCGTCCACGACGCCTGGATGCGCGCGCGCCAGCCCGAGGTTCCGGGCTTCGACTATTTCCAGAACAGCGTCCGCGCCGTGGAGGCCCAGCGCAACTACGCCGCCGCCAATCCGGGCGGCTGGACCGGCTATTCCCGGGAGCTCTGGGGGTTGACCGCCTGCGATGGTCCGGGCGATTTCCGCATGGACATCGCGGGTCGCGAGCGGGAGTTCTTCAGCTATTCCGCGCGCGGGCCCGGCGACCGGGACGACGGCACCATCGCCCCCACGGCGGCGCTGGCCTCCATGCCGTTCGCGCCGGATGCGGTCACGGCCTGGCTCAAGACGGTCAAGGCGCGCTACGGCTCGGGCATCTACACCCGCTGGGGCTTCCTGGACTCGTTCAACCCGACGCTGACCGAGCGCCTTGGCCCGCTCCAGCACGGGAACGTCGTGCCGAACGTCGGCTGGGTCGCGAACGACTATCTCGGCATCGATCAGGGACCGATCGTGATCCAGATCGAGAACCATCGCTCGGACGCGGTCTGGCGCCACATGCGCCATGAGCCCAACCTGATCCGGGGGCTGAAGCGCGCCGGCTTCACCGGCGGCTGGCTGGCCCAGGCGTGACCGGCGCCCGGCCGGACCGTCGTTCCGCGCTCGCCCTGATCGGCGGCGGGGCGGCGGCGCTGGCCGGCTGTGGTCGTTCGGACGGCCGCACCCATCTGCGCTTCTGGGCTATGGGCAACGAGGCGACCAACCTGCCGCGCATCCTGCCCGCGTTCGAGCGGCTGAACCCGGACATCCGGGTCGAGGTCCAGGCCCTCCCATGGACTGCGGCGCACCAAAAGCTGCTCACCTCCTATGCGGGAGACTCGCTTCCGGATCTCAGCCAGGTCGGCAACACCTGGGTGTCCGAGATGGCGGCCATCGGCGCGATCAGCCCCGCGCCGGCCGCCGCCGCCGACCTGCTGACGGACCAGTTCCCGGCGGTGCTAGACACCAACCGCATCGGCGGCCGCCTGATGGCCACGCCATGGTACGTCGACACGCGCCTGCTGTTCTGCCGGACGGACCTCCTGGCGCGCGCCGGTCACGACGCCGTGCCCCAGACCTGGGCCGGCTGGAAGGCGGCGATGCACGCGGTGAAGCGCGTTTCGGGCGGCGGCAACTTCGCCATCCTGCTGCCGCTCAATGAGTTCGAACAACTGTTGACGCTTGGCCTTCAGGGCGACGAGCCGCTGCTGCGCGATCAGGACAGCCGTGGCAACTTCTCCAGTCCGTCGTTCGTGGCGGCGCTGGCCTTCTACAAGAGTCTGTTCGACGAGGGCCTGGCCCCCGTAGCCTCCTCGACGCAGATCTCCAACGTCTGGACCGAGTTTCAGCGCGGCTATTTCGCCTTCTATCTGTCGGGGCCCTGGACGGTCGGGGAACTGCGCGACCGGCTGGATCCCGCGACCCAGTGGATGACCTCCACCATGCCCGGGCCCAACGGCCCCGGCGCCTCGGCTCCTGGCGGCTCCTCACTGGTGGTCTATCGGTCCTCACCGAACCAGGACGCGGCGTGGCGGCTGGTCCGCTATCTGATGGAGCCGGCGGTCCAGGTGGAGTTCAACCGCGTCACCGGCGACCTGCCGTCCCGTCCCAGCGCCTGGGCCGCGCCGGAGGTGTCAGGCGACCCGGCCATGGGCGCTTTCCGCGAACAGCTGGCCCGCGCCCGCGCGGTCCCGAAGGCGCCGGAGTGGGAGCGCGTCGTCACAGAGATGCAGATCGTCGCCGAGCGAATGGTGCGCGGCGAGTACACGCCCGAGACCGCCGGAGCGGAGATCGACCGGCGCGCGGACCGCCTGTTGGAAAAGCGCCGCTGGATGCTCGAACAGGGGAGGGCGACCGCATGACCGACGTGCCGGCCACTGCCGCCCCCATCATCGCCAAGCCCATGCGTCGGGTCGGCCGGGGAGCCCGCGCTCGCGAGCGCGCCGCCTGGGGCTTCATTGCGCCCGCCCTGATCGCCATCGCCGTCTTCTTCGCGATCCCGATGGTGTCGGCGCTGGTCCTGAGCCTGACGGACTTCGACATCTACGCCCTGGCGGACCTCCGAAACCTGCGCTTCGTGGGCTTTGAGAACTACGAGCGGCTGCTGACCAACCCGCTGTTCTGGGGGGCGATGCGGAACACTGGCCTGTTCGCCCTGATCGGCGTGCCCCTGTCGATCGCCGCCTCCCTGGCCGCCGCCGTCATCCTGAACGCCCGGGTGGTGAAGTGGCGGCCCATCTGGCGGGTGATGTTTTTCGCCCCCTACGTCACCACCCTGGTCGCCACCGCGGTGCTGTGGAACTACCTGCTGCACACCCGCTATGGCGTCATCAACTGGGCGATCACCAGCCTGGGCCTGCCGGCCGTCGACTGGCTCGGGAACCCGTCGACCTCGATCCCCGCCATCCTGATCTTCGTGGTCTGGAAGATCTTCGGCTACAACATGCTGATCTTCCTGGCGGTGCTCCAGACCGTCCCGGACGACCTCTACGAGGCCGCCCGCATCGACGGAGCCGGACCCTGGAAGTCATTCCGGCACGTGACGCTTCCGGCCATCGCGCCGACACTGCTGCTGGTCTCGATCATTTCGATCGCCGGCTTCTTCCAGTTGTTCGCCGAGCCCTATGTGATGACCCAGGGCGGCCCGGCCCAGAGCACGGTGACGGTGCTCTACTTCATGTACGAAGAGGGCTTCAAATGGTGGAACCTGGGGTCCGCCAGTGCGGTGGCCTTCATCCTGTTCGTCTGCATCCTGGCCGTCACCCTGTTGCAGCTCGCGGTCGCCCGGCGCGTGGGGGCCTACGAATGAAGCCCCGCGCCATCCTGCTCAACCTCGCTGTCGCGATCATCGCCCTGATCGTCCTGTTCCCGCTGGCCTGGATGGTGTCGGTCAGTTTCATGTCGACGGGCGAGGCCGCCACCTTCCCGCCGCCCTTGCTGCCGAAGACCTGGACGCTCGAGCACTACCGCGACCTGTTCGTGACCCAGGGCATGGGCCGGTACATGTGGAACAGCTTCGCCCTGGCCACCCTGGCCACCTGCCTGGCGCTGCTGTTCACCGTGCCGGCCGGCTATGCCTTCGCCAAGCTGCGCTTCAAGGGGCGCGAGCGCCTGTTTCAGCTCCTGGTCGCGGCCCTGGTGGTGCCGGCCCAGATCGGCACCCTGCCGCTGTTCCTGATGCTCAAGGGGATGGGGCTGGTGAACACCTACGCCGGCGCCCTGGTGCCCTGGCTGGCGTCCATCTTCGGCCTTTTCCTGGTTCGTCAGTACGCCCTGTCCATCCCCGACGAGATGCTGGAGGCCGCCCGCGTGGACGGCGCGAGCGAGGGCCAGATCTTCCGCCGCGTGGTCCTGCCGACGCTCCAGCCGATCATCGTAACGCTGGCGCTGTTCGTCTTCCTGGGCAGCTGGAACGACTTCCTGTGGCCCCTGGTCATCCTGACGGACCAGTCGAACTACACCCTGCCGGTCGCGCTCGCCGCCCTGTCGCGCGAGCATGTGCAGGACATCGAGATGATGATGGCGGGCGCCGTCATCACCGTGGCCCCCGTCCTGATCCTCTTCCTCGCCCTCCAGCGCTACTACATCCGCGGCATGCTGGCCGGGAGCGTGAAGGGATAGAGACTTCCCCGCTCATCCCGGCGAAAGCGGGGATCCAGTTCGGTTGTCGGAACCGGGGGGCGGGATCATCAGCTGTGCGGACCTTCACCAGCGTTCGCCCAAAGCACTGGGTCCCGGCTTTCGCCGGGATGAGCGGAGTATGAGATGCGTGTGTTCGGAGCTCTGATCGCGGCGTTGGCGATGTCTTTGGCTTCGGCGGCGAACGCCCAGGACACTCGCACACTCGACGACTTCGATGGCTCCATCGCCTGGACGGCGGACGCCTCAACCGACGTCTCCTCCACCGCCACCCAGGTTCAAGGCCGCGACGGCCAGGCCCTGAGGCTCGATTACGACTTCAACGGCAAGTCGGGCTACGCCTTCGTCGCCCGGGAGCTCGACCTGGACCTGCCCGAGAACTGGGAGATCAGCTTCTGGGTGCGCGGTCGGGGGCCGTCGAACACCCTGGAGATCAAGTTCGCCGACGCCTCGGGCGACAACGTCCACTGGCGTCAGGTGCGCGGCTGGACCGCTCCGGACGGCTGGACCTTGTTCACGATCAAGAAGCGCCAGGTGATCTGGGCGTGGGGCCCGAATCCCGACCGCAGCTTCCGGGGCGCCGCGCGGATGGAGTTCGTCATCACGGCCGGGGAGGGCGGTCGCGGCTTCATCGAGGTGGACGACCTGATCCTGCGCGCCCTGCCGCCCGAGCCCTCGGTACCGCCGCGCCCGGTCGCCTCGGCCACCAGCGAGGACGGCACGGCGGTCGCGGCCCAGGCGGTGGACGGAGACCCGACGACGCCCTGGCGGAGCGCCGCCGGGGGCGCGCAGAGCCTGACGCTCGACCTGGCCTATGAGCGCGAGTTCGGCGGCCTGACCCTGCGCTGGGCGCCGGCTATGGCGGCGTCCCGGTATCGGGTGATGGGCTCCTCCGACGCTCGCGACTGGCGCGAGCTGGCTCGGGTCGACAACGGCGATGGCGGTGTGGACTGGCTGCGCCTTCCCGAGACATCGGCCCGCTGGCTGCGCCTCGATCTCGAAGCCCCCCAGGCCGGAGCTGTCACCGGCCAGATGGGGGCGGGCCAGATGCTGAACGCCGCCTCCGCCTCGACGTATGCGCTGAACGAGATCGAGATCGAACCCTTGGCGTTCGGAGAGAGCGCCACGGCGTTCCTGACCGCCATCGCGGGCGAGAGCCGGCGCGGCCTCTATCCGCGCGGCTTCCACGGCGAGCAGCCCTACTGGACCCTGGTCGGTGTCGACGGCGGCGGTGAGAGCGGTCTGATCTCCGAGGACGGTGCCATCGAGCTGAAGCGCGGCGGGCCCTCGATCGAGCCCTTCGTCCTGGACAACGGCCGGCTGGTCACCTGGGCGGATGTCGATATCGACCAGAGCCTGATGGACGACGACCTGCCGATTCCGAATGTCGGCTGGACCCACGACGACTGGATCCTGACGACCACGGCTTTCGCGGACGGAACCCCCGAGGCTGCTGCCCTTTACGGCCGTTACGTCCTGACCAACCGGTCGCCGCGCCGACGCACCCTGACCCTGGCCCTGATGGCCCGGCCCATGCAGGTCAACGGTCCGGTCCAGTTCCTGGCCGTGCCGGGCGGCGCCAGCCCCATCCAGCAGGTCGACTGGACTGGCGGCGAGCTGGTCCTCAACGACAGCCTCCGCATACGCCCGCTGGTCGCGCCAAGCGCCGTGGCCGCCGCCGGCTTCCAGGCCGGGGCCGATCCGCAGAGCCTGCTGGCCGACGCCGCCCGCCTGCGCCCGGCCACTGACCGCCTGGTGGAGTCGGACGACGCGTTCGCCTCCGGCGCCCTGCTCTATGAGGTCACCCTCGAACCGGGCCAGAGCCGCACCTTCGGCTGGGTGGCCGCCCTAGCGGGCGTGACACCTGAACTGCCGGTCACCGGCGCGGTAGAGGCCGTGCTGGACCAAGCCCAAGCCCGGGTCGCCGCCGCCTGGCGCGAGAAGCTGAACCGCTTCGACCTGATCGTGCCGGCTGAGGCCCAGCGGATCGAGGACGTGATGAAGTCGTCGCTCGCCCACATGCTGATGTCTCGCCAGGGGTCGATCCTCCAGCCTGGCACGCGCAGCTACAACCGCTCCTGGATCCGCGACGGCGCCATGATGGCCGAAGGCCTGAACCGGGTCGGGCACGCCCAGCTCTCGGCCGATTACCTGCGCTGGTACGCGCCCTTCGTATTCGAGAACGGCAAGGTGCCTTGTTGCGTCGACGCGCGCGGCTCCGATCCGGTGCCGGAGAACGACAGCCATGGCGAGTTCATCTTCCTGGCCGCCGAGACCTATCGCTACACCGGCGATCGGGCGGCGCTGGAGGCCGTCTGGCCCCAGGTCCAGCGCGCCATCGCCTATATGGACGCCTTGCGCGCCTCGACCCGCACGCTGGAGTTCCAAACGCCGGAGACGCGGCACCTGTACGGCCTGCTCCCTCCGACGATCAGCCACGAGGGCTATTCCGACAAACCCGCCTATTCCTACTGGGACGATTTCTGGGGCCTGCTCGGCTACAAGGACGCGGTCTTCATCGCCGAGACCCTGGGCGACACCGCCGCCGCCCAGCGCATCGCGGTGGAGCGCGATGTCTTCGCCGCTGACATCCGCGCCTCCATCGCCGGGACCGCGATCCGTCATCGCATCGACTGGATCGCGGGCGCGGCCGACCGGGGCGACTTCGACGCGACCTCGACCACCATCGCCCTGTCGCCCGGTGGGGAGCAGGCGAACCTGCCCCAGGGCCTCTTGATCTCGACCTTCGAGAAATACTGGTCGAACTTTCAGGCGCGGCTGCACAATCGCACCGACTGGCGCGACTACACGCCCTACGAGCTCCGCAACGTCGGCGCCCTGGTGCGTCTGGGGCAGCGCGAGCGGGCGCTTGAGGCCCTGGACTTCTTCTTCTCCGACGTGCGGCCCCGGGCCTGGAACGGCTGGGCGGAGGTGGTGGGGCGGCATCTGCGCGAGCCGCGCTTCATCGGCGACATGCCGCACGCCTGGATCAGCTCGGACTACATCCGCTCGGCCCTGGACCTTTTCGCCTACGACCGCGAGGACGATCACGCCCTGGTGCTGGCGGCCGGGGTTCCGCTGGCGTGGCTGGAAGGCGAAGGGGTCGGCGTCCGCGACCTGCGCACTCCGTACGGCCTGCTGACGTACCGCCTGCGGCGCGCTGGCCAGGGGTATCGACTGGATCTAGAGGGCCAGGCCGCCCCGCCCGGCGGCTACATCCTGACCTGGCCGTCGGGCCAGACGCCGCCCGAACGGGTGCGAATCGACGGCCGGCGCGGTGAGTGGAAGAACGGCGACCTAGCCATCCCTGCCGGTGCGCGCCGGGTGGAACTGCGCTGAGATCTCACGCTCGATGGGCGAGCCGCAGGGTTAATCCACCGCCCGAGGCGAGCGTCCCCTTGCGGGGAACGTCGGCGTGCGCTGTTCATTCCGGGATCGTTAGGATTTCGGTAACCATCATGCGGCGCGCCCTGCACATCGGCCTGTTCATCGGCACCCTGATCGGGACGTCGGCCTGCATGACGATCGAGCCTGCGCCAGCGGCGCTGGGCGCTTCTCACGAAATCGTGGCGGAGCACGCCGCTCTCGCCTAATATCGCTGAGCGGACGCCGGCTGTCGCGCCGCGTCGGTCTTCTCCCGCCTGATGTTAGCCATCGCCATTGTCGTTGTTCTGCTCCTGGTGGTGCTGAACGGCCTGTTCGCCATGACCGAAATGGCGGTCGTTTCCTCCCGGAAGTCGAAGCTCCAGAGCCGCGCCGAGCGGGGCGACCGGGGTGCCCGCGCCGCCCTGCGGCTGTCGGAGGACCCGACCCACTTCCTGTCCGCGGTCCAGGTCGGCATCACCCTCATCGGCATCCTGGCCGGCGCCTACGGACAGGCGGCCATCGCGGGCGAGCTGAACCGGATGCTGGAGACCTCCTTCCCGGCGATCGCCCGCTATTCCGAAATCTTCGCGACGGCCCTGGTGGTCGTGCTGATCACCTACGTCTCGCTGATCGTGGGGGAGCTGGTGCCCAAGCGGTTGGCCCTGATCTTCCCCGAGGTCATCGCCTCCAAGATGGCGGCGCCGATCAGCACCCTGGCCAAGATCCTGTCGCCGTTCGTGATCCTGCTGACGGCGTCAACCTCCGGCATCCTCAAGGTCATGGGCGTCAAGGACCGCGATGGCTCGGATGTCACCCAGGAGGAGGTGGAGACGATGATCGCCGAGGGCACCTCCGCTGGCCTGATCGAGCCGGAGGAGCAGGAGATGATCGAGGAGATCCTGACGCTCGGAGACCGCCCCATCCGCGTGGCCATGACCCCGCGCCACGAAGTCTTCTGGATCGCGCTCGACGATCCCGAAGAGGTGCTGCGTGAGGAGGTCCGCACCTGTCCCTATTCCCGGATCGTGGTGGCGCGCGAGAACGACGTCGATAATCCGCTGGGCGTGGTCCACAAGAAGGACCTGCTGGACTGCCTGTTGACCGACGGCTCTTTCGACGTCGAGAAACTGGTCCAGACCCCGGCCTTCATCCCCCAGTCGACCTCGGTCCTGAAGGCTCTGGAGATCCTCAAGTCGTCCAAGGTCCACATGGCCTTCCTGGTCGACGAGTTCGGCGCCTTCGAGGGCGTGGTGACGGCCACCGACCTGCTGGAGATGATCGCCGGAGACTTCGACGAGGGCCACGACGAGGGCGAGGCCATGATCCGTCAGCGCGAAGACGGCTCCTGGCTGGTCGACGGCCAGACCGACCTCGACGAGGTCTGCGACACCTTGGGCGAGGACTTCGGCGAACACGAGGGCTTCCACACGGTCGCCGGCCTGGTGCTGCACGAACTGTCCCGCGTGCCGGAGGAGGGTGAGGTCCTCCAGCTCGGCCGGTTCGAGGTCGAGGTCATCGACATGGACGACCGGCGCATCGACAAGCTGCTGTTCCGCCAGGTGGTCAGCAAAGACGAAGAAGCCGAGGCTCAGGCGGCCGCCGAGGCGAACTGAGCCGCGTCGCCTCACTTCCGCACGGATTGGCGGCTTGGCTTGCGGGGTCGATCTGCGGCAAATCGGGTTCGCACACCAGGAGGAACGGCATGGGATTCGGACCGGGCGACTTCGGACGTGGAGCGAGGCTGCTGGGCGGCCTTACGGTCGGGCTGCTTCTGACCGCGCTTGGCGCCTGCGCCAGCTACCCGGCCGAGCCTCGCTACTCGACCCGTCCGGTGGATGTTTCGGGACGGGCCCCGGCCGCTGCGCCCTACGGTCCGCCGCCGCCGGCCTATCAGCCGCCCGCCTATGACGAACCGCCCCCGCCTGCACGGGCTCCGGTAGAGCGGATCGAGGGCGGCTCCCTGTCCGCCGCGGAACCCATCGCTCCCCCAGCCTACGTCCCGCCGCCGGCTCGCGAGCCGGCCTATGCCCCGCCGACGCCCACGACCGTCGCGGCGGGCGCGGCCTATGAGATTCAGCCGGGCGACACGATTTCCGGCGTCGGCCGACGGTTCCAGACGCCGGTGCAGATGCTGATCGACCTCAACGGTCTGGGCCCGCGCGGCGCCATCGTTCCTGGCCAGCGAATCGTCCTGCCGGACAGCGCGGTCGATACCGGGCCCGATCCCTACGCCACCGGGCCCGCTCCGCGCGGGGTGCTGGCTCCCGACACGGGCGCGCCGCCTCCGCCCCCGCCTCCGCCGCCCTCAGGCAATCCCCCGAGCCGCCCGACGGCCGCCGATACGGCGACGCCGGTCGCCGCCACCCTGGCTTGGCCGGTGCGGGGCGACATCCTGAGACGGTTCGGTCCCGTCGGCATGGGCGAGCGCAATAACGGCATCAACATCGGCGCCTCGGCCGGAACCCCAGTGAACGCCGCCGCCGCCGGCCGGGTCGCCTACGTCGGCGACGACCTGCCCGGTCAGGGGCTGACTGTCTTGATCGTCCACCGTGACGGCTGGCGCACGGTCTACGGCCACCTCGGCTCCTCCACGGTTGAGGAGGGGGACGATGTGCGCGCGGGCCAGCAGATCGGCACGGTTGGCCTGACCGCCGGCGACGGCCGCCCGTCCATCCACTTCGAGACCCGGCGCATGCAGGGCGACGAGCCGGTGGCTATCGATCCGCTGACGGTGTTGCCGCGCTGACGCAGAACGGCGCTGCGGCGGCCCTGCGCGTTGCAATCGGTCACGCTCGGCCCTAGGTTCCGCGCCTCATTTTCAAGGGGCGCCGCCGAAATCCGCGCGCCCGCCGGGGACCAAGACCATGCCTACCTCCGCTGACGGCGGCATGATGGCCGCGATCGTGCAGTTCCTGCCGTTCGTCGCCATCTTCGTGCTCTTCTACTTCCTGCTCATCCGCCCGCAGCAGAAGCGCGCCAAGGAGCACGCGGCCCTGATCGCGGCGATCAAGCGGGGCGACACGGTGGTCATGTCCAACGGCATGATCGGCAAGGTCACTCGCGTCGAGAACGACGAAGCGATGGTCGAGATCGCCCAGGGCGTGAACGTTCGCGTGGTCAAGGGCATGATCGCCGAGGTGCGTAACCGTACCGCGATCGCGGCCAACGACGCCAAGGCCTGATCGGCCGCCTTAGGGTTCGGGACAGTCCGCATGGTCCATCTGTCGCGCTGGAAGGTCGTCCTTCTCGCACTCACGCTGGCGCTCGGCGTGCTCTTCTCCTACGCCAACCTGTTGAGCCCGGCCCAGCGCCAGGCGCTGCCCGGATGGCTCCCGAAGCCTACCCTCAACCTGGGGCTCGACCTGCAGGGCGGCTCCTACCTGCTGCTGCAGGTTGATGTTCAGGCCATGCGCGAGAAGCGCCTGACCAACCTGACCGAGGATTCCCGCCAGGTGCTGTCCGAGGCTCGTGTCGGAGTCTCCAGCGTCCAGCGCGATGGCAACGGCGTGATCATCACCGTGGCCGAACCCGGCCAGATGGACCCGGCCATGACCGCCCTGCGCCAGCTGATCGGCGGCGGCGTCGGCATGGTCGCGGACCGGACCGTCAGCCGCATCGACGACACCCGCATCCGCTACGCCTACACCGACCAGGCCCTGGCCCAGATGGGACCGACCGCCGTGGACCAGTCCATCGAGGTCGTGCGCCGCCGGATCGACAGCCTGGGCACCCGCGAACCTTCGATCACCCGCCAGGGCGCCGAGCGGATCGTCGTCCAGGCGCCGGGCGAGAGCGATCCCACCCAGCTTGAGCGCGTCATCGGCCAGACGGCCCAGCTGACCTTCCAGATGGTCGACACCGAGAATTCGGTCGCCGAGGCCCAGGCGGGACGGGTCCCGCCCGACGCCGAACTGCTGCTGGACGAGCAGGGCACGCCCTATCTGGTGAAACGTCGCATCATCGTCTCGGGCGAGAACCTGGTCGACGCCAACGTCACCACCGACCAGAACAACCGCCCCGCCATCGGCTTCCGCTTCGACGGCCAGGGCGCGCGCCGCTTCGGCGAGACCACGGCGGCCAATATCGGCAAGCCCTTCGCCATCATCCTGGACGGTCGCGTGATCTCCGCGCCGCGGATCAACAGCGCCATCACCGGCGGCAGCGGCATCATCGAGGGCAGCTTCACCATCGCCTCGGCCTCGGAACTGGTGAACCTGCTGAACGGCGGCGCCCTGCCGGCGCCCCTGACGGTCGAGGAGCGTCGCAGCGTCACCGCCTCCCTGGGCGCCGATGCGGTGCGAGCGGGCCAGATCGCGACCCTGATCGCCTTCGCGGGCGTGCTGGTCTTCATGGTCCTGTCCTACGGCGGCCTGTTCGGCGGGATTTCCGTCGTCGCCCTGCTGATGAACGGCCTGCTGATCATCGCCGCCATGTCGCTGACCGGCGCGACCCTGACCCTGCCGGGCATCGCGGGCCTGATCCTGACCCTGGCCATGGCGGTGGACGCCAACGTGCTGATCTATGAGCGGATGAGGGATGAGGCCAACGCCGGCCGGTCCCCGATCGCGGCCATGGACGCCGGCTTCAACCGGGCCATGGTGACCATCGTGGACGCCAACCTGACCACCATCTTCGCGGCCCTGATCATGTTCTGGTTCGGCGCCGGACCGGTGCGGGGCTTCGCCTGGACCCTGTCGATCGGCGTCGTGACCTCCGTCTTCACCGCCGTCCTGGTCACCCAGGTGCTGCTCGCCTTCTGGTTCCGCCTCGCGCGGCCCAAGAAACTGCCGATCGCGTCGTGAGGTCACCCATGTCCAAGTTCTGGCCCCTCATCAAGCTGCTGCCGATCAAGACGAACTTCCGGTTCGTCAAATACGCCAAGCTGTTCGGCTCGCTGTCGCTGCTGCTCTGCATCGGCGCGATCTTCTTCACCATCTGGCCGGCCGACAACAAGTGCGGCGGCCTGACCTGCGGCGTCGATTTCCTGGGCGGCAATCTGATCGAGATGTCGACCGAGCCTCAGCCGGTCGACCTCGCCCGCATCCGCGCCAGCCTCGAGGCCCAGGGTGTCCCGGACGCCCAGGTGCAGAGCTATTCGGTGCCCGGTTCCGACCCGACCGGCCGGTTCCACGCCATGGCCCGGTTCGGCAATCCGGAAGGCCAGACGGCGGCCGCCACGATCGACCAGGTCAAGGCCGGCCTGACCGAGGACCTGGGTGCTGTCCAGTTCACCCGTACCGAGGCGGTCGGCGCCTCGGTCTCGGGCGAGCTGCTGACCAACGGCGTGCTGGCGCTGCTGGTCGCGATCGGCCTGATGATGATCTACATCTGGTTCCGGTTCGAATGGCAGTTCGGCCTGGGGGCCATGGTGGGCCTGTTCCACGACGTGATCCTGACCTTCGGCCTGTTCGCCGTCACCGGGATGGAGTTCAGCCTGACGGCCGTGGCCTCGGTGCTGACCGTCATCGGCTACTCGATGAACGACACGGTCGTCGTTTATGACCGGATCCGCGAGAACCTGCGCAAGTACAAGAAGATGCCGCTGGGCGAACTGATCGATCTGTCGATCAACGAAACCCTGTCGCGCACGATCATGACCGGCGTCACGGCCCTGTTCGCTCTGGGCGTCCTGGCGGTGCTGGGCGGCGGACCGCTCCAGCCCTTCGCCATCGCCCTGATCTTCGGGATCGTGGTCGGCACCTATTCGTCGGTCTATGTGGCGGCCCCTGTCCTGCTGCTCTGGGGGGTCAAGCGCGGCGCCCAGGAGGAGGAGGCCACGACGGTCAAGCTGGGCATGGCCAGCCGGCCCTAGGCGCGGCTACACTCCGGCCCGACTCAAGGGCCGGGGAGGGCTGACGCCATGGCGAACCTGCTGACGAACTTCCGCAACACCCTGCTGCTCAGTATGGTGCTGGCGGGGATCATGATCTTCGCCTTCGGCCGTTTGGCCCCGGGCGGCTATGACGCCGGCTTCTGGCAGGCTACCGCCCGCTGGGTGCACGTCGTCGCCGGCATCCTGTGGATCGGGCTGCTGTACTATTTCAACTTCGTGCAGATCCGGATGATGCCCACCATCCCGGCCGAGCTGAAGCCCGCCGTCGGCAAGCATATCGCCCCCGAGGCCCTGTTCTGGTTCCGTTGGTCGGCCCTGATCACGGTGCTGGCGGGCTTGGTGGTCATGGTCCTGCGCGGCCACGACTACGCCATGGAGGTGCTCAGCCTCGGCATGGCCGGCGGCCTGGTGGATGGGGATCAGCCCTTCATGCTGATGGGCATCGGCGTCTGGCTGGCCATCGTCATGTTCCTGAACGTCTGGGGGATCATCTGGCCGAACCAGAAGCGGGCCCTGGGCATCGTCGCCGTCGACGACGACCGCAAGGCCAGGGCCGCCCGGATCGCCATGCTGGCCAGCCGCACCAACTTGCTGCTCAGCCTGCCGATGCTGACCTCGATGGCGATGTACCAGACCCTGTTCGGCTGATCGGTCGATCCTTCAATGGATTGAGGCCGGGGAGGGCGACCTTCCCGGCCTTCTTCGTTATGGCTCCCCGATGATCGACCTCGACGCCCAGGTCCGCGACGCGGACATCGACCGCTGGCTGGCCAGCCGGTTCGTCGCGGACGCCGAGGCCCGCGCCGACCTGATTGCGCTCTACGCCTTCGAGGCAGAGCTCATGGCCATCCCCTCGCGGGTCACCCAGCCCCTGCTGGCGGAGATGCGCTACCGCTGGTGGGCCGACCAGATGGAGGGGGTGTTCTCCGGAGAACCGAGAAGGGGACACCCGGTGCTGGAGGCCCTTGAGGCTGTGGTCCGCCGCCGCGACTTGGAGCGCGCGGCGCTGGAAGCTCTGATTGAGGCCCATATCGGTCGCATCCACGGCCAGCCCCACGACCTGGATGCCTTCTACGTAGGGCCGGTGCGACAGGCGGTGCGGATCTTGGTCGGCCCCGGCCATGACGACCGGATCGAGCCTGCGGCTCGCGTGCGCGGCCTGTCCCAGGCCGGCCGGGTCGGAGAAGCCCGTCCGCTAAAGCGCGAGGCTAACCGCGCCCTGCGCGGCCTCCCGCCGTCTGCCTTCCCCGCCGTCGCGCCCGCCGCCCTGCTGGACCCCGAGGCCCAGGAGCCGGTCAAGCGCCTGCGTCTGACCTGGGCCGTGCTGCGCGGCCGAATCTGAGCCGGTGTCAGCGCGGCGCGCCGTCCGGCCATTCCAGCACCTCCCGGGGCCAGACCTGGCGGTTGGGAGAGCCCGTGTAGGCCCAGTCCATCATCTTCTGCGTCGCCCGCACGGCGGCCCGGGTCGATGGAGGCGCCTTCGGCAGGCCATGCATCCCGCGCGCCCAGTCGGGCAGCAGGTCCGCGCCCGCGGCCATGATCAGCCCGCCCGCGAAATCCTCCGCCGGTCCGCCGATCCTCTGGCGCAGCACCAGGTCCGCCACCTCCCGCGTCCGGTCGTCCGCGCGCAGTTCGCCGCGCATCGACTGGATCAGGGCTTCCGCCGAGGCCCGGTCGCGCGGCACGGGATCAGCCCCAAGCGCCAGGCCGATCCGCGCCATCTCCTCGATATAGGCGTCCTGATCGATGCCCGACATCTCCGGCTCACCATAGCGCACCCAGGCGGCCAGGAAGCTGGTGATCTCCGTCACATGCACCCAGGCCAGCAGTCGGGGATCGCTGACCCGATAGGCCGTGCCGTCCGGCAGGGTCCCGCCCAGCCTGTCATGGATGCGCCGCACCTTCTGGATCGCGGCCTCTCCGACCTCCGCATGGTCATAGGTCGTGACCGCGATGAACTTGGCGGTCCGCCTCAGCCGCCCATGCATGTCCGCGCGGAAGTCGGAATGGTCCCACACCCCCGCCAGCACCGCCGGATGCAGCATCTGCAGCAGCAGTCCGGACACCCCGCCGATCATCATGGTGACGATGTCGCCGTTCACCCGCCAGGCCACGGACTCGGTCGGGAACAGGGCGTCGGCCCGGCGCAGGGCCGGCCGCTCGCCGCGCTCATAGTCGTTGAACAGCTGGTTGATCCGCTGACGGATCGCGGCCTTCAGGGGGTGCGCCATTCAGGCCTGCCCTGCAGGTGTTCCGAACAGGGCGATCTTGCGGTCTAGCCGCGCCAGCTCGTCCTCCAGCCGCGTCTTTTCGGACGCCATGTCGACTGGCGAGCCGTCTTCATAGGCCAGCCGGGCGCCCTGGGCGATCATCTCCAGTCGGCGAGCCAGCAGGGCGCGGCGTACAGCGAGGCGTTTCAGGTCTTCGATCATCCGGCGGCGTCTCTCCACCCCTTCAACGCCTCCAGCGCCCGAACGCTCATCAGCCGCTTCTTGGCCCGCCCGCGATCCTTCGGCGAGATGCGGCGGCCTTCGCCGTCGACGCGGGGCGCCTCCAGCGGCGGCAGCAGGCCGTAGTTGATGTTCATCGGCTGGAACTTGGACCCTTCCAGGTGGCCGCCGGTGATGTGCTCGACCAGAGCCCCCATGGCCGTCTCGGGCGGAGGCGGGGCCATATCTCGGCCCAGGGCCTGGGCTGCGGCCAGACGTCCGGTCAGCAGACCCATGGCTGCGCTCTCGACATAACCTTCCACCCCCGTCACCTGCCCGGCGAAGCGCAGGCGCGGCAGGGCCTTGAGCCGCAGCTGCCGGTCCAGCAGCTTCGGCGAGTTCAGGAAGGTGTTGCGGTGCAGCCCGCCGAGGCGGGCGAACTGGGCGTTCTGCAGCCCCGGGATCATGCGGAAGATCTCGGCCTGGGCTCCGTGTTTCAGCTTGGTCTGGAAGCCGACCATGTTGAACAGCGTCCCCAGCGCATTGTCCTGGCGCAGCTGCACGATCGCGTGTGCCTTGACTGTCGGATCGCGCGGGTTGGTCAGGCCGACGGGCTTCATCGGCCCGTGGCGCAGGGTTTCGCGCCCCCGCTCGGCCATCACCTCGATCGGCAGGCAACCGTCGAAGTAGGGGACGTTCTCCCAGTCCTTGAACTCGGCCTTGGGTCCGTCCAGCAGGGCGTCGATGAAGGCCTCGTACTGCGCCTTGTCCATCGGGCAGTTGACGTAGGCCGCCGCGTCCCCGCCCGGACCCTCCTTGTCGTAGCGCGACTGCCGCCAGGCGATGTCGAAGTCGATGGAGTCCGCGTGCACAATCGGAGCGATGGCGTCGAAGAAGCTCAAGGACTCCTCGCCCGTGGTCTTCAGGATGGCGTCCGCCAGGGCCGGCGACGTCAGCGGACCGGTGGCGACGATGACGTTGTCCCAGTCCTCGGGCGGCAGTCCCGCCACCTCGCCCGCCTCGATGGTCACCAGGGGGTGGGCCTCCAGCCGCGCCGTCACGGCGTCCGAAAATCCGACCCGGTCGACCGCCAGCGCCCCGCCCGCCGGCACCTGGTTCGCGTCGCCCGCCGCCATGATCAGGCTGTCCAGCGCCCGCATCTCGGCGTGCAGCAGGCCGACCGCATTGTATTCCCAGTCGTCCGAGCGGAAGGAGTTGGAGCAGACCAGCTCCGCCAGACCGTCGGTGTGGTGCGCATCGGTCTTCACGCCGGCGCGGCGCATCTCGTGCAGGATAACCGGCACGCCGGCCTGGGCGATCTGCCAGGCGGCTTCCGAGCCGGCGAGGCCGCCGCCGATGACGTGTACAGGAGAAGGGGAGGGGGAGGACATGCGGCCTTCTAAACACCCTCGCCCTCCGCGTCAGCCGCCCGGACCGACACGGAGGGATTTCGTGGGCTTGCGAACCTCGCCTCCACGCGCTGTGCTATTAGCCTCGAGATCGGGCTGGGGAGCGCCATATCATGAAGCCGAGTTTTTCTCTGTCGGATGCGCTGGGAGCGCCGTTCAGGCTGACGGCCAATCGGCCGCTGACGGTGTTCGTCTGGGGCATGCTCATGCTCGCGATGATGGTCGCGACCTACGCCCTGCTCATTCCGCTCTTCGCTAACCTGCCGCTCGACGACGCGGATGCCGCCATGGAGGGCTACATGGCCGAAGCCATGGCGGTTAGCGCCTTCTCCAACCTCATGACCGTGGTGATGTACGGGGTCATGCTGATGATCTTCACCGGCTCGATCCGGGCGGCGTTGAATCCCCAGGCCAGGTCCCGCTTCTTCTTCCTAAAGCTGGGCATGGACGAGGTGCGGGCCGCGGTCGCCATCGTGGCTCTGTTCATCGGCTGGTACGTCGCCCTCGTGATCCTGGCCATGATCGGCTTCGCTCTGGGCGCGGCCTTCTGGGGCGCCGGCAAGGCGGTCGCGATCCCGGTCGTCGTGATCTACGGGCTCGCGGTCCTGGTTCTATCGATCTGGGCCTGGTGCCGGGTTTCGCTGATCGCGCCCGCGGGCGTCATCCTCGGCCGCTTCGCCTTCGAGGAAGGATGGCGCATCGCCCGAGGCCAGGTGTGGAAGCTGGTCGGGATGAACATCCTGCTGTGGCTGATCTACATGGTCGCCTACGTCGCGACCCTGGCCCTGGCTGCGGCCATCCTGGCCGGCGGCTTCATGATCCAGGGGCTGCAATGGCCTTCGGACGTCCGGACGCTCGCTGACCTGGCGCCTGTGGTTCAGCCGATGATCCTGCCGGCGGTCGTCGCCGCCCTGCCCATGGCCTTCCTCTTCGGCTGGCTGACGACGCTCTGGTCGGTGCCTTCCGCCGTCGCGGCGCGGCAACTGCTGGACGGGACGCCCGCGTCGGGTGAAAGGGAGGCCGTCGCGCCGGCTCCGACCGAATCGGCGCCGCAGGAGATCTGATCCGATGAGCTTCAAGGCCACCGAGGCTGCCTTCGAGGGCTTCCGCATCGCCCGGCGCAAGCCATTGACCATCCTGATCTGGGCCCTGGCCTATGCGGCCTTCTTCGTCGCCTGCTTCGCAATAGCGGGGCCGATGATCCTCAACATGATGTCCATCGCGACCGCGCTCGAGGACGTGGCGGAGCCGAGCCTGCAGGACGTCATGGGCCTGATGCAGACCGTCGGCGCCCTGATGCTCTTCATCCTGCCGCTCAGCCTGGTGTTCAGCGCGGTGCTGAACACCGCCGTCGCCCGGTCGGTTGTGCGACCGGAACAATCCCGGTTCGGGTATCTGAGGCTCGGCAGCGACGAACTGCGGGTCCTGGGCGTGACCATCATCCTCGGACTGGTGATGATGGCGGTCTATGTCGTCGGCTTCAGCCTCGTCTGGGCCGCCGGGGCCGCCGCCAACGCCAGCGGCATAGGCGCGCTCTGGCTTCCGGTCGTGCTGCTGGGGATCGCCGCCATCGGCTTCCTGGTCTGGCTCATGCTGCGTCTCAGCCTGGCGGTGCCAATCGTGGTGGCCGAGCAGCGGTTCGCCCCCTTCGCCTCGTTCAGCCTCACGCGCGGCCGGGTCCTGCCGCTGCTGGGCATGGCCATCCTGGCAGGGGTGATGACCTTGCTGGTCAGCCTGCTGGGCGAAGCCATCGCCCAGGGCGTCTATCTGGCGACCGGCAATGTCGAGCAGGTGGTCCACAATGGCGACCTGTCGCCCGAGGATCTGAACGCCACCGCCATTCTCCAGCAGTTCGGCCTCGCGATCGCCGCCTGGGTGGTGCTGAACAGCCTGCTCTCGGCGCTCCAGCTGGCGGTGCTCTACGCCCCGTACGCGGCCGCCTATCGCGACATCAAGGGCCTGCCGCACCCCTGACGTCGCCGCCGGCTCAGGCCCGCTTGCGGGCTCGTGCCGGCTTGGTCTCGGCGGCCGTCTGGGCCACGCGCTCGCGCCGACGCGCCTCGTGTCGGTCCAGCACCTCCTTGAGGTAGCGTCCGGTCCAGCTCGCCGGGTTTTCCGCGACCTGTTCGGGCGTGCCGACGGCCACGATCTCGCCGCCCCCGTCGCCGCCCTCGGGCCCGAAGTCGAGTAGCCAGTCGGCCACCTTGATGACGTCGAGGTTGTGCTCGATCACCACGATGGTGTTGCCATTCTCGACCAGCTCCTGCAGCACCTCCAGAAGCTTGCGCGTGTCCTCGAAGTGCAGCCCCGTGGTCGGTTCGTCCAGGATGTACAGGGTCTTGCCAGTCGCCCGCTTGGACAGCTCCTTGGACAGCTTCACCCGCTGCGCCTCGCCGCCCGACAAGGTCGTCGCCGGCTGGCCCACCTTCACATAGCCCAGGCCCACCCGCTCCAGCGTTTGCATGCGGTCGCGGATCGGCGGCACCGCCTTGAAGAAGCTCGCGGCCTCCTCGACCGTCATGTCCAGCACGTCGGAGATCGACTTGCCCTTGAACACGATCTCCAGCGTCTCGCGGTTGTATCGCTTGCCCTTGCAGATGTCGCAGGTGACGTAGACGTCCGGCAGGAAGTGCATCTCGATCTTGATCAGCCCGTCGCCCTGACAGGCCTCGCAGCGCCCGCCCTTGACGTTGAAGCTGAACCGGCCGGGCCCGTACCCCCGCGCCTTGGATTCCGGCAGGCCCGCGTACCAGTCGCGGATCGGCCCGAACGCGCCGGTGTAGGTCGCCGGATTCGAACGCGGGGTGCGCCCGATCGGGCTCTGGTCGATGTCGATGACCTTGTCGAAGTGCTCCAGCCCCTCGATCCGGTCGAACGGGGCGGGGGCGTCGGAAGCGTTGTTCAGGCGGCGCGCGGCGGCCTTGTAGAGGGTCTCGATCGTGAAGGTCGACTTGCCCCCGCCCGACACCCCGGTCACGCAGGTGAACAGCCCCACGGGGATCTCGCCCGTGACGCCCTTCAGGTTGTTGCCGGTCGCGCCCGAGACCTTCAGCATCCGCTTGCGGTCGACGGGCCGGCGGCCCTCGGGCGGCAGTTCGATCTCTCGCTCGCCGGTCAGGTATTTGCCGGTCAGGGATTTCGGATTGGCCATCACTTCGGCCGGCGTACCCTCGGCGCACACCGTGCCGCCATGCACGCCCGCGGCCGGGCCCATGTCGATGACATAGTCCGCAGAGGTGATCGCCTCCTCGTCGTGCTCGACGACCAGCACCGAGTTGCCCAGGTCGCGCAGCCCTTTCAGGCTGTCCAGCAGCCGGGTGTTGTCGCGCTGGTGCAGGCCGATGGACGGCTCGTCGAGCACATAGAGCACGCCCGTCAGCCCCGAGCCGATCTGCGACGCCAGCCGGATGCGCTGGCTCTCGCCGCCTGACAGGGTGCCGGACGACCGCGACAGGTTCAGATAGTCCAGCCCGACATTGTTCAGGAACCGCAGCCGGTCGTTGATCTCCTTCAGGATCCGGCGAGCGATCTCCATCTGCTTGTCGGTCAGCTGCCCTTCCAGCCCGCTGAACCATTCCAGCGCCGCCTTGATCGACAGCCACGACACCTCGGCGATGTCCTGGCCCGCGACCTTGACCGCCAGGGCTTCGGGCTTCAGCCGCTTGCCGCCGCAGGCCTCGCACGGCGTTTCAGACTGATAGCGCGCCAGTTCCTCGCGCACCCAGGCGCTGTCGGTCTCGCGCCAGCGCCGCTCCAGGTTCGGCAGCACCCCTTCGAAGGTCTTGGTCGTCTCATAGGTGCGGGCGTTGTCGTCGTAGCGGAACTTGATCTTGTCCGAGCCCGAGCCGTGCAGGATCACCGTCTGGGCCTTGCCCGGCAGCTCCCTCCACGGCTTGTCCATCGAGAAGCCGTAGTGCTGGGCCAGGGACTGCAGGGTCTGGGTGTAGAGCGGCGAGGGCCCGCGCGACCACGGCGCCACCGCCCCCTTGTGCAGGCTCTTGTCGCGATCCGGCACCACCAGGTCGGCGTCGAAGGCCAGCTTCACCCCCAGGCCGTCGCAGATCGGGCAAGCGCCGAACGGGTTGTTGAACGAGAACAGCCGGGGCTCGATCTCGCTGATCGTGAAGCCCGAGACCGGGCAGGCGAACCGTTCCGAGAAGGTGATGGAGCGCGGCGCCGTCTCGCCCTCGCGCACATTCGCCCACTCCGCCACCGCGATGCCGTCGGCCAGGCCCAGCGCGGTTTGCAGGCTGTCGGCGTAGCGCCCTTCCAGGCCCGCCTTGGTGACGATTCGGTCCACGACGATGTCGATGTCGTGCTTGAACTTCTTGTCGAGCTGAGGCGCGTCCTCGATGGCGTAGAACTCGCCGTTGACCTTCACGCGCTGGAACCCCGCGCGCTGCCACTCGGCCATCTCCTTCTTGTATTCACCCTTCCTGCCGCGCACGACGGGGGCCAGCAGCAGGATGCGCTCACCGTCGGGCAGGGCGGTCAGCTTGTCGACCATTTGCGAGATGGTCTGGCTCTCGATCGGCAGGCCGGTCGCCGGCGAATAGGGCACGCCCACCCGCGCCCACAACAAGCGCATGTAGTCGTGGATTTCCGTCACCGTGCCGACTGTCGAGCGCGGGTTCTTGGACGTAGTCTTCTGTTCGATCGAAATGGCCGGCGACAGACCCTCGATCAGGTCCACGTCCGGCTTGCCCATCAGCTCCAGGAACTGACGCGCATAGGCGCTGAGCGACTCGACATACCGCCGCTGCCCCTCGGCGTAGATGGTGTCGAACGCCAGCGACGACTTCCCGGAGCCCGACAGGCCGGTCATCACCACCAGCTGCTCGCGCGGGATGTCGAGGTCGACGCCCTTCAGATTGTGCTCCCGCGCGCCGCGCACGCGGATGAAGTTATGCTTTTCGGTCATGGAATCCGGGAACGCGGGGAAGCCGGCGCGGGTCCGGCGCGACAGCGCTATATGGGTATCAATTCGCGGATTTCAGCAAGAACATTGTGCGAACACGCGCCGTTGCCGCGGCGGACTGCTGACAGTTTCCGGCAGCAGGACTTCGCCTACTGATCCAGGAAGTCGCCCGCGTTGAAGCTGATGACGCAGCGATGGTCTCCGCCATCCTTCGCCGAGCAGGAATCGACCCCGAACATGTTGGCCAGGACCCTGGCCGTGGATCGGTAGCTGCGGCCGTCGTGCTCGAAGCCCGAGCCGATCCGGGCGCTCCATGGGCCGAGCGCCTCGTAGAAGGCGCGCGCCGGCGCGCCGGTGCAGGTGAACAGCAGCAGTTCTTCCCCTCCGCCGTCCGCGGCTCGCCGGTAGCTGCCCGTTTCGGCGGCCTGCCGGAAGCAATCGGCATAGAGCCGCGCATGCGGCGGGGCCGGATCTCCGGCCAGCGGCGCATAGTCGGGCGGCGTCGCGGCGGGCGAAGGGGCGTGAGCGCAGGCCGAGGCGAGGGAGGCGACGAGGGCGATCGGGACGAAGCGGCGCATGGGAGGTCCTCCGGCGGCGACGGTGCCACGCCGGTGGAGCCGTGGCCATACGTTCTAGTCCGACGGCGCCCACGCCTCTGTCGGCCGCAGATACCGCTCGCCCTTGCCCAGCAG
>JAEWJI010000012.1 GCA_023386645.1 Pseudomonadota bacterium
GTCCCCCTCCCCCGATGGGGGAGGATTTCGGGCCTATCCGTGCCTCGTCCCGAACAGGCGGTCGCCGGCGTCGCCGAGGCCCGGGACGATGTAGCCCTTGTCGTTCAGCCGCTTGTCGACCGCTGCGGCCCAGACGGGCACGTCCGGGTGATAGGCCCGCAACCGCTCCACGCCCTGCGGCGAGGCGACGAGGCAGACGAACCGGATCGCCTCGACACCGCGCTCCTTCAGACGGTCGATCGCCGCCACCGCCGTGTTGCCGGTCGCCAGCATGGGATCGATGACCACGCACAGACGGTCGGCCACGTCCTCGGGCGCGCGAAAGTAATATTCGAAGGCGTCGAGGGATTCCGGATCTCTATAGAGGCCCACATGACCCACGCGGGCTGACGGAACGAGGTCCAGCATGCCCTCGACCAGGCCCAGGCCCGCGCGCAGGATCGGTACGAAGACCAGCTTCTTGCCCTCCAGCTTGTGACCCTCGGTCGGGCCGACGGGCGTCTCGATGGCGACACGCTCCAGCGGCAGGTCGCGGGTGACCTCGTAGCAGAGCAGGGTCGAGATCTCGCGCAGCAGCCGGCGGAACTGGGCGGTCGAGGTTTCCTTGTCCCGCATCAGGCTGAGCTTGTGCAGGACCAGGGGGTGGTCGATGACGGTGACGCCGTCCATGGTTCGCTCCCTCAGAACACGGTGCCGTCGGACAGGATATTGAGCGGCGGCCCGCCGCCCTCCCGGCGCCGGGCGGCGATGCGACGGCCGGCGGCCCAGGTGCCGCCCTCCAGCACGCTGGCCAGCGGCATGCCGTCGGCGCTGACGCCAAGTTCGGCGCGGACCAGGGGCGCGACCTGGTCGAGCAGGGCGACCGTCATGGACCGCAAGCCCACGACCAGCGGATCCGACACCGGCCAGGCGCGGCCGGCGTCAGCCGGGTCACGCAACGTCAGCACCTCCATGTCCATGAACAGGCCGCCGTTGCGGTATTCCGCCAGGCCCGTCAGCCCGTCGAGGTCGGTGATCTCGACGCCCGCCTCCTGCAGCGGTTCGACCAGGGAGTAGCTGAGCCATTGGCTGAGCTTGTGGATGGGGACCAGGCCGTCGGTGGCGTCGCCGCGCCGTATCGCCGGATGCCGCCAGGTGTCGCCGAGATCGACGCCGCCGAGGCGGAGCCGGTCCTGCCAGACCGGGCCTAGCGCCTCCAGCAGCACCTCAAGGATGACGGGGGCGGGCAGTCGGCCGTCGACCGCGCGGGCCTTCATGGCGTCGTAGAGGCCGCCGGGTCGCGCGTCGTCCGCGCGGGCGAAAAGGTCTGGGCGCTCGGCGGCCCGGTCGCCCAGACGCCGCAGGAGGGCGGCCCGACCCTCCAGGCCGGCCAGCGGATTGGCGTCCGAAACCTGGAAGCCCCCAGCCAGGGCGTCCGCCGAAAGGGTCCGCAACGCCGCCGCGTCCACGCGCCAGGGGTCGGCCGGACGGCTCGAGAAGGCGCCCGCCTTGAACATGCGCAGCGACGCGATCGCCAGGCCCTCGGACCGGGTCAGGCGCCGGCCGGTTCCGGCGTCGAGGTAGGACCAGCCGGGCCCGGAGCCCGCATCCAGCAGGACGGAAACGATGGCCAGGTCGAAGGCGGTGCGGGCCCGCGCGTCTCCATCCGGCCAGGCCCGGGCCTCGGCCGCGGGTCCCCACAGATCGACCCCGTCGACCGCGAAATGCCGCCAGCGGGCGTGGAAGGGCACGGCTAGTGAAGGATACTGGTCCCGGATCACCCCGGCCACGAAGGCCGCCGTTTCCGGCAGGCGTTCGTGGTCGATGCGCCAGTGCTCCAGGCCGCCCTCGATCCCGATGCGGAGCATCTCATGCGCGCGCTCGCGCACGGCGGCGGAGTTCAGGAGGCCGCGCGCAGCCTCGGCCTCAGAACTGCTCAAGGTCGCGGCCCACCACGCGGGTCAACTGTTCCGCCGACGGCGCGCCTTCCGGGGTGAAATAGCCGGCCGCCTTTTTGGCCTCCATCTCGACCGAGGCGTCCGGCGGGACCAGGTAGTCCGGGATCGGGACGCGCTCGACGATGTCGATGCCCGAGTCGGCCAGGGCGTCGAATTTCATGTTCGACATGGAGATGAACCGGTCGATCCGGGTGATCCCCAGCCAGTGCAGCACGTCGGGCATCAACTGCTGGAACCGCGCATCCTGCACGCCGGCCACGCATTCGGTGCGTTCGAAATAGGTGGCCGCCTGGTCGCCGCCCGGCTGACGCTTGCGGGCGTTGTAGACCAGGAACTTGGTCACCTCGCCCAGCGCCCGACCCTCCTTGCGGTTGTAGACGATCAGGCCCGCGCCGCCGGCCTGCGCCTCGCGCACGCACTCCTCGATGCCGTGCGTCAGGTAGGGGCGGCAGGTGCAGATGTCGGAGCCGAAGACGTCGGACCCGTTGCACTCGTCATGGACGCGACAGGTCAGGCGGCGATCCGGGTCGGTCATGGCCGCCGGGTCGCCGAACACATAGAGGGTGATCCCCCCGATCGGCGGCAGAAAGACCTTGATGTCCGGCCGGGTGACCAGGTCGGCGTACATGCCGCCGGTCTGTTCAAACAGGGTGCGACGCAGCGCCTGCTCCGACACGCCGAACCGCTCCGCGATGCCGGGCAGATACCAGACCGGATCGACGGCGGCCTTGGTCACCGCCACGTCGCCGGTCTCGTGCACGATCTTGCCGTCGACCTGGAGCCGGCCGGCGGCGATGGCCTCATTGATCTCGCCGAGCTGAAGGCGGGCCCTAGTCACGGCGATGGTCGGGCGGATGTCCAGGCTGTCGGCGATCTCCTCGGCGAAGTCCTCGGCCACCCGTGCGCCCCAGGGGTCGAGCGAGACGATTTTTCCCGGATCGCTCCACTGCGGAAACGGCCCGAACGGGGTCGTGGGCGAGGTGTTGGTCAGGTCCGGCCGGTTGTTGGCGCTCATCGCCCCGGCCGACACCGCCAGCGCGCGATAGACGGAATAGGCGCCGCCGTGGGCGCCGATGGCGTTGCGGTCAGGCCCGGCGTTGACCGTTCCGACCACAGGTCCGCGTTCCCGAGCGGTGGGCGCGCCCCAGTCGATGGGAAAGCGGGAGGCGGCTCCCGCCCCGGGGTGGGAGTTGAGCCGTACGTGGCCCGACCGGTTGGCGTTCATGTTTCCTCACTCGACCGGCCTTGTCGATTTTTATGGAGCCGGACTCGTCAGGACACACCCGATCCGTGTGTCTGTCCAGAGGTTTGGCGGCTGAACTGAGTCGCGGGCCGCCGCGTTGACTCGGCCGAACCTTCGGAGACGGAAGTCATGGCCGCACGTCCTACCTGGCAGGGGCACCTGAAACTGTCCCTCGTGACCTGCCCGGTCGCGCTCTACACGGCGACGTCGAGCGCCAGCCACGTCAGCTTCCACCTGATCAACCCGGACACCAACAACCGCATCCGCATGGTCGCCACCGACCCGGACACAGGTCCGGTCGAGCGGTCGTCGCTGGTGAAGGGCTATGAGGTCTCCAAGGACGAATACGTCCTGTTCGACGACGAGGACTTCGAGAAGGTCCGGTTGGAAAGCACCCGCACCATCTCGATCGACAAGTTCGTGGACGAGGAGGACATCGACCGGCTGTACTGGGACGACCCCTTCTATGTGGTGCCCGAGAAGGGCGTAGGCACCGAGGCTTTCGCGGTCATTCGCGAGGCGATGAAGAGCCAGGGCAAGATCGCCATAGGCTGTGTCGTGATCCGCGGCCGGGAGCGGCAGCTGGCGCTTGAGGTCCGAGGCAAGGGGTTGGTCGCCTATACCCTGCGTCCGCACGAGGAGGTGCGCGACGCCGGCGACTTCTTCGACGACATCCCGGCCGTCAAGGCGGACAAGGACATGGTCGAGATCGCCTCGCGCATCATCGGCCAGAAGGAAGCCGACTTCGATCCGACCGACTTCAAGGACCGCTACGACGACGCGCTCCGCGAGATGATCAAGGCCAAGCAGAAGGGCGGCAAGGGTCTGGTCGAGGCGCCCGAGCCCGACGACACCAATGTGGTGGACCTGATGGCGGCCCTGCGCGCCAGCCTGAAGGGCTCGTCCTCGCCTAATGCGAAGGCGGCTGCCGCCAAGGAGAAGAAGGCGCCCGCCAAGAAGGCGCCGGCCAAGGCCCCGGCGAAGAAGGTGGCCGCCGCGAAGACCACGGCCAAGAAGGCCCCGGCCCGGAAGAAGGCGGCTTAGGTCATTCTGTCCTCACCCGCGCAGCGGGGGAGGCGGAGGACATTGTCGTCCTACCGCTTCTTGCCGAGTTCGGCGGCGATGTCCTTGGTCATGCGGCCGACCTTGCGGTGGGCGGCGGTGATTTGATCCCGCGTCACGCCCCAGCGCTTCATCCAGTATTCGACCGCCTGGCGCTCCGACAGATCCAGCCGGTCCTTGTCGATGAAGCCGCGCTTGTCCTTCAGGCCAGCCATCAGAGCACCTTCTTCATCACCGGGCGCAGGTTGACCTCGCCCTTGCGGAAGTCCTTCCACGGGTCGGGCTTCTTCAGCAAGGCCGCCGCGTCGTGCAGGGTGTAGGCGCGGGGGTCCAGGCCAGTCTTCACCTGGCTCCAGCTAAGCGGGAAGGCGATGCCGGCGCCCGGCCGCGCGCGCGGGGACCATGGGGCGACCGCCGTCGCCATCCGGCCATTGCGCAGGTAGTCGAGGAAGATCTTCCCGCCCCGGGCCTTCTTGGCCAGCGTGGTGGTGAAGCGGTCCGGCGCGTCGCGGCGGACCAGTTCCGACACGGCCTTGGCGAAGGCCTTGCAATCGTCCCACTCGATCCGGCTCTTGGCGTCCGACTTGATCGGCACGACGACGTGTAGGCCCTTGCCCCCGGTGGTTTTGACGAAGGCGTTGAGGCCCAGGCCCTCCAGCTTTTTCTTCACCACCTTCGCGGCGGCGATGACGTCGTCGAAGTCCAGGCCCTCGTCGGGGTCGAGGTCGAAGGTGATCTGCTCCGGCGTCTCCGGGTCGCCCGGCCGACAGCCCCAGGGATGCAGCTCCGTACCGCCCGACTGGCCGATGGCGACCAGGCCGCCGACATCGACCACGGCGATGTAGGGCTTGCGCTCCTTCACATCGATCAGCTTCAGGCGCGGGTTCGAGCCGGGCATGGCGTGGCGCTGGAAGAACTTCTCGCCGGTGATGCCCTCGGGCGTGCGGATCACCGAGGTCGGGCGATCGGCGACATGGGGCAGGATGCGCTCGGCCGCCATCTCGTAATAGCGGACCAGTTCGGCCTTGGTGATGGCGGGCTTCCCGTCGGTGGCGGGCCACAGCACCTTGTCGGGATTGGAGATGGTGACCCCGGCCACGACCAGCTTGCTCTTGCCGGTCAGGCTCAGCTGCGGCGGCGTCTTGACGGTGACCGTCTTGTCCAGCCTGGCCGGCGCCTGCGGGGCCTGGGTCACCTCGGGCGCGGTCTTGTCCTCGCGCAGCCCCTTGTAGGACGCCTGGCGGATGGAGCCGGTGTCGGTGTATCCGCCGTGCTCGATCTCGGCGACCAGCACCGGCTTGACCCAGTGCACCGTCTGGCCGGCGGCGGAGGTCTTTCGCGGCGCCCCCTTGCCCACGAACGGGCTCTTGTCCGTCTCGTTGGCCTTCAGCGCCGGCAGCAGGTCTTTCAGCAACGGCTGGGCGTAGCCGGTGCCGACGCGGCCCAGGTGGCGCAGGCCCTCGCCCTGTTTGGCGTCGGTGTCGGCGACCCCGACGATCAGGGAGCGGAAGCGGGTCCCTTCGGAAGTCCAGCCGCCGATCACCACCTCGTCCCGACCCCGGCACTTCGACTTCAACCAGGTGGTCGAGCGGCCGCCTTCGTAGGGAGCGTCCAGCTTCTTGGAGATCACGCCTTCCAGGTCCATCCGGCAGGCGCTTTCCAGCACCGCCTGGCCGGTGGTGGCGAAGTGGTCGACGTAGCGGATGCGGCCGCGCGCCGCCTTGGGGATGCGGTCGATATAGGCCTGGAGCCGCGCCTTGCGGTGGCTGAGCGGCAGCTTGCGCAGGTCCTCCGGCCCCTCGAACAGCAGGTCGAAGGCGAAATAGACCAGGTCGCCGGTCCTCCCGTCCGAGATCGCGGCCTGTAGCGCCGAGAAGTCCGGCATGTGGTCTTCCGCCAGGGCGCACAGCTCTCCGTCGATCACGGCGTCGGGCCACTGGGCGGCGTCGGCGCCGTGCTCCTTGAACTTGTCGGACCAGTCCAGACCCTTGCGGGTGCGGAGCGTGGCCCGGCCACCGCCGACGCCGATCTGGATGCGATAGCCGTCGAACTTGATCTCGTGGGCCCAGCCGGTCCCTTGCGGCGGATAGTCCGCGATCTTGCACAGCTGGATCGGCACGAAGGCCGGAGGCTTGGTCGACTTTTCCGTGACCGCCGGGCGGGCCTTGGGCTTGGGCGGGGCCTTGCGGTCGCTCTTCTGCGAGGACTTCCACTGCTTCCGGCCCTCGGCGATCTCCGCCAGGCTGCGGCCGGTGGTGATGGAGGCGTCGATCTCCATGTTGGCGTCGCCCTCGCCGGGGACGGCGTACTCGTCCTTCTCCTTGATCAGCAGCCAGTTGTTCCGTTTGGACGGTTTGCCCCGATCGCCCTTCAGCCGGATCAGCGCCCATTTCCCGACCAGGCGCTCGCCATGCAGGACCATCTTGACGTTGCCCCGTGCGAAGGCGGCCTCCAGGTCCTCCTCCTGCGGCTCCCAGGAGCCGGTGTCCCACATCTGCACCGTGCCCGCGCCATAGTTGCCGGCGGGAATGGTCCCCTCGAAGGAGCCGTAGTCCAGCGGATGATCCTCGACCTCGACCGCCAGTCGCTTGATCGAGGGATCGCGCGACGGCGCCTTGGTGACGGCCCACGACTTGAGCACGCCATCGACCTCGATCCGGAAGTCGTAGTGTAGTCGCGTCGCGGCGTGCCGCTGGATGAGGAACTTCAGGGGCTTGCCCCGGGCCGCCCGTTTCTGGACGCCCTTGGGCTCCGGGGTGGCGGCGAAGTTCCGCTTCGCCTGATAGGTCTTCAGTTCGCCCAGCTTGGCCATGGCCGCTGAACGCGTGGCGAGAAAAATCTATCCCGGATGTCGCCCGCCTCTCGCGGTCCGGTGCGAGCGCACTATGTGACTGTCGAGCGCGCGTGTCGCACGCGCGCTGACATTCGGCTGCACCCGGATTGCACTCACAGTGCAAGGTTTAGTATATGTTTTTACTAGGTAACTTTGCCAGATTGCACTCGTTGCACTCGGTTTGTTCGAGTGCAGCCTGACCCGATACCACCCCTTCTTCAGGTGTGGACGGTCTCGCCGTGCTCGGCGTAGTCCAGCCCTTCGACCTCGGCTTCCCTGGACACCCGCAGACCGGTGGTGAGGCGGCAGACGATCAGGACGACGAAGGTGCCGACCCCGCTCCAGGCGATCACGGCGGCCAGCCCCAGGACCTGTTTGACGACGCTGGCGCCTTCGGCGGCCGGGTTGATCGCGGTGGTGGCGAAGACTCCGGTCAGCACCGCCCCGACCAGGCCCCCGACCCCATGCACGCCGAAGGCGTCCAGGCTGTCGTCATACTTCAGCGCCCGCTTGATCCAGACCGCGCCGGCATAGCAGGCCGGGCCGCAAGCCAGGCCGATCAGGATGGCTCCCTTCGGATCGACGAAGCCGGCGGCGGGCGTGATCCCGACCAGGCCGGCGACGATACCGGACAGCAGTCCCAGCAGGGTCGGGCGCTTGCGCTCGATCCATTCGACCGCCAGCCAACCCAGCGCCGCGGAGGCTGGAGCCAGCAGGGTGTTCAGGGCCGCCGCCGCCGCGATCCCGTCGGGGGCGCAGGCCGAGCCGGCGTTGAAGCCCAGCCAGCCGACGAACAGCAGACCGGTTCCGATGGCGGTGTAGACAAGGTTGTTCGGCGCCATGTTGTCCCGGCCGAACCCGTGGCGCGGCTTGATCACAAGGGCGCAGACGAGGCCCGCGACCCCTGCGTTGACGTGCACCACCGCTCCCCCGGCGAAGTCGAGCACGCCCCATTCGCCCAGCCAGCCGCCGCCCCAGACCTGATGGCAGATCGGGGCGTAGACGATCAGATGCCATAGGGCGAAGAACAGCAATGAGGCCGAGAACTTCATCCGTTCGGCGAAGGCGCCGGCGATCAGGGCGGGGGTGATGATGGCGAAGGTTAACTGGTAGCCGATCCACAGCATCTCGGGCAGGCCAGGAGCCGCCGCATAGGCCGTGTCGATCCGGACTCCCTCCAGAAACAGGGCCTGCACGCCGCCGACGAAGCCGTTCGACGCCCCTGACGATTGTCCGAAGGACAGGCTGTAGCCGGCCGCGAACCAGAGCACGGTAACGACGCATAGGGCGATGGTAGAATGGGCGACGGTGGCGATCACGTTCTTGCGCCGCACCATGCCGCCATAGAAGAGGGCCAGACCGGGCAGGGTCATCAGCAGGACCAGGGCCGTTGAGGTCAGGATCCACGCCGTCGCCGCCGGGTCGATCGCCAGTGAGGCCTGGTGGGCCAGAAGAGACGAAGGAGTCATCGGCGCCGCGACTCATGTTGCATGGCAACATATGATCCTAGCTTCGCCGTATGCGCAATGCTGTTGCGTTTAGCCTGACGTGCAGGCTCATCGCGGCATGATGTGACCTCGAAGCGCGGTTAGACGGTTATCTCGCCCCGGCGGCATGCTGCGCCGCGAAGTCGTCCTGCGATCGGCGACCATGACTCCTTCGTAATACGGCCTCGGAGCGCTTGCGGGTCGTCCTCATGCGGGTAACGTCGCGCCCGACCGACCATATTTGATCCTCTGGGGAACTCATGCGTAACACCGCCCGCCGTCTGGCCCTGCTCGGAGGCGTTGCCGCCTCGGTGATGCTGGCCACCGCCGCCGTCGCCCAGACCGAGGTCGCGGCCTCGACCGTCGCCGCCCCGGCCGCCGTCCAGGCGCGGGGCGAGGCGCTGCCGCCGCTGCCCGAAATCGACATCCCCTTCACCAAGTTTGTCCTGAACAACGGCCTGACCCTGATCGTCCACGAGGATCACAAGGCGCCGATCGTGGCGGTCAACATCTGGTATCACGTGGGGTCCAAGAACGAGCCCGAGGGCCGGTCCGGCTTCGCCCACCTGTTCGAACACCTGATGTTCAACGGGTCGGAGAACTTCAACAACGACTTCTTCAAGGCGACCGAACTTCTGGGCGCCACCGACCAGAACGGCACGACCAACACCGACCGCACCAACTACTTCCAGAACGTGCCGACCTCGGCCCTGGACAGCGTCCTGTGGCTGGAGAGCGACCGGATGGGTCACCTGCTGGGCGCCGTCAGCCAGGAGCGCCTGGATGAGCAGCGCGGCGTCGTTCAGAACGAGAAGCGCCAGGGCGAGAACCAGCCCTACGGCCGCGTCTGGGACGCCATAACCAACGCCACCTATCCGGACGACCACCCCTATGGCCACACGGTCATCGGCTCGATGGACGACCTGAACGCGGCCGACCTGCCCACCGTCCAGCAATGGTTCCGCGACTATTACGGCGCAGCCAACGCCGTGATCGTCCTGGCCGGCGACATCACCCCGGAAGAGGCCCGGGCCAAGGTCGAGCGCTACTTCGGCGACATTCCTCCCGGACCTCCGGTCACCCGTCCGCAGGTGATGATCTCGCCCATGGTCGGCGCCCAGCGCGAGGTGATGCAGGACCGTGTCGGCCAGCCCCGCCTCTACAAGGTCTGGAACACACCCGAGGCCGGTTCCGCCGACAGCGACTATCTGGGCATGCTGGCCCAGGTCCTGACCTCGGGCCGCAACTCGCGGCTCTACAAGCGGCTGGTGTTCGACGACCAGATCGCGACCCAGGTCGCCGCCTTCCAGTCCGAGGGCGAGATCGGCAGCCAGTTCCTGGTCATGGCCACCGCCAAGCCAGGCGGCGATCTGGCCGCGATCGAGGCCATCATCGACGAGGAGATGGCCAAGCTGCTGCGCGACGGCCCGACGGCCGCCGAGCTGGAGCGGGCGCGGACCAGCGTCGGCGCGGGCATGGTGCGCGGCATCGAGCGGATCGGTGGTTTCGGCGGCAAGTCCGACCTGCTGGCCGAGAGCGAGGTCTATCACGACGACCCCGGCGCCTGGCGGACGTCCTATCAGCGCCTGCTGTCGGCGCGCGGCGCCGACCTGACCCGGGTGGGCAACCGGTGGCTGACCGACGGCAGCTATTCGCTGGAGGTTCAGCCCTTCCCGGACTACGCCGCGGTCGCCACCGACGTGGATCGCAGCGCCGGCATGCCGTCGCCGGGCGAGGCGCCGGAGGCGAACTTCCCCGACATCCAGCGGGCCACCCTGTCGAACGGGCTGAAGGTCATGTTCGTCCAGCGCGAGAGCGTGCCGACGGTCAGCTTCAACCTGATTCTGGACGCCGGCTCGGCGGTCGATCCGCAGGGCAAGGCCGGCCTGGCCGCCCTGACGCCGTCGGTGATGACCAACGGCACCGACGATCTGGACGCCCTTGAGATCTCCGACCGGCTGCAGCTGCTGGGTGCGAGCCTGGGGGCCGGGTCGGGCGTGGACTCCACCAACGTCTCGATGAACGCCCTGAGCTCGCGGCTTGACCAGTCGCTGGCGCTCTACGCCGACATCATCCAGAACCCGGCCTTCCGCCAGGAGGACTTCGAACGGGCCCGGATCCAGCAGGTTTCGGGCATCCAGCAGGCGAACCGCAGCCCGGGCGCCATCGCCAGCCGTGTGTTGAGCCAGGCGGTCTACGGCGAGGCCAATCCCTATGGCCGGCCCACCTCGGGCACCGAGCAGACGGTCCAGGCCCTGACGCCGGCCGACGCGGAGGCTTATCACGCCGCCTGGTTCCGTCCGGACAACGCCACCCTGGTGGTCGTGGGCGACTCGACGCTGGAGGAACTTCAGCCCAAGCTGGAGCGGGCCTTCGCCCAATGGCGCGCGCCATCCTCGGCCATGCCCGCCCGGCCTGAGCGGCCGATCCAGGCCGCCGGCGCGCCACGCGTCCTGATCGTGGACCGTCCCGGCCCGCAGTCGGTGATCACGGCCGGCCGCCTAGCCCCGGCCTTCGACCCGGCCACGGAAGCCGCGATCGACACCGCCAACACCGCCCTGGGCGGCGCCTTCACCAGCCGCATCAACATGAACCTGCGCGAGGACAAGCACTGGTCCTATGGCGCTGGCGGCGGCGTGGGCTGGGCCCGGGGCGAGCGCGTCTATCGCGTCACGGCCGCGGTCCAGGCCGACAAGACGGCGGAGAGCGCCGCCGAACTGGTCCGTGAACTGCGCGAGGTGACCTCGACCCGGCCCCTGACCGAGGAGGAGCTGGCCTCCGCCCGCGCCAACATGGTGCTGGGCATGGCCGGCAACTGGGAGACCAACGCCGCCATCGCCGGCGAGCTGCAGTCGATGGTGATCTACGGCCTGCCGGAGAACTACTACGACAGCTACGCCGCCGGGGTGAACGCAACGACCACCCAGGCCGCCTCGCAGGCGGTGCAGACGGTCGTGGGCTCCGGGCCGACCACCTGGGTCATCGTCGGTGACCGCGCCCAGATCGAGGACAAGGTCCGGGCGTTGAACATCGGCGAGGTCCAGGTCGTCGACATCTACGGCCGCCCGGTCCAGTAACCCGCCGCCTCATCGCGATGCCACGCGGCCCGCTCCTCTCACCGAGGGGCGGGCCGTCGTGCGTTCGATGAGCTACGCGGGCCGCGAGACCCCACAAACTGTTACGTCCGCCGCTTTGGGCTGGACCGTATGGTTAGGGCGTGGAACCAAGGGCGTTCACCGCGCGACAGACGCGGCGGCAGGAACGTCAGCACCGAGGGGGCCATGACCGACACCACCACATCCGCCAGCGGGGGCAGCGCTTCGGGAGGCGCGGGCAAGGGCACGGGCCTGGCCTTCGCCTATGTGACCACCCTGTTCTTCGCCTGGGGTTTCGCCACCTCGCTGATCGATCCCTTGATCGCAGCGGTGCGGCGGGTGTTCGACCTGACCACGGCCGAGGCGATGCTGACGGCCTCGGCCTGGTTCATCGCCTATGCGGTGGTGTCGGTGCCCGCCGCCGCCGTGCTGGGCCGGCTGGGCTACAGCCGCTCGATCATCTCCGCCCTTGCGGTGATGGTGCTGGGCTGCCTGATCGTGCCCGTCGCGACGATCGTCGACCGCTACGAGCTGGTCCTGCTTGGGCTGTTCGTGATCGCCTCGGGGGTGACCCTGCTCCAGGTCGCGGCCAACCCGCTGGTGGCGGCGCTGGGCTCGCGGAAGAGCTCGCACGCGCGGCTCAACTTCTCCCAGTTCTTCAACTCGCTCGGGACCACGGTCGGACCGTGGCTTGGGTCGAACGTCCTGCTGACCGGCGGCGTGTTCGCGGCTGGAGCGGTGGTCACGGTCGCCACGCGCGACGAGTCGCTGAGGAGCATCGACTTCGCCTTCCTGGCGCTGGGCGGCTTCTTCGCCGTCGTCGCCTTCTTCATCTTCACCGCGCGCAAGAAGATCAACCAGGCCGCCGCCAGCGCATCGGACGAGGGGACGGCCTCCTCGCCGCTGAAAGCCTTCGGCTCCAAGTGGGCCCTGTTCGGGGCTCTGGCGCTGTTCATCTACGTGGGATCGGAAGTCACCATCGGGGGCATCCTGACCAACTTCCTGGCCAGCCCCACGATCCTGAACATCCCCGAGGCGGACGCGGGCCGGATGGTCAGCCTCTACTGGGGCGGGGCCATGGTCGGGCGACTGATCGGCGCCCTGCTGCTCACGCGTGTCCGGGCCGGTGTGCTGCTGACGGTCAACACCGCCATCGCGGCCATCCTGTGCATCGTGGTGACCCAGACGGACGGCATGACCGCCGCCTACGCCGCGATCGCGGTCGGTTTCTTCAACTCGATCATGTTCCCGACGATCTTTACCCTGACGCTGGAGCGTTCGACGGCTCCGGCTTCGGCGACCTCGGGGCTGCTGTGCACGGCCATCGTCGGCGGCGCGGTGCTGCCCTATCTAGCCGGCCTGCTGGTCGACGACGTCTCGCACGTGTTCAACCCGGCCTTCTATGTGCCCGTGGCGGGCTACGCCCTCTTGACGGTGTTCGCCATCGCGGCGGCGCGCAGCCCCGCCCGTGGCGGGGATGTGGTGGCGGCTCCCGCCTCGCATTAGGTCACGGTCCAGACGCGTCACGACGCCGCCCGGCCTTGAGCCCGGCGGCGTCGTCGGCCTATGAGAGTTCAGTGTAACCGGTTACAAGGAAGGAGCGGTCGATGGCAGACGGCGAGCGTCCCACGTCGAATCGCGGCCAACTGACGCGCCGGAGCGTATTGTTCGGAGCGACGGGGATGGGTGTTTTGGGTCTTACGATGGTGGGCGCGCCGATGACAGCCGAGGCCAAGGCGCGTCAGGCCGCCCATGCGGCGCGGATCGAGGACCTGATCGCGCGCATGACCATCGAGGAGAAGGCCGGTCAGCTGAACGCGCTGAACGACCCCTTCCGGTTCCGGCCCCAGAGCGTGAACCCGACGGATTCCGACGGCGATCCGGCGCGCGTCTCCGACATGATCCGAAAGGGCCAGCTCGGCAGCCTGTTCAACGGCGTCGGCGCCGAGGCGGGGCGCGATATCCAACGTATCGCGGTGGAGGAGAGCCGGCTGGGCATCCCCCTGCTGTTCGCCGCCGACATCATCCACGGCCTCTACACCGTCTTCCCGGTTCCGCTGGCCGAAGCGGCCGCCTTCGACGCGGACCTGGCGCGGCGCACCGCCCGGGCGGCGGCGCTGGAGGGCGCGGTCTCGTGCGTCCACCAGACCTATGCGCCGATGGTGGACGTGGCGCGCGACCAGCGCTGGGGCCGGGTGGTCGAGGGCGCCGGCGAGGATGTGCTGCTGAACGAGCGGCTGGCGGTCGCGCGGGTGCGCGGCTTCCAGGGCGACAGGGGCTTGGCGGACCCCGACGCCCTGCTGGCCACGCCCAAGCATTTCGTGGCCTATTCCGCCGCTATCGGGGGGATGGACTACAACACCACCGACATGAGCGAGCAGACGCTGAGGGGCGTCTTCCTGCCGCCGTTCAAGGTCGCCTTCGAGGCCGGGGCCCTGTCGGTCATGAGCGCCTTCAACGACCTGAACGGCGTGCCGACTTCCGGCAATCACCGCATGCTGACCGAGGTGCTGCGCGAGGAGTGGGGCTTCGAGGGGTATGTCGTTTCCGACTACACCTCCGAACAGGAGCTGATCGCTCACGGCTTCGCCGAGGATGGGCGCGACGCGGCCCGGATCGCCCTGAACGCTGGCGTCGACATGGGTCTGGTCTCCGGACTGTTCCTGAAGCACATCCCCGAGCTGGTGGCCTCGGGCGACGTGACCCTGGCGCGGGTGGACGAGGCCGTGCGCCGCGTCCTGATGACCAAGGCCGCGCTAGGCCTGTTCGACGATCCCTACCGGGGCACCGATCCGGTGCGCGAGAAGGCGATCATCGGTTCGGCGGAACACTACGCCCTGGCGCGCGAGGCCGGCCGCAAGTCGATCGTCATGCTCAAGAACGACGGCGGCCTCCTGCCGCTGAAGCGCGAAGGGCTGAAGATCGCCCTGATCGGGCCGTTCGGCGATGACGTGGACAACGTGTTCGGGCCCTGGACCATCTGGGGCGACAACGCGCGCCGGGTCTCGCTAGCCGAGGGCTTCCGGGCGGCGATGGCCAATGGCGACGACCTGACCGTGGTCGCTGGTTCCGACGTCGAGGCGGCCCTGCCCGGGGGGATCGAGGCGGCGGTTCAGGCCGCATCGAAGGCCGACGTGGTTGTCCTGGCTATCGGCGAGAGCACGCGCATGTCCGGCGAGGCGCAGTCACGCACCGAGATCGACGTGCCGGCCCCTCAGCGGGCGCTGGCCGAAGCGGTCGCCGCGACCGGCAAGCCGGTCGTCGTGCTGCTGAGGAACGGCCGAGCGCTTGAGCTGTCCGGCGCGGTCAAGGACGCCCCCGCCATCCTGGTCACCTGGTTCCTGGGCTCGGAGATGGGGCATTCGGTCGCCGACGTGGTGTTCGGGGCTCACGCGCCCTCGGGCCGCCTGCCGATCAGCTTCCCGCATCGCTCGGGCCAGCAACCCTTCAGCTACGACCACAAGTCGACGGGTCGACCGGCCAAGCCGGACGCGGCGGTGGAGGAATACACCGCCCGCTATCGCGAGGTCACCAACACGGCGCTGTATCCGTTCGGGCACGGCCTGACTTACGGCGATGTCCGCTACGGCCCGACGCGAGTAGCCGCTGACTGGAACGGCCGGGGGGAGTTGGAGGTCACCTGCGAACTGTCGAACGTCGGCGCGCGGGCGGCCGAGGAGACGGTGCAGCTCTATATCCGCGACAAGGTCGCCAGCCTGACCCAGCCAGTGCGGCGACTGCGCGACTTCGCCAAAGTGGAGATCGCGGCGGGCGGCAAGGCGACGGCGCGGTTCGCCCTGACCCGCGCCCAGCTGGCCTTCATGAACGCCGAAGGCCGCGAGGTGGTCGAGCCGGGCCAGTTCGACGTCTGGATCGCCCCGAACGCGCAGGCGGGCGAGGCGGGGACGATCAGGTTGACGGCGTGACCTTGCCCCTCTCCTGATGGGAGAGGGCTTGAGCCTCCGAGAGCGGAGCGATCGGCAAGGCGAAAGGGTGAGGGGCGGCTATCCGCCGACTTCAACGACCGACCCTCATCCGGCCCTTCGGGCCACCTTCTCCCGATGGGAGAAGGACGCTAGGCCGACCGCCCCCGCACCAGCTCATCCACCACTCCCGGATCGGCCAGGGTGGAGGTGTCGCCGAGATTGGTCGTGTCGCCCTCGGCGATCTTTCGCAGGATGCGCCGCATGATCTTGCCCGAGCGGGTCTTGGGCAGGCCCGGCGCCCACTGGATGGCGTCCGGTGCGGCGATGGGGCCGATCTCGCGGCGGACGTGCAGCACCAGGTCGCGGCGGAGCTCCTCCGTCGGTTCCACCTCGGCGTTCAGGGTGACATAGGCGTAGATACCCTGGCCTTTGATGTCGTGCGGAAAGCCGACGACCGCCGCCTCTGCGACGGCGTCGTGCAGCACCAGCGCGGACTCGACCTCGGCGGTGCCCATCCGGTGGCCAGACACGTTGATGACGTCGTCCACCCGGCCGGTGATCCAGTAGTATCCGTCCTCGTCGCGCCGGCAGCCGTCGCCGGTGAAGTACTTGCGCGGGTAGGCGCTGAAATAGGTGTCGAAGAACCTCTGGGGGTCGCCCCAGACGGTGCGCATCTGGCCGGGCCAGCTGTCGGTGATCACCAGATTGCCGCTGGTCGCGCCCTCCAGCACCTGGCCGTCGGCGTCCACGAGCTGCAATTCCACCCCCGGCAGGGGCCTGGTGGCTGAGCCGGGCTTCAGGTCCGTGGCGCCGGGGAGGGGAGAGACGAGGATCCCGCCGGTCTCGGTTTGCCACCAGGTGTCGACGATCGGCAGGCGGCCCTCGCCAACGACCTCGTGATACCATCGCCAGGCCTCCGGATTGATCGGCTCGCCCACCGTGCCGAGCAGGCGCAGGGACTTGCGGCTGGAGCGCGTCACCCAGTCGTCGCCCTCGCGCATCAGGGCCCGCAGCGCGGTGGGAGCGGTGTAGAAGATCTCGACCTGGTGCTTGTCCACCACCTGCCAGAAGCGGCCGTGGTCCGGATAGTTCGGGGCGCCCTCGAACATCAGGGTGGTCGCGGCGTTGGCCAGGGGCCCGTAGACCACGTAGCTGTGGCCCGTGACCCAGCCGACGTCGGCGGTGCACCAGAAGACCTGGCCGGGCCGGTAGTCGAACACCAGTTCGTGCGTCCAGGCGGCCCAGAAGAGGTAGCCGCCGGTGGTGTGCAGCACGCCCTTGGGTTTGCCCGTCGAACCCGAGGTGTAGAGGATGAACAGCGGGTCTTCGGCGTTCATCGGCTCGCAGGGGCAGTCGTCCGAGACGCCGTGCTTGGCCTCGCCGTAGCGGATGTCGCGGCCCGGCGTCATGGGCACGTCGGCGTTCGTGTGGGAGATGACCAGGACACGGTCGACCGACACCTTCTGAAGGGCTGCGTCGACATTGGCCTTCAGCGGCACGCGCTTGCCGCCGCGCAGGCCTTCGTCGGCGGTGATGACGATGCGCGAGCCGCAGTCCTCGATCCGACCGGCCAGGCTGTCGGGAGAGAAGCCGCCGAACACCACGGAATGCACCGCGCCGATACGGGCGCAGGCCAGCATGGCCACGGCGGCGGCCGGGATCATCGGCAGATAGATCGTGACCCGATCGCCCTTGGAGACCCCCAGGTCCTTCAGGACATTGGCCATGCGGCACACCTCGCGGTGCAACTCGGCGTATGTCAGTCCGCCGGACTGGTCCGGCTGGTCGCCTTCCCAAAGGATGGCGGTCTGATCCGCGCGATAGGCCAGGTGCCGGTCGACGCAGTTGAAGCAGACGTTCAGCACCCCGTCGTCGAACCATCGGATGCGGAAGTCGTCGCGGGCGAAGCTGACGTCCTTGATGCGGGTGGGGGGCGTGATCCAGTCGAGCCGCCGAGCCTGTTCCGCCCAGAAGGCGTCTGGCGTCTCCCGCGCCGCGCGCCGGGCGGCCTCATAGGCGGCGCGGTCCATGTGGGCCGAGGCGGCCCAGTCGGCGGGGACGGGATAGAGGTCCGGGTCGGTCATGGAGCGATCAAGCCCTGCCCGCCGGCCCGGTCAAGTCACGCGGCCGTGGGCTCGGTCGCCCGCGCCTTCTTCAGGCTGCGGCGACCGAAGCGCCAGAAGGCGAAGGCGACCGCGCCGCCGATGGCGAGGATGACGAGGGACAGGAGGGGCCGGACCGCGAACCAGGCGACGGCGATGGTCACCGTGCCGACCAGCGTGCCCAGAACGAAGGCGATCAGGCCCGTGCCCATGCCGACAATCGAGCCGAAGAGCGGCACCACGTCCGCCAGCACCTTCAGCGGATTGAGGATCAGGCCGAAGCCGACGATCAGGAAGACGATCCCGGCGGCGCGGACGATCCAAAGAATCATGCGGTTGGCGTCCTGGGCGCTGGCGAACATCTCGGACGCCGCCACGGCGCCGTCGGCGACGAGGAGGACCGGCTCGCCGTTGCGGGCGCGATAGGGAGCGAACCCATCGCCGCTCTGGGCGGCGACCACGCTGATCTCGCTGGTCGGCGTGACCTCATAGGAGACGCGCACGTCGCCGATCTCAGGCGCTTCCGGATGTTCGCCCAGGTAGAGGGTCGTCGGGGAGACGATGACGCCCTCGCCTACGGTGTCGGTCACCCCCTGCTGCTGCGTCTCGTCCAGCCGCACGGCCCGGGCGCCGCCGATCTGCTCGATGATGTCGTCGTTCAGCTCGAAGGCGCCGAGACGGGCGTCCTGAGCGGTGATGCTGGCGGCCTCGATCTCGAACTCAGGGTTCTCATGTCCCTGGGGGCGCTCGAAGGCGCTGGAATCGATCGCCGAGCTCGACCAGACGCGGACATAGTCATAGGTGGTGACCGTATCCTCGCCGCCGCCCAGCTTCTGGCGCGTTTCGGACTTCGTGTCTTCGCGCCACTGGTACATCTCGGGCTGACGGACCAGGCGAACACCGGTCGCGGTGACGCCGAACTCCTCGTCGACCAGCGGCTCGGTCACAGTGGTCTCGCCGGTCGCGTGAACGAGCCGGCCCTCGTTCGCGGGGTCGATGGCGGTGGACGCGACGGTCGCGACCAATCCCGCGCCTTCGTTCAACGCCCGCTCCGTGCGTACGGCCCGGTTCTCGTTCCAAGCCAGCACGCCGACGCAGACCACGATCATGATCACGCCTACCAGCACGCCAGCAAAGGCGCCGCCGATGCGAGAGAACCAACCCTGGCTAGTGGTCTCGGTGAAGTGATCGTTGCTCATCTGGCTCCCCCCGGATGCCCCGCGCCGATCGCGCGCATCTGAATAGCACCGTTTTGCGATCTGCGTAGGGGACGTGTGGCCATTGATGGCGAAAAGGAAAGGGGCGGCTGGATCACTCCAGCCGCCCCTGGCAGTCGTTCGGGTTGAGACGCGTCGCTTAGAAGCGGGCGTTCAGGCCGATGTAGAAGCGACGTCCGAGCAGGTCGTACGTCGACGGGTCGGTATTGGACGCGATCGACGGCGTGTAGACCGGGGCCAGTTCGTCGGTGATGTTGTTCACACCGGCGCGCAGGGCGACCGTGTCCGTCAGCGCCCACGAGGCGTTCAGGTCGAAGTAGTCGATGCCGTCGATGACCGTGGCGCGGTTGTTGAAGTTCTCAACCTCGCCCTGGTAGCGCCAGCGCAGGCCCACGTTGAAGTCGCCGTAGACCCAGTTGACCGAGCTCAGCCACTTGAACTCCGGCAGGGTCAGACCCAGCGAGTTCGAAATGGTGCCCGTGCGGTTCGTGAAGGTGCCGCCCGGCAGGTCCTGACGCTCCCAGTTCTCCAGCCAGGTGCCGGTGAAGTTGAAGGCCAGCGCGCCCCAGTCCGGCAGGCCGACGTCAGCCATGGTCCAGGCCCAGTCGACCTGAAGGTCGACGCCCGAGGTGCGGAGGGTGGCCAGGTTGTTGTTGGTCTCGGCCGTCGTATAGACCTGACCCGAGTTCGGATCCCGAGCGAACAGCGAGCAGTAGAAGTTGTTCGGGTCGTAGTTCGGGTTCGAGGTTCCATCGAAGTTGTAGCAGCGACGGAACTGTTCGGTGACCGAAACGGTGCCGATCACGTTCTCGATTTCGATCTTGTAGTAGTCGATCGAGGCCGAGAACTGGCTCAGCCAGGGGTTCTGCCACGGCGATTGCCACACGATGCCGGCGGTCCAGGAGTCAGCGGTTTCCTCGAACAGGTTCGGGTTACCGCCGGTCAGGCCGGAGACCTGCTGGTTGGTGAAGGTGTAGGTGTCGATCACCTGTACCGGCACGCCTTGAGTCAGGCAGAGCGCGCGAACCTGGGCCGCACCGGCCGCGCCCGGGGCGCGATAAGCGCCGCGGATGTCGCAGGGGTCGCCCGCGAACTGGCGCGCGCCCGAGGCCGAGACCGGAACGCCGACGCTCGGGAAGTTCAGGTTCTGCGGGCTGAACAGTTCACCGATGGACGGAGCCCGGACGGCGCGCTGGATGCCGCCGCGGACACGCAGGCTGTCCACGATCTCCCAGTTGATGTCGGCCTTGTACGAGTCGACCGGACCGATCGAGCTGTAGTCCGACACGCGATAACCGAGGTTGGTCTCGAGGTTCTGGATGAACGGCAGGTCGCGCAGCAGCGGGATCAGCAGTTCGCCGTAGGCCTCATAGACCTTGTCAGCGCCCGACAGCGGGTTCGCGGCGTTGAAGCCGGCCACTTCGGCTTCCGAAGTCGGAGCGCCCGGGACCAGGTCGACGACGTTCGAGAGCAGGGCGTCGGGGATGAACCGGTAGTTCTGCTCGCGATAGCTACCACCCAGGGCGAAGCGGACTTCGCCGGCCCACAGGTCGAAGGCGCCGCCCTGGATGTTCATTTCGAAGACGCGCAGGTCGTTGGTGACCGTGTTCTTCGACAGGCGGCCGATATAGGCGGCGCACTGCGGGCTGAGCGGGTTGTCGCCGAAGGGGTTGAAGCCGCCGGCGCAGATCGAGGCGCCGCCGTCCGCGGCCGTCAGCAGATTGTTGACCGCGATCCGCGAGACGTTGCCCGATTGGGTCGTGACGTTGTCGACCCGGCCGTAGGACACGAAGGTGTCGTAGGTCCAGTCGCGGGTGCCCGGCAGGTCGCCGCGCAGACCGGTCGTGATCTGGTAGACGTCGTAGTTCTCAGAACCGCGACGCGGCCCCAGGGCGCTGAACCGCTTGTCGAGGCGGAACGAGGCCGTGGGGTTGGGGCGGCTGTTCAGGATCGTCCGCAGCTCGGCGGAGATGAAGGGGTTGGTCGCCGGGATGCGGAAACCGGTGGTCGTTCCCGAGGCAGGGGTCGCCGCCAGGACGTTGGCGGTTTCGTACTGCGAGAACATGGCCTCGACGTAGACCTCGGCCATCTCATTGATTTCATAATCAATGGCGCCGAAAACATTGTACCGATCCTGCGGCAGGATCATGTAGTTCAGCGGGCCGGTGTTGTAGGCGAAGTTGGCCGACTGGAGCGGTCCCGGCAGGCGGAAGCCTTCGTAGTCGATGCCGCCCGGCGAGACGTAGTCCCGGGCGCCTTCGTAGGCGAACAGGGTGCCGTTGTTGTTGAAGCCGAAGGTGTTGGTCGGGATCGCGCCCGGAATGGCGGCCGTGATGGCGGCCGTCGACGGCAGGTTAGTGGCGTCGAAGATGGTGTTGCCGAGCGGCGAAGCGGCCGAGAAGCCGGAGATCGAGGCGAAGTCGCGCGCGGCGTTGAAGACCGCGTCGCGGTGGGCGTAGTTCAGCGACAGGACGGCGTTGCCGCGACCGTCGGCGATGTTGCCGCCGACCGTCAGGCTGACGGCGTCGGTGCCGGCGTCGTCACGGTCGGAGATGCCGTACTGGACGTCGACTTCCACGCCCTCGAACTGATCGTTGAGGATGAAGTTCAGCACGCCGGCCACGGCGTCCGAGCCGTAGGTCGAGGACGCGCCGCCGGTGATCGTTTCGATCCGGGAGATGAGGGCGGTCGGGATCAGGTTCAGGTCGACCACCGAAGAGGCGTTCGACGGAACGACGCGACGGCCATTCAGCAGAACCAGCGTACGGCTGGTGCCCAAGCCGCGCAGCTGCACGTTCGCCTGGCCGCCGTTCGACGGGTTGTTCGAGGTCGCGTTGAGCGCCGGCGTGAATTGCGGCAGCTCATTGACCAGATTGTCGATGGTCACCGAACCGGTGGCCTGGAAGTCTTCCTGACCGACGGTGACGATCGGGCTGTTGGCGACATAGTCCTGACGAACGATGCGCGAGCCGGTGACGACGATGTCGTCAACCTGACCGCCCTGGTCGGCGTCCTGCTCTTGAGCGAACGCGGGCGCGGCGGAAACAGCCATGGCAAGGGCGGCGCCCCCAAGCATGGTTGCCCCCAGCAGCGACTTCTTGAGGCTTCGATAGTTCATCATTCTCTCCGGAGATTTTCTGGGCCCCACGAACCCCACGCCAGCGAAAAGCCGGACGCAAAGCCGCAGGATTGACAACCAGCGTTACGGTAAAGCCTCGGGCCGTCAACGCACTTGCGAAGGGCGCCAGACGATTGGGGACGATTTGTCGCGCTATTGCCACATTCGAGACGACCTCGTTCGGTCGAGACAAGACGCTCGGGCGCCGCTATCAGGGCGCGACGACGGGGAGAGACGATATGCGAATCCAGACCAAGATCATGGGGCTTTCAGCTCTCGCCCTGGCCTATGTCACAGCCTCTCCGAACGATGCCCACGCGCAGGAGGACGCTCGCCGACGGGCCGAGGTGCTGACGGCGGTAACCGCCTGTCGGGCCGTCATCGAGTCTACCGCGCGGTTGGCGTGCTACGACCAGGCGGTCGGAGCCCTGGATCAGGCGGAGCGGAGCGGCGAGGTGCAGGTGTTCGACCGCGAGCAGATTCGCGAGACCCGGACGCGCCTGTTCGGCCTGGACATGGATCGTTTCAACATCTTCGCGCGCGGAGAGCCCGCCGATCAGATCGATTCGGTCGAGACTTCCTTGACCTCCGCGCGGCAGAACGGAAACGGAGTCTGGACCTTCCGGCTCTCGGACGGGTCGACCTGGTTACAGATCGACAACTCCCGACTGACGACGAGGGCGACGCCCGGGTCGGAGGTCCGCATCCGTCGCGGTGCAGTCGGCAGCTATCTGCTAAGCGTCAATGGCAGTCGGTCGCTCCGCGTGCGTCGCGAACACTGACATGACCGGCCTCGCGCCTTCGCAGGCGGAGGTTCGCATTCTCGAGCAGGCGCGGCAGCTTGAGATGCGCGGGCTCCTGGCCGAGGCGGCCGCAGTGCTTGCACCCCTGACGACAAGACCGCCGACTTCCGTGGCGGCGGCGCGCGCGAGGGCACGGTGTCTGCGCGGTCTTGGGCGAACGCAAGAAGCCCTGCCGCTACTGGCGATGGTGGCGGAGCAGGACGCGGCGAGCGCGATCGCCGAACACAACCTCGCCGCCGCCCTGGGCGATCTTGGACGGGGGGCGGAGAGCGCGGCGGCGGCGCGGCGCGCGATCGCGCGGGGAGGGCAGGCCCCGGAGACCCGTCTCGTCCTCGCCCGAGCCCTGCTTAGCCAGCACCTCTTGGACGAGGCGGAGCGGGCGCTGAACGAGGCCCTGGCGTTGCGGCCCGACTATCCCGACGCGCTGCGCGAACTGGCGCAACTGATCTGGATGCGGACCGGAGACCCGAGGCTCGCCCTGGCTCCGTTCGAGGCGCTGGAGCGTCGCTCACCTTTGTCGCCCAGGCTCGCGGCGCTTCGGGCGGGCGTGATCCGTGACACATCGGGCCCGCAGGCGGCCTACGCCTCGCTGAAGCCGTGGTTCGGCGCGGGCGACGCCGGCGTCGCCCTGGCCGCTTCGCAGGCCGCAAGCCGATTCGATCCCGCTTCGGCGCTCGTTCATGCGCTGGAAGCCTACAGGCTCGCGCCGGCCGAGCCGGTGGTGATCCTGTCCTTGGCGGAGGCGGCGATCGGCGGCGGGGATCCAGCCTTGGGTCTGGACCTGGTCGAGCGTCGCCTATCAGCCCACCCCCGTGACGGCTACGCCCTGGCGCTGAGGTCCTTGGCACGGCGGGCGCTCGGCGCGAAGGCGCAGGTGAGCGATGAAATTCAGGCGGCAGTGCGAACCTATGAGGTGGCCGCGCCCACACGATTCGCCGATCGCGGGGAGTGGCTGGCGTCGTTGGCGGCAAGGCTGCGATCGCTTCATGCCTTCAAGGCCGAACCGCTTGCGCAGTCGGTGCGGGGCGGATCGCAGATCGTGCTTCACCCTGGACGTTTTTCGGACGATCCGATCATCGCGGAGACCCTGGAGGCCTTCGCAGTTCCGGTGAACCAGTACCTAGCCGAGGTGATGCAGTCTCCCGGCGTCGCCTGGGCGCTGGCGGGAGCCTGGTCGGTGAGGCTCGATGCTGGAGGGGGACACAACGACCATGTGCACCCGGAGGGCTGGGTTTCGTCGGCCTTCTATGTCGAGGTTCCCGAAAGCGCCCGCGGCGAGGACCGGCGCGGTTGGCTGCGATTCGGGGCCGCTCAGGTCGGGCCGCCGGGGCAGTTCGAGCCTCTGCATTGGGAGCGACCTGAACCGGGCCGGCTCGCATTGTTTCCTTCCCACTTGTGGCACGGGGTCGAGCCCTTCCCCGGACCCGGCGAGCGGATCACCATCGCCTTCGACGTGCACCGCGCAAGCTGAGCCTTCCCAGCGCCCATCGGAGACTGCACCCCGCCGTTTCGGAATTTGGCCGGACAGGATAAGCCTTCGCCGTCCTTCTCCGGAGTTCCCAATGCTGGCCTCTCGTGTCCTTCGCGACCTTCTCTTGAGCGGAGCCGCCGCCTGCGCTCTGGCGACGGCCGCCGTCATCCTGCCGGCCGCGCCGGCCGCCGCCCGACAGCAGGCCCAGCCCCCGGCCGCGCGCCAGGTCGGGACCCTGATCCCGGCGGAGGTCTATGAGCTGGAGAACGGACTGACGGTCATTTTTCACATCGACCGGTCGGATCCCGTCGTGGCGGTGAACCTGACGGCGCATGTGGGTTCGGGCCGTGAGTTGCCGGGGCGGACCGGGTTCGCTCATTTATTCGAACACCTGTTTTTCCTGGATTCCGAAAACCTGGGGCCGGGGGGGCTGGATCGGCTAAGCGCCCGCGTCGGCGGCTCGGGGGCCAACGGCTCCACGTCGAACGACCGCACCGATTACCTGCAGACGGTGCCCAACAATGCGCTGGAGAAGATGATCTGGGCCGAGGCCGACAAGCTCGGCTACTTCATCAACACCGTGACGCCGGCCGTGGTCGCCAAGGAAATCCAGGTCGTCAAGAACGAGAAGCGGCAGTCCTACGACAACCGCCCCTATGGCCACACCTATCCCGTGGTGATGGACGCGCTGTTCCCCGACGGGCACCCGTACAGCTGGCCGGTGATCGGGTCGCTGGCGGACCTGGACGCTGCGACGCTGGAGGACGTGCAGGCCTTCTACCGGCGCTGGTATACACCGAACAACACGACCCTGGTGATCGCCGGCGACTTCGATCCGGCGCAGGCGCGCGAATGGGTGCAGAAGTACTTCGGGGAGATCCCGCGCGGGCCCGAGGCTGAACGTCCGGCGGTTCAAGGCGCCAGCCTGTCGGCCACGCGGCGGCTGATGCACGAGGACAATTTCGCCCAGCTGCCTGAGCTGAACCTGTGGTGGCCGGCGGTGGAGGAGGGGCATCCGGACGAGCCCGCGCTCGAGATGCTGCTGACCCTGCTGACCGACGGCAAGGAAGCGCCTCTCAACGCCGTGCTGGTCGACGAGGAAAAGGTGACGGCAGAGGTCGGCGGTGGGCTGCAGGCCATGCAACTGGCGGGAGCGGCCGCGCTCAGCGTGCGGGCCTTCGAGGGCACCGACCTCGACCGGGTGCAGGCGGCTCTGGACCAAGGCTTCGCGCGGTTCGAGAGCCAGGGCGTGGACGAGGCGGCGCTAGGGCGGGCCAAGACCATGGCCGAGGCGCGGCTCTACAGCGGGCTGAACAGCGTGCTGGGCAAGAGCGCCATCCTGGCGGAGAACCACGCGCTGCTCGACAATCCGGCGTTTCTGGACACCGATCTGCAGCGCCTGCGGGCGGTGACCGCGGAGGATGTGATGCGGGTCTATCAGACCTACATCAAGGACCGGCCGCACGTCGCCACCAGCTTCGTGCCGAAGGGCAAACCCGAACTGGCGTTGGAGAACTCCGAGGTCGCCGAGGTGGTCGAGGAGGCGATCGTCCAGGGCGCCGAAGCGCCGATCGACGCCAGCGTGGGCCGCAGCGAGATCGCCCGCACCGCCTCCAGCTTTGATCGGTCGGTGGAACCTCCGGCGGGGCCGGACCCGGTAATCGCCCCTCCGGCGACCTGGACAGTCACGACCGCCAACGGTCTGCAGGTGATGGGGATCGAGAACAACGAGGCGCCGCTGGCCGCCTTCCAGCTATCGATCGAGGGCGGACGGCTGTTCGACGATCCCGCGCGGCCGGGAGCGGCCAACATGCTGGCCCGGATGATGACGCGGGGTGCGCAGACCCGTACGCCGGCCGAGTTGGAGAACGCCTTCAAGGCGCTGGGAGCCACTGTGAACGTGCGGGCCGAGGACGAGCGGTTCGTGATTTCCGGCACGACTCTGGCCCGTAACTTCGATGCCACCCTCGACCTGGTGGAGGAGATGCTGTTCCAGCCGCGCTGGGACGCCGAGGAACTGGCGCTGGCCAAGGCGGCGGTCACCTCCCAGATCCAGGACCAGAGGGCACAACCGAATGCCCTGGCGAGCCGTGTCTATGACCTGGTCGCCTATGGCGACGGTCACATCCTGTCGCGCAACGCGTTAGGCACCGAGCGGTCGATTGCGGGGCTGGAGATGGCGGACCTGCAGAGCCTTATGGCCTGGGCGATCGGTCCCCGAGGAGCGCACTTCCGAGTAGTTGGCGATGTCGATCGGGCGGCCGTGGCCGTTGCCTTGACCGATCTCGGAAGCCGTTGGCAGACGCAGTCAGCCGAGGCGCCGGCCCAGCCACAAATCGCGCGGCCGGAACGCGCCGGAATCTATTTCTACGATGTACCGGGCGCCAAACAGTCGGTGCTGACCTTCGGCTATCCGGCGCTGCGCCGCGCCGATCGGGACTATTTCCCGGCCTCGGTGATGAATTTCCGACTCGGCGGGGGCGGATTCGCCTCGGACCTGACCCAACAGCTGCGCGAAACGCACGGCTATACCTATGGCGTCCGAACGGTCTTTTCGGGCGGGCGGACGATCGGCCATTTCGCCCTATCGAGCGGTGTGCGGTCGAACGTGACGCTGGAAGCCTCGCAGTTGGCCCGCGACATCATGCGCGACTTCGGCCCGACCTTCGACGACGAAGATCTGGCGGTGACCCGAAGCGCGCTCGGCAATGGCCGGGCCCGGGCGTTCGAGACTCCCGGCGCCAAGCTAGGTGTGCTGGAAGCCATCGGCGAATACGGCCTGCCCACCGACTATCTGGCCCGCGAGAGCGCGATCATCGACGAGATGACGGTGGATCAGATCAAGGCCCTGGCGGACCGTTATGTCCGGCCGGACGAGATGATCTACGTGGTCGTGGGCGACGCTGCGACCCAGGCACAGCGGCTGGAGGCGCTGGGCTACGGCCCCCCTGTAATGATGAACGCGCCCCTGGCCGCCGCGGACCAGTGAGCGGGTTCGAGGTCTCCGAAGCCCTCGCCGGGGCCTCGGACTTCGCCTGCGACTGGGCGTTGTGTGAGGTGCGCCTGCATCGGGATGGGCGATTCCCGTGGCTGTTGCTGCTGCCGCGCGTGCGCGGGGCGGTCGAGCTGGAGGATGTGCCTCAGCATGATCGCGCGGTTCTGATGGAGGAGATCGCCCGGGCCGGCAGGGCGGTGCGCGTAGTGGGCGAGATGGTCGGCAGGCCCGTCGAGAAGTTGAACGTCGCGGCCATCGGCAACGTCGTCCCCCAGTTGCATATCCATGTGGTCGGACGCCGGCGCGACGACGGGCTCTGGCCTGATCCTATCTGGGGGCGAGGCCAGGCGACCGTTCGGTCCGAGGCCGAGACGCGGCGTCTGCTGGAGGCCCTGAGGGCCGCCTGACACACAACCTTTGCCCCCTGCCCGCCGGTGCGAACTGACGGCCGCAACTCGACCCCCAAAGTCCATATTCGACCTTCGACGAGCCCCCACTCGTACAGCCAGACCCGGATTAACGCATGTGAGTGTCGGTTCGCCGTCCCTGGCGCAGAAGGGGGCATGGATATTAGCGCGCTTGAGAAGTTGCCGGTGCAACCGATGCTGGCGGGACACGCCCTCTTCCAGCTGCTGCCAGCGGGTGCGCGGCAGGCGATCTCAGAGACCGGAGAGGTTCGTCATGCGCGGGCGGGGTCTCAGGTCGATGTCTCCGGCGAGGTCTGGCTGGTCGCCGAAGGGGCGCTGGCTCAGCTCAGTCCGGCGGGCTCCGTCTGCGTGTGCCTGACCAGCGCCGGCGGCGTCGGGGGTTGGGAGCACGGCTTCAGCCCCGCCTCGGGACCCCAGAGCGTGACCGCCATCCTGGACACCCGCTATGTGACCGTGCCGGCGCGCGCGCTGACCGAGGCCATAGGCGAACCCTGGATGGAGCACGTTTATGCGCGCCTGGCGCTGGGACGACTCAAGCTGGTCGAGCAAGAAATGGCCTGTCTGGTGGGGCACCCGGTCTCGCGACGTCTCGCCAACTGGCTGCTGCGGCTAGCGCCGATGAGCGGCGGCGAAGGTTTGAACATCACCCAGTCGATCCTCGCGCAGATGATGGGCGTCCAGCGCACCAGCGTGAACGCCAGCGCTCAGGCGCTTCGCCGCGACGGCTTGATCCGCTTCGCGCGGGGGCGGGTGAAGATCGCGGATCACGCCGCCTTGGCGGAGCACGCCTGCGGTTGCGGTCTGCGCACAGCGCCGGCCGTACCGACCTCCGCCGTGGCCTGAAGAAATAAAGCGGAACCCGGCGAGCATCGGCGACGCTTCATGCCTATGTTCACAGGCATGAGCTTCAGACCGACCACGCTAGAACGCGCGTATCAGCTGGCTGAGAGCGGCGATTGCCGAACGGTTTCGGAAGTCCGGCAACGGCTGGCGGCCGAGGGCTTCGAGCGAATCGCCGATCAACTGTACGGTTCGTCCGTCACCTCAGCGCTGCGCGAGCGCTGCCAGAAGAACTATAAGCCGACGGTCATTGACGCGCCGGTGGACTGATCGCCTCAGCCGCCCACAAAACGGGCCCGCTCATTCTTGACGGCGTTCACAATCGTGTCCGTCACCGCCCGGATACGCGCTAGCGACTTCAGGTCCGCATGGGTCACGAGCCAGAGGCTGCGCTCCAGATGAACGGCGTCGGGCAGGACGCGGCGCAGACCGGGTTCCGCCGTGGCGATGAAGTCGGGCAGGACGCACAAGCCGGCGCCCGCGATGGCGGCCTGTAGCTGAGCGATCAGGTTGGAGCTCTGCAAACCGACCTGAATGTCCACGTCCGGCGCCTGCATGTAGTCGAGTTCGGGCGCGTAGAGCAGATCCTCGATGTAGCCGATGAACCGGTGTCCGGCCATGTCGGCGCGGGTCCGGATCGGTGGCCGTGCGTCGAGGTAGGCAGGCGCGGCATAGAGGCTGAGGCCGTAGTCGGTTAGCTTGCGCGTCACCAATCGTCCCTCTCGCGGGGCGCTGAGCGTCACCGCGATGTCGGCTTCACGCTTGGAGAGGCTCAGCACGCCGGGGATGGCGACGAGCTGAATCTGCAGGTTCGGCTGGCGATCCGCGAGCGCCACCATTAGAGGCGCCAGGAAGTAGCTGCCGAAGCCCTCGGGCGCGCCGATGCGGACCGTGCCGCTGACCGCCTGGTCGGCCTCGCCGAGGTCATGGGCGGCGCGCAGGGTGAGGCTCTCGATCTCCTCAGCGGTGGGCAGCAGGCGTTCCCCGTGGGCGGTCAGGGCGTAGCCTTGTGGGCTGCGGTCGAACAGCCGGGCGCCAAGCCGAGCTTCGAGGGCGGACACCCGGCGGCCGACGGTCGTGTGGTCGGCTCCGAGCCGCGCGGCGGCGGCGGTCAGTCGCCCCGTTCGAGCGACGGCGAGGAAGGCGCGGAGATCGTTCCAGTCGAAATCGGCCATGGCACCTTGTGCAAAAATGCACGACAGTTGCGCGATACTTGGCATTCTATCGGCGGAAACGCCATGGCATAGCGCCGGTCCTCGAACACATCTCCACCAAGGACGCCGCCCGTGGCCTTCGACGCCCTGACCTATCCCGCCGCCACTCAAGCCGAGCCGAGCACCGCTGAGTTGATTGACGCTATGCCCGCGCCGTGCCCCACCTGGGCGGCGGAGAACCCGGACCGGGCGCTCGCGTTGCTGTTCGTGGCGCCGCGCGACTGCGCGGCCGTGGACGCCATCGTCTCGCTGTAAGCGGAACCTCTCCCTATGACCGCCTCGCGCCCCAACCCGGCCGATCTGTTCAAGAGCATCGGAGCATCGACGCCGGATCCCACCGTCGTCGCCGAGGCGCTGACCAACCTGGTGATCAACGCGACCGAGGCGGTGCGGACGACGATGGGCCAGGGGACGGCGGTCAAGGCGTTGCCGTACGATCCGACGACGCTGGCGCGAGCGGTGGTCGATTTCAACACCTCGGTCGCCATGCAGCCGATGGCGCTGTGGGAAGCCCAGGCGCGCGGCGCCCAGGAGTGGACCACGCTCTGGACCCAGGCCGCCGCGCGCATTTGGACAGGCGAGAAAGCCGAGCCGATAGCGGCGCCCGCGCGCGGCGACCGCCGCTTCTCCGACCCCGCCTGGAGCGAAGAGCCGGTCTTCGACTACCTCAAGCAGGCCTATCTGCTGGCTGCGCGTCAGCTGAGCGAATTCGTGGCCGAAGCGCCGGTGGATGAAGAAACCCGGGCACGGGTCGATTTCGCCAGCCGCCAGCTGACCAACGCGCTCGCGCCCACGAACTTCGTCCCCACCAACCCGCAGGTCGCCCGGCGCACGGTCGAGAGCGGGGGGCTGAATCTGCTGACGGGCCTGTCGAATCTGCTGGAAGACGTGGCCAAGGGCGAGGGGCTGATCACGCGCCGGGCGCCGAACGACTTTGAACTGGGCCGCAACATCGCCGCCACCCCGGGGGCCGTTGTATTCAAGAACGAGCTGCTGGAGCTGATCCAGTACGCACCGACGACCGAAACCGTGTACCGCAGGCCGCTGTTGTTCGTGCCGCCGCTGGTCAATAAGTTCTACCTGTTCGACCTGACCCCACGCTCCAGCTACCTGAAATGGCTGGTCGACCAGGGGCACACGGTCTTCGTCATCTCATGGGCCAACCCGGACGAGCGGCACGCCGAGGTGGGGCTGGAGGCCTACGTCAAGGATGGGATCATCGCCGCGATGGATGCGGTCGAGCAGGCGACCGGCGAGCCGGACGTGGACCTGGTCTCCTATTGTCTGGGCGGGACGCTGGCGGCCATGACCTTGGCCTTTCTGGCGCAGACGGGGCGGGGAGATCGGGTCGCCTCGGCCACCCTGATCGCGGCCCTGGTCGATTTCAGCGACATGGGCGAGTGGTCGGTGTTCATCGGCGACGACGACCTGGCCGCCTTCGACCGCTATCTGGACGAGCGCGGCTATGTCGAGGCGCACGACCTGACCAAGCTGTTTGCGACGGTGCGCGCCAATGACCTGATCTGGTCGTCTGTGGTGAACCACTATCTGCTGGGTGACGAGACCCCGGCGTCGGATCTACTCTGGTGGTTCGACGACGGGGCGCGGATCCCTGCGCGGACGCTGAAGGAATACGGCCGCCAGGTGCTTCAGCAGAACCGGCTGAAGGACAAGGGCGGTGTTGTGATCGACGACGTGGCGCTGGATCTCGGAGCTATCAAGACGCCGATCATGCTGGTGGCGCTCAAGGACGACCACGTCTCGGCCTGGAGGGCGACCTATGCCCAACGACGCCATTTCGGTGGCGAGACCCGCTTTCTCCTGGGGGGTTCGGGGCACAACGCGGGGATGATCAACCCCCCAGCCGCCAACAAGCATGGCTACTGGACCAATGACGCGGCGCCCGCCGACCCCGAGGCCTGGCTGGAGGGCGCCCAGCAGAAGCCGGGCTCGTGGTGGCCCGAGTGGCAGGGTTGGCTGGACGCTGCCGCCGGGGACGGGAAGGTTCCGGCGCGCGGGGTGGGCTCTGGCAAGCTGCCGGCCGGCGAGGCCGCGCCGGGCAGCTACGTGCGGGTCCGCTACTAGCTAGCGTTTCTCGCGAGGCCTGCAGGCCGGTTCACGCTCGGCGATATTGAAGCGATCGCCTTCCGCGAGCACGTGGGTGCGGACATTGAAGATCGACAGGGCCCGGTCGGCCTTGGCCTCGGCGATGTTGGAATGGGTCGCATGCTCGCCATCGACCACATAGACGGCCGCCGACCCGATCACCGTGGCGATCCCGTCCTCGACCAGCAGGGCGGTGTTCTCGTCGATGCCGACGCCAAGCAGGCGCGGATTGTGGGCGACCGCCCCGACCAGTCGACCATAGCGACCCCGCTCGGCGAAATGCTGGTCGATGATCACGTCGCGGATCAGGCCAAGGCCGGGCGCCATGTGCAACTCGCCGATGCGGTAGGATTCCGCGCTTGGGCCCTTCACCAGCATAGTCTCGCTCATCACCGAGGCGCCCGCCGAGGTGCCTGCGATGACGCCGCCGTTGCGGTGAATTTCCTGAATGCGCTTCTCGACCGGCGTGTCGCCGATCTGGCTAGTGATCCGTAGCTGGTCGCCGCCCGAGAAGAAAACCCCAGCCGCGCCGTCCAGCTTCTCCAGCGCCTCCTTGTCCCAGCTCTCAGATCGCTCGTCGATGTAGAGCTCGACCATGTCGTCGAGCATCAGGTCCTCGAACGCCTTGCGATAGGATTCGAAGTAGCCTTCCGGCTCGTGAGAGGCGACAGTGGCGACCACCAGCTTGCCGCCGTTCAGCAGCCGGTCGAGCGTCTTCAGGATCTCCCGATCACCCTCCTTGTCCTCGTGCCCGCCGATGATGAGCAGGGGACCGGGGCGATTATCCATGCGGGGGCTCCAGAACAGTGAGGGGGCTCGCCTCGGCGGTCGCCGGGCGGGGACGAGGCTGGAACGCGCGAACAAGGTCCCAGATCAATTCGACACGTGTCGGGGTGAGAACCACCACGTCGCCGGGCTCCGCTAGCGCAAGGGCCGTCTGGGCCGCCTCTGTCTCTTCATAAACCGAGTGGATGCGGCTCGGGTCGAAGCCGGCCTTCAGCGCGCCCTCATTGAGCAGACGCATGACTTCACCCCTGGGACGACCCCTGCCATCCGGGGTTTCGCGGAACACCAGGACATCGAAGAACTCCGCCCCGACCTCGCCCAGCGCCCGGATCTCCTCCTCGCGCCGGTCTCCAGGGATGCTGAGCATGGCGATGCTGCGCTGACCGGCTGGCTTGACGCCGGCAATCATCCGGCCCAGCGCCCGGAGGCCGTCGGGGTTGTGGGCGTAGTCCAGCACCACGCGGAAGCCGTGGTCGTCATGGATGTTCAGCCGGCCCGGATTCTGCTCGAAGCTGGACTGGAAGCTCGACAGCGTCGCCCCGATCGCGTCGAGCGGGACACCGGCGCCATAAGCCATGGCGGCCGCGGCAAGCGCGTTCTGCACATTGAAGGTCGCATGGCCGCCGAGGGTCGCGGGCACGGCCGACGCTGTGCAGACCGTCCAATGCTCGCCTCGGTCATGCAGGACCATCCCGTCCGTAGCCGGATCGTGAAGCACCGCCATGCCGCCGTCGGCGATGTGCTTGAGCACGAAGCCGGGCGTGTCGGCGCCGCCCCTCAGGGAGAACCAGCAGACCCGGCCGCCGGCGTGGCGGGCCATCCGGATGGTCAGGGGGTCGTCGGCGTTCAGCACGCTGACGCCGCGCCGGGACACGCTCTCGACGACCACTGACTTCACCGCCGCAAGGTCCTCCAGGGTGTTGATCCCCTTCAGACCCAGGTGGTCCGGCGCGACGTTCAGCACCGCACCTACGTCGCAGCGGTCGAAGGCCAGGCCTTCGCGCAGGATGCCGCCGCGCGCGCATTCCAGCACCGCCACCTCAACCGTGGGATCGCGCAGAACCATGCGGGCGCTCTTGGGACCGCTGGCGTCCGCGACCAGCACCCGCTCGTCGCCGATATAGACCCCGGACGTGTTGGTCAGGCCGACCGTCTTGCCCTGGCTCTTGAAGATGTGAGCCAGCATGCGGCCCACGGTCGACTTGCCGTTGGTGCCGGTGACCGCCAAGACCGGGATGCGCGCACGGCTTCCGCGCGGGAACATCATGTCGATGATGGGCTCGGCCACGTCGCGCGGCTCGCCCTCCGATGGCTCCAGGTGCATGCGGAGGCCAGGGGCCGCGTTGACCTCGACCACGCCCCCTCCCGTCTCACGCACCGAGCGGCTGATGTCGGGGGCCAGCAGGTCGATGCCGGCGACGTCCAGGCCCACGGCGAGGGCCGCCCGCCGCGCGATGGCGGCGTTGTCGGGGTGGATCTCGTGGGTGCGATCGATCGCTGTTCCGCCCGACGACAGGTTGGCGGTGGTGCGCAACAGCACCTCGCGGTCCTTGGCCGGCACGCTGTCGATCGTTAGCTCCTGGCGGGCCAGGATGTCGGCGGCCGCCGCGTCGTCCAGCCGGATGCGGGTCATGACCGCCTCGTGTCCCTGGCCTCGGCGAGGATCGGCGTTCACCTCCGCGACAAGCTCAGCGACGGTGCGCCGGCCGTCGCCGACGACCCGGGCGGGCACCCGCTCGGCCACCGCGACCACCTTGCCGTCCACGACGAGGATGCGGTGATCGCGACCCGGCAGCTGCTCTTCCAGCACCACTCGCCGGCTGTGCTTGACCGCCTCTACGAAAGCGGCGCGCAGGTCGTCGTCGGTCAGCAGGCCGGTGGTGACTCCGCGCCCGTGATTTCCATCGAGCGGCTTGATCACCAGGGGCGTCTTCAACCGCCGGGCCTCGCGCACGGCTTCGTCGGCGCTGCGCACCACCACCCCCCGCGCCACCGGCACCCCGATGGCCTCCAGCAGAGCCTTGGCCTCGGCCTTGTCGCCGGCGGACTCGGCTGCGACCAGCCCGGTGCGGTCCGTGACGCTCGCGCGCATGCGGCGTTGGTTGGCGCCCCAGCCGAGCTGGACCAGGCTGTGGGCGTTCAGCCGCTGAACCGGAATGCCGCGACGACGAGCGGCATCGACCAGGGCGCGGGTAGTAGGGCCGAGGGCCGCGCGCTTCAGCGCCTGACGGATCAGGTCGGTCGCGCCAGCAACGTCGGCGGGGGAGTTGGCCGGGGCTTCCGCCAGCCGGTCCAGGCCTTGAGCGCCCCGCAGGTCCTCGGGCAGCAGCGAGTCTACGAGTTCGATGGCGAGACGGCCTGCCAGAAGACCGGCCTCCTCCTCCTGATAGGCGTACATGACGTTGTAGACGCCGGGCCGACCCTTCACGGAGCGGGTCTTGCCGCGCGATTTCGCCGCCCCCGCCAAGGCCTGGAGCTCGAGCGCCACGTGCTCGATGACGTGGCCGAGCCAGGTGCCGTCCTCCAGTCGGCTCACCAGGCCTCCGGGCTCACCTAGCGAGCAGTGGTGTGCGCTCAGGCCAGGTAGGGCCTCCAGCAGGCGCTCCGCGAAGCCGGGCAGCCGGTTCGTGGGAAAATCCTCCAGCGCGCCGAGGTCCAGTTGGACCCGGATCATCGGCCGGTGGCTGTAGAGATGCGGTCCCCGATAGACGGCGCGTTCCAGCACCCGCATCGGGCGCCGATTTCCCCCCGAAAGGCTCATGCCGCCAGCGCCTCGTCCTGGCCCAGAACGCCCAGGGACATATGCAGCGCCAGGCAGGCGGCGGCCTCGGCGCGGGACCGGGCAACGCCCTGAACCAGCACCTCGCGGCTGTCACGACCGATCGCGGCCCAGCGCCATCCGTCGCTCGACTGCTTCAGCGTCCACTCGTATCCCGACTGCTTCATGGGACCTCCTTTGACCCATGGAACATTCTGAAAAGGCGCAAGTTCCTAAGTCGATCCCCGGACAGTCGCTGAGTCCGGTTCCGGTCCCTCGGGGGAACCTTGGCCGCCCCTGCGCGTAGTGCGGTCCCGACAGTTCCGGAGCGTATTCATGACTTCCAATGACAATCTCGCCGCCCTGCGACCGGAACTCGCCAACCCGGGAGACTTCCATCGACGGTTGACGCGCTGGAACGCCCGGCGGTTGCAGCCTTCGACTCCTTACGCCGACTGGACGGCCGACGCCCAGGAAGATGCGGAGATGATCCTGGTGGAGGGGGCCTTCATCGAACGCATGCGCGCCGACGCCGAACCTTGGCTGAAGGACCTGCCGACCGATCCGGATGGGTTCGTCGCCTGGTTCGAGGCCCTGCAGGGCAAGGGGCCGGGCGAGAACGATCCGCTGTTCCCGTGGCTGGCCGAGGAAGCCGACTTCGAGCAGATGCGGTGGTTCCTGCTGCAGGAAGTCGCCGGCGAGGCCGGATTCGAGGATCTGGTGGCCATGGCCCAGGTGAAGATGCCCGACCGGCCCAAGCTGGAGCTGGCGCGCAACTATTGGGATGAGATGGGCCGGGGCAACGCGGGCGGCATGCACGGACCCATGCTGGCGAAGCTGGCGGACCACCTGGACCTGCATCCCACGATCGAGGAGACCGTCTGGCCGTCGCTGGCGCTTGGCAATGTGCTGGTCGCCTTCTCGACGACCCGCCGTTACGCCTTCCACGCCCTGGGCGCCCTGGGCGCGGTGGAGCTGACGGCGCCGTGGCGGGCCGATCATGTGGCCCGCGGCCTGAAGCGGCTCGGCGTCGGGCCCGAGCGGAAGTACTACGCCCTGCACGCCACCCTGGACGTCGAGCACTCGCGCACCTGGAACGAGGAGGTGCTACGGCCCCTGGCCAAGACCCGCCCGGACGTGATCCGCAGCCTGGCGGAGGGGGCGGTTATGCGGCTGATGGCCGGCGCGGCCTGCTACGACGCCTATCGCGCGCATCTCTGGGGATCCCGGTCGCAGCTGAGGTCCGCTTGACCGCTGCGTTCGCGGCGGCTCCGCCCGCCTTTGCTCCAGCGGATCAGGCCCTGGTCGATCTGCTGGATCACCTCGCGCGGCGTGATTACGCCTTCACCGCGCCCACGCCCTCGACCCACTCGCTGGTTTCGGAGCGGAAGGGACGGGCGCGGCCGGGCGACCTGCGTGACATCCTGGGCTGGAACCTGCCGTTCCGCGAGGCCGACCTACCCGCCGACCTGGGGCGGCTGCTACAGGCCGCCGAGGCGGTGGAGCGACAGGCCGACGGTTCGTGGCGGTGCCGCGTCCGGGTCGCCAGCCTGGACGGCCGTCTGCACGTCCACAGCGCGTTGGGCGAGGACCCGCACGCGGTCTTCCTGGGACCCGACAGCTACCGCTTCGTGCGCCTGCTGAAGTCCGTCCTGGGTCGTGACGCCCGTTTCGGTCGGGCGGTCGATATCGGCGCAGGCGCTGGCGTGGGGGCGCTGGCGCTCGCGGCCGCCGCCCCGGGAGCGGAGGTGTTCGCGGCGGACATCAATCCCGAGGCGCTGCGGTTCGCCGCTATCAACGCATCCCATGCGGGCCTGAACTTGGATCTTGCGGAAGGGGCGGGGCTGGACCCCGTCGCAGGAGTTTTCGACCTGATCGTCACCAACCCGCCCTACATCGCCGGCAGCGGCGGGCGGGTCTATCGCGACGGCGGAGGGGCGCTGGGCGCGGAGCTCTCGCTGAAATGGACCGCCGACGCCGTCGATCGCCTGGCGCCCGGCGGCCGGATGATCCTCTACACCGGCAGCGCCATCGTCGATGGTCGCGACGGGGTGCGCGAGGCTCTGGAGACGCTCGCGGTCGAGCGAAAGCTAGACCTGTCCTACGAAGAGATCGACCCCGACGTGTTCGGCTCGACTCTGCGCCAGTCCGCCTATCGAGAGGCGGAGCGGATCGCGGTCATTGGCGCGGTGCTGACGGCGCCGGTTTAACCCCAGGGCTTCTGGTAGATTTCGTCCCGGCGATCGTCAGCGCCCACAAGGCGACGGATTTCGTCCAACAGTTCGGCATTGGTGCGCCGGACGCCCTGAGCGGGTTCCAGCAGACGACGGACCTCGGCCAGAGTCGAGGCGGATCCGTCGTCGTCATGGGCTGGCGAAGTTCGGACGACTTGGTCGGTGATGGCCATCAGAAAGCTCCCTGTGTTCCCACAGCAAAGCCTATCCACGGCCAAGGTTCCGGATCGCCGGTATCCCGGGCTCGGATCAGACGCTGGCGCGGCCTTCGATCCAGTTGGGCAGCCAGGCCTCGTGCATCTCGCGCACGTGGGCGAGCGGAATGCGGAACAGGTCGCCCTCGGGGCCGCCAGACGCGAAGTCCAACCCTCGGGCGCGGCCGACCACCGAGGCGTGGAGGCCAGCCTCCTGAGCCTTGGCTATGATCTCGGCGGCGTCCTGAACCGCGACCAGATAGCGGCCCTGATCCTCGCCGAAGAGCAGGATGTGCGCATGGGTGGGGCTGGTGGCGTCCAGCTCGACGCCGCAGTCCGACGCCAGCGCCATGTCCGCGGCCGCACCGATCAGCCCACCATCGGACAGGTCGTGGACGCAGGTCAGATCGCCAGCCTCGATCAGGCCGCGCACGAAATCGCCCGTCTTCCGTTCGAGCGCCAGGTTCACCGGAGGCGGAGCGCCGTCCTCGCGGCCGAGCACCTCGCGCAAATAAAGTGAGGCCCCGAGTTCGCCCACGGTCTCCCCGATCAGGACCAGGACGTCGCCCTCGCTCATTCCCCCGAAGCCGGCCGCCACGTCGTAGTTCGGCAGGAGGCCGACCGCGCCCACCGTCGGAGTGGGCGGAATGGCGACGCCGTTGGTCTCGTTATAGAGGCTGACGTTGCCGCTCACGACCGGGAAGTCGAGCGCGCGACAGGCCTCGGCCATGCCGTCGATGGCGCGCACGATCTGGCCCATGATCTCGGGCCGTTGCGGGTTGCCGAAGTTCAGGTTGTCGGTGATGGCGACCGGGCGAGAGCCGACGGCCGTCAGGTTGCGCCAGGCTTCCGCGACCGCCTGCTTGCCGCCTTCGAAGGGATCGGCCTGAACGTAGCGGGGGGTGACGTCAGAGGTGACCGCCAGGCCCTTGTCCGTGCCGTGCACGCGGATGACCCCGGCGTCCGCGCCGGTGGCCGAGTCGTGCAGGGTGTCGGCCATCACGTGGCGGTCGTACTGCTCCCAAATCCAGCGCTTGGACGCCATGTCCGGGCAGCAGACGACGCTCAGCACCGCGTCGGGCCAGCTTTCGGGGGCGGGGATGGTGGCGTGGGCCAGCCTGGGCTGCAGCTCCGGCTGCACCCAGGGCCGATCATACAGGGGAGCATCGTCGAACAGCGGGGCCAGCGGCACGTCGCAGACGGTCTGGCCGTGATGTTTCAGGACCAGCCGGCCCGTGTCGGTGGTCCGGCCGATGACGGCGGCGTCCAGGCCCCATTTCTGGAAGATGCGGTAGCCGTCTTCCTCGCGGCCTGGCTTCAGGACGGCCAGCATCCGCTCCTGGCTTTCCGACAGCATCATCTCATAGGCGGTCATGCCCTCTTCGCGCTGGGGCACGGCGTCCATGTTCAGCTCGACGCCGACGCCGCCCTTGCCCGCCATCTCGACGGATGAGGAGGTCAGGCCAGCGGCGCCCATGTCTTGGATGGCGGCGACGGCGCCGGAGGCCATTAGTTCCAGAGTCGCCTCGATGAGCAGCTTCTCGGCGAAGGGGTCGCCAACCTGGACGGTCGGCCGCTTGGCCTCGGACTCGTCGTCGAACTCGGTCGAGGACATGGTGGCGCCGTGGATGCCGTCGCGGCCGGTCTTGGAGCCGAAATAGACCACCGACATGCCCGCGCCCGGCGCCGCCGAGTAGAAGATGCTGTCGGCCTTGGCCAGGCCCACGCACATGGCGTTGACCAGGATGTTGCCGTTGTAGCCTCGGTGAAAGTTGGTCTCGCCGCCGACCGTGGGCACGCCCACGCAGTTGCCGTATCCGCCAATGCCGGACACGACGCCCGACACCAGTCGCCGGGTCTTCTCGTGGCTCGGGTCGCCGAAGCGCAACGCGTTCAGCAGGGCCACCGGTCGGGCGCCCATGGTGAAGACGTCGCGCATGATCCCGCCCACGCCCGTCGCCGCGCCCTGATAGGGCTCGATGAAGCTGGGGTGGTTATGGCTCTCCATCTTGAAGATGCAGGCGTCGCCGTCGTCGATGTCGATGACGCCCGCGTTCTCGCCCGGGCCGCAGATCACGCGCGGGCCCTTGGTCGGGAACTTGCCCAGGTGGATCTTGGACGATTTGTAGGAGCAGTGCTCCGACCACATCACCGAGAAGACGCCCAACTCCACCTGGTTGGGCTCGCGCCCCAGGCGGTCGAGGACAACCTCGTATTCGTTCGGGGCCAGGCCGTACTCGGCGGCCAGTTCGGCCATGGTCTTCTGGGGCGCGCTCATGGTCGGGGCTTCTAGCCTCGCGCACGGCGTCTGTCAGCGACGGAACGTCCGAGGCCGCCAACGCGCTTTCTGTTCAGGCCAACAGGAGACAGCCCATGACCGACCAGTCCATCGATCCCGCCGCCACTCCCGAGGATGACGCGACCCCCGAGATCGCGGCGGACGACGCCGGCGCGTCGGCTATCGCCGAACGGGCGCACCGCACCCAGGACGCGGGTCCCGACGCTGCGCGGGGAGGCAACGCGAGCGGGATCGATGACCATCAGGCCCAGACCGGCATGGAAGGGGAGGGCGTCTGATGGCTCGCACCCCCGCCGAAACCATGCCGTCGCCGGACGACGGCCAGCAGATGGACCGATCCAACGACCCGGCCGAGACCGCGGCGATGGACGCCGCCGGACCGGCGGTCGCGATGAGCAGCACGCGCCAGCGACTGACCGGCTCGGCGATGGGCGTGGGCAGCGTCGAATACGACGACCCCGGAGCCTACGAGATCGGCATGCCCCGGGACGTTCAGGACGAACCCGTCACGGACGATCCCCCGCCGCCGTCGGCCGAGCGGTGACATCTCCCCTGCGGCTGAGCCGCAGGGACAGGATCACGCCCACGACCAGGATCAGCGCCGCGGCGCCCAGGGCGGTGAACGCCAGGGCGCCGTTGCGCTCCTGCTCGGCCCCGAACACCCCCGTCAGACCCCACGCGATCGGAAGCGAATAGGCCAGCAGACGGGTGCGCCAGGTCACGAAGACGGCCATCGCCGTCACGAACGCCACCCCCAGCATCGCCCAGGCGGTTGGCGAGAGGGCGTCGGGCAGCTGTCCGTTTCCGGTCACCACAGTGATGATGTTCACCACCGATGCAATGGTCAGCCATCCCGCCAGCAGGCCCAGCGGCCAGGCGGTCATCCACCTGTCCCGGTCACGAGATGGGAGCTCCGCGACCAGCCGTGCATGGACCAGGAGTGGTGCAATCAGGGCCATCGCACCGCTGACGATCAGCACGATCGTGGCCCATTCCACGTCAAAGGCCATGGCCGGGATCCACCACCCGATGCACAGGAGGGCGATCACCGATGGCCAGCCGAACCGATGGATCATCTCGCTCTCCCCGGTCTGGGGCAGGACTTGGCGCACGGCGTAGACCAGCAGCCAGGTGTAGATCACGCCCCAGATCGAGAAGGCCCATCCCGCGACCCGTAAAGTGGCGTCACTGTCGGCCGAGAACTCCTGGGTAGTCTGGCCCCAGCCGGTCAGGGCTTGCCACTGGCCGATCACGACCGCGAAGATGGCGCAAGCCAGGACGATCAGGCGGCGGGTTCTGTCGGCCGGGGATGCACGAACGATGGACATGCGACGCGGGTCTCCATGGTGAAGGTTTAGGGAACCGGCCGCGGCCCGCGCGGTTCCATTCCCAACATCCAGGGAGACGACCATGGCCGACGCGCCAACCGAGAAGCCGACCTTCGAAACCGACGAAGTCAGCGCCAGCCGCGCCCGCGAGCAAGGCTTGGGCGTCGGCGAGCGCGAACTGAACGCCCAGCGCGATCCCGGCGGTGTCCGCACCGGCGATGATTCGGATGAGGATGATGTCAGCGTGGTCGATGGCGACCAGGTCTTCGAGCGCGATACCGCCGTTCAGGGCGCGTCGGAGCGCTAAGACGCCTTAGGCAGCGGCCATGGACGCCTTAGGCAGCGGCCATGATGCTGCGGAAAAGGACCGCACCATCGGCGGAGCCGAGCTCGGCTTCAAAGGCCCTGTCCGGGTGAGGCATCATTCCCAGGACGTTGCCGCGCGCGTTCTGAAGGCCGGCGATGTCTCCGACCGAGCCATTGGGGTTGTCCACGTACCGGAACACGACCTGTCCGTCGCCTTCGATGCGCGCGAGGGTTTCGGGGTCGGCGAAGTAGTTTCCGTCGCCGTTGCCCTGGGTCATCACCACCTCGCGCTGGCCCTGATAGCCGGCGGTGAATCGGGTCTGGCCGTTGGCGATCTCGAGCGTGATCGGCTTGCAGACGTATTTGAGCCCGGCGTTCCTCAGCAGGGCGCCCGGCAGCATTCCGGCCTCGCACAAAATCTGGAAGCCGTTGCAGATGCCGAGCACGGCGACACCGTCGTCGGCGGCCTTTCTCACCGCCTGCATGATCGGCGACTGGGCCGCCATGGCCCCGCACCGCAGATAGTCGCCGTAGGAGAAGCCGCCCGGCAGGACGATCAGATCCAGGCCATCCGGCAGTTCGGTCTCCTGATGCCAGACCATCTCCACCCGCTCCCCGGTCGATCGCTCCACCGCGACCTTGCAGTCGCGATCGCAGTTGGATCCCGGGAAGACGATAACGGCGGCGCTCATGGCGCGGGCGTTTAGCAAGGATTGAGCACGGTGTCAGGATCGCTTGATTGACGAACGCCGACCCTCAAGCATCATCGACTCATGATCCGCTCCGTCGTCACCGCCGGTCTGACGCTTGCCCTGGGCGGCTTCGGGCTGGCCTGGCTGGAGATGCAGCACGCGACGCAGGCGATCGCACCAGAGGTCTATGTGGCCTTGGTCGCCGCCGTATTCGCCGGCGGCGGGATATGGTTGGGCTGGCGCCTGGCCGCGCGGCGACAGGGGCCGCAGTTCGTACGCAACCAGGCGGCGGTCGCGTCTCTGGGGCTGACCGGCCAAGAGATGCGAGTGCTCGGTGAACTGGCCACGGGTCGAGCGAACAAGGAGATTGCGCGCGCGCTCGGGCTGTCGCCCAACACCATAAAGACTCACCTAGTCAACCTGTTCTCCAAGCTGGGCGCGTCGACGCGAACCGAGGCGGTGATGCGGGCGCGGGAGCTAAGCCTTATCCCCTGATTGGAGGATCGCGGCGAATTCACCCGTTCGGGCGATAGGAAAGGGCGGCGCGCAGCGGGCAGGCTTCACGCATCGCTTTCGCAGAGGGAGGCCGCGATGGTTCGCATCATCCTGATCTACGGCGTTGTCGCCGGGCTCATAATTATCGCCGGCGTGATCGGCACGGTCGCCGCTTCGGGCGGGGAGCCCCATGGCAACGTCTGGCTGGGTTACCTGATCATGCTGCTGGGCATGTCGGCAGTCTTCATGGGGGTGAAGCGACACCGGGACCAGAATCGGGGCGGGGTGATCAGATTCCTGCCCGCCCTGGGCGTGGGGCTCGGCATCGCCCTGTTCGCCTCCTTGGCCTACGTCCTGGTCTGGGAAATCTATCTGGCGGCGACCGACTACGCCTTCATCGAAACCTATACGGCGGCGACGCTTGAAGCGCGACGGGCGGAAGGTCTGTCGGACGAGGCCTATCGCCAACTGGAAGACCGGATGCGGGCCATGGTCGAAACCTATCAGTCCCCGCTGTATCGCCTGCCGATGACTTTTTCCGAGATCTTCCCGGTAGGTCTGCTGGTTTCGATCGTCAGCGCCATCCTCCTGCGCAACAGCCGCTTCTTGCCGGCGAGGTCCCGGGCGTGAGCGAGGAATTCGACAGGGTGTTCCAGGCCCTGCGCGAGATCATGCTTGCGGAGGCTCAGGGGCTGTTGGTGACTCGGGATTCACCGGGAGATTTGGTCGTCCGCACACCAGGCAGGGAGAAGCGAGAAACCGGGCTGGTTCGGGACCGTGACCATCAAGAAGAGCTATGTGGCCTTCCATCTGATGCCGCTGTACGTCCAGCCGGATTTGGCGATCGACATATCGCCGGAGCTGACGCGGCGCCGCCAAGGCAAGACCTGCTTCAACTTCAAGAAGGTCGAGCCAGACCTGTTCGACCAATTGGCGGTCCTGACCGCCCGGGCTCGAGCCTCGACCGACGCGGGCGCCTGAACCTCAGCCCTTGTTCTCGTAGGTCGCGGTGATCTGCGCCTTGGCGAGGGTGTGGAAGTGCAGGTTGAAGCCGAACTTGGCGCCGGAATCCTCGGGCGTGACCGGCAGGCTGTCCACGTCGACGGCGAAGACGGTGAAGATGTAGCGGTGCGGACCGTGGCCCGGAGGCGGGGCGGCGCCGCCGAAGCCGGGTTCGCCGTAATCGGTGCGGCCTTCGACCGCGCCAGCCGGGATCGGTCCGCCTGTAGGGATTTCGGTGACGTCGGCCGGGATGTTGGCGACCGTCCAATGCCAGAAGCCGGAGCCGGTCGGCGCATCCGGGTCGTAGCAGGTGATGGCGTAGCTCTTCGTCCCCTCGGGCGCGCCCGACCATTTCAGATGCGGCGAGGTGTTCCCCCTGGCCTGCACCTGGGCGTCCGGCAGGAGGCCGCCATCGGTGATGTCGTTGGAGGTGAGGGTGAAGGTCATCGGCGGCTCCCGCTGTCGGTCGAGCCAGCCTTACGCGCGACGGCGCAGGTCGTCACCGGTCTAATGGGCCGCGTCCTTGGCCGCCTGGGTGAAGGCGCTGTCGTCCATCAGCCCGCCGGCCAGGGCGCCGGCGAAGACCAGGCAGCTGACCAGTACGAACAGGGCGACCAGCAGCTTGCCGATCCGGTTCACTGAACCTCGATGCGATAGCTTTCGATCACCGTGTTGGCGAGCAGGGTCTCGCACATGCGTTTGACCTCGGCCTGGACATCGCCTTCGCCGGACCAGTCGAACTCGATCAGCTTGCCGACTCGCGCGTTGGCGATGCCGGTCCAGCCGAGGCCCTGAAGTGCGCCCTCGACCGCCTTGCCCTGAACGTCGAGCACACCCGGCTTCAGGAACACATGAACACTCACCTTCGACATCAGTGCAGCCCGCCCTGGATCACGGTCGGCATGTCCTTCATGATTCCGAGGCGTCGCGCCACCTCGGTGTAGCTCTCGATCACGGCGCCCAGATCGCGGCGGAAGCGGTCCTTGTCCAGCTTCTCGCCGGTGTTGGCGTCCCACAGGCGGCAGCTGTCCGGACTGATCTCGTCGGCCAGGATGACCCGGGCGAAATCGTTCTCCCACACCCGGCCGAACTCGATCTTGAAATCGACGAGCGTGATGCCGACCGCCCCGAACATCCCCGAAAGGTAGTCGTTCACCCGCACGGTCATGGCCAGGATGTCGTCGATCTCCTGGGTCGAGGCCCAGTTGAAGGCGGTGATGTGCTCTTCGGTCACCATCGGATCGTTGAGCTCGTCCTTCTTGTAATAGAATTCGATGATAGAGCGAGGCAGGGCGGTCCCTTCCTCGATGCCCAGGCGCTGGCTCAACGAGCCGGCGACGATGTTGCGGCAAACCACCTCGATCGGGATGATCTCGACTTCCCGGATCAGCTGCTCGCGCAGGTTCAGCCGCTTGATGAAGTGGTTTGTCACGCCGATGCCGTTCAGGCGCGACATGACGAACTCGGAGATGCGGTTGTTAATGACGCCTTTGCCCTCGAGCACTGCCTTCTTCTGGGCGTTGAAGGCGGTGGCGTCGTCCTTGAAGTACTGGATCAGGGTGCCGGGCTCGGGTCCTTCGTACAGGATCTTGGCCTTGCCCTCGTAGAGCTTCTTGCGCTTGGTGTTCATCTCGGGTCCCGAACGGGAAGGGGCGGGCGCCGGAAACAAAAAACGCGCGGCCAGATCGGTCTGGGCGGCGCGAGTTCGGCTTACGGCTGTCGGAATATCGGCGGCGTCACCCTAGCCGATGCGGGCCTCCGACACAAACAGTCGCACCGTGGACACAAGCGCGAAGGCTGGTTGCGTTCGGCCAAGGGCGGTCTATAGACGCTCCGCGGCGCCGTCCTGCTGGCCCGCCTACGGAGCTTTCGACGCCTATGACGACCTTCGACGATCGGGAAAAGGGCTTTGAGTCCAAATACGCCCTCGATCAGGAACAGGAGTTCAAGGCGGTCGCCCGGCGCAACAAGCTGCTGGGCCTGTGGGCGGCCGAGAAGATGGGCCTGTCGTCCGAGAGCGCGGATCAATACGCCGCCGCCGTCGTGCGCGCCGACTTCGAACAGCCGGGCGAGGAAGACGTCTTCCGGAAGATCGACCAGGACTTCAAGGGCGCCGGCCTGACGGTGTCCGAAGGCGAGATCCGCTCCAAAATGGACGAACTGGGCTCCGTCGCCCGCGACCAGATTCGCGCCGGCGAATAGCAATCCGCGCCTGGAAAGCGGCCACGAAAAAGGGCCGCACCGGGGGAATGTGCGGCCCTTCGTGCGGGACGTATCGGGGGGAAGCCGTCCAGCGTTTTGCGTCTGTGCGCACTGTCAGAATGCGGCTCCGCGAATTTGGTTCGGCGCCAGGACGAAATTAATTTCGTGGACCACTCCGTTGCCTGAAAGCGCGTCGGGCACCTCGATCCGCGCCTGCTGGCCACCTTCATCAATCAGGCTGACCGAGCCATCCAGATTGGTCCGCGCCGTCAGCTTTCCGCCCTGGACGGTGGGCAGGTCCAGCGAACCGCCATTGGCTTGAGCCCGCGTCGCGAGCTCGCCGATGGTCAGGCGACCGGGAACGATGTGGTAGCCGAGCCAGGCGATGAGGTCGTTCCGGCGTTCCGGAGTGGACATCTCCTGCCGGGTGGAGGCCGGGATCTGCTCGAACGCGGCGTTTTGCGGGGCGAACAGCGTATAGGGCCCGTCGGACATCAACGTGCGATCCAGCCCCGCCTGCTGCAGCGCGCTGACCAGGGTGGTGAGTTCGGCGCGCCTCGCGATCGCATCCATGGTCCGCGCAGGAGCAGCCTGTGTGGCTCCAGGCGCGGGCTGGTTGGGAGCGTCTCGCGGAGCGGGCGGCCGCGCGTCGGAATCTCGGTCGCAACCGGAGACGCTGATCATGAAGGCGGCGGCGATGAAGGAGAAAGGCCGGTTCATGGAACCGAAACGCGGCGGTGCGCTAAAGGCGCCCTCTTCATGCGACGGGGGGGTCGTCGCGCATCCATCCGGTGATCGATAGTCGTGGCTCCCCGGCGTAGGGGGCGACGGGCGCGACCGAATGCCACTGGGGGGTGCGGAAGACGGTCAGCATGTTGAACCTGGGCGTCAGTCCCCGGATGATTTCGCCCTCGGGATCGTGGAACAGCAGCTGCCCACCCCAGTCCGGCCGCCAGTCCTTGGTGAGCCCGAGCGTATACGCCGCGCGCCGTTCGCCGACGCCTGTGTCGTCATGCAGGGTCAGGAAGTCGCCAGGGCGATAGAGGGTGGCCTGGGCATCGATTTTGGTCAGGGTTTCGCCGGTCAGAGCCTCGGCGAAGTCGAGCCATTCCCGTCCGTTCATCAGCTCGACCAGCCTGTGCGTGGGGTGGTCGGGTTCGCGGCCCGCTAGCAGCGCCTCGATGATCGGATAGGCGAGGTAGCTGAAGGAAAATCCGGACCGGGCCCGGGTCAGCGCGTCGGAGACGAGCCGTGTCATGCCCTCGCGTCCGAGCTTTTCGATCTCTCCCGGCGCGATCCACTGGCCGGAGCCCGCCTCGCCGGGCAGCGACAGGCCCCAGGGTGTCGCCTTCAGAAGGGCTTGGGCGAGCGCCTGCGCCGCTTCCGGCTCCAGCACGTTCGGCACCTGAACCCAGCCGTGGCGGGCATAAGCCTCGGCGAAAGGACGGAGATCGAGGCCGTGGCGCAGGCGGATTTCAGTCATGGGTCGGACCGAACACCCGGGCGAACACGGTATCCACGTGCTTGGTGTGATAGCCGGTGTCGAAAAGGGCCTCGAGATCGGCGTCGGGGACAATGACCTCGGGGTCGGCCTTGAGGAAGGCCAGGAAGTCGCCTTCGCCGCGCCAGACCTTCATCGCGTTGCGCTGGACCGCCGCGTAGGAATCCTCGCGCGAGACGCCAGCCTGGGTCAGGGCCAGCAGGACCCGCTGCGAATGGACGAGGCCGCCCAGCCGGTCCAGATTCTTCGCCATGTTCTCGGGATAGACCACGAGACGCTCAATGACCCCGGCGAGGCGATGCAGGGCGAAGTCCAGGTGGATGGTGGCGTCTGGCCCGATTCCTCGCTCCACCGAGGAATGGCTGATGTCCCGCTCGTGCCAGAGGGCGACGTTCTCCATGGCGGGAACGACCGCGGAGCGGACGAGGCGGGCGAGGCCGGTCAGGTTCTCGGTCAGGATCGGATTGCGCTTGTGCGGCATGGCCGACGAGCCTTTCTGACCCTTGTCGAAGAACTCCTCCGCTTCCAGCACCTCGGTGCGCTGCAGGTGGCGGATCTCGGTGGCCAGCCGCTCGATTGACGAGGCCACCACGCCCAGGGCCGCGAAGTAGGCGGCATGGCGGTCGCGGGGAATGACCTGGGTCGAAACCGGCTCGACCTGAAGCCCCATCTGCTCGGCTACGTAATCCTCCACCGCCGGGTCTACGTTGGCGAAGGTGCCGACGGCGCCGGAGATGGCGCAGGTGGCGATTTCCTCTCGAGCGGTCACGAGGCGGCGCCGCGCTCGCTGGAACTCGGCGTGGAAACCCGCCAGCTTCAGGCCGAAGGTCACGGGCTCGGCGTGGATCCCGTGGCTGCGGCCGACCTGGGGCGCGAACTTGTGCTCGCGCGCCCGGGCCTCGAGCGCCGTCAGGACGCGGTCGACGCCAGTCAGAAGCAGGTCGGTTGATCGCGCCAGCTGGACCGCGAAACAGGTGTCGAGGACGTCCGAACTGGTCATGCCCTGGTGCAGGAAGCGCGCCTCCTCGCCCACGACCTCGGCGACATGGGTCAGGAAGGCGATGACGTCGTGCTTGGTCGTGCGTTCGATCTCGTCGATGCGGTCGCTGTCCCAGGCGGCGTCGCGGCCCTTGGCCCAGATGGCGTCGGCCGCGGCTTGGGGGATGATCCCCAGTTCGGCCATCTTGGTCGCCGCGTGGGCCTCGATCTCAAACCAGATCCTGTACTTGGTTTCCGACGACCAGATGGCGACGGCTTCGGGGCGGGCGTAGCGGCTGATCATGGACGGTGCGTGTCGGGCGAGGCGCCCGTCGAGTCAAGGCGAGCGGCGATTGACGGCCGCTGTCGCCCCCGGCACAGCTTGGCCGCACGTCAGGAGGCTGGCCATGGAACTGATCATCGGCAATCAGGAGTTCTCGACCTGGTCGCTCCGGCCGTGGCTGGTCTTGAAGCGCTGCGGGGCGGAGTTCAGCCTGACCGAGGTCGCCCTTTATGGCGGCGACTGGAAGGAGCGGCTGGCCGAGGTGTCGCCGTCCGGCAAGGTTCCGCTCTTGAAGGTCGATGGCGAGACGATCTGGGATTCGCTGGCCATCGCGGTGTGGTGCGCCGAGCGGTTCCCGCAGGCGCGTCTGTGGCCTGCCGACGAGAAGGCCCGGTGGGCGGCGCGGTCGGTGGCCTGTGAGATGCACTCCGGCTTCATCGGGCTGCGCACCGAATGCAGCATGGGGCCGGATGCAGAGGGCGTGATCCACACCATGGTCGGGCCGGACCGGGCCCCGCCGCCCGGGGACGAGGCGACCCTGGGCGATATTCAAAGGATCGTGGAGATCTGGCGCGAGATGCGCGGGCGGTTCGGGGCCGGCGGTCCCTACCTGTTCGGCGAGTGGTCCATTCCAGACGCGTTCTTCACGCCGGTGGCGGCGCGGTTCCGGCACTATCAGGTCGATCTGACGCGGTTCGGGGACGCGGATGGCGTGGCCCAAACCTATGCCGAGGCCCTGCTGCAACAGCCGGACTTCCTCGAATGGTCCCGGCAGGCGCTGGCGAAACCGTCGCGATCCTGACCCCTCGTTAAGCACGCGCGAGAACGTCGGTTTAAGTCGAGGCCCTTAGTCTGGCTGGATCGCGTACGGCGGCGAACGAGGTCAGCATGTCCCAACCCGTCGAACCCCGCGTTGCAGAGGCGGCGCCGGCCCGGCCGTTGCTCACCGGCACGCTGGCCCTCGTGGTCGGCTGCTGCCTGCTGGCGTCGCTGCTGATGAGCCTGCTGTAAACCTCGCACAGCGAGGCGCCCTGCCGGCCCGAAGCATTGCTGCGGCCGCGCGCAGCCCTATTCAGCCCGCGACGGGTCTAACCTCGGCGATCACGACCGGCCCCGGCTGGGCGGGCGGGCGATAGTCCAGGCTCAGAGGCACGGCGGTCGCGCCGAAAGCCACCGCATCCAGGGTGTGCAGCGCTCCGCCCATCAGGCGTTGGTAGATCCAGTAGGCCGCCACGACCTTCTCGACGTAGTCACGGGCCTGAGGCACGTCGATGGTCTCGATCAGCAGCAGGGGGTCGGCGTCCTGGCCGAGCTTGCGCACGGCGTTGACCATCGGCCCGGGGCCGGCGTTGTACGACGCCGCCGCCCGCAAAAGGTCGCCATTGATGGCCGGGAGCGCCAGGACCTTGTTGACGTAGGCCTGGCCAAGCCGCGCGTTGACCGCCGGTTGGAGCAGCCGCTCGGGGGTGGTGACGAAACCGCGATCCCCGCTTAGCTCCGCCGCCGTGGTCGGCATCACCTGCATCAGGCCATAGGCGCCCACTGCTGAACGGGCCGAGGCGTTGAAGTTTGTTTCCTTGCGAGCGATCGCATAGACCAAGGCCCGCTCGATCGTATAGCCGCCGTCCGGGGCGATCTCAGGCATAGGAAACTGCGATGCGTCGATACGCGTCAGATCGGTCGTAGAGCCCAACACCCGGGGCCCGATGACGCGGGCCAGACCGTTCCACATCCGGCGCGCGGAATCGGTCATCGCGGTGCGGACGCCGGCGACCAATTCGTCACGGGCCTCCGTGCGGCGTCCGACCTCATAATAGGCCAGGGTGCGCCTGGCGCGGGGGTCGGAGCGGACGAAGGCCTCCAACTCGCGCGCGTCGATCGCGGGTTCGTCGACGTTCAGGGAAGCGGTCTGGAAACGCGCGTCGTAAGGGACGGGGCCCTGGTTCACGATCTCCGGTTCGCGGCCCAGCTGACGCAGGGCGATCTGACCGTAGAAGGTGACGGGCCAACGGGCGGCGAGTTCGAGAAACTCCACGATACGGTCCTGGCGACCGGAGCGGCCGGCGGCCCGGGCGGCCCACAGGCCGGCCCCGGCGCGGACCCAGGGGTCTTCCGTGGGGTCGTTGGCCACGCGCTCGAAGGCGCGGAAGGAATCGGAGAATTCGTTCAGTCGCCAAGCGGCCAGGCCCGCCGTCCACCAGTCGCCGATGTCGATGCCCGCCTGATAGGCACCGGCCAGGTCGTCGTTGTTCAGGGCGATGCGGGCGGTCTTGGACGGATCGTTCGGGTCAGCGCCGCCGCCAGCGGCCGCCACTCGCGACCATGTGCGGCCGCTGAGGCCCGCGGGGCGGCGCGGCTCGGCGGCTCCGTCGGGGCGACGACGGAGTGCGAGGTTGTAGACGCGCGGGGCGCACGGCAGGTCGGAATAGTCCTCCAACCAGGCCGCAAGCTCCTCATAGGTGGCGGTGTAGTCCGCGTGGAACAGCCGTTCGAACTCGACCTGGCCCAGCAGGACCCGGTCCTGGGCCTGACGGGCCGAAGCGCGGGCCGCATCCAGGTCGCCGCGCCGCAGGGCGTCGAAGGCGGTGGTGTAGTTCAGGCGATCGGCCGGGCTCAGGGCGCGCAGGCCGTCGGTCTCGATGGCGCCACCCGGGAAAGGCTCGCTGGCGTGAGCCATGCTCGAGGCCCCGACGAGCACGGCGAGCGTCACCGCCAGGGTGCGCAGGCGGGAAGCGGATCCCGGACGGATAGCTGGCAACGGCGGCCCCCTCGTGCTGCGCATCCGCCGTCTCGATTCGGATCGGTGCGCGGTCTTCGATCGGTCGTCAGCCGGGAAGTATGCCCGACGGGCCCTGAATCTTCAATGAAGGCGCCTTTTCAATGACCGGGAGGGCCGAGCCGTGCGGACAGCGCCAGCAGGTCGGCCCAGGCCTGACGCTTGGCCAGGGGCTGGCGCAGCAGGAATGCGGGGTTGAGGGTCACGAGGGCGGGGGCGGAGACGCCGCCCTCCGAAAGCCGCCACTCGCGCCACTGACCCCTGAGCGCCGCCAGCGGCTCGGTCGCGCCCAGCACGGCGCGGGCGGGCGCCGCGCCCAGCAGGAGCACGGCCTTGGGCTGAAGCAGAGCCAGAGCGCGCTCCACGTATGGAAGACAGGCGACCTGCTCCTCTGGCGCGGCTGGCCTGTCACCAGGCGGGCGCCAGAACACCGAGTTCATCCGCCAGGCGCGGTCCTTCAGTCCCGCGGCGGCCAGGGCCGTGTCGAGCAGCCTTCCGGCCGGGCCATCGAACACCTGGCCGCTTTGGTCCTCCTCGGGGCCGGGGGCGGCGCCGATGATCAGCAGGTCAGCCTCGTCCGGCCCGGCGCCCACGACCGCGCGCCGGGCGCCCTGACGCTTCAGCCCGCAACCATCAAAGGCTGTCGCCGCCTCGATCAGCGCTTGCAGCGTCGTGGCGGCCGCCGCCGCGTGGTGAGCTTCTTCGGCGCAGGCATGGGCGTCGGGCGCCGGCGCCACGGCAGCGGTCGCCTTCAGCACCGCCGTTCGGGCCGGGGGCAGGGCGACCAGGGTCCGATCGACGGGCATGTCTTCGAAACAGGCGTCGACCCCCGCATCGCGCCAGAAGGCGAGCAGGCTCTCGATCTCGGCGGGGGTCCTGGCCTGAGGCGTCACCCCTTCGGGATAAGCCTTGACCGCCCGTGCGTCACCTCCTGATAAGCGAAGCACACGACGCGCGAGGAGAAGGCATGGCCGAGGAAGCGATCGAGGGCGGAGCCGCCAACGCCTGGCAGGAGGCGGTGATCGACAAGCTGCCCCCGCTGGAGGCCCTGGCAGGCGTCGAGCGCGAGGTCATGGAATACGATGTGGTCATCGTCGGCGCCGGTCCCGCCGGCCTGGCCGCCGCCATCCGGCTGAAGCAACTGGCCGAGAAGGGCGGCCGAGAGGTCTCGGTCGCGGTGTTGGAGAAGTCGGCGGAGGTCGGCGGGCACGTCCTGTCCGGCGCCGTGTTCGATGTCTGCGGCCTGAGCCAGCTGTTCCCGGACTGGAAGGAACGCGGCGCGCCGCTTGAGACGCCGGTGACCGAGGATCGCTTTCTTGTCCTGGGGCCGCACGGCCAGGCCGACATCAGCCTGCTGCCGACGCCGAAGTACATGAAGAACCACGGGGCCTACATTGGCTCGCTGGGCAACCTGTGCCGGTGGCTGGGCGAGCAGGCGGAGGCGCTGGGGGTCGAGGTCTACCCCGGCATGGCCGCCAGTCATGTGGTCTGGGAGGAAGACACCGGGCGGGTGAAGGGCGTGGTCGCGGGCGTGTTCGGCATCGGCCGCGACGGCCAGCCCACCGACGACTTCCAGCCCGGCATCGAGCTGCACGGGAAGTACGTGTTCATCGCCGAGGGGGTGCGCGGCTCGCTGGCCAAGACCATCATGGCCCGCCACAATCTTTGCGACGGGGCCGAACCGCAGAAGTTCGGCATCGGGCTGAAGGAGCTGTGGCGCGTGCCGGCCGACAAGCACCGGCCGGGCCTGGTGCAGCACACCCTGGGATGGCCGCTAGACGACAAGACCGGCGGCGGGTCGTGGCTCTATCACTTCGGCGATAACTATGTGTCGGTCGGGTTCGTGGTTCACCTGAACTACAGGAACCCCTTCCTGTCGCCGTTCGATGAGTTTCAACGGTTCAAGCACCACCCGGCCATCGCCGAGCATCTGGAGGGCGGCGAGCGCATCTCCTACGGCGCGCGGGCGATCGTGGAGGGCGGATACCAGTCGGTGCCCAGGCTCGCCTTCCCCGGCGGGGTGCTGCTCGGCGACTCGGCCGGCTTCGTGAACGTGCCGCGCATCAAGGGCAGCCACAATGCGATCCGGTCCGGCGTGCTGGCCGCCGATGCGGCCTATGCGGCCCTAGGGCAGGATCGGGCCGGGGATGTGTTGAGCGAGTACCAGGCCGCTTATGAGGCGTCGGACATCGCCAAGGAGCTGAAACTCGTCCGCAATGTGAAGCCTTTGCTCTCGAAGTTCGGCAACACCTTCGGCACCCTGCTGGGCGGGATCGACATGCAGCTGACCCAGCTGTTCGGCGGCTGGTCGCCGTTCGGGACGATCAAGCACGGCAAGACCGACGCGGCCTCGACCGAGCCGGCGGCCCAGCACAAGCCGATCGCTTATCCGAAGCCGGACGGGAAGCTTTCGTTCGACAAGCTGTCGAGCGTCTTCATCTCCAACACCAACCACGTGGAGGAGCAGCCGGCGCATCTGAAGCTGGTCGATCCCTCGATCCCGATCAGGGTGAACCTGCCGAAATATGGGGAGCCGGCGAGGCTCTACTGCCCGGCGGGGGTCTATGAGGTGGTCTACGCCGACGAGGCGGCCAAGGCGGACCCTCGGTTCGTGATCAACGCCCAAAACTGCGTCCACTGCAAAACCTGCGACATCAAGGACCCGTCGCAGAACATCGTCTGGACCACGCCCGAGGGCGGCGGCGGCCCGAACTATCCGAATATGTGAGGCGCGGCGCCGCCGGGCCTTGTGTCCGGCGGATTTCGCGGGAAGGGTCGTGCACATGCGTCCGTTCGCCCTCAGCCTGCTGATCTCCGCCGCCGTCGTGGCGCTACCGTTGACTGCCCTGGCGCAGGAGTCAGCGCCTCCGCCATCGGATGTGCAGCCGGCGCCGGAGGCCGCTCCGGTGCGTCCCGCTATTCCCGCGGAATGGTCGCCGGTTCCAGAAACGGACGAGGGGCGCAGCGCCTACGGCCTGTACCTGGCGGGACGGGCTGCGCTGCGCTCGGGCCAGCCCGAGGCGGGGGCGGAGTATCTGCAGCGTGTCCAGAGCCTGACGCCCGAGCAGCCGACGGTGCGGGAACAGGCGTTCATCACCGCTCTCCTGGCCGGGGACCTGGCAGCCGCCGCCCGGACGCCCGCGCAGGATCTGGCCCCTGGCTTGGGCGGCGCCGCCAAGCTTGTGCAGGTGGTGGAGACCTTTGCCGCCGGCGACGCACGGGGCGCTCTGGCCCGCCTCAACCGCGACCCTGTGGCGGCGCCCCATCTGCGTGCGGCGCGGTTCCTGACCAGCTGGGTCGCCGCCGCCGCCGGCGATTGGACCACAGCGCTGGAGCCGTTGCCGCCAGGCGTCGACGCCGCCACAGTGACGGTCGATCAGTATCATCGGGCGCTGCTGCTTGAGGCGCGTGGAACCATGGCCGAGGCCGAGGCGACCTATCAGGGCCTGATCGCCCAGCCCCGCACCGCGCCACGCTTCCGCCGGGCGTACGGGGAGTTCCTGGAGCGACGAGGCCGCCGGGCCGACGCGATCGCCCAGTACGACCTGGCCATCGCGGCGGATCCGGACAACGCGACCCTGGTGCGCGACGCCCGGGCGAGGGCGGCGGCCGGAGGAAAGCCGACCAAAGCGCCGAACCTGCGGGAAGGCGCCGCCCTGGCCCTCGGCGATGCGGCCGCCCTGGCGATGGTTCAGGACAACGCCCAGGAATACGCCGTCATCTACTATCGGCTGTCGCAGCGGCTGGATGACACAGACTTGACCCGTTACCTGCTGGCGCGCGCCCTGGATGGGGCGGGGCTGACCTCCGCGGCGCGGGCTGAGTTGGCGGCGGTTGGGCGCGACGAGCCCAGGCTTTACACCGAGGCGCGGGTCTCGATCGGTCTGGGCCTGGCTCGCGACGGCAAGCAGGAGGCGGCCCTGGCCGCCTTTCGCGAAGCGGCGGAGGCCGCGCCGCTGGAGCCCCGGACCGCAAGCCTGGTCGCATCCCAACTGATGACGCTCGAGCGGTACGAAGAGGCGCTGGAGGTGCTGAACGGCCCGCTCCTCAACGTCGAGGATCAGGGGCCGGACATCCGCTTCCTTCGCGGAGCGGCCTATGAATCTCTGGGGCGAATTCCCGAGGCGGAGGCCGAGCTCTGGGCTGCGCTTCAGGCCCGACCGGACGATCCCACAACGCTGAACTACCTGGGTTATCTGTGGGTCGACCAGGGACGGCGGGTGGCGGAAGGGGCCGAGATGATCGCCCGCGCCCACGCCGCCCAGCCCGAGAACGGCAACATCCAGGACTCCCTGGGATGGGCCCAGTACCGCCAGGGCCAATACGAGACGGCGGTCGAGACCCTGGAAGCCGCCGTCGCTAAGGAGCCGGCCAACGCCGAGATCAACGACCACCTGGGCGACGCCTATTGGCAGGTGGGCCGGCGGCGCGAGGCGGCCTTCCAGTGGACGCGGGTCCTGACCCTGGACCCCGACGCCGAGCGTCGCGCCTCGGTCGAGGCCAAGCTCGCGCGCGGGCTGGAGGCCGGTACGGCGGGATCTCAGCCCTGAGCATGCGCACCGCGCTGGCGCCGGCCAAGGTCAATCTGTTCCTGCATGTGGGCCCGCCCGACGCGGCGGGCATGCACCCGCTCGCCAGCCTCGTTGCCTTCGCCGACGTGGGAGACCTGGTCACGCTTCAGCCGGCCGACACGACGTCGCTGGAGGTGACGGGTCCGTTCGCCGCCGCCCTGGCGCCGGCCGGCGAGGACAACCTGATCCTGCGGGCCCTGAAGGCGCTCGGGGAGAGGAGGGGAGATCATTCGGGCTTTCGTGTCGTGCTGGACAAGCGACTGCCGATCGCGGCGGGACTGGGGGGCGGTTCGTCGGACGCCGGCGCGGCCTTGCGGCTGGCGGGGCGCCGGCTCGGACTGGCCGCTGACGAACCCGCCCTCCTGGCCGCGGCAGGGGCCGTCGGGGCCGATGGCCCGATGTGTCTGGCCGCGACCCCGGCCTGGGCCGAGGGTTATGGAGATCGGCTGACGCCGGAGCCCCGGCTGCCGCCCCTGGCCGCCGTGCTGGTCACCCCCAACGTCGGCTCGCCGACGGGGGAGGTCTATCGGGCTTACGATCAGGGCCCGATCGCCGAGGCCGACCGCCCTACGCCGCCCCCTGCCTGGGACACCGCGTCCGTGATCGAGTGGCTGTCGCGACAGCGGAACGACCTGGAGCGGCCGGCCTTGGATCGAGCGCCCCTGATCTCGGCGGCTCTCAAGGCTGTCGGGGAAGCCCCCGGAGTTCGGCTGGCGCGCATGTCCGGATCCGGTTCGACGGTGTTCGGCCTTTGCGCGGATCGCGGGACGGCCGAAGCGGTCGCGGACGGGTTGGCCGGCGACTGGCCCGACTGGTGGATCGCCGCCTGCACCCTCGCGGGCTGAACGCCCCCCTGACGGCGAGGAATCGTCGGCTTGGTGACCATTCCATGGCCGGCGGAACCGCGCACGCGGCTCGCGATTACTTTCGCACGACAGTGGCGCCCGACCGATGTTCGTCCCGGCCGGGGCCGTCGCATGAAAGGAGTTGATTGATGCTTCGCACCCGACTGCTCGCGGCCAGCGCCGCCGCCGCCCTGCTCTCGGCCCCGGCCGCCCTGGCCCAGACCGCGCCGGACCAGACCGCCCCCGACGCCGCCGGCTCGCCTCAGACCTCGGAGTCTGACGGAACCCGGGAAGACATGACCCGAAACCCGGCGAGCCAGACGAACCCCGGCCAGAGCTCTACAGCGTCTCCGCCCGCCCAGTCGGCCACGACGGCCCAGGCGGCGACCCCCGCCGCCGCCCAGACCGTGGTCGATGTGCTGCGCGCTCAGGGCCAGTTCAGCACCCTTCTGTCGGCGCTCGACAAAGCTCAGCTGACCGACACCCTGCGGACGCATCAGGGCATCTCCATCTTCGCCCCGACCGACGCGGCCTTCGCGGCCCTGCCCGAGGCGGAGCGCACCCGGCTGCTTGCGCCCGAGAACACCCAGGAACTGCGCCAACTGCTACTCTACCACGTGATCGTGGCCGACGTTCAGGCCGGCCAGATCGAGGGCGCCAAGGGCGGCGTCCAGACCGCCGCCACGACGGAGGTCCAGATCGATGGTACGGGCGACACGATCAAGGTGGATGAGGCGACCGTGGTCCAGGCCGACATCGACGCCTCGAACGGCGCCGTCTACGCCATCGACCGGGTGCTCAATCCCGCTCAGTCGCAAGTCGCGTCGGGCGATGCGGAGCCGGTCCAGCAGACCCAGCCTTCCACCACGCCGCCGGCGGAGGATGACGATGGCGACGCCGCGACCGACGATGCGGACGCCTCGCCGCCCGCCGACGAAACTGACGCCATGACGGACGACGGCGATGCTGCCGATGCGGACGCGATGAGGCCGGCTGCGCCCAGCACGACCACCACGCCGACGACGACCACGACGCCCGCCGCCCCTGCAGCCGGCGAGCTCAGGGCGCCGAATGGCCAGCCGGCGACCAGCGTGACCACGACCGCCTCTCCGCCGGTGCGCAATCCGACCGATGGTCAGGTGGATGGCGAGAACGCCACCCCGCCGGTCGACACGCCGGAAGCGGGCGACGAGGACGCCGATCCGTCGACCACGCCTCCGCCGCCGACTCCGCAGTAACGCCGGGGCCCGGTTGAGTTTGAGGGCGGCTGACCCTAGGGTCCGCCGCCCTTTTCTTTCGCCTTTTCGGACCGCCGTGGCCCAAGCTTCAGAACCGCTCGCGTTTCAGGACCTGATCCTGACGCTCCACCGTTACTGGGGCGACCAGGGCTGCGCGATCCTGCAGCCCTATGACATCGAGGTGGGGGCCGGGACGCTGCATCCCGCGACCGTGCTGCGCGCGCTGGGCCCCCGTCCGTGGAAGGCGGCCTATGTTCAGCCCAGTCGCCGCCCCGGCGACGGCCGCTATGGCGAAAATCCCAATAGATTACAGCACTATTATCAGTACCAGGTCATTCTGAAGCCCAACCCGGATGACCTTCAGGAGCGATATCTGAACAGCCTGAAGGCCATCGGCATCGATCCGCGCCTGCACGACATCCGCTTCGTCGAAGACGACTGGGAGAACCCCACGGTCGGCGCCTGGGGGCTGGGCTGGGAGGTCTGGTGCGACGGGATGGAGGTGACGCAGTTCACCTATTTCCAGGGCGTGGGCGGGATCGAGGTCGACGTGGTCTCCGGCGAGCTGACCTACGGGCTGGAGCGCTTGGCCATGTATGTTCAGGGCGTTGATAACGTTTACGATCTGAAGTTCACGAAGGAGGGCGTCACCTATGGCGAGGTCTTCCTGGAGAACGAGCGCCAGCAGTCGGAGGCGAACTTCCACGGCTATGACGTCGACGGGCTGAAGCGCCGGTTCGAAGACATGGTCGGCGAGGTGTCGCGCCTGCTGGCCATGAAGGGGCCTCAGGGCCAAGCCCTGGTCTTGCCGGCCTACGACCAGGTGCTGAAGGCGTCCCACCTGTTCAACCTGATGGACGCGCGCGGGGCCATCGCGGTCGCCGAGCGCCAGAGCTACATCGGGCGCATCCGGGACCTGTGTAAGGCCTGCGCCGTCGAATGGGTCGAGCAAGAGCGGGGGCGCGTCTGATGCCCCAGCTTCTTCTTGAAATCTTCTCCGAGGAAATCCCGGCGCGCATGCAGCCCGGGGCGGCGCGCGATCTGGAGCGGATGGTTGGCGATCGGCTGAAGGCGGCCGGGCTGACGTGGGAGGCGCTGAACGCCTATGCGGGGCCGCGCAGGCTGGCGCTGGTGGTCGATGGGCTGCCCGAGGCGACGCCGGATCGAAACGAGGAGTTGAAGGGACCGAAGGCTTCGGCGCCGGAGCAGGCGTTGGAGGGCTTCCTGAGGAAGACCGGCCTGACGCGGGACCAGCTGGTCGAGCGCGACGGGGTGCTGTTCGCCGTGATCAGCCAGCAGGGGCGGGCGACGACCGACCTGATCCCCGGCATGGTCGATGAGGTCATCCGCGCCTTCCCGTGGCCGAAGTCGATGCGCTGGGCCGACGCCAGCCTGCGCTGGGTGCGGCCGATCAAGCGGATCGTGTGCCTGTTCGACGGAGAGGTGGTTCCGTTCATCATCGCGGACGGTTCGGGCGAGATCGAAGGCCGCACTCAGGGGATCGAGAGCGGGGCGGCGACCGAGGGGCACCGGTTCATGGGCACGGGCCGGCCGTTGAAGGTGCGGTCGTTCGAGGATTACCGCCGCCAGCTGGAGGCGAACCACGTCCTGATCGATCAGGCGGACCGCAAACTGCGCATCCTGGACGGCGCCCGCGCCGTCTGCCGCGCGCGTGGGCTGGAGTTGGTCGAGGACGACGGCCTTCTGGAGGAGGTGTCGGGCCTGGCGGAATGGCCGACGCCGATCCTGGGCGACATGGACCCGCAGTTCCTGGATCTGCCGCCAGAGGTGGTGCGCCTGTCGATGAAGGCGCACCAGAAGTATTTCGCGGTGAGGCCCCAAACCTCGACAACCTCTACGTCGGAACATGGAGAAACCTCTACGAAAGTAGAGGGTCTGGCGCCGCACTTCGTGGTGGTCGCCAACGTCGAGGCGACCGATGGCGGCAAGGCGCTGGCGGAGGGCAATGCGCGGGTGCTGTCGGCCCGGTTGAACGACGCGCGCTTCTTCTGGAACGAGGACCGCAAGGTCGGCTTCGACGCCTGGCTGGAGAAGCTGAAGGGCGTCACCTTCCACGCCAAGCTGGGCACCATGGCCGAGCGGGTCGAGCGGATTTCGGCCCTGGCCCGCGAGATCGCGCCGCTGGTGGGGGCGGACCCGGAGGAGGCGGCGCTGGCCGCCCGCCTGGCCAAGGCCGACCTGGCGTCGGGCATGGTCGGGGAGTTCCCGGAACTGCAGGGCGTGATGGGGGGCTATTACGCCCGCGCCGAGCGCGGGGACCGCATCGCCGACGCGATCCGCGACCACTACAAGCCGCAGGGGCCCGCCGACACGGTCCCGACCGCGCCGCTGACGGTGGCGGTGGCCTTGGCCGACAAGCTCGATACCTTGGTCGGCTTCTTCGCCATCGACGAGAAGCCCACGGGCTCGAAGGACCCGTTCGCGCTGAGGCGGGCGGCGCTGGGGGTCATCCGGCTGATCCTCGACAACAACCTCCGCCTTGAGCTTCAGAACTGGGGGTATGTAGCGGGCGAATATCTCTCGGGCGTGCGTCGGGACCGAAAACTTCCCGCATATCCTCGGCGTGAGACCGCTCGAGAAATCTTGCTTCGAACGGAGAAGTCGGCCGACCGCGACCGGCTGGCCCACCAACTGGCCACGGACGGTGTCGAGTGGGATCATGGTTGGTCTGACTATCAGGCTGTGCTGACGCTGCTTGGGTGGGATGTCCTCGCCTTCTTCGCCGACCGCCTGAAGGTCCTTCTGCGCGATCAGGGTAAGCGCCACGACCTCGTGGACGCCGTGTTCGCGCTCGGCGACGACGATCTGGTGCGGATCGTGCGGCGGGTGGAGGCTCTGGACGCCTTCCTCGCGACCGACGACGGGGCGAACCTGCTGGCGGGGTACAAGCGGGCTTCGAACATCCTCAAGGCCGAGGAGAAAAAGGGGCCCCTGCCGACCGGCATGGTCCAGACCGGCCTGCCGAACCAGCCGCAGGCGGAGACCGCGCTGGCCTTCGGCGTCGGCGCGGCCCGCACGGCGGTGGACGACGCCCTGGAGCGCGAGGACTTCGTCGCCGCCATGGGGGCGCTGGCGCGCCTGCGGGCGCCGGTGGACGCCTTCTTCACCGAGGTGATGGTCAACTCGGACGTCCCCGCCGAACGCGAGAACCGGCTAAGGCTGCTCGGCCAGGTGCGCGACGTCATGGGCCGGGTGGCCGACTTCGGACAGGTGGCGGGGTAAGGGCGCGCGCGTCGCCATGGGAACATCCCGCCAGCTTCACGGTTTGTAACAGCCCGGCCTCGCCTTCGTGGGCGCAGCGGTTTAAGCCGGGCTGTTTCCGACCTCAGGGGCGATCATGAGCAAGTGGGTGTACGGCTTCGGCGGGGGCTCCGCCGACGGCGATGCGTCGATGAAGAACCTGCTGGGCGGCAAGGGCGCCAACCTGGCGGAGATGTCGTCGCTGGGCCTGCCGGTGCCGCCGGGCTTCACCATCACCACCGAGGTCTGCACCGCCTATTACGAGAACGGCCAGACCTATCCCGCCGACCTGGAGGCCCAGGTGGCCGAGGGCCTGGCCAAGGTCGAGGGGATCGTCGGCAAGCGGTTCGGGGATGCCGAGAACCCGCTGCTGGTCTCGGTCCGCTCCGGCGCGCGCGCGTCGATGCCGGGGATGATGGACACCGTCCTGAACCTGGGCCTCAACGACCAGACGGTGGAGGGGCTGGCGGCCCTGTCGGGCGACCGGCGCTTCGCCTTCGACAGCTATCGCCGCTTCATCACCATGTATTCCAACGTGGTGCTGGGACTGGGTCACGACCAGTTCGAGGAGGTTCTGGACGACCACAAGGACCGGCTGGGCGTCCCGGTCGACACCGAGCTGACGGCCCGGGACTGGGAGCGGGTGGTCGCGGATTACAAGGCCCTGGTCGAGCGCGAGCTGGGCCAGGCCTTCCCGCAGGACCCGCAGGCCCAGCTATGGGGCGCGGTCGGGGCGGTGTTCGCCAGCTGGATGAACGACCGGGCGAAATTCTATCGCCGCATGCACGACATCCCCGAGAGCTGGGGCACGGCGGTCAACGTCCAGTCGATGGTGTTCGGCAACATGGGCGAGACGAGCGCCACCGGCGTGGCCTTCACCCGCAACCCCTCGACCGGCGAGGCCAAACTCTACGGCGAGTTCCTGATCAACGCCCAGGGCGAGGACGTGGTCGCCGGCATCCGCACACCGCAGTCGCTGACCAAGGCGGGCCGTGAGGAGATGGGCGAGACGGCTCCCTCGATGGAAGAGGCGATGCCGGAGGTGTTCGCCCAGTTCGTGGAGGTGGTCGGGCGGCTGGAGAGCCACTATCGCGACATGCAGGACATCGAGTTCACGGTCGAACAGGGCCGGCTGTGGATGTTGCAGACCCGCAACGGCAAGCGTACGGCCAAGTCTGCGCTGAAGGTCGCGGTCGACCTGGCCAGCGAGGGGGTGATCACCCAGGAGGAGGCGGTCTCGCGGGTCGAGCCGGCGGCGCTGGATCAGCTTCTCCACCCGACCCTGGACCCGAACGCCGAGCGCACCGTGATCGCCGCCGGCCTGCCGGCGTCGCCCGGCGCCGCGACCGGCAAGATCGTGTTCGACGCCGACGAGGCCGAGCGGCTGTGCCAGCTGGGCGACGCAGTCATTCTGGTGCGCGAGGAGACCTCGCCTGAGGACATCCACGGCATGCACGCGGCGCGCGGCATCGTGACGGCGCGCGGGGGCATGACCAGCCACGCGGCGGTGGTGGCCCGTGGCATGGGCCGGCCCTGCGTGTCGGGCGCGGGCGAGATCCACATCGACGAACGGGCGGGGACCTTCACCGCGCGCGGGCGGACCTTCCGGGCCGGCGAGGTCATCACCATCGACGGCGGCAAGGGCGAGGTGCTGGACGGTGCGGTCAAGATGATCGAGCCGGAGCTGACCGGCGACTTCCAGACCCTGATGGGATGGGCCGACCAGGTGCGCCGCCTGAAGGTGCGGGCCAACGCCGAGACGCCGCTGGACGCCAAGACGGCGCGCGGCTTCGGCGCCGAGGGCATTGGGCTCTGTCGGACCGAGCACATGTTCTTCGACGACACTCGGATCGCCGCCGTGCGCGAGATGATCCTGGCCGACGACGAGCGCGGCCGGCGCGCGGCGCTCGCCAAGATCGCGCCGTTCCAGAAGGCGGACTTCGTCGAGCTGTTCACCATCATGAGCGGCCTGCCAGTGACGGTGCGGCTGCTGGACCCGCCGCTGCACGAGTTCATCCCGCATACCGAGGCCGAGATGGATGCGCTCGCGGCGGCTTCCGGGCTGGACGCCGCCAAGCTGAAGCGGCGGGCCAAGGAGCTGCACGAGACCAACCCGATGCTCGGCCATCGCGGCTGCCGGCTGGGGGTCGCGTACCCTGAGATCTACGAGATGCAGGTGCGCGCCGTGATCGAGGCTGCGCTGGAGGTGAAGCGGACCTCTGGCGTCGCGCCGATCCCGGAGATCATGCACCCGCTGGTGGCGCTGGGTCTGGAGATGAAGTTCCTGCGCGAACTGACCGACCGGACGGCCGAGGCGGTGTTCGCCGAGGCCGGCGACCGGGTCGAATACCTGGTCGGCACCATGATCGAGCTGCCGCGCGCGGCGCTGCGGGCGGGCGACCTGGCCGAGCATGCCCAGTTCTTCAGCTTCGGGACCAACGACCTGACGCAGACGACCTTCGGCATCTCGCGGGATGACTCAGGACGGTTCCTGCAGGCCTATATGGACAAGGGCATCTTCGAGACCGACCCGTTCGTGCGCCTGGATCAGGACGGGGTCGGCGACCTGATCCGCATCGCAGCCGAGCGGGGCCGCGCGGTGCGGAGCGACGTCAAGGTCGGGATCTGCGGCGAGCACGGCGGCGACCCGTCATCGATCGCCTTCTGCGAGACCGTGGGCCTGGATTACGTCAGCTGCTCGCCCTACCGGGTTCCGATCGCCCGGCTGGCGGCGGCTCAGGCCGCGCTGTCCGCCCGGACGGGCGAACAGCGCGAGAAGGATCGGTAGGCAGCGCCCTTCCTCCCGCAGAGCGGGAGGAGAGACGGCCTGACGATCAGTGGGCGTCGCAGTTGGTCCCCATGGCGACGCGGACCACGCGCTGGCCCTCGGGGTCCAAGGTGATGATCATGTCGCCCTGGAGATAGACCCAGCCGATGGTGGTCTCCTGCATCTCGCCGCCGGGATAGGCGGCGCGGACCTGGTCGGCGGTCGAGCCGACACGGACGCCTTCCGGAGTGGCCAGCGAGCCCTCCATAACGTCCCAGCCGGACAGTTCCTGGCCGGTGAACAGCAGCGTCAGGCCGTTCGAGAACCGGGCCTGTTCGGTGGCCCCGCCGCCGCATTCGGCGATGGGCGAGGTCTCGACGGGCGCGCCCGCCGCCCCGGAGACCATCTGCAGGGCCTGGGCCTTGGGCGAGCCGATCGCGACCGTCTGGTCGCCCACCTTGAGGCCCTCGGCGGTGGGCGCGACGGCGCCGGACGAGGCGGACGCGGCGGCGGACGCGGCGGCGGACGCAGCCGGAGCCGAGGCGTCGGGCGCCGATCCCGCTTCCTGATTGCAGGCGGCGATGGTCAGGGCCATGGCGGCGAGCGCCAGGTGATTGAACTTCATGGTATATTCCCCCGCCGCAGAAGCACGGCGAGCGAACGCTACCGCGTCCGGAGTTCGGGCGCCATGGTTTCGCCCCAGGGCCGCCGGCAAACCGTCGAGCTTGGCCGAACCCGGTCTGTGCCAGATGGACAACAAGGGTCCGCCAACAATGGCCAAGCTCTGGAACGGCGCGGCGGCCGGACTATTTCGAAGCTGCTGGATGGGGCTGAGCGATCCTCCCCGATCGCCAACATCTAGGAGTTTGAACATGCGTACTCTTCTCATCACCACCGCCGCCGCCGCTCTGCTGGCCGCGCCGGCCATGGCCCAGGATAGCGGCGTGCGCTGGTCGGGCTCGGTCGGCTATTCGAACCTGAGCGCCGATGACGGCGACCTGGGCGCGGTCACGGGCCGCCTCGGCGCCCGCTTCACCCCGAACTTCGGCATCGAAGGCGAGGCTTCGATCGGCGTCAACGACGAGGAATTCCCGATCGCGGCCGGCGGCTCAGGCACCTTAGAGCTGGACTATGACGCCGCCGTCTATGCGGTCGGCTATCTGCCGGTCAGCCCGAACTTCGAAGTGTTCGGTCGGGTCGGCTACGGCACCACCGAGATCAAGGCCGAGGCGGCGGGCGTGACCGTCGACGCCGGCGACGAGAGCTTCAACTACGGCGTGGGCGCCCAGTACCTGTTCGACGGCGTCAACGGCGTGCGCGGCGACTGGACCCGTCGCGACTTCCAGGACGGCGGCGAGGCCGACGTCTGGTCGCTGAGCTACGTCCGCAAGTTCTGATCCCACTCGATCGGACCAAGCGATCCGGGCGCGCCTCGAAAGGGGCGCGCCTGTTTCGTTTCAGGCGACGCCCGGCTGCAGCGCCCAGCGCATGGAGCCTTCCCCGAACGGTCGGGTGAACCAGTCGGTATAGCGCTCGAAGGCCTCGACCACCGCCTGCCGCAGGTCCTGGGTGACCGGCTCTCCGCGCTGCCGTCTGAGCGCCGCCACGCAGTCGATCACGACATTCTGGTGCGCGGCGCCGCCCAGCGACCTGAGGACATGGGCGACGTCGCGGGCGAGGGCTTCCAGCAGGCTGGGCTTGGCGGGCGTAGGATCCATACGCGGCCTCCGTTTCGCTCGGCGGGGGTATTCGAACCCTTCCAGACTCAAGCGACAGGCGCAAGCCTTGCCGTTATCCCAGGTCTCATCAGTTCGTGATCGATCTCCACCGTCGCCGCGCGACGAGGAGAGCCGAGCTCGCGAGCACGAGGGCGAAGGCCAGCTTCATCAGGTCGTCCATGAGCGGGATGGCCGGCGGCGCGGCGGCCGGATCGAAGCGGGCGGCCCCGATAACGGGAAGGCCGCCGGTCGAACTTTCCCAGACCACGGTCGAGACTCCGTTGGCGTCGATCACGACCTGGGGCCGATTGCCGTCGGCGGACGGGTTGGAAATCGCCACGGGCGTGGTCCAGGCGCTTCCAACGAACCTCGAAGCCTCGATCAGGTAGCTGGCCCCGTCATTCCGGTACCAGACCGCCGTGGTCTCGCCGCCGGCGGCCGCCACGTCCGGGGCGCAGGCGTCGGTGGACGGCGTCGAGAGGTCCTCGGGCGCGGCCCAGCCGCCCCCCGCGTAACGCGCGGCCTGGATAACGAAGCCGAGGCCGGAGGCCTGGAGCCAAACGGCCGTGGCCGCGCCGCCGCCGTCGACCGCGGCGCTGGGCTCGGTGCAGTCGGCTCCCGGCGCCGACAGGGTTTCGGCGGGTCCCCAGGACCCGCCCGAGAAGCGGGCCGCCTGGATGATCAGGTTCGCGCCGTCGTTGGCCTCCCATACCGCCGTGGCGATCCCGCCGCTGTCGGCGGTCACCTGGGGCCGGGAACCGCCGAGGGCGCCCGACAGGGTGACGGGCGCGGTCCAGACGCCGCCAGACATGCGCGCCGCCTGGACCGTCTGGCTCGCGCCGTCATCGTAATCCCAGACCGCCGTCACGACGCCGAGCGGATCGACCGCGAGTTGGGGCCAGGCCGCATCTCCGCCGGGCGGCGAGACCGCGACCGGGGCGGACCATATCCCCCCCACGTTTCGGGAGGCCTGGACCAGATCGTCGGCGTCATCGACCAGCCAGACCACCGTGGCGGCGCCCGATGGCTCGAAAACCACCCGGGGCGTCACGGCCGTTTCGGCGGGATTGGACACGACGACCGGAACGGACCAGGAGACGCCGTTGAAAACCGAGGCCTGGACCGTCACCTCGATCCCGTCGTCTCCGGTCCAGACTGCAATGACCGTCCCGCCGGGGCCGGCCGCGACATGGGGGCCCTGCGACAGGACGGCCGGGCTGGACAGGGTCTGCGGCGGGCTCCAGGCGCCGGACGAGAAACGCGACGCCTGAACGACCAGCGACCCGAAATCCGTGGCGGACCAGACGGCGGTCACCGCGCCACCACCGTCGACCGCGAGTTGGGGATCGAAGCCGATCCAGCCGGGCGCGGACACCTGGGTGGGCGTCGACCACGACTGGGCCCTGACGATGGTCGGCCAGGTCAGGGCCAGCAGCAGGCCCAGCAGAACGATCACCCGCGGCATTGGCTCGCCCCCCGACGTGAACGGCCAAGCTGTGACGCCTATCGGCGTTGGGAGTCAACGGACGATGATATGTGAACGCTGGTCAGCGACGCTTCCGGACGAACACCGTGCCGGCCGAATAACCCGCCCCGAAGGAGCAGATCAGCCCGGCGTCACCGGGCTCGAAGCCATCGTTATGGAGGTGGAAGGCGATGATCGAGCCGGCCGAGGAGGTATTGGCGTAGTCGTCCAGGATGATGACGTTCTCGCCGGGCGCCGGGTCGCGGCCGAGCACCTTACGACCGATCATCTCGTTCATGTTGATGTTGGCCTGGTGGAGCCAAAGACGCTTCAGCCGCGCCGGGTCCAGGCCGAGGTCGCGGGCGTGGTCGACAATCATCTCGGCGACCATCGGCACCACGTCCTTGAAGACCTTGCGGCCCTGCTGGACGAACATCCGGTCGGTAAGGTCGTCAACCGGCTCGGCCCGCTCCGGCTCATGCCGGTTCAGGAAGCCGAAGTTGTTTCTGATGTTGTTGGAGAAGACCGTCTTCAACCGCGTGCCCAGGATGTCCCAGCCGCCAGGACCCGCCTGGTCCTCGGCCTCAATGATCACGGCGGTGGCGACGTCGCCGAAGATGAAGTGGCTGTCGCGGTCCATGAAGTTGAGGTGGGCCGAGCAGATCTCGGGGTTGACCATAAGCACCGCCTTGACCGAGCCCGAGGCGATGAAGTCGGCGGCGGTCTTAATGCCGAAGGTGGCCGACGAACAGGCCACGTTCATGTCGAAGGCGAAGCCCTCGATGCCCAGCGCCTGCTGCACCTCGATGGCCATGGCGGGGTAGGGGCGCTGCATGTTGGACGCAGCGCAGAGGACGGCTCCGATCTCCGAGATCGGCTTGCCCCAGGTCTCGATGGCCTGGCGTGCGGCCTTGATGGCCATCTCGGCCAGGATCGAGGGCTCTTCGTTCGTGCGCCCCGGCAGGTTGGGCCGCATGCGGTCGGGGTCGAGGATGCCGGCCTTGTCCAGTACGAAGCGGGACTTGATGCCCGACGCCTTCTCGATGAACTCGACCGAGGAGCCGGTCTTGGGCTCCAGCTCGCCCGCCGCGATGGCCTCGGCGTTGCGGGCGTTCCAGCGCTCGGCGTAGGCGTTGTACGCCTCCACGAGCTCGGCGTTGGAGATGGACTGCTCAGGGGTGAACAGACCGGTTGCGGCGATCACGGCTCGGGTCATGGGAGGCTCAATAGGCGGGCGGGGGGCGACGGTCGAGACTGGCTTGGACGCCGGTCCACCACCGGCGGAGGCGACCGCGCGGGGCGGAGCGGCGAGGCTCGTCTTGAGCGGCGATCAAGGCCTCGACCAGGTCTTCGGCCTCGCAAGGCCAGCCGTCAGGGGTGACGTAGATCGGATAGGCGATCAGTGCGGCGTAAACGAGGTCGTCGAGACTGGCCCGACGAGTGCGACGCGGGAGATCGAGGCGATCCCGCGTGAGGCCCCAGCCGGCGTAGAAGGGGCGGCCGTATACCGACACGGTCTTGCCGCGCAGCAGGGCCTCGAAGCCCGAGAGCGAGGTGAGGGTCGCCAGCCGGTCGCAGGCGTTCACGCAGTCGATGATGTCGAGCTCGTCGGCGACCGCGTCCACTTCGGCCAGCGCCGCGGCGTCCAGAAGACCGGGGCGGTTGCCCGCCAGGACATCGGGGTGATTGCGGTAGACCAGGAAGGCGTCGGGGTGGTCGGCGCGGGCGGCGGCGACCAGGCCGGCGTTGGTGCGGATGTCCTCGCAGCCCAGCAGGATGGACTTGTCGTTCTCTACCTGGCCGACGACCAGCAGGATCGGGCGGTCGGCGGGCCAGTCGGGCCGGGCGTCGGGCCGATCGAGGTTGTATTTCGACAGGCCCGCCTCGACCACGCGGGTCCGCAGGGCGGCGGCGCGGGCGGCGGCCTCGGGCGACGGGGCGCCGGCCTGGATCAGGGCCTCGAGGCGGCTCGGGCGGGACGGATCATAATAGACGCCGAGATCGTCGAGCGCGACCGACAGGGCGCCGACGAAGTCCGACCCGAGTCCACGCGAACGGATGAAGCCGTCCTCCATCCGAACCGTTGGAGCGCAAGTCGCGGCGGCGGCGGCGCGGATCGGGTCGGTCTCCTTGCCGGCCCACCAGATCATACGGCCTCCGGAGGCTTCCGCTTCGCGCGCGGCGTTGCGGGCGAACCAGTGAACGCGGACGGTGGACTTCGGGCCGGTCAGCAGCCGGCGGACCGCCGGGCGCTTGGCGGGCGCGAAGCCGGCCCCGGACCAGGACCCGGCCAGGCGATCGGCGCGTGCGCGGAGGCTGACAAGACGGTCGACAGCCTGTTCGGGGGAACAGGCGCGCCCGGTGACGGGGTCGATGTAGCGAGGGTAGGCGATCAGGGCGGCGGCGGCGAGCTGGGGGAGGGTGGCCTGGCCTCTCCGCTCCTGCCATCGGGCGGCGGGCGTCGGGCCGGCCTCCTCCACCACTCCGTGGTCCCCCTCCCCCAACGGGGGAGGATTGGCGTGGGTCTCAATCCTCCCGCGTTGGGGGAGGTGGATCGGCGGCGAAGCCGACGAGACGGAGGGAGCGTTATCCTGGGTCAGGCCCCAGCCCGCATAGAACGGGACGCCCCAGCAGTGGACGGGCCTGGCGCGCAGGAGCGCCTCGAAGCCCAGCGCCGAGGTGACGCAATGGACCTCGTCGATGGCGTCCAGCAGGTCGGCGGGGTGGATGTCCTGGTCGAGCACGGTGACGCCGGCGAGCGCCGCGTCGGGGATGCAGCCGCGCTTCAGGCCGGCGGCCACGGCGGGATGGCGCTTGACGATGATCTGGGCGCCGGGGTTGGCGTCGCGGGCGGCGGCCAGCATGTCGGTGAAGCGCGCTTCGTCGGCCAGGCCGTGACGGATGGCGGCGTCGCCGAAGGTTTGATCCACCACCAGGACGCGGCGGCCGGGCTGGAGGAGGGCGTGGTCGAGCGAGCCGCCCATGTTGGTTTTCGACAGGCGAGCCGCGACGATGCGGTCGATCAGGGCCTGTGCGCGGTCCGCCATGGCGGCGTCGCACCAGTCGGCGGCGGTGGCGATCAGGGTCTCGAGCCGGCTCGGGCGGGCGGCGTCGTAATAGATCCCCTGGTCGTCGACCACGAGGCTGAGCGCCGTGGCTCCGGCTTCGCCCAGGCCGACGGAGCGCAGGAAGCCGTCCTCGAGCGCGACATAGGGCAGGCCGCGCTTCTCCGCCCAGCGGCGGCCATGGGCGGCCGTCGGCTTCAAGCCCCACCCGATGACGGTGCGGATGTCCGGACCGGGCAGTGGGCGCAGATCGTATTCCGGCAGGAACTGGCGGAGGAAGGGGACCTTCAGCACGCCCGGTGCGCAGACCCATGCGGGAGTGAAGGCAGGGGGCAAGCGGCGTCCTCGAACCTGGGTTCGCCTGTCTAGCTTGTCGCAACGGCCGCGAGAAGGCGCTGCGCCGCGTGGAGGTGGAGGCGTTCGACCATCTCGCCGTCCAGGGGCGCGACGCCTTCGGAGCGGCCATCGAAGGCGGCCACGACGGCGCGGGCCCGGGCCAGTTCCGCCTCGGTGGGCGCGAAAGCGGCGTGGCAGGGCGCGATCTGGGACGGGTGGATCAGGCTCTTGCCGTCGAAGCCGTAAAGGCGGGCCTGGGCCGCCTCGGCGGCGAAGCCTTCCAGATCCTGAAAGCGGTTGAAGACTCCGTCGATGGCGATCAGGCCGTGGGCGCGGGCGGCCGCGACGAGGGCGGCAAGCCAGGGCTTGAGCGGCTCGCGGTCCGGCGAGGGTCCGGTGCGAAGCGCCAGGGCCAGATCGTTGACGCCGAGCATCAGGCCGCCGAGCCTGCCGCCGGCCGAGGCGATGGCCGGCAGGTTCATGAGGCCGAGCGGGGTCTCGATCATGGCCAGCAGGCGCGCACCCGCCGGGAGCCCTTCGTTCAGGCGTCGAACGGTCTCGGGGGTCTCGACCTTGGGCGCGACCACCCAGGCGAGGGGCAGGTCGTGGAGGACCGCGAGGTCGGCCTGTCCCCATGGCGTGTCCAGACCGTTGATGCGGACGCCCAGGGCCGGCGCGAACCCGCCGGCGCCGACCGCCTCGGCGGCGGCCCGGCGCGCGCCGGGCTTGTCGTCCGGGGCGACCGCGTCCTCCAGGTCCAAGACGGCGAGGTCGCAGTCCAGTCCGCGCGCCTTCTCCACCGCCCGGGGGTTCGAGGCCGGCAGGAAGAGGACGGAGCGCATGCTCAGACGCGGCCGGTGACGGGGATGAGGGCGCCGGTGATCGCCCTGGCCTCGGGCGAGGCCAGGAACAGGACGACTTCGGCCAGATCGGCGGGGGCAACCCATTGGGCCGGATCGGCGTCCGGCATGTCGGCGCGGTTCTGAGGCGTGTCGAGGATGGAAGGCAGGACGGCGTTGACGGTGACCGACGAGGGCTTCAGCTCCCCGGCCAGGGCTTCGGTCAGCCGGTGAACAGCCGCCTTGGAGGCGGCGTAGGCGCCCATGCCGGCGGCGGCCTTTATCGCGCCATTGGCCCCCACATTGACGATGCGACCCTCGGGCGAGGCCTTAAGGTGCGGCAAGGCGGCCCGGCTGGCGTTCAGGGCCGTGGTCAGGTTCAGGGCGAACATCCGGTCCCAGGCCGGAACCGCGTCGTCGACCGTCTGCCAGATGAACCCGCCCGCGATATTCAACAGGGCGTCCAGCTGGCCAAACCGCTCGATCACCCGAGCGACTGCGGAGGCAGCCTCCGCAGCGTCAGTCAGATCGACGCCGGAAATCTCCAGCGCGCCCTCGGGCGCCGCCGCTCCCCGCGCGTGATCGATCAAGGCGACGTCCAGACCGCGCGCCAGGGCGGCCCGGACGACGGCCGACCCGAGTGCCCCGTGGCCGCCCGTCACGGCGATGACGCGCCTGCTCATTGGGCGAACACCTTCTTCATCAGGGACTCCAGAGCCCGCGCGTCTTCCGCGTCGAAGGCCGCGGGCTCGGTCGAATCGACGTCCAGCACGGCGATCAGATCGCCGGCCGGGTCGAGCACCGGAACGACCACCTCGCTCCGGGATCGGCTGTCGCAGGCGATGTGTCCGGGGAAGGCGTCGACGTCGTCCACCAGCTGGGTCTGACGGTGACGCGCGGCCGCCCCGCACACCCCTCGGCTGAACGGAATGCGCAGGCAGCCCAGGGTGCCCTGGTAGGGACCGACGACCAGTTCAGCGTCCTTCATGGGGTCCACGACATAGAAGCCCGTCCAGAAGAAGCGGGGCGCGAAGGCGTCGGCGAGCATGGAGGCGACAGTGGCCATCCGGGCGATCCGGTCGGGCTCTCCGTCCAGCACCGCGAGGATTTCCTGTTCCACCTCCGCATAGCGGTCGGCCTTGTTCTCGGGTCGGTCGGAGCGGGCGACATAGGACATGGCGCGCATATAGGCGCGGCCCGGAAAAACCCCAACGGCGACGCTTCTCCACATTCTGGCCGCACTACGGCAACGCTTTGTCGCAAACCGGTGTTAACTCTATCGGCGAGTTCACTGGACCCACGGCCAAGTTTGGGGAATGGTTAACGCGTCAAGGGGCGAGAGGCGGGAGGGGTCATGGCTGAGGGCGACGCCAGGGATGAACGACGCTCGCGCGGCGGGGGCTCCCGCGCAGTGCCGGTCGTCGCGACGGTCGTCGCGCTCGTCCTGGCCTCGGCGCTGGCGGTCGCCAGCTGCAGCAACGGTTCACCGGCCTTCTGGCGGCGGGAAACGACCAACGCCTGCCCTCGCCCGGCGGCCTGGACCGATCCGGAGTTCAACGCCCAGGAAAGCGGCCTGAGGGCGCTGCGCCGAGCCGCTTTCCGCGGCGATGTCTTCGCCCAGATCGAGCTCGGCAATCGCTACGCGGCGCTGAAGGCGACCGACAAGAACATCGAGGATCCGATCGAGAGCTCGGTCTGGTACGCCATGGCTCTGGCGAACGACCAGGGCTATGCGCCGATCAACCGCGTGGAGCGCAGCGGCTGGGGCGGGCTGAAGCGTCTGTCGCGGTATGACGACTGCAGGGCCTGGGAGCGGCATGAGGCCTACAAGCGGCTGGACACCCAGTTGTCGCGCATGTCCCGCACCGAGCAGGAGGCGGTCCGAGATCGGGTGATCTACATCCTGTCGACCCAGGACGCGGCGGGTTTCCGCACGCTGGCTCGCCTGCACGACGGGCTCTACGGCCCCTTCGGCGAGCCGGAGGACAATCCGGAGGCCCGCGAGGCCTGGGGGCGCAAGGCCGGGGTCGCGCCGACCGGCGGGCGTGGGGGGCGGTACCACGCGATCAACCTGTTCCAGCGGAACGACGTCGACGCCTATCTCTACAACTATCTGGCGGTGCAGACCGGCGACGTGGGCGCCTATGTGCTGCTGAAGGACTTCGAGCGATCGTCGCCGGGCCGGTCCCGCTACGGCGCCTTCGTGGAGGCCAAGGCGCGGCAGTGGACCCCGCCGTTCGAGTTCTATCCGAACGAGGCGCCGGCTTCGGGCCTGCCCTTCTCCGACGAGAGCCGGCCGCGCGGCGACGCCTATGAGTACGCCCTGTCGCGCATCGCCGAACTGCCGTTCGTGCACGTGGGCCGGGCGCTGCGCTATCTCGGGATCACCGATGAGGTCGCGCCGACGCCCGAGGCGCTGAGCAAGCGCCAGGTCGAGACGCTGGAGGCCATGCTCGGTCATCCGATGGAGGCGCGGCTGTCGTACCTGGAGCGGGTGCGCGCGATCCAGCTCGCGGCCGTCAACGGATCGTCCGAGGCGCAGCTGGCGCTGGCGGTCATGTATTCGGAGGGCATCGGGGTGCCCACCGACTACGCCCGGGCCTTCCACTGGTACGAGGAGGCCGCCCGCCAGGGCAGTCCCGAGGCCAAGTTCGCGATCTCGACCTTCTTCGCCCTGGGAACCGCCGGGGTGGCCGATCAGGACAAGGCCGAAGCCGTCGTCTACCGCATCGAATCCGCGCTGTCGGGCTTCCGTCCGTCCAGCGCCCGCCTGCGCGCCGTCCTGGCCCAGGTCTCCAGCTCGCAGCGCCGTTAGGAGGGCGTGTCGATGAAGCTTCCGACATCCGCACTGTCCTTCGCCGGAGCCGCCGGCGCGGTCGCCGCCTTCGCCCTGGGCCTGAACCTGGTCGGGCCATCCGACGCCGGGGCCCAGGTCGCCGCCAAGGTGGAGAGCCAGACCCGGCCGAACTTCGGCCTGCTGCTGGATCCGCCGACGCGCAGCTCGGGCGCGCGCTATCGCGGGCACCGGCGCTGGGACTATGGCCGGCACCGCCCGGACTGGCGTCCCGGCCCGCCGCCGATGCGGGGCGATGAGGTCGTTCTGGTCGACTGCGGAGGGAACCCAGGGTCCGGCGCGGTCGAGGCGGCGGTGCAGCGTGTGCGACCCGGCGGCACCCTGATCATCCGCGCGCGGGGCGGCGGAGCCTGCGTCGGCTGGCTGAACATCGATAAGCCCATGACCGTGATCGGGGAGGGCGGCTTCGATCCGCGCGACTGGACCAGCAACCCGCCGATCACCCTCCAGGCGCCGGACGGCCTGCCCTGCATGACGGTGGCGCCTGGGGTCCGGGTCCAGGTCCGGGACGTGGTCTTCGCGTCTCCGCGCGCCGGCGATGCGGCTTGCGTGCTCAGCTACGGCGGCGAGGTGGTCATGAACCGGGTCGGCCTGCGCCACGCGGGCGACGAGCCGGCGATCCTGGCTGACGGCGGCCTGGTCGACCTGCGCAACGTCGTGATCGACGCCCGCACGATCGCACCGGCCATCGTGGCCGATGGCGCGTCGCTGACCGCCTATGAGCTGACGGTCACGGGGGCGCAGTCGGGGATCGAGCTGATCCCGGGCGCCGGCGCGCCATCGACGATCCACGCTACGACCCTGATCGGGCCGGAGAGCCAGAACAACTTCGGTCCGCGCGCCATCGGCCTGGTCGTCCGGGCCCAGCGCGACTATGGCCGGGTCGAGGTCGTGAACACCAAGATCTGCGGCTATGTCGAAGGTATCGCGGTGGAAGGCGCGTCGGTGGTGGTCCGCGACAGCCGCATCTGCCGGGCCGACAAGGGGGCCGTTCTTTATAATGGGGAGCTATCGATCACCGACAGTCGCATCCGGGCCCGCACGGTTGGCGTGGCCGCCGCCTCGGGCCGGGCGACCGTCAGGAACAACGTCTTTGCCGGGGTGCGCGAGGTGATCTATTCCGAAGATCGGGCCGTGGTGAACGCCGGCGGCAACCGCGTCTGGTCGCGCTACGACGTGTGCAGGCCGCAGTTCCAGCCGCGCTACCAGGACCGCTACGCCCCCAGCTGGGGCCCCCGCCCAAACAGCTACTACAGCTGCGAATACTCTCCGTATCCCCGCGACTGGTGGGATCAGGAGGAGGGCGGCCTGGGCGCCGACTACGTCAACGACGCCTATGTGCTCGACGGCTACAACCGGTTCCAGCAGGGGACTGGCTGGTACGACAGCCAGGGCCGCTACATCGAGGACGACCGTTATCGTGGCGACGACCGCTGGCGCGAGCGCTCGCGGTGGGGACGGCGGTAGGCCCGGAGGGACTCGAACCCCCAACCAGACCGTTATGAGCGGTCGGCTCTAACCATTGAGCTACGGGCCCTCGCCGAGGGGTGGCGATAGCAGGGGTGACGAGGCGCCGCCAGAGCGTGGCGACGACCAAGATGAACGGCGGCTGCACCAATGACCGGCCCAAGCGTTCAGACGTTCAAGGCCAAGGTTCGGCCATGAGCGGCGCGCACTTTCGCGGCCGAGCTTTTCGACGGAGACCCTCGCCCATGATCCGCCTCCTGCCCGCAGCCGCCGCAGCCTCCCTGATGATCGCCACCGCCCCGGCCGCCCTCGCCCAGTCTCAGCCAGACGGCGGAGCGCCCATGGTGGTGCATGCAATGGCTAGCCAGCCCGCTCTGAACCTGTCGGCCTATGGCGAGGTGAAGGCGGCGCCGGACATGGCGACCATCACCTTCGGCGTTGTGACCGAGGCGCCGACGGCCCAGGCAGCGATGGCCGACAACGCCGCCCGCATGACCCAGGTCATGGCGGCCCTGCGGCGCGCGGGCGTGGCCGAGCGCGACGTCCAGACCTCGGGTCTGAACCTGTCGGCCCAGTACGACTACGTGGAGAACAATCCGCCCCGGCTGCGCGGCTATCAGGCGAACAACCGCGTGACGGTGATCGTGCGCGACCTGGGCAAGGTCGGCTCGACGGCCGACGCGGTGGTCGCGGCCGGGGTGAACCAGATCGACGGCATCGGCTTCGGCCTCAGCGACCCGTCCGCCGCCGAGGATCGGGCGCGCCAGCTAGCGGTGCAGGCGCTTCAAAGGAAGGCCGCGCTGTACGCCCAGGCCCTGGGGGTGGAGCTGGGCGGCGTTCGCTCGCTGAGCGAGGGGGGCGGCTACGCCCCGCCGCCGCCGATGCCGATGTACATGGCGCGTGACTCGGTCATGGTGCAGAGCGTCGCCAGCCCGGTCGCGGCCGGCGAGTTGACGGTGCGGATCGATATCACGGGCGTGTATGACCTGGCGCGCTGAGCTCATCCCCTGAGGAGCTCGAGGGCGGCCGCCCGCTGGGACGGCCGCCCTTTCCCGTCTTACGGGAGGTTCATTTGACGCTGAGACCTTCCCCCCTATGCTCGGGCGCAGGGGCCGCCGACGGTCCGCTGGGATCCTCCGCCTTCCATGAAGCAGTTCTTCCTGACGGTGCTCGGCGTCTTCGCCGGCCTGATCCTGTTTGTGATCGTCGTGCCGATGGTGCTGGTCACCCTGGCGGTGGCGTCGGCGTCGAAGCCGGTGACCCACACCAATGCGGTGCTGGAGCTCGATCTGCGCGAAGGTGTCAGCGACCAGCCCGCGACCAATCCGTTCGCGGCCTTTGGCGGTTCCGGCCTGTCGACTGTCGGCATCGTCGACACCCTGGCCATCGCGGAGAAGGATCGCGGCGTGAAGGTCCTGCTGATCCGCCTGCCCGAAGGCGGGATGACCCCTGCGGCCGCGGACGAGGTGCGTCAGGCGGTTCGCCGCTTCCGCGCGGCCGGCAAGACGGTGATCGCCCACAGCCAGGGCTTCATGCCGGCGGGCGCGACGGTCTCCAGCTACATGCTCGGCGCCTCGGCCTCCGAGCTGTGGATGCAGAACACCGCCAGCTTCCAGGTCACGGGCTTCGCCGCCAATGCGGTGTTCCTGGGTCGAGCGGCCGAGAAGTATGGCGTTCGGCCGGAATTCGAGCAGCGGTACGAGTACAAGAACGCCGTCAATGAATTCACCCAGTCGGACTTCACCGAGCCTCACCGCGAAGCGATGACGGCCTGGATGTCGTCCATCTACGAGAGCGCCCTGGCCAATGTCGCCCAGGACCGTCGCCAGCAGCCCGCCGCGCTGCGCGCCACTATAGAGGCCGGACCCTATTCCGCGGCCCAGGCCCTGAGCCTCAAGCTGGTCGACAAGATCGGCCAGGCCGAGGAGGCGGAAGCGGAGGCCAGGCGTCGCGCGGGCAGGGGATCGGAGATCGTCGAGTTCGACGACTACGCCTCCGCCAAGGGCGAGCGCGCCGGCTCGGGCCGAAACGCCATCGCCATCGTCGGCGGGGAGGGGGCGATCATGACCGGGCGTGGCGGGGCCGACGGCTTCGGCGCCACTTCGGCCATTCGCTCCGACGACACCGCCGAAGCGATCTACGACGCCATCGACGACAAGGCGGTCAAGGCCATCGTCTTCCGGGTCTCCTCGCCGGGCGGCTCTCCGGAGGCCTCCGAACAGATCCTGGCGGCCGTGCGTGCGGCCAGGGCGGCCGGCAAGCCGGTGGTGGTCTCCATGGGCGACTATGCGGCGTCCGGCGGCTACTGGATCAGCTCCGAGGCCGACTGGATCGTGGCGCAGCCCTCTACCCTGACGGGCTCGATCGGCGTCTTCGGCGGCAAGTTCGTGGTCGCGGACCTGCTGGGCCGCTTCGGCGTCAACCTGCGCGGGCTGTCGATCGGCGGGGAATACGCCGACGCCTTCTCTCCGGCCCAGAGTTTCACCCCCGCCCAGCGCGCGGCCTTCTCGGCCCAGATGGACCGGACCTACGAGGAGTTCGTCGAGCGCGTCGCACGCGGCCGTCGCCTGCCCGAGGCGCGGGTGCGCGAAATCGCGCGCGGCCGGGTCTGGACCGGCGCCCAGGCCAAGTCCCTGGGCCTGGTCGACCAGATCGGCGGCCTGACCGAGGCGATCGCAAAGGCCCGCCAGCTCGCGCGCATTCCGGAGGACGAGTCCGTGCGGTTCAAACGCTTCCCGACGCCGATGTCGCCCTGGGAGGCCCTGTCAGAAGCGTTCGGGGTGCAGTCGGAGGCGGCGCAAGCCCTGGTGGCCCTGGGCGGCGTCATGGCCGATCCGCGCGCCGAGGTGGTGATGCGCAGGATCGAGGCTGACCGGATGCGGTCGTCCGGTGCGACCGTGCTGGCCGACCAGCCGCTGCACTGACCCGCTTCGGCGGACACTCGCCTGTGAAGGTCGGTCGCATTGACGCGACAGGCCGATGGACCGACATTGCGGGTCAGGCGTTCCGAGAGCGTCCAAGAGGTTAATGCGTCCATGACCCTGAATCGCTTCGCCCAGATCGGCATCGCTGGCCGCCGTCGTCCGCATGGTTTCGTGGCGTCGCTGATGTGGCTCGGCGGGCTGGTGGCGGCGGGCGCGGCGCTCGCCGTCGGCGCGGTGCTGGCGATCTTCACGGCCGCGGCCGTGGCGGTGATCGCCCTGGCGGCCAGCGTGCTCGTCTTCTTCGCCGGCCTGGCCCTGAGGGCGCGACGGACCACGACCGTGCGGGCCCGGCGCGGCGACGACGTGATCGAGGCGCGCAAGGTGGGCGACACCTGGATCACCTACGGCTGGGAACGCCAGGGCTCGTCGAGCGGCCGCTAGACCGGCCGTGCTCAAGCTCGCCGTCAGCGAGGCGCCTTCTCCAAACTTCGACCAGCGACGCGGTCCGCCCGACATGCTGGTTCTGCACTACACCGGCATGCGCACGGCGGAGGAAGCGGTGGCGCGCCTGCGCGATCCGGCCGCCAGGGTCTCCGCCCACTATGTGGTCGACGCGGACGGCTCGATCCTGCGGCTGGTGCCGGAAGAGCGCCGGGCCTGGCACGCCGGCCGAGGCGTCTGGCAGGGCGAGACGGACTGCAACGCCGCCTCCATCGGCATCGAGATCGTGAACCCGGGCCACGAGTTCGGCTACCGGTCTTTTCCCGACGCCCAGGTGGAGGCGGTGGTCGCCCTTGTCGCCGACATCCGCGAACGATGGACCATCCCCGACGCGCGCATCATCGGCCACTCCGACCTGGCGCCGGACCGCAAGGAGGATCCGGGCGAATTGTTTCCATGGAAGCGCCTGGCGGTCGAAGGGCATGGCCTGTGGTTCGAGCCGGCGGCGGAGCGGGTTGCGGCCCTCGGTCAGCCCTTGGGGCCCGGCGACGGCGGTCTGGGCGTGGTGGTGCTGCGCTCCGGGCTGCACCGGCTGGGCTATGGGCTCACACCGGGAGACGCGTACGACGCCGAGACCGAAACCACGGTCCGCGCCTTCCAGCGACACTGGCGACAGAACCGGGTGGACGGAGTCGCCGATGGAGAGACCCGCGCGACCCTGATGGGCGTGCTGCAGCTGGCGCAGGTGGAGAGTGCGACCGGGGTGCTGGACTGACGCGGGTCAGTCCGGACGGGTCAGGGCGTCCAGCAGTTCACGGGCCCGCTCCGATGCGCGGTCTCCGCGGTTGCAGACGACGCGCACGCCGGCCGAGGCGCCGGTCTCGTCGTGACGACTGTAGCGCTCGCGGCGGCACACGTCGCGGTCTTGAACCGGGGCGTCCGTCGTTTCGCGACGATCATCGGCGACGCCCTCCTCGATCGTCGTCGAGTGAGACGGCGCGCCGCCGGTCGAGCGCTCAAGGGCTCGCGCGATGTTTTCCCGGCGACGCTCAAGGCATATTCCGTGAGCGATCATGCCCGGCTCTTCGTCGAGGTCGCACTGGCGCCGGATGGCGGCCTCGATGTCCTCAGCCGTGCAGTCGCGCCAGTCGCGCGGCGCCGCGGAGGCCGGCGGAGGCTCCAGCTGGAACAGGGGCGGCTGGGTCAAGCAGGGCTCGCTGGTCGGCGCCCAGCCCGGTTGTGGCCGGCGCGTGGGGCTCTGAGCTTGCGCGATGCTAGCCGAAATGGCGCCGGTCAGGCCCAGGAGCATGAAAGCGAGACGCAAGGTCATGTCCGGTCGCTCAGTAGGGCGAGGTCCGATCCCGACGGTCCATCAGGCTGTCGAGCAGGTCCCGGGCGGCGTTGCCGTTGGCGTCATCGCCTGAGGTGCAGGTGATCGAGAAGCTCCTCGAACTCTCGTAGTCGTCCCGGTACTCCGACGACTGCCGTTCGCATCGCTGGCGCGGTTCGACAGTCGCGCGCGCCTCACGGGGCGCGTCGGTCTCGTAGGAAGCGGCCAGGGCCTGTTCGAAGGCGGTATCCAGACCGACGCCGATCGTCAGCGGCGGGTCGGCGCGCAGGGGCGCTGGCGCTCGGATCGCCGAACCGTAGGTGGCGAGCATGGCGTTGGTCCGCCTGTCGACGCAGGCCTCCAGCGTCTCCGAACCAGGCCGAGGGCTGTCCTCGCAGCGCTCGCGGCTGCTCTGGCGCAGGCGCGCGAGGGCGGCGACCTCAGGATCCTCAGGCGGCGCGACGTCCGGGTCCTGGGCGGCCAATGTCGTGACGAAAAGGAGCGCGGTCAGGCACAGCATGCCCTGATCCTCACGCAGATTGTGTGAGGTCGCCACTGACGGGCTCTGATGGCGAGCGCTTGACCCGAAGGGCGGGAACCGCCAACTGTCCGCCCGCCAGACGGCCGGGCGGTCGCGGCGGGCTTCACGTCCGTCGAGGAAAGTCCGGGCTCCACGGTGAAAAGGCGGCGGATAACTTCCGCCCGGGGCGACCCGAGGGATAGCGCCACAGAAAGCAAACCTCCGGCCGTTCGCGGCCGGGAAGGGTGAAAGGGTGGGGTAAGAGCCCACCGCGTCTTCAGCAATGCGGACGGCATGGCAAGCCCCGCCTGGAGCAAGACCGAATAGGGGCGTCGCGCGAGGTTCGCCTCGCAGGGTTCACCGCCCGAGACGCCCGGGTAGGTCGCGAGAACCGGTCAGCAATGGCCGGTCCAGAGGAATGACCGTCGCCGCGTTTTCGGATGCGGGACAGAACCCGGCTTACAGGCCGTCTGGCGCCTTTTCTCCAGCCCATCCCCAAAAGCTTCGGCCGTTAACCTGTTGGACCGCAAGGCGGCGCAGGATTGATCCACAGCCTGTTAAATACTTGCCATGTTCTGGAAATGTTCGCGTCCAGCAAGTCCAGGCGGCCGCTGATCTGAGCTATCGTGGTTAAAAAGTGGCTATCAATCCCATTGAGACCCATCTGATCCCATGCTATCCCAATGATGTGATTTGAGGGCTGGCGACGCTGCTGGAGCGGCGCTTCACTGGGCAGGGACGGGCAGGGCGTGTTTCTCTCGACCTTCGAGAAGCAGCTGGACGGCAAGCGCCGCCTCCTGATCCCCCAGGAGTTCCGCACCCCCGACAACGGCGCCGAGCGCGGCGTCTTCTGCTTTCTGGCGGTGACCGACGACTGCCTGGAGGCGGGCGGCGAACGGCTGATGGCCCACTACGTCGAGATGATCGAGGATCTGCCGTTCGGCGACGACCATCGCACCGCGCTGGAGGAGACGGTCTACGCCGGCCAGAAGCCGCTCGCCTACGACGGCGGCGGTCGGATCACCCTGCCGGAGAGTCTGTGCCAGGAGGCGGGGCTGTCGGAAGACGTGGTGATCGTGGGTCTGGGGCCGCGCTTCCAGATCTGGGATCGCGCCAAGTGGCAGGCCCGCAAGGTCGAGAGCCGCCAGCTGGCGCGTCAGGCGATGCGCGAGCGGGGCGAGGCGGCGCGGCTGGCTGGTCGGCGTGCGGCGGGGGGCGGCGAATGAGCGCGCCCCATGCTCCCGTCCTGCTGGCCGAGGTGATCGAGGCCCTGTCGCCCAGGTCCGGCGACGTGATCATCGACGCGACCTTCGGGGCAGGCGGCTACACCCGCGCCATTCTGGCCGAGGGGGCTGACGTGATCGCCCTGGATCGGGACCCGACGGTGCAGGCCCATGCCGAAGCGGTCGCAACCGATCATCCGGGCCGCTTCACCCTGGTGCGGACGCCCTTCTCCGGTCTGGCCGAAGCGTTCGAGCAGAGCGGAAAGCCGCGCCTGGACGGGGCGGTGTTCGACATCGGCGTGTCGTCCATGCAGCTGGACGAGGCCGAGCGCGGCTTTTCCTTCATGCGCGACGGGCCGCTGGACATGCGGATGTCCGGCGATGGCGAGAGCGCGGCCGACATCGTCAACGGCTGGGATCACGGGCCGCTGGCCCACATCTTCAAACTGTATGGCGAGGAGCGCCAGTCGGGGCGGGTGGCGACGGCCATACTGCGTCGACGCGTCGAGCAGCCCTTCACCCGCACGCTCGACCTTGCGGAGGTGGTGGAGAAGGCCCTGGGCGGCCGGCGCGGCGCGCCGATCCATCCGGCCACCCGGGTATTCCAGGCCCTGCGCATCGCGGTGAACGACGAGTTGGGCGAACTGACGGCTGGGCTTGAGGCGGCCGAGGCCACGCTGGCTCCCGGCGGCCGCCTGGCGGTCGTGACTTTCCATTCTCTGGAAGACCGGATCGTGAAAGCCTTCCTGACCGAACGCAGCGGTAATGCGCCGGGCGGCTCGCGTCATGCTCCAATGGCGGTGGACGCGCGCAGGCCCAGTTTCACCCTCCAGTTCAAGGGCGCGCGTGAGGCGGGCGAGTCTGAGCGCGCGGCCAACCCCCGGGCCCGTTCGGCCAAGCTGCGGGCCGCGGTGCGCACCGACGCGCCTGCATGGAGAGCGGCGGCATGACCGCGATCCTGGAGCCCGTACGCCGCGTCTACGACTGGAAGGTCCACGGCCTGCGGTGGGTCAATCTGATCGGGCTCGTCCTGGTCGCGGCCATGATCCTGTCGGTCTATGTGGCCAAGACTGCGGCCGCGCGCGAAGGCGCCAAGATCGCCGAGATCGAAAGGTCGATCGAGGAAAACCAGCGTCGCGTCCGACTGTTGCGCGCCGAAGTCGCGAGACTGGAGCAACCGGGCCGACTCGAAGCCCTGTCGCGGCAGGCGGGGTTGGCCCCGGTCGACGTTCATCGGCGCGCGACCCCCAACGCCCTGCCGACGCTGCAGCCTGTCGCGCCCGCGCACGTGGTCCAGGATACGGTCGAGGACGTTGCTCCGGCCACGTCGGCCGGGGAGGCCGGGCAATGAGTGTGCGCGACGACTATCGTCCGGCGCCTGGTCGGGCCGTTGGCTCGGCGGGCCTGCGCTGGCTGGGCGCGGCCATCTGGTGGGTGGAGCACGCCTTCGAGCGGGCCAAGGCGGACGAGCGGCCCGAGGAGGACACCCGGGTCCGGATCTTCATCATCCTGGCCGCTTTCGTCCTGATGTTCACTTGCATCGCGGTGGCGGCGACGCATCGCGCCCTGTTCGCCAACGTCGGCGGTGTCGGGTTCGCGGGCCAGTCCGGTGGGCTACAACGCGCCGATGTGGTGGATCGCAACGGCCAGCTGCTGGCGACCAACATCATCCATTACGGACTGTATGTGGACCCGGCCGAGGTCTGGGATCGGGATCAGGCCGTGGTGCAGCTGAAGCGCGCCCTGCCGCGCATCTCGGTGCGCAAGCTGCGCAACATTCTGGCGGGCGATCGCCGAAAGGTGGTCCTGAACGGCCTGACCCCTCAGGAACGAATGGCCGTCCACGCCCTGGCCCTGGGCGGCGTCAGCTTCGAGCCCGAGGACCAGCGGGTCTATCCGCTCACCCCCTCGGCCCGGCATGTGCTCGGCGGAGTCGACACCGGCGGCGAGGGTCTTTCGGGCCTGGAGAAGGCCTTCAACGCCGAAATCCAGGCGGCGGGGGCGAGGAACCTGCCCTTCGAAACCTCGATCGACCTGCGGGTGCAGGGCGTCGTGGAGAACGAGCTGGCTGCGGCGGCGATGGAAACCGGAGCCAAGCGCGGGATCGCCATCGTCACTAACGTCAACACCGGAGAGGTGCTGGCGCTCGCCAGCTGGCCGGGCACGAGCTCGCTGAACGCGGCGACCAGCGTCACCTACGAGATGGGCTCGGTGTTCAAGACCTTCGCCGTCGCCGCAGGTCTCGACACCGGCCGGGCGGACATGGACACCCTGTTCGACGCCTCCCAGGCGATGCAGATCGGCAAGCGCCGGATCACCGACTTCCACGCCCAGAACCGGGTGATGACGCTGGAGGAGGTCTATCTCCACTCGTCCAACATCGGCACCTCGATGCTGGCCGTCGGCATGGGGGCCAGTGTCATGCGGGGCTACTTCCAACGGCTCGGCCTGCTGGAGAAGGTCCCGTTCGAGCTGCCGACCGAGACGCCGATCGCGCCGCGCGAATGGTCGGATTCGACCCTGGCGTCCCTGTCGTTCGGCTACGGCATCTCGATCACGCCAGCGCACATGGCCGCGGCCATGAACGCCCTGACGAACGGGGGGCTGTATCGCCCGCTGACCCTGCGCAAGGGCGGCCTGCCGGGCGTCGCGCCGCGCCGGGTGGTGTCGGAACAGACATCGCTCACCTTGCTGGACCTTATGCGACGCAATGTGGTGCGCGGGTCGGGCACGCGGGCGGATGCGCCGGGGCTGCGGGTCGGCGGCAAGACCGGCTCGGCCAACAAGTCGGTCAACGGCCGCTATTCCACCGCCCATGCCGTCGGCACCTTCGCCGGCGTTTTCCCGGCTGACGGTCCGGCGAACGCCCAGCGCTACGGCGTGCTGGTGCTGATTGACGAGCCGCAGACCTATCCCCGCACCGGCGGTTTCGTCGCCGCGCCGGCGGTCGGCCGGATCGCCGACCGGATCGCGCCCTTCGTGGGCGTGGAGCGACGCGACGATCCCTATCGCACCGCGCTCGGGGAAAAGATCGAGCCGGTTGAAGACGTGGAGGGCGACGGCCGATGAGCGCCATCCGCCTGTCCGAACTGCTGCGTCGCGACGTGCCGGCCGATCCGGTGATCACCGGCGTGACCGCCGACAGCCGCAAGGTCGCGGCGGGCAGCCTGTTCGTCGCCCTGCCCGGCACGGCGGCGGATGGGCGGGCCTTCATTCCGCAGGCCCTGGCCAAGGGAGCGGCTGCGGTGCTGGCGCCGCGCGACACGCCGGACGGGGCGGCGCCTGTGCTGGTCACCTCGGGCGACGTGCGTCGGGCCTATGCGCTGGCGGCCCGCAGCTTCTATCGCGCCCAGCCGGCCACCTGCGTGGCGGTCACGGGCACCAACGGCAAGACCTCTGTCGCCGCCTTCTGCCGCCAGATTTGGGCGGCGCTCGGTCGTCGCTCGGCCAGCATGGGGACGCTTGGCCTGGTCGCGCAGGCGGGCGGACGCGAGCACGCGCTGACGGGCCCCGGGCTGACCAGCCCGGACGCCGCCGACGCCGCGCGCCTGCTGGCCGAACTGGCGGCGCAGGGCGTCACCCACCTGGCGCTTGAGGCCTCGTCGCACGGCATGGATCAGCGCCGGCTGGACGGGGTCAGCCTGAAGGCGGCGGCCTTCACCAATCTGACGCAGGATCACCTCGACTATCACGGCGACATAGACGCCTACCGCACGGCCAAGATGCGCCTGTTCGACACCCTGCTGCCGCGCGGGCGGACGGCGGTGCTGAACGCGGATTCGGATGCCTACGGCGTCTTCGCTTCGGCTTCGATCATGGCGGGCTTGGGGGTGATGGGCGTCGGCGAGCGCGGGCGGGACCTGTGCCTGGTCGAGCGGCGCGCGACATCGGACGGTCAACGGTTGATTATCGATCTCCACGGCCGCACCCATGAGGTCTTGCTGCCGCTCGCGGGGGCCTTCCAGGCGTCGAATGCTTTAGTCGCGGCCGGGCTGTGCATCGCCGGTGGCGAGGATGCGGCCGAGGTGATCCAGGCCCTGGCGTCGATCAGCGGAGCGGCGGGTCGTCTGCAACGCGTCGCGGGCGGCGGACGGGGCGAGGTCTACGTCGATTACGCCCACACGCCGGACGGACTGGAGACGGTGCTGAACGCGCTTCGCCCCCACGCGAGGGGCCGGCTGATCGTCGTGTTCGGCGCGGGCGGCGACCGGGATCGGGGCAAGCGGCCGCAGATGGGCGCGATCGCCGCGCGCCTGGCCGACATCGCCATCGTCACCGACGACAATCCCCGCTCCGAGGACCCGGCGGCGATCCGCCGCGAGGTGCTCGCCGGCTGTTCGAAGGCTGTCGAGATCGGCGACCGGCGCGAAGCGATCCGCGCGGCGGTCGAGATGATGCGCGACGGAGATGTGGTCGTCGTCGCCGGAAAAGGGCATGAACAGGGCCAGATCGTCGGCGGCGTGACCCACCCGTTCGACGACGTCACCGAAGTCTCCGAGGCCCTGCGCGTCCATGCCTGAACCCCGTCCCCTGTGGACCGGAACCGAGATCGCCTCCGCCACCGGCGGTCGGCTGGTCGGCGGCGAATTCACCGCCGGCGGCCTGACCTACAACAGCCGGGAGATCGCCCCGGGAGAGCTGTTCCTCGCCTTGAAGGGCGCGCGCGACGGGCATGAGTTCGCTGCCGCCGCATTCGCCGCCGGCGCGACCGGCGCCCTGGTCGAACGACCGGTCGAGGGCGGACCCTATGTGCAGGTTGCCGACACCCTGAAGGGGCTCGAGGCCATGGGCGCGGCGGCGCGAGACCGAACGCCGGCCCGGCGCGGCGCCGTGACCGGCAGCGTCGGCAAGACCAGCGTCACTCAGGCGATCAAGGCCGGGCTGGATCTGGCCGGCCCGACGCACGCCTCGATCAAGAGCTACAACAACCACATCGGCGTGCCCCTGACGCTCGCCCGCATGCCGCGCGACACCGCCCGCGCGGTGTTCGAGATCGGCATGAACGCGCCAGGCGAGATCGCGCCGCTGAGCCGGCAGGTCCGGCCGCACGCCGCCTGCGTTACTACCGTCGGGCCGGTGCACATCGAAGCGTTCGCCGACGGCGAGGCGGGCGTGGCGCGCGAGAAGGCCTCGATCTTCGAGGGGCTGGAGCCAGGCGGGGTCGCCGTCGTCAACGGCGACAGCCGCTGGGTCGAGATGCTGGAAGCCGCGGCGGGCGGCGCCGAGGTTCGTCGGTTCGGCACGGGCGCCAGCGACTATGCGCGCCTGCTGGACTTCATCCCCCATGTCGGGGGCGCCCGTGTGCGGGCCCGGATCGCGGGCCGGCAGCACGACTTTCCCATCGCCCAGTCCGGATTTCACTGGGGGCTGAACAGCCTGTGCGTCCTGGTGATGCTGGAGGCGCTGGATGTGCCGCTGGAGACTGGCATGGCCGCGCTGGCGGACTTCCAGCCGCTGGCGGGGCGCGGGCAAACGGCGACGGTGCGGATCGCCGGCGGCGCCTTCACCCTGATCGACGAGAGCTACAACGCCAATCCGCTGTCGATGGCGGCGGGCTTTCGATCGCTCGGCGCGCGGCCGGTCGAGCCGGGCGGCCGGCGGGTCGTGGTGCTGAGCGACATGCTGGAGCTTGGCGATCAGTCCCCCGCGCTGCACGTCGGCCTGGGGGAGGCGATCGAGGCGGCGGGTCTGGATCTGGTGCATACCGCCGGGCCGGAGATGCGGGCGTTGCATGACGCCCTGCCCGAAGCCCGTCGCGGCCTGTGGCGCGCGACGGCGGCGGAGCTGGCCGAGGCCGCGCCTGAGCTGGTGGAGCCCGGCGACGTGGTCATGGTCAAGGGATCGAACGGGTCGAAGGCGTCGCTGGTCGCCCGGGCCCTGAAGGCGCTGGACGCCGGAAACGACGGGGCGGGAGGCGCCGCATGATCTATCTGCTCTATCTCTATTACGCGGACATCGCTCAAGATTACCCGCTGCTGAACCTGGTGCAGTACCAGACGGTGCGGGTGGGCCTGGCCATGGCCACGGCGATGATCGTGGCGGTGGCGATGGGCAGCCGCTTCATCGACTGGATGCGGGTCAAGCAGGGCAGGGGCCAGCCGATCCGCGACGACGGGCCGGTGTCGCACCTGTCGAAGGTCGGCACGCCCACCATGGGCGGCCTGATGATCCTGGCGGGCATCGCCGTGGCCATCCTGCTCTGGGGTGATCTGACAAACCCCTACATCTGGATTGTCAGCCTGGTGACGGCCGCCTTCGCGGTGCTTGGCTTCGTGGACGACTACGCCAAGGTGACGAAGCAGACGTCTGCGGGCCTCACATCAAAGCAGAAGCTGGCGGTGCAGGTCGTGGTCGCGGTGATCGCGGGCGTCCTGACCGTGCTGTGGATGTGGCGGTCGCCGACCTCCCCGGGGCTCGAGACCTCGATCGCGTTCCCGTTCTTCAAGGACGTGCTGCTGAACATCGGCTGGTTCTACGTCGCCTTCGCCGCCTTCACGATCGTGGGCTTCTCCAACGCGGTGAACATCACCGACGGCCTCGACGGCCTGGCCATCGTGCCGGTGATGATGGCTGCGGCCGCCTTCGGGGTGATCGCCTATCTGGTCGGCAACTTCGTCTTCGCGGAATATCTGCAGGTCCACCATGTGCCCGGCTCGGGCGAACTGGCGATCTTCTGCGCGGCCATCATCGGCGGCGGCGTGGGCTTCCTCTGGTACAACGCCCCCCCGGCCAAGATCTTCATGGGCGACACTGGTTCGCTCGCCCTGGGCGGCGCGCTGGGCGCCATCGCGGTGACCACCAAGCATGAGCTGGTGCTCGGCATCGTTGGCGGCCTGTTCGTGATCGAGGCGGCGTCCGTGATGATCCAGGTCGCCTACTATAAGGCCACCAAAAAGCGCATCTTCCTGATGGCGCCGATCCACCATCACTTCGAGAAGCTGGGCTGGCCGGAGCCGACGGTCGTGATCCGGTTTTGGATCGTGGCGGCCATGCTGGCCCTGATCGGCCTCTCGACCCTGAAGCTGCGCTAGGCTGATGATCCCCGTTCCCGGGTTCGAGGATCGGAGCGTCGCGGTCTTCGGCCTGGGACGGTCGGGGCTGACGGCCGCGCGGGCGCTCAAGGCAGGGCGCGCGCGTCCGGTGCTGTGGGACGACAGCGTCTCCAGCCGCATGCAGGCGGAGGCCGAGGGGTTCGAGGTTCGCGATCTGACGCGCGCGGACTGGAGCGGCTTCGCGGCCCTGGTGCTGTCTCCGGGAGCGCCTCTGACCCATCCCAAGCCGCACTGGACGGTAGAGAAGGCGCGGACGGCGTGCGTCGAGGTGATCGGCGACATCGAGCTGTTCGCTCGGGCGCTGGCCGCGTCGCAAGTCCTGCCGGCGCCTCGTGTGATCGCGATCACCGGCACCAACGGCAAGTCGACGACGACTGCGCTGATCGGCTGGGTGCTGAAACAGGCCGGGCTGACTGTGCATGTTGGCGGCAACATCGGCATCGGCGTCCTGGCCCTGCCGGAGCCGACGCCGGATGCGGTCTATGTGATCGAGGTGTCGAGCTATCAACTGGATCTGACGACGACCTTCGCGCCCGACGTAGCGATCCTGACCAACATTTCGCCGGACCATCTCGATCGCCATGGCGGCATGGACGGCTACGTCGCGGCCAAGGCTCGGATTTTCGCGAACCTCGGCGATGGCGTGGCGCTGGTGGGTGTAGATGACGAATGGGGACAGAGCGTCGCCGACACGCTGGCCCGAACCAAAACGAGAGGCCTCGCGGTCTCCTCAACCGCTCAGCTCCGCGAAGGCGGGGACCCAGGCCCACCGCGCACGGGTTCGGCCCCCCCTGAATCAAGCGGGTCTGGCTGGATGACGGGGGAGATGTCCTCGTGGGTCCCCGCCTTCGCGGGGATGAGCGGAAAGTTGACGGCGGCGCCCGGTGTTCTGAGCACCGGTGGCGGTAGGATCGACCTCACCCCCGCCCGTTCCCTGCCCGGTCGGCACAACGCTCAGAACGCGGCTTTCGCTTATGCGGCGGCTCGGGCGGTGGGCGTGTCGCACGAGGCGGCGGTGGCGGGTCTGCTCTCCTTCCCCGGTCTCGCCCACCGCATGGAGCCGGTCGGGCGGCTGGGCCGTGTGCGGTTCGTCAACGACTCCAAAGCCACCAATGCGGACGCCGCGCGACAGGCCCTGTCCAGCTACGACCGCAGCTTCTGGATCGCCGGCGGCCGGGCCAAGGCGCGCGGGATCGACGACCTGGCCGATCTGTTCCCGCGGGTGGTTGAGGCCTTTCTGATCGGAGAGGCCGCCGACCCGTTCGCGGCGGCGCTCGCTGATACGCCGCACCGGATCAGCGGCGACATGGAGACGGCGGTGCGCCAGGCGTGGGAAGCCGCCTCCGCCACTGGCCGGGACGAGGTGGTGCTGCTGAGCCCCGCCGCCGCCAGTTTCGACCAGTACCCAGACTTCGAGGCGCGGGGAGCGTCGTTTCGGGCGGCGGTTCTTAACCTAGGGGCTACGCCTGAGGCGTCATGATGGTTAGCGAACCCTTGCCGCCCGTCCGCTCATGACCGCCCAAGCCTATACGCCGCCGTTCTCGCGCAACGACCCGTCGCCGATCGCCCAGTGGTTTTGGACGGTGGACCGGGGCCTGCTGGGCGCGGCCCTGAGCATGATAGGCCTGGGCGTCTGTCTGAGCTTCGCGTCCAGCCCTGCTGCGATCCACGCAGATGAATCGATCACCGATCCGTTCCACTACGCCTGGCGGATGATGGTGTTCGCGGCGGGCGGCGTGGGTGTGATGTTGGTCACCTCACTGCTGTCGCCGCGCGGGGTGCGGCGGATCGCGGTGCTGAGCATGCTCGGCGCCATTCTGGTGATGGCCATGCTGCCCTTCATCGGAGACACGGTGAAGGGCGCGGCGCGCTGGATCGACCTGGGACCCTTCAGCCTGCAGCCGTCGGAGTTCGCCAAGCCGGCCCTGATCGTCTTCTCCGCCTGGATGTTCGCCGAGGCGCAGAAGGGGCAGGGGGTGCCGGGCGTGTCTATCGCCTTCGCCGTCTGGGCCCTGACCGTCGGCCTGCTGCTGATCCAGCCGGACATCGGCCAGACCCTGCTGATCACCACCACCTTCGTCGCCGTCTTCTTCATGGCGGGGGTGCCGTTCAAATGGATGGCCGTGATCGCCTCGGCCGGGATGGCAGGGCTGATCTCGCTCTATTTCGTGTTCGGCCACATGCGCGACCGGCTCAGCCGCTTCGGCTCCAGCGACCAGGACGCCACCTTCCAGGTCGACCGCGCCGCCGAGGCCATCCGCGCCGGCGGTCTGTTCGGGCGCGGCGTCGGCGAAGGCGTGATGAAGCGCAAGGTGCCGGACCTGCATACCGACTTCATCTATTCGGTTGGGGCCGAGGAGTTCGGCCTGGTCCTGTCCCTGGTGATGGTGTCGCTCTACGCCTTCATCGTGGTGCGCGGCCTCGGGCGCGCGATGAAGCTGAACGACCCGTTCGAGCAGATCGCCGCGGCGGGCCTGTTCATGCTGATCGGCCTGCAGGCCTGCATCAACATGGCGGTGAACCTGGCCCTGATCCCGACCAAGGGCATGACCCTGCCGTTCGTCAGCTACGGCGGCTCGTCGATGCTGGCCATGGGGCTGACCATGGGTTTCGCGCTCGCCCTGACGCGGCGCCGGCCAGGGGCCTATGAGCCAGGCTCGACCTCCTGGCGTCCGCGCCGAAGCCTGCTGCCGCGCTGAGGAAACCATGAGCAAGGTCTGCGTCGTCGCCGCCGGGGGAACCGGCGGGCACATGTTCCCGGCCGAGGCCCTGGCGCGCGAAATGGCCGGGCGAGGCTGGCGCGTGGTGCTGGCGACCGACGCGCGGGGGGAACAGTACGCCCACGCCTTCCCCGCCGAGCAGCGGCTGGCTCTGGACGCCGCCACCGGGCGCGGGCCCGTGGGAATGGCGAAGGCCGGCGTGTCGATCCTGAAGGGCGTGATTCAGGCGCGGGCGGCCCTGAAGCGGCTGGACGCGGCGGTGGCGGTAGGGTTCGGCGGCTATCCCTCGGCGCCGGCCCTGCTGGCCGCGCTCAGCCAGGGACGGCCGACGCTGATTCACGAACAGAACGCGGTGCTCGGCCGGACCAATCGCTGGCTGGCGCCGCATGTGAAGCTGATCGCCTCGGCCTTCCCTGAGCTGCAGCGCGTCCCGGACGCCCTGGGCGCGCGGGTGCGGCTGGTCGGCAATCCGGTGAGGCCCGACATCCGGGCGGCGGCCCAGCGGGCCTATCGCGCACCGGTCGGCGACGAGCCGATCCATGTGCTGGTCACCGGGGGCAGCCAGGGCTCGCGCATCCTGTCGGAGACCACGCCGCGCGCCCTGGCGCTGCTGCCCGAGGGACTACGCCGGCGACTGCGGGTCCAGCAGCAGGCGCGCGCCGAGAACATCGACGCCGCGCGGCAGATTTATCTGGAAGCCGGGATCCAGGCCGAGGTGGCGCCCTTCTTCCGCGACATGGCGCGGCGCCTGGGCGAGGCGCATCTGGTGATCGGGCGCTCGGGCGCCTCGACCTGCTCCGAGCTGGCGGTCGCGGCGCTGCCGTCAGTCCTGATCCCGCTCAAGATCGCCACCGACGACCACCAGCGGTTCAACGCGGCGGGCCTGATCAGGGCTGGAGCCGCCGAGATGATGCTCGAGGACGAGGTCACGGTGCAGTCCCTGGCCGCGATGTTGGAGCCGTTGCTTTCCGATCCCTCCCGCCTCGACACCATGAGCCGCGCCGCCGCCTCGGTCGCTCTGCCGGACGCGACGGCCCATCTGGCCGATCTGGTCGAAGAGGTCGCCAGGGCGTAGCCCTCCCGTCGCCCGATAGTCATCGCAGGGGCGACCTTCTAAAGGAGGGGCGACACCGCGCGTCGGGGGAGGACGTCCATGTTCAGCATTCTGAATCTCCAGAGTCTTCTGGGCCTCGCGGTGATCGTCGCGGCCTGCTGGGGTCTGTCGGAGAACAGACGTGCCTTTCCCTGGCGGCTGGCGCTGGGCGCGGTGGCCGTGCAGGCGGCGCTGGTGCTGGCGCTGTTCGCCATCCCGGGTTCCCAGCATGTGCTGGCGGCCGTGACCGGGGGCGTCGACGCCCTGGCCCAGGCGACCGCCAAGGGAACGCAGTTCGTGTTCGGCTACCTGGCCGGGGGCGACCAGCCCTATGTGGTGGGCAATGAGGGCGCGCTGTTCACCTTCGCCTTCAACGTCCTGCCGCTGATCCTGGTGATCTCGGCCCTGTCGGCCCTGCTCTGGCACTGGAAGGTGCTGAGGTGGGTGATCCGCGGCTTCGGCGTCCTGTTCCAGAGGACCATGGGTCTGGGCGGCGCCTCGGCCCTGGCGGTCGCGGCCAACATCTTCCTGGGCATGATCGAGAGCCCGTTGGTGATCCGGGCCTATCTCGACAAGCTGACGCGATCGGAGTTGTTCCTGCTGATGGTGGTGGGCCTGGCGACCGTCGCCGGTTCGACCATGGTCGCCTACGCCACCATCCTGGCGCCGACCCTGACCAACGCGGCCGGCCATGTGCTGGTCGCCTCGATCGTCTCGGCGCCGGCCGGGGTGCTGCTGGCGCGGATCATGGTGCCGGAGGCGTCCGGCCACCTGGCGGCGGCGACCGATTATGGCTCGGCGCTGAAGTACGACTCCTCCATCGACGCGATCGTGAAGGGCACGGCGGACGGGCTGATGGTGGTGCTGAACATCTCGGCCGTCCTGATCGTCTTCGTCGCCCTGGTGGCGCTGGTGAACATCATGCTGGGCGGACTGTGGCTGTTCGACGGGCCGGTGACGCTGGAGCGGCTGCTGGGCTGGCTGTTCATGCCTGTGGCCTGGCTGACCGGGGTGGAGTGGTCGGACGCCGGCCGCGCGGGCTGGCTGCTGGGCGTCAAGCTGACCCTGACCGAGTTCGTCGCCTTCATCGAACTAGGCAAGGTGCCGGCCGGCGAGATCAGCGAGCGTACCCGCATGCTGATGACCTATGCGCTCTGCGGCTTCGCCAACATCGGCTCGGTGGGCATCACCGTCACGGGTTTGAGCGTCCTGATGCCTGAGCGGCGCGAAGAAGTGCTGGGCCTTGTGTGGAAGGCGTTGTTCGCCGGTTTCCTGGCGACCCTGATGGCCGCCTGCATTGTCGGCGCCCTTCCGGGCTCCATATTCGCCTGACCTCAAGCCCGGACCGGACATCGCCGATGAAGCTCTACACCTCGCACCGCGCGCCCAATCCTCGTCGGGTCATGTGGGTCATGGCCGAGAAGGGCATCGAGGACGTCGAGATCGTGCAGGTCGATCTGCTGGCGGGTGAGCACAAGACGGCGGAGTATCGCAGCCGGGTCGGCGTGCCTCACGTGCCCGCGCTCGAGTTGGACGACGGAACCACCATCTCCGAATCCGTCGCCATCGGCCGCTATCTCGAGGCCCTCTATCCCGAGCCCAACCTGTTCGGCCGCGACGCTCGCGAGCAGGCCGTTATCGAGATGTGGACCCGCCGCTGCGAGTTCTATCTGGCCAACCCCATGATGCTGAACGTGCGCCATACCCATCCGGCCCTGGCGGCGCTGGAGGCGATGCAGGCGCCGCAGGTGGCGGACTACAACCGGGTGTCGGCCGAGAAGTTCATGAAGACCCTGGACCGGCATCTGAAAGACCGCGAGTTCATCGCCGCCGAACGCTTCACCATCGCGGACATCGTGGGCGTGGTGGGTCTCGATTTCGGTCGGCTGATCAAATATCGCCCGCCGGAGGAGCTCGTTCACCTGGCCCGTTGGCTCGACGCCGGCCGCGCCCGACCGGCGGCCAAGGCGGGGGTCTGAGAGCAACCAGGGGTGAGACTCGCGAGACGGTGAGACGGTGTTCTGACCGTCTCACCGTCTCGATCAGGGCCATTACCGAGGCGAGAACTTTCGGATCACGCCGGAGAAGGTCATCAGCAAGCGTTCGCCGGTGGTGATCTGGCCGCGCACGAAGATCAGGCTCTTGCCGGCCTTGGTCACCTCGCCTGTCGCCTCGATCAGCTCGCCGACGTAGCCGCCGTCGATGAAGGTCGAATCCAGCTGAACCGTCACGCCCGACGCCCCCTCCATCTCCTGATAGGCGGCCTGGAACAGGGCGATATCGGCGAAGGTCATCAGGCAGCCGCCGTGCATTCGCCCGCCCGCGTTCATGTGCTTGGGCTCGGCCCGGAAGGCGCAGCGCATCCGGCCGTCGGGGTCCGGCCTGAAGTAGAAGGGCCCGACGACCTGATCGAAGGTCCCGTGCAGGTCATACGTCTGCCACCCGGCGAACTCGCCTTCGGTCACGGTGATCTTGGCGACCATGAGGTTTTCGTGCGGCTGTCGCCCCACGCCTTCTTTCTGCTGCTGCGATGCAGCATATAGGGATGATGAGCGATCCGATCGAAGCCGCCATCTTTGAAAAACTGGTCAAGGCCGACCCGAAAGGCGTGGGGGGCAAGAGCATCGAGCCCGCCGAGGTGGCCAAGGCCCTGCAGCCCGAGCAGTGGCAGCGCATGTTGCCCAAGGTGAAGGCGACGGCGCTGGGCCTCATGCGCCAGGGGCGTCTGACCATCACCAAGAAAGGCAAGCCGATCGATCCGGCCCAGATGAAAGGCGTCATCCGCCTGCGTTTGCCGACCGAGGACGAGGCCGCGGCGGCCCGAGCCGCTTTCCCGGCTGCCCCCGAGGATGACGACTAACCCGCTGATCCCGGCGAAGGCGGGGGCCCAGGAGAGCCGCGCGAGGGTCCCCGTGGGGTCATCGCCCGTACATGCACTGGACGCCGTCCTCGCCGACATCCGAGCCTGCCGCGCCTGCCTGGGCGAACTTCCACACACGCCGCGCCCCGTCGTCCGCGTCTTCCCGGAGACCCGCCTGCTGATCTGCGGCCAGGCTCCAGGCCGGCGAGTGCACGAGAGCGGTCTGCCGTTCACCGACCCGTCCGGCGATCGCCTGCGCGACTGGATGGGCGTCGACTACGAAACCTTCTACGCCGACCCCCGTCTCGGCGTGGCCGCCCAGGCCTTCTGCTACCCCGGCACCGCACCGAAAGGCGGCGACTACCCGCCGCCTCGCCGCTGCGCGGAAATGTGGCGTCCCCGACTGCTGGAAGCATTGCCGAAGATGGAGTTGACCCTGCTGGTCGGCGGCTACGCCCAGGCCTGGGCGCTCGGCCCTCGGGTCAAGGCCAATATGACCGACACCGTCCGCGCCTGGCGTGAGTATGCGCCCGACGTACTGCCCATGCCGCATCCGTCGTGGCGCAATACGGCCTGGCTGAGACGCAATCCGTGGTTCGAGGCGGAGGTGCTGCCCTATCTGCGTCAACGTGTGGCGGTCATTCTGGGCGGATGACCCGTCTCCTGGCCCTGTTGTCGGCTCTACTCGTCTGCCTGGGTGGCTGCGCCACTTACACCCAACCGCCGATCTCCCCGCCGCCGGGGTTCGCCGGTCCGGCCGCCGAGGACCGGTTCCTGGTCATGGACGACGGCGCCCGCCTGCCGCTGACCCGCTGGAGCCCGCGCGAAAAGCCGTGGGCCGTCATCGTCGCGCTGCATGGGATGAACGACTATCGGGCTTCGTTTCGGCTGGCCGGCCCCTGGTGGGCCGAGCGTGGCATCGAGACCTGGGCCTATGACCAGCGCGGCTTCGGCCAGGCCCCAGGCCGGGGCGTCTGGGCCGGACAGGAGCGGATGGTGCGGGATCTTCGCACTGCCGTGGACCTGGCGCGCCGAGCGCATCCCGACGCCCTGATCGTCATCGCGGGCGAGAGCATGGGCGGATCGGTGGCGACGGCCGCCGCCGCCTCCGACGACCCCCCCGTCGCCGACCGGGTCGTGCTGCTGGCGCCGGGCGTCTGGGGATGGTCCAGCCAGCCTCCGTTCAACACCCTGTCGCTGTGGATCGCCGCCCGCGTTTTCGGGGACACGGCGGTCGAGCCGCCGGCTTTCATCACGCGCCGGATCCTGGCCTCGGACAATCTGCTGGAGCTGGTCAGGAACGGTCGTGACCCCGCCTTCATCATCTCGACGCGGTTCGACACCCTGGCCGGGCTGATCGGCCTGATGGAAGCGGCGTCGGACCGCCTCGGCGTGGTGAAGCTGCCGACCCTGATGATGTACGGCGACAGCGACCAGATCATCGAGAAGGGCCCGACCCGTCGCGCCCTGCGCCGGGCGGGCGCCGCGCCGAATCTGAGGACCGCCTGGTATCCCGGCCACCATCACCTTCTGAACCGGGATCTGGAGGCCGAGGTCGTCTTTCGCGATGTCGAGGCCTGGCTGCGCGATCGCGACGCGCCGCTGCCGTCGGGCGCCGGGCCCGTGCTTCCGGCGCTGGAGACCAGCCCGCGCCCGCGTCGCGGCCCATCGGGCCGTTGAAACTATGCGGGTTTCGGCGACCGTTGGCCTTTCGGCCCATCAAGGGTTCAAGGGGGCGTAGGATTCCAGGTTTGGTCAGCGCGCGCGAGGACGCCCCGTGATCCCGGTTTGGATACCCGCCGCCCACCTCGCGCTTTGCCATTCTGGGGCGCTTTTGCACTTGCACTACGATTTTCCGAACAGTGCAACGGGTCCAGGCCTGGCGACCGTCCAACGGGATGGTGACCACCGCGCAGCTTGCCGTAAGGGCCAGTTGGGCCTATCTGGCCGCCAACAATAATAATCCCCAGGAAAGGCTCGAACCCGGCATGACCCTGTTCGATTCGCCCTCATTCGCGAACCACGAAGGCGTCCACGCCTTCACGGATGAAAAGACCGGCCTCAAGGCCATTGTCGCCGTCCACTCCACCGCGCGCGGCCCCGCCGTCGGCGGCACCCGCATGTGGAACTACGGCTCGGCCGCCGAGGCGCTGGAGGACGTGCTGCGGCTGTCGAAGGGCATGAGCTACAAGAACGCCATCGCCGATCTGGAGATGGGCGGCGGCAAGTCGGTCATCATCGGCGACAGCCGCACCCAGAAGACGCCGGAGTTGTTCCGCGCCTTCGGCCGCTGCGTGGACCAGCTCGGCGGCGTCTATTACGCGGCCGAGGACGTGGGCGTGTCGGTCTCCGACATCGCCGAGGCGCGGAAATGCACCCCCTATGTGCTGGGTCTCAGCGAGGGGCCGGAGGCCTCTGGCGACCCGAGCCCGGTGACGGCCGAGGGCGTCTTCCGCTCGACCCTGGCGGTGGCCCGCCGGCTGTGGAACCAGTCCGACCTGACCGGCCTGACCGTCGCGGTCCAGGGCATTGGCCACGTCGGCGGCTATCTGGCCGACAAGCTGGCCGGGGCCGGCGCGCGTCTGGTCATGACCGACGTCAACTCCGCCCTGCTGGCCGAGGTCGCTGCCCGCACGGGCGCCGAGATCGTGGCGCCGGACGCCATCTACGACGTTCAGGCCGACATCTATGCGCCGTGCGCCCTGGGCGCGACGCTGAACCCCCAGACGCTCGATCGCCTGACGGTCAAGGCGGTGGTGGGCGCCGCCAACAACCAGCTGGCGACCCCGGACATCGGCCAGGCCCTGTTCGAGCGCGGCGTGCTCTACGCCCCGGACTATGTCGTCAATGGCGGTGGCATCATCAACGTCGCCTCGGAGCTGAACGCCCGCGAAAGCGGCGGCGCCTATGACGCCAGCTGGGTCGAAGGAAAGCTGTCGCGCCTGATCGAGACCTTCGAGGAGATCCTCGACCGCTCCGCCGTCGAGAAGCGCCCGACCCACGAGATCGCCGACGCCATCGCCGAGGCTCGCATCGCCGACGCCGCGAACCGCAAGGCGGAGCTTCTGAAGGCGGCCTGACCGCCTACGGCCGCTCGGCCGCCAGGGCGTTCAGCCAGTCCTCGAGGTTGTTGTAGCCGTCCTCGTCGGGATCGATGGGTCCGTCGCCGGCGTCGAACGGATCGAGCCCCCGTTCGCCTTCCCAGGCGTCGGGCATCCCGTCGCCGTCGCTGTCGAACCAGGCTTGGCCGCGGCTCAGCTCCGGCCAGCCGCCGACCTGGTCTTGGCTGTCGATGATGCGGCCCGAGCGGTCGCGGACGGAGGCGATGATCCGGTGGTCCACGGCGTCGCGCATACGGCTGGCGCCGGCTCCGCTCAGCACCGCCTCGAAGGCATCGCCCGCCGGCTCGATTGCGGACGGCGCCCAGTCCGGCCGCTCGTCAAGCCGATAGGTCGGCGTCCCCGGCTCCCGGACCAGGGACCAGGGATCGGACGGAACCTCGCCGTCCATGCTGTTTCCCTCGAACCAGGCCCGGGCGAGGGGGGCGTCGTCCTTGAAGGCCATGGGGCGGGTCGAATCCGGGCCCCGGACGTAGGCGTTGCCGACGAAGGCGTAGGTCGAGACGCTGTCCTCGTCGGCGTTATAGCCGGCCCGTTCGCCGCCCCAGTTGTAGAAGACGTTCGACCAGAAGCCGAAGCGCGGCCCCTCCGGGTCGACCTCCGCCGCCAGATAGTTGCCCGGCCGGGGCATCCGGGCTCGATGGCTGGCCCAGAGGTTGTGATGGAAGTCGATCCGGGCGCCGAAGGCTCCCCGCACCAGGGATCCATAGCCGTGGTCGCCTTTCTCATGCCCAGAGGCGTTCAGCGACTCCGAGATGATGGACCACTGAATGGTCACGTCGTGGACGCCGTCCTCGGGCCGCTCGTGCGGACGACCGACCGACAGGGTCTCGTCCACCGACCAGGAGGCGGAGACGTGGTCCAGGATGATCCGGCGGCCCCGGGCGATCGAGATCGCGTCCGCCTCGACGCCGCTCACGTCGCCCAGCCGAGCGCGAAGGAAACGCACCACCACGTCGTCCGCGGCGATGACCAGCGGCTGATCCGCCAGCGTTATCCCTCCACCTGGCGCAGACTGACCCGCGATCGTGATCCGCCCGTGGCGGACGGTCAGGGGGCTCCGGAGCCGGATCGTTCCACCGGTATCGAAGATGACGGTCCGAGGCCCCTCCGTCTCCACAGCGGCCCGCAGGCTCCCCGGTCCTGAGTCGTTGAGGTTGGTGACCCTGAGCGCCACGCCCCCGCGCCCGCCCAGCGCATATGCGCCCGCGCCCTCAGCTCCGGGAAAGCTCAGCGGCCGCTGGGCCTGAACAGCTAGCAGCGTAACTGAAGCGGCGAGGGCGGCGGACAACATGGGAAGGGCACCGAGCGCGGCGGAGCGTGCCGCCGACGGCTAGACTAGCGGTCCAAGACACCGGTGTCATCGCCTTATGCGAGTCAGTCGCTCTCGGCTGACTGCGGCTCCAGGAGTTTCATCAACGCCTTTTCGAACCGGGGAGACTCCGATGCGGGCAGCAGGCGCCCGATCGCTCCACTCTCGAACAACTCGAACACGCGTGGGTGGACGTAGGACGAGCGGCAGACGGTGGGGGTGTTGCCCAGCAGCCCCGCGACCGCCTTGACGCACAGGTTCACCTTGCGTCTGCCGTCGGTCATCGAGGTCGCGGGCTCCATGTCCCGCAGCGCGCGGGCCGCGGATACCGTGCCGGCCCAGGTGCGGAAGTCCTTGGCGGAGAACTGTTCGCCCATGGCCTCCCGGATGTAGCCGTTCACGTCATCGGAGGTCACCGGGCACAGGTTTCCCTCGGCGTCCCGATACTTGAACACCTGCTGGCCCGGCAGGTCCTGGAGCGTGCGCAGCATCGTGGCCAGCCGCCGGTCGCGCAGGCTGACGCGGTGATCGACCCCGCTCTTGCCCTTGAACTCGAACTTCAGGGCCGCGCCATCGACCTCGATGTGTCGCTTGTGCAGAGTTGTCAGACCGTAGGAGCGGTTCTGCCGGGCGTATTGGGCGTTGCCGACCCGGATCAGGGTGATCTCAAGCAGGCGGACGGCCGTGGCCAGCACCTTGTCGCGGGTCACCCCGCGCTTGCTCATGTCCGCCTCGACCCGGTCGCGCAGCCGGGGGAGGGCGCGGGCGAAGGCCGGGAGCTTGTCGAACTTGTTGCCCGACCGATGACGGCTCCAGTCGTCATGATAGCGGTACTGTTTGCGGCCCTTTACGTCCCGGCCGGTCGCCTGGATATGGCCGTTGGCGCGGGGGCAGATCCAGACGTCAGTCCATGCCGGCGGTATCGCCAGGGCTCGGATGCGGTCCAGCACACGGACGTCGCGGACCGTGGCGCCCTTGGCGTCGATATAGGCGAAGCCCTTTCCGGACCGCCTGCGCCGGATCCCCGGCTGCTCGTCCGAGCACCAGGTCAGGCCGTCGGGGACGACTGTGGAAGGCGCGAGAAGGCTGGACCCGTCGGCCATCAGTCCGCCGCCTCGACGAGCCGGTCGCGCAGTCGGGTCGCCCAGGCCTTTCCCGGTTCTCCGCCCCAAAGCAGCCAGGCGATGTAACCCGCCGAGGGCTTGTCCTTCATGCCCCAGAAGCGGCCGCGCTTGTCGACCTCATGGCGGGCGAAATAGCTGTACATCGAGCGGATGTCGCGATCGCTGACCGGCTCCCGGTTCATAAGCTGCAGCGCCCGCGCGTGGCCGACCTCGGTGCCGCCGCGCCCGTGGACTCGCCGCAGTTCCAGTCCCTTCTCGGCCTCGCGCGCGACGGTCAGGGGCGGTATGCGCTGGCGCCGGGTCAAGGGAGATTTCTTCGGCGCGTCAGCTTGTTGAGGCATGGAGCCTTGCCAACGCAGGCTTGCAGGCCCGGTTCCTCTTGACCCCAGCCAGAGAGCGGGGGACGGAAGCGGATGAACTATCGCCACAGCTTCCACGCCGGCAACTTCGCCGACTTGGTCAAGCACGCCCTGCTGCTCTGGCTGCTGGAACGCCGCCATGCCAGGGGGCCGGTGACGGTCTTCGACACCCACGCGGGAGCGGGGCTCTATGACCTCTCCGGCGACGCGGCCCGGTCTCAAGAGGCAGAGGCGGGCGTGGTGCGGCTGATGCAGGCCGAGGGTCGGCCGCCGCTGATCGAGTCGCTGGCCCGGGCGGTCCAGGCGCTCAACCCGGACGGGGGCGTGCGCTTCTATCCGGGCTCCCCTCGGCTGGTCGCGGATCGTCTGGGCGAGGGGGATCGCTATGTCGGCTTCGAGCTCAACCCCCCGGTCCGGTCCATGCTGACGGAGGCGCTTGCGGGCAGGCCGGGAACGGAGGCCAGGGAAGGGGACGGCTACACCCTCGTCCTGAACGCCGCCGCACAGACGAAGGCCCCGCTGGTGCTGATTGATCCACCGTTCGAGCGACCTGACGACTACGCGCGCGCGGCGGACACGGCGCGGGGTCTGCTCGACCAAGACGCCGGGGCATCGGTCGCCATCTGGACGCCGCTGAAGGACATGGAGACGTTCGATGGCTTCCTAAGACGCCTCGCGGGCGTCCGCGTGCTGGTAGCCGAGGCCAGGCTGCGGCCCCTGACCAACCCAATGAAGATGAACGGCTGCGCCATGGTGCTGCTCAATCCGCCCGAGGGCGCGCAAGGCGCGGCCGAGCAAATCTGCGGCTGGGTGGTGGGCGAACTCGGCGACGCCGGGGGCAGGGCGGAAGTGTGGACGACATGAAGCGTATCGCGATCCTTGAGACCGGCCGGCCGCCCCAGGCCCTGATCGCCGATCACGGCGACTATTCCGCCATGTTCAGCCGCCTGCTGGGCGAAGGCTTCGAGACCGAGACCTTCAACGTGCAGTCCGGTGAACTGCCCGAGATCGACGATTTCGGCGGCGCGATCGTCACCGGCTCGCCCGCCGGCGTCTATGAGGATCACGCCTGGCTTCCGCCGCTCGAAGACTGGCTGCGACGGGCGAGGGGACGGCTGCGCCTGGTCGGCGTCTGCTTCGGCCACCAGGTCATGGCCCAGGCTTTCGGCGGGCGGGTGGAAAAGGCGCAACGGGGCTGGTGCGTCGGTCTGCATACATACGATGTCGGCGCCGGGGAGACGTGGATGCAGCCGCCTGCCGAGCGGATCGCCATTCCCGCCTCGCACCAGGACCAGGTGGTCGAGCCACCGGTCGGAGCACGCGTCTGGGCGCGCAGCGCCTTCACGCCCTACGGCGGCCTGGCCTATGGCGATGAGGCGATCAGCCTGCAGACCCATCCCGAGTTCAGCCCGGAGTTCACCCGCGCACTCATGGAGACGCGGCGCGGCCGTATCGCCTCCGATCTGCTGGACGCGGCGGTGAACGGACTGGCCAAGCCGAACGACCGGGATCTCGTCGGCGGCTGGATCAGAGCCTTCCTCGCCGACTAACGGCCAGGAGCAGCATCAGCCAGAACCAGGAGCAGCATCAGCCAGAACTGGCGGTCGGTCTGCGTGGGCTCGCGGTCAGGGCCATTTCACCTCGGGCGGCATGGAGCTCAGGATGCTCTCGACATTGCCGCCGGTCTTCAGGCCGAACATCGTGCCCCGGTCGTAGAGCAGGTTGAACTCGACGTATCGGCCGCGCCGGACCAGCTGCTCCTCGCGCTCGGCATCGGTCCAGGCCTCGTGCATCCGCCCGCGGACGATGGCGGCATAGGCTTCGATGAAGCGCTCGCCCACGTCGCGGGTGAAGGCGAAGTCCCGCTCCCAATCGCCGCTATCGTGATGATCGTAGAAGATGCCGCCCGTGCCGCGCGGCTCGTTCCGATGCGGCAGGAAGAAATACTCGTCGCACCAGGCCTTGTAGCGGGCGTGCCAATCCGGGTGGTGAGCATCGCAGGCGGCCTTCATGGCGGCGTGGAAGGCGACGGTGTCCGGCGCGTCGTCGCGGCGGTCCACATCCAGCACCGGGGTCAGGTCGCCGCCTCCGCCGAACCATGTCTTGGTCGTGGCGATGAAGCGCGTGTTCATATGGACGGCGGGCACGCGCGGGCTGCGGGGGTGGATGATCAGGCTGATGCCGGTGGCGAAGAATCGGGGATCGTCCTCCGCTCCCGGCACCTGTTTCGCGTAGTCGGCGGGGAAGGCTCCGTGCACGGTCGACACGTGGACGCCGGCCTTTTCGAAGAGGCGGCCGCGCAACATCCCCATCACGCCGCCGCCGCCGTCGGGACGATCCCATGGCGTGCGGACGAAGCGTCCGGGCTCGCTCGGGAACAGGCTCTCGGGCGCGGTGTCCTCCAGCGCCTCGAGCTCGGCGTGAATGCGGTCGCGCAACGTCTCGAACCAGACGCGGGCGCGGGTCTTGCGGTCTTCCAGAGGCTCGATGGTCATGGGCCGGCCTTCAACCATGCCCGACGGCGATCGTCACCCCCGCGAAACCCCCTCGTCGCCCAGTCGTTTCGCGGACGTCGGGCTGACGGAGACAGGCCATGAAACCGCGCATCATTCTCGCACTCGCCGCCGGGATTTCCTGCGTTTCCATATCGCCCGTTCGCGCCCAGGACGCCGCTCCACCAGAGGCGGCGGTGATCCGCGCGGAGGATGAGGCCATGTCCTGCCTGCAGATCGGGGAAGAAGCCGCGGCGCTCAGCGAACAGATGGGCGGCGCCCCATCCGGCGGACTGCTGAGCTCGATCGGCGGTGTCGCCAAGACCGCCGTCGCCGCCCTGGTGCCGGGCGGGGGGCTGGTGGCGGCCGGCGCCGACGCCCTGACCCAGCCTGCGCGCGAAGCCCGGGAGGCCCGCGAGACCGCAATGGCCCAGCGTTGGTACTATCTCAACGGTCTCTACACCGGCCGCGATTGCCATCGGCGAGCCGAGGCCGCCGTGGCGACCCCCGACGCCTCCGCCCCGGCGGTGCCGCCGCCGTCGGTCGACCCCTCGAACTGACCGGCTTTACCGTTCGGCGACGGTGGGTCAGGGTGCGGCATGCGCCTGCTTCTGACCATCGCCGTCGCCGCCGTTCTGGCGTCACCGACCTGGGCACAGTCCGTCGAGCCCGGCGCCGGGGAGGCGCGCGTCACCCGCATCCTGCGGAACACCCCGCTGATCGACGGGCACAACGACCTGCCGTGGGCCCTGCGCCAGCAGCACGGCAACGATGTCTTCGCCGTCGATCTGACGCAGAACCTGGATGCGTCCACACAGCTCCACACCGACATTCCTCGGCTGCGCGCCGGAGGCGTGGGCGGCCAGTTCTGGTCGGTCTATGTGCCGGCGTCCCTGACGCCCGTCGAGGCGGCCAAGGCGACGTTCGAGCAGATCGACACGGTCCGCCGCATCGTCGCCGCCCACCCGGACGTGTTCGAACTGGCGACCACCGCCGACGATATCGAGCGCATTCACCGGGCGGGCCGGATCGCCAGTCTCATCGGCATGGAGGGCGGCTACTCCATCGCCGACTCGCTGGGGCTGCTGCGCGAGTTTCATGCAGCCGGCGCCCGCTACATGACCCTGACCCACTCCCGCACCACCAGCTGGGCCGACAGCGCCACCGACGCGCCCAAATGGGGCGGGCTGAACGCGCTCGGCGAGGACGTGGTCCGCGAGATGAACCGGCTGGGCATGATGGTCGACCTCAGCCATGTCTCGGAGGAGACGATGCTGGACGCCATGCGGGTGTCCGAGGCGCCGGTGATCTTCTCGCACTCCTCGGCCCGGGCGGTGACCGGTCATCCGCGCAACGTTCCGGACCGGGTCCTGCGCATGATGGCCGAGGATGGCGGGGTGGTGATGGTCACCTTCGTGCCCGGCTTCGTGACCGAGCGGGTGCGGGAGCGCGCTTCCCGATACGCGGCGGAAGAAGCGCGGCTGAAGCTGTTGAATCCGGGCGACCCGCCGGCGGTGACGCAGGGCATGGCGGCCTGGGCCGAAGCCAACCCGCTGCCGAGCGCGACCATCGATGACGTCGTCGCCCATATCCAGCACGTGCGCGACGTGGCCGGAATCGATCACGTCGGCCTGGGCGGGGACTTCGACGGCGTGGACGCCCTGCCCGTCGGCGTCGAAGGCGTGGACGCCTATCCGCACATCCTGGCCGCCCTGATGCGCAATGGCTGGAGCGAGGGCGATATCCGAAAGCTGGCCGGCGAGAACGTGCTGCGGGTCATGCGCGCGGTCGAGGCTGTGGCGGCCGCCAGGGCCGCCGAAAGGCCGAGCCTGGCGTCCCTGGCCTCCGAGGGGTCGCCCGAATAGCGGCTAGACGCCGTTCTGCCTGATCCCCTCCCACAGGGCGATGCCGGCGCTGACCGACAGGTTCAGGCTGCGGGCCCCGGGGCGTAGCGGTATGATGACGCGGACGTCGGCGGCCGCGTGGACGAAATCCGGCGCGCCCGAGGTCTCTCGACCAAACAGCAGGGTGTCCTCGGGTTGGAAGGCGAAGTCGGCCAGGCTGGTGGCGCCCTTCGTCGTGAAGAGAACCAGCCGCCCCGACGGCCGGTCCCGTGCGAAGGCGTCCCAGTCCGCGTGGCGGGTCATGTGGGCGAGGGGACCGTAGTCCAGGGCCGCGCGCTTCATCGCCCGGTCGTCGAAACGGAAGCCCACCGGCTCGATCACGTCCAGCCCGACGCCGAAACAGGCGGACAGGCGGATACAGGCGCCCACGTTCTGCGGAATGTCCGGTTGAAAAAGGGCGAGACGCATTCTAAGGCCCTCATACGCGCGGCTCGGGGCCTTGTCGCGGCCTGACAACGCGGCGATTTCCGCGCCGTTGACGGCGTTCTTCGCCGTCGGTCAGGCTGACGATCAAATCTCCGATGCCCGTGGTAGTTCGACCGACGCGGACGCCCCTCACGGACGCCCGCGCGCGGCGCATCCAGAGGTGAGACGTGGCCGAATCGGTCGTGAACGACAGCAGCCCTCACGGGGTTGACGGGGACGCCACCCGTCGTGACTTCATTCATATCGCGGCGGGCGCCGCGGCCGCCGGCGCGGGCGTCATGGTCGCCTGGCCGCTGATCAATCAAATGAACCCGGCCGCCGACACCCTGGCGCTGGCCTCCATCGAGTTCGACCTGACCAAGGTCGCCGAGGGCCAGCAGGTGGTCATCAAGTGGCAGGGCAAGCCGGTGTTCGTGCGCTATCGCACCCCGGCGGAAATCCAGGCCGCCCGCGCGGCCGACAGCGAGGGCAAGGACCCGCAGCCCGACGCGGAGCGCGTCAAGGCCGGCCACGAGCAGTATCTGGTCGTCATCGGCTCCTGCACCCACCTGGGCTGCGTTCCGACCTTCGGGACCGGGGATTACGGCGGCTGGTTCTGCCCCTGCCACGGTTCGCACTACGACACCTCCGGCCGCATCCGTAAGGGACCGGCGCCCATCAACCTGGTGGTGCCGGCCTATGAGTACGTGTCCGACACCAGCGTGAAGATCGGCTGAGGGGACCGAGATGAGCGAGCACGAGAGCACCTACGTCCCGAAGACCGGCGTCGAGAAGTGGCTGGACAGCCGCCTGCCGATCGTCCGGTTCGGCGCCGACTACATGTCGCTGCCGACCCCGAAAAACCTGAACTACTGGTGGACATTCGGCGCCATCCTGGCCCTGTGCCTGGGCGTTCAGATCGTCACCGGCATCGTCCTGGCGATGCACTACACGCCCAATGTGGCGATGGCGTTCAACTCGGTCGAGCGCATCATGCGCGACGTGAACGGCGGCTGGCTGATCCGCTATGTTCACGCCAACGGCGCGTCGATGTTCTTCATCGCCGTCTACATCCATATCTTCCGCGGCCTCTACTACGGCTCCTACAAGGCGCCGCGCGAACTGCTCTGGATCCTCGGCTGCATCATCTATCTCCTGATGAT
>JAEWJI010000019.1 GCA_023386645.1 Pseudomonadota bacterium
CGTCCGAATTCCGCTATCGCCAGCCGGCGGTGACGCCGGGCACGCTGGCCGTCGCCGTCAGCCAGTCGGGCGAGACCGCCGACACCCTGGCCAGTCTGACCTGGTGCAAGGGGCAGGGGCTGAAGACGGCGGCGGTGGTCAACGTCCACTCCTCGTCGATGGCGCGCGAGGCCAGCGTGCTGTGGCCCACCCATGCGGGGCCGGAAATCGGCGTCGCCTCGACCAAGGCCTTCACCGCCCAGGTCGCGGCGCTGCTGGCGCTGGCGGTGGCCGCAGGGGTCCAGCGCGGCAAGATCGACGGCCAGACCGAGGGCGAACTGGTCAAGGCCCTGTTCGAATCGCCCCGCCTGATCGCCGAGGCGCTGCAGATGGACGCCGACCTGCGCGAGGTCGCCCACGACATCGCCAAGGCCACCGATGTGATCTTCCTGGGGCGCGGCTCGATGTTCCCGCTGGCCATGGAAGGCGCGCTGAAGCTGAAGGAGATCAGCTACATCCACGCCGAAGGTTATGCGGCGGGCGAGCTGAAACATGGGCCCATCGCCCTGGTGGACGAATTCACCCCGATCGTCGCCCTGGCCCCGCTGGACGAGGTGTTCGAGAAGACGGCGTCGAACCTGGCGGAGGTGGCGGCGCGCGGCGGGCCGGTGGTGATGATCGCGCCGGCGTCGGCCCCCGACCCGCACGGGGCCGACATCCGCCGTGTCGCCGCGCCCGACTGCCACCCCCTGATCGCGCCGCTTGTCTACGCCGTGCCGATGCAGCTGCTGGCCTATTACACCGCCGTCCAGAAGGGCACGGACGTGGACCAGCCGAGGAACCTGGCCAAGTCGGTGACGGTGGAATGATAGGCTCAACTTTTAATCATAGCAAAGCGGTGGCCCCCCCAACACCCCGACTTACCGTTGTGGTAGAAAGTGCTTGCTCGAAAGGAGCCACTTGCGGTGTCCAACGTCCGCAAGTCCTAGGATCAGCGACGTGGAGGGCAGCGTGACACGCGCCCTGAAGATCGCAATCCATGTCGCCGTGGCCTTTTTCGCATACGCATTCGCTTACCAGTTTGTTCTCTGGCCAGGCCCGCTGTGGTGGACGACCCAAGCCGCCACCGACACCATCATCCTCGCCTCGCTCTACGCTATTTTAGCAGCGATCATTGAGGCCGTGCTGCGCGTCGAGCGCGCCACTTGGCGCCATGTGTCGGTGCAAGACGCATTTGCCCTGGCTCGCAGCACGGCTCTTACCGCCGTCGTGTTCCTTATACTGATTTTCATCTTGAGAAGAGCGGACGGAGTTCCCCGATCAGTTCTGCTCCTTGCCTGGATGTTTCATCTTGCCGGCCTAACCAGCTTAAGGGCCCTTCGCAGAATGCTCCATGAGCGGTCCTTGATTCACGCGTTGGCGCCGATGTTTCACCGTCCATCGAAGACTGCCGCACGATTGCTTCTCGTCGGCGACATTGGCGCAGCTGACGCATTCCTGCGTGAACTCGCTCGCGATCCCGCACCGAAGTACGCTCCCGTAAGCATTCTGGCGACCCGGACGGGGGATATCGGCCACACCGTCCGCGGCGTTCCGGTAATTGGGCTCATTGAAAACCTAGAGAACGTGATCGACGCCCTAGCGAAGGAGGGTAGTCCGCTTTCGTCGGTGCTATTCTTGTCACCGCCCGACGTGATCAAGGAAGTTGCCCCGGCGATCCTTGGGCGCCTAAAAGCGAAGAGGCTGAGCCTCCTGCGACTCCCCGGTGTGACTGAACTCAGCGCCGAATTCGAGAGTCTCCCGAACGCACTTCGCGAGCTTAGCGTGGAGGAACTGCTAGCGCGGCCCTCGGTGCAACTAGATCTGACTCGCATCCATGACCTTGTGAACGGCCGTCGGGTGCTCGTGACAGGGGCAGGCGGAAGCATTGGCTCGGAGATTTGCCGACAGGTGGCGGCGTTCGGCTGCGCGCATCTCACGATGCTGGACCATTCCGAATTTAGCCTCTTCAAGATCGATCAGGAGATCGCGATAGCCTATCCTGATCTGTCACGCCGGGAGCTGATCTGCGACGTTCGCGACCATGATCGCGCAGAGCGCTGTCTCATCGCAGAAAAACCGGACATCGTCTTTCATGCGGCGGCGCTGAAGCACGTGCCTATGGTCGAAAACCATCCCTGTGAAGGCGTACTAACAAATGTAATCGGGACTTGGAACGTGGCTGCGGCGTCAAGAGCGGCCTCGGTTGGACAGATGGTGCTAATCTCGACCGATAAGGCTGTTGACCCGTCAAACGTGATGGGCGCTACTAAGCGTCTCGCTGAAGCGATTGTTCGCGGTCAGCACGGACAATCTAAGACGCGTTTCAGCGTCGTTCGATTCGGCAACGTGCTCGGATCAACTGGGTCGGTGGTACCGGTCTTTCAAGAGCAAATTGCTCGTGGCGGGCCGGTTACTGTGACTCACCCGGACATCGACAGGTACTTCATGACCATTCCCGAGGCGGTCCAGCTGGTGTTGTACGCCTCGGCGGAAAGTGGATCGCGCCTCCAGCCCCAGCCCAGCGTCTTCGTCCTAGACATGGGCGAGCCAGTGAAGATCGTCGAGTTGGCCCGAACCATGATCTCGCTGCACGGCATGACGCCCGACGATGATATTCCTATCGTCTTCACCGGCCTGCGCCCCGGCGAGAAACTGACCGAAGACCTGGTGGATTCCAGCGAACGGGTGCTGGCGCGACTGCAGTCGGTCACAGAGGTAGTGGACGAGGGCGCCTCGACTCTTCTGAGCGCTGCCGAGGTGCAGGCGCTGGAAGGCTTAGTCCGATCCGGCGACGAGGACCGGACACGCCAAGCCGTTTATGAACATGTGGCCCGGCTGCGGCGTTGCGACAAGCAGGCTGCGGAATGACCCCTATTCTGTTGAGTCCTCGGCGGAGCGCGCTTCATGTCCGTCAGGCCTGACACCGTGTCGTCCGCCCGGGTCGCCGTCCTAGGCTTGGGCTATGTAGGCCTGCCCCTAGCCGTCGCTTTCAGCCGGCTGTGGCCCACGGTCGGCTTTGACGTTAATCCGAACCGCGTCGCTCAGCTGCGCGACGGCCAAGACCGCACGCTGGAGGTGGCGCCGGAGGAGCTGGCCAGCGCGGTCCATTTGACCCTGACCGACGACCCTGCGGCCCTATCGGACTGCACCGTCTTTGTCGTCACGGTGCCGACGCCCATCGATGCCAGTAACCGGCCGGACCTGACCGCCCTACTGCGCGCCAGCGAGACCGTGGGCCTGGTCCTGAAGCCCGGCGACGTGGTGATCTATGAATCCACCGTCTATCCCGGCGCGACGGAAGAGGACTGCGTTCCCGTGCTGGAGCGCGTATCGGGCTTGAAGTTTAACACGGATTTCTTCGCCGGCTACAGTCCCGAACGGGCCAATCCGGGCGATAGGCATCATCGGTTAGCCACCATCACAAAGGTCACCTCAGGCTCGACTCCCCACGTCGCCGACTTCGTGGACGCCCTCTATGCTCAGGTGGTCACGGCCGGCACTCACAAGGCACCCTCGATCCGCGTGGCCGAGGCGGCCAAGGTGATCGAGAATACACAGCGTGACCTGAACATCGCCCTGGTCAACGAACTAGCCATCATCTTCAATCGCCTGGGCATCGACACCCATGCAGTGCTGGAGGCGGCGGGGACCAAGTGGAACTTCTTGCCCTTCCGCCCTGGCCTGGTAGGCGGCCATTGCATCGGGGTGGACCCCTATTACCTGACGCACAAAGCCCAGGCCGCCGGCTATCACCCTGAGGTCATCCTAGCCGGCCGTCGCATCAACGACGGCATGGGCCGCTATGTGGTCTCCCAACTGGTCAAGGCCATGATCAGAAAACGCATCCAGGTCGAGGGCGCCCGCGTCCTGATCTTGGGTCTGACGTTCAAGGAAGACTGCCCAGATTTGAGGAACACCCGCGTGGTCGACATCGTGCAGGAGCTCAACGATTACGGCGTCGAAGTCCACGTGCACGACCCTTGGGTCGACGCCCGGGAGGCGCGCCAGGAGTATGGCCTGGACCTGATCTCAGAGCCGGATGAGCAGGCGTATGACGCCGTGATCCTGGCCGTGGCCCATAGGCAGTTCTCGAACTGGGACTCAGCCGGCGTCCGAGCCCTGACCCGCGAAGGCGGCATCATCTATGATCTGAAAGCGGTGTTGCCGACCGGGGCGGCGGATTTGAGGCTTTAGGCGGACAGCGCCGTGAATTCGGGGGCATGATGTCGAAGGACATGAGAACAGTTCTAATCACAGGAGGCACCGGCTCTTTCGGCAAGACGATGCTAGCCGATCTGCTGTTGACCGGCGTGCAGGAAGTGCGCGTGTTCAGCCGGGATGAGGAGAAGCAGGACGCCCTGCGCACCCGGCTGCGGGACCCGCGGGTGCGCTATTACATCGGCGATGTCCGCGACCGGGACAGCATCGTGCGCGCCGTTCAGGGGGCGGACTGCGTCTTCCACGCGGCGGCCCTGAAGCAGGTGCCGTCGTGCGAGTTCTTTCCGATGGAGGCAGTGCGCACCAATATCGTTGGCTCCGAGAACGTGGTCAGGGCCAGCATCGACGCCGGCGTCCGCAGCGTGGTCTGCCTGTCAACCGACAAGGCGGTGTTCCCGATCAACGCCATGGGCATATCCAAGGCCATGATGGAGAAGGTGGCCCAGTCCATTGCCCGTTCGCTAGGGCCGGATGCCGACACCATCGTGTCGTTGGTCCGCTATGGGAATGTAATGTACTCGCGCGGTTCGGTCATTCCCCTGTTCATCAACCAGATTCAGGCGGGACGACCCATCACCGTGACCGAGCCCATGATGACCCGTTTCTTGATGCCACTCAGGGATTCGGTGGCTCTGGTCCATCACGCCTTCGACCATGCCCGCCAGGGGGATCTGTTCATCCGTAAGGCGCCAGCCTCGACCATCGCCGACCTGATCGCGGCCCTCAAGGGGTTGTTCAACGCGCCCGGCCACCCGGTCGAGGCGATCGGCTGGCGGCACGGTGAGAAGCTGTTCGAAACCCTGGCCAGCGCCCAGGAGCTGGGGCGCAGCGAAGACATGGGCGACTACTATCGCATCGTCATGGACGATCGCGATCTGGACTATCCCGCCTATGTTAGCGAGGGCGACACGGCCACCGCCGCGCATGAGGACTATCATTCCCACAACACGCTTCGCCTGACCGTGGACGAGGTTCAGGCCCTACTGATGTCCCTTGACGAGGTACGGGACACGGTCGCGTCCTGGAAGGCGCGAACATGAAGGTGGTCGTCACCGGCGCGCGGGGTCTGCTTGGCCGCCATGCGGCGACGCGGCTGCACGCCCGCAACTGCGCCGCCCGCTTCCGCAAGACGGCCGAGCCTTTTGTATTGGCCGCGCTGGATCGCGCGGCGTTCGGGGACGCCAACGCCTTGGCGCGGGCCGTCGAGAACGCGGACGTGATCCTGCATTTCGCCGGGGTCAATCGCGGGACGGAAACCGAGGTGGCCGAGGGCAATCCGGCCATTGCCTCGGCCCTGGCTGACGCCTGTCGCATCGCTGCCGTCCGCCCTCACATCGTGTACGCGAACTCGACCCACGCGGATGGCGACACGCCCTATGGCCGGTCAAAGCATCGGGCGGGCGAAATCCTTTCCCGGGCGACCGACCGTTACAGCGATCTGGTCCTGCCCCATATCTATGGTGAGGGCGCGCGCCCGGACTACAACAACGTCACCGCCACATTTATCGACCGCATCGTCCGGGGGGGCGAACCGGCGGTGACGCCGGGGGGGCGAGTTCACCTGCTTTACGCGGGCGAGGCGGCGCAAATCGCCATCGACGCAGGCGAGCAGGGCCTGACCGACCGTATCGCCCCGCCGGGTCGCCAGACCGAGGTGGAGAATCTGCTCGAACGACTGCGCGGGTTCCACGCCGATTATTCGACCAATCTGTTCCCCAATCTGACCGACCCGTTCGACCTGACCCTGTTCAACACCTATCGGGCGGCTCTGTATCCCGACGGCTTTCCACGCCCGCTGAAGCTGAACGCTGATGCGCGCGGCGTGCTGTTCGAGGCGTCACGCGGCGGCGGGGGCGGCCAGACCTTTCTCAGCTGGACCCACCCGGGCGTGACGCGCGGCGACCATTTTCACCTGGGCAAGGTCGAGCGCTTCCTGGTTTTGGAAGGGGAGGCGACGATCCGCATCCGCCGGGTGCTGGACGACACGGTCTGGAGCTTTCACGTCAGCGGCGAGACCCCGGCCGCCGTCGACATGCCGACCCTGCACACCCATAGCATCGAGAACACGGGGGACCGGCCGCTGCTGACCCTGTTCTGGACCAATGAGATCTTCGATCCGGCGGCGCCGGACACCTATGCCGACCCCGTCCTGGCGAGCGCGACATGAGCCGACTGAAAGTCATGACCATCCTTGGCACCCGCCCGGAAATCATCCGCTTGTCGCGGGTGATGGTGCGGCTGGACGACCATTCGGATCACTGCATCGTCCATACCGGCCAGAACTACGACCACGCGTTAAACGAGGTCTTTTTCCAGGACCTAGATTTGCGCGCGCCCGACCATTTCCTAGGAGTCGGTGGCGGGGGCCTGGGCGAGACCCTGGGTCGCATCCTGATCGAAAGCGAACGGGTGCTGAAGGAAGAACGGCCTGACGCCGTCTTGGTTCTGGGCGACACCAACTCGGCTATTTCCGCCATCATGGCCCGGCGGATGAAAATCCCAGTCTATCACATGGAGGCCGGCAACCGGTCCTTCGACCGCAATGTGCCCGAAGAAACCAATCGCAAGCTGGTGGATCACATCGCCGACTTCAACCTGGTCTATACCGAGCACGCCAGACGGCACCTGCTGTCCGAGGGCCTACCTCACCGGCGCATCTATCTGACCGGATCGCCCATGCGCGAGGTGCTAGACCACTATCGGCCGCAGATCGAAGCGTCGGACGTCCTAGATCGCCTAGGCCTGACGCGGCGCGGCTATTTCATCGTCTCCCTGCATCGGGAGGAGAACGTCGACAGCTCGGCGCGCCTGACCTCGCTACTGGAAACGCTGAATGCCCTGGCGGCGGACTACGACGTGCCAGTGGTCGTTTCCACCCATCCCCGCACGCGCAACCGAATCGCCGCTCTGGACGGGGCGAGGGGGGTGGCGACACTGGACCCCCGGGTCCGGCCCCTAACGCCCTTCGGCTTCCATGACTACAACCGGCTGCAGATGGACGCGCTGTGTGCTATTTCAGACAGCGGCACGATTGCCGAGGAGGCGTCTATCCTAGGCTTCCCCGCCATCACTCCGCGGGACGCCATAGAACGGCCCGAGGGCCTGGATGTCGGCTGTCTGATCATGGCGGGGCTGAATCGAGACACGATACTGGATGGCGTGCGCGTTGTGACCGCTCTGTCCGCCGAACGCGAGGCCGCAGGACGTCCCCATCCTCTGCCCGCCGACTATGCGGTGACCAACACCTCCGAGCGCGTGGTCAGCCTGATCCTCGGGACAGCCCACCTGTCCAACAGCTGGGACGGCATCCGCGTGAGCGATCTGACCTGACGATCCGAACTGGGGGGCCTTGCGTGTTTGTACTGAACTGGCTGGCAGGAATCCTCCAGCGCGGCGGCGACGCCGGCAAGAAGATGCTCGCCCTGATCTACCGGTCACGGTTCGCCTCATTCGGGAAGAACTTCTCGTTCGACCCGTTCGGAGTCTACTCCTACGAGACCATCTCGGTCGGTGATAACGTCAACCTCGGCTATAATCCAATCCTGATCGCCAGTCGTTCCCGCATCATCATCGGAAACGACGTCATGTTCGGGCCGGAGGTGACCATTCGCGGCGGCAACCACCGTATCGACGTGGTGGGGAAGCCGATGATCGCGGTCCGGGATTCGGAAAAGCGGCCCGAGGACGATCCCGGCGTGGTGATCGAAAGCGACGTTTGGATCGGCGCCCGGGCGATCATCCTGGCGGGCGTGACGGTCGGGCGCGGGGCCGTAGTGGCGGCCGGCGCGGTCGTAACCCGTTCGGTCGAGCCATACGCGATCGTCGCGGGGAACCCCGCTCGCCTGATTCGCAAGCGCTGGGACGCTGAAACGATCGCGGAACACGAACGACGTATAAACGCCGGCCAGTCCGGAGGCTGACTTGAACGTCACTCCGCGAACCCGGCGGCTGGCGCTCGGCATTGCTGGAGGGGCGCTCGGCCGCAGCCTGGGCCTGGTCGCGCCCTTCGTGGTCATGCCGGCCATGCTCGCCTACCTGGGCGACGCCCGCTTCGGGGTGTGGATGACCGCCTTGGCGGTCACCAGCATCGCGGCGTTCAGCGACCTCGGCATCGGCAATGGCCTGCTGACGCGGCTGTCGCAGGCCTTCGGACGCGGCGATCATGCCGCCATGCGGGCGGACATCGCCAGCGCCTATGCGACCCTCACCTTGGTCGCGCTGTCGCTGATGGCGATCGGCGCGGCGGTCGTGGCCGCGATCGGAACCGGCGCGCTGCACCGGGAAGGGTTGGGCCAGGCATCCGGCGGGCTCCCGATCATCGCCGCCAGCCTGGGCGCCTTTCTGGTCTCTATTCCGGCGTCCGTGATCCAGCGAGTCATGTACGCCCGCCAGCAGGTGTGGCTGAGCAACGTCTGGCAGGTCGCGGCGGCCGCAGTTTCCGTCGCTCTGTGCCTGCTTGCCATCCACGCCGGCCTGCCGGCGTGGGGGGTGATCTTGGCCTATTCGTTGCCGCCGGCTGTCATGATGATGCTGTCGGCCGTGTGGTATTTCACGCGACATCCCGAGTTGAGGCCGGGCGCGAGGCACGTGAACCCCGGTGCGGCCCGGGATCTGCTGGTCCTCGGGGCGCGGTTCCTGCTCCTTTCGGTGCTGACCGCCACCGCGTTAAACGTCGACAATGTGATCATCGCGGCGCGCGCCGGGGCCGAGGCGGTGACGGCCTACGCGGTGCCGGCGCGGCTGGCCTCGCTGCTGGGGCTGATGATCACCACCTTGTACCTACCGCTCTGGTCCGCCAACGGCGAGGCGCTCGCGCGGCGCGATCACGCCTGGGTCCGCAAGAGCACCCGGCATATGAGTCTCTATGGCGCCCTGGCGGTCGCGGTGGTCGGCGGCGGGATGGTCCTGTTCGGTGACCTAATCATCCAGCTGTGGATGGGGCGGAGTTTCGAGGGCCAACTTTTTGTGCTGGCGTTGCTCGCGGTGACAGCGGTGGCCATGGCGTTGGCCTCCCCGGTTCAGATGATCCTGAACAGCGTTGGCTCCACTCGCCCGCAGATCACTGCGTGGGGAATATTTCTGGTGGCGACGGTCGTCGCCAAGGTGGTGCTGGTGTCGCCGGATTCTGTATGGATGGCGCCCTTGGCTACGGCCCTAGGATACTGGGGAATCATTCTGCCTGCCATGTATTTCGCGTGCCTGAGGCAAATGAAGGATTGGTGAACCGCATGATTGGATACATCATCCGGGCGATCTGGGATCGAATCCATGCCTCTCGTGATCCGACCGGATTTGCCCGTTCTCTCGGCGTCCGAGTAGGGTCGGGCGTCAGATTCTACGGAATCTCGCGATCCATGTTCGGTTCCGAACCGTGGATGATCAAGATCGGGAATAATGTTTACATTACAGCAGGCACTGACTTTGTTACGCACGACGGAGGCACGCTAATCCTGCGGAATCATGTCTCTGATCTTGAGTGGTCTGCTCCGATCGAAATAGGTGATGAGGTGTATATAGGCGTCCGATGTATTATTCTACCTGGAGTTAGGATTGGAAATAGATGCATAATCGGTGCTGGCTCTGTTGTTAATCGGAGTGTGCCTGACAATTCCGTCTATGCGGGTGTTCCTGCCCGCCATATCTCTACAGTAGATGAATACCTCCAGAAAATGGCAGCAAAATCTTTGAAGTGCGGTCACCTAGTCGGAAAGGAAAAGGATGCCGAACTGCGACGCATCTATGCGGCTAAGGGCTGGTTTGACTGATTTTCATGCTCATCCTGGTTGTCGGAAATTTTGACCCTGACTCGTCGACCGCGAACGCCTTGCGCGTGCGCGGCGTCGCCGAGGCGTTGCGGCTAGCCGGCGACGAGGTCTGGCTATTGGGCAACGGCCCATCGGTTGGACCCTCGGGCGAGGTAAGCGAGTTCCCTGCAATCAAGGTTGATGAGTACAGCTCGGGCGTCCTGTCCTTCATGCCCGCGGGCGTCCGTGGACTGTTTCTGGGCGACGCCTCGGTCCAGCGGGTCTGCGGCGTGGCGAGGCGGCCCGACTGCGTCATTCTCCATGGCGTCCACTTGGGCTACCTGCTCCGTTTTCGCCGGCTGTGCCGGGATCTGCGCATCCCCTTGGTGCTTGACATCGTCGAATGGTATCAGCCCGAGGACCTGCCGGGGGGGCGCTTCGGCCCGTATGCCATCGCCAACGAAATCAGCATGCGGCATGCGACGCGTCAGGCCAACGGCTTCATCGTCCTGAGCCGTCGATTGGAAGAGCACTGCCGGCGCGACGGAGCGCCGGTGATCAACGTCCCACCGCTGTTCGAGCCCGAACCGGCCGTAGCCCCAAAGGCGTCTGAGGCCGACGGGCGACTGCACCTTTGCTACGCTGGGACGCCGGGGCGGAAGGAGGCGTTCGATCTGATCCTCGCCGCCTTGCAGCGCATCGACGACCATGGCGTGGACTTCGTGCTCCACGCTGTCGGCATGACCGCCGCCGATCTGGCGGCCGCGCAGGGAGCGGCGGGTCGGGGCATCTGTGACCCGACGCGCGACCGGATCCGGTTCTACGGCCGAGTTCCGAACGATCAGGCTAGGCGGATCGTGGCCGGGGCTGACTTCACCTTGCTGCTGCGCCCGTTGCGCAAGGCGAACCAATTCGGCTTCCCCTCGAAGCTGGCCGAGAGCATGGCCGTTGGAACGCCGGTTATCGCCAATGACTTCAGTGATCTGGCCCTACACCTAGTCGACGGCGACAACGCCATTTTCCTCCCGGACTTGGATTTCGAGGCCGTGACGAAGGCGTTTGCGCGGGCGGCGGCCATGGTGCCGTTTCAACGGCGGGACATGGCCGGACGGGCGCTGGCGGCGGCCCGGGACCGCTTGTCACCGGCCACGGCGTCCGCACCGCTTTCACACTTCCTGGGGGGCCTGTTATGACGCAACTGACCACCGCCCCCGGCTTGGCGTCCCGCTCAGCCGCCCCTGCGCAGATCCGACTTCGTTCGGTGCTGATGGCTCCCGCGCGATACACCACGCTGTATCTCGTCGGCACGTTCGTCATCTTCCTGATGAGCAATCTAACGCGCGACGTGGAGAACATGTTTCTCCTGTGCCTGGTCGTCGGCCTCTCCTATTCTGGGCTGCATCTTGGCTTTCGCGCGGGGGCGCTTTCCAGCCAGACACCCTATCGAGCCGTCGTCATCAAGGACTTTGGCCGGACGCGGCCCGAATTTTGGCTGATACTGGCGGGAAGTCTCTATTTCACGATCTGGGGCGTGAACCAGATCTATGAATTTGGTGGCAGTAGTCCCGGGGAGGTGATCCGGGCGATTTTCTCGCCGGGCGAGTCTTACAAGGCGAAATTTGAAATTTACCAGATGCGGATGGACACGAACCGGGTCAGCCGGGTCACCCAGTTGCTGGTGCTGTTGAGCCTGCTATACGCCATCAATATCCCGCTCGGCGTCACTTCGTGGCTGAGACTGAAGCCGTGGATCAGGGTGATCTTCGTTGGCTCCGTCTTGATCTATGTCGCCAGCTTCTTGTTCATCGGAACCATGAAGGGGATCGGGGACGTCTTCCTGTTCGCCCTGGCCGGCACGGGGGTGCTGCTGGCGAAACAATACCTGAAGTCACGGGTTGTCATCAGCCGAGCGCAGGCAAGGGCGCTCATCGCCGTCCTCGCCGTGGCGCTGTTCACCTACATGGCTGGCAATCAGGTCGCGCGCGCGGAGGAGTTCGGTATTACGGAGTCTGGGATCGTAGGCGACATTTCGGACACCTTCATCGCTCGAACCCTCGGCCAGAACGTCGCCTACGGGGTCTACAGCGTTCTGGCCTATCCCAGCCACGGCTACCTCGGTCTGTCTCACAGTCTTCAGCAGCCCTTCGAATTTTCCTACGGGGCGGGCTTCTCACAGGCCCTGGATTCGTACCGGCTTCAGTTCCTCGGGGGCGAAGACAATCTCTACTTGACCTATCCGCACCGCGCCGAGCCGGTTACCGGCTGGCCGGCCCGAATGTACTGGTCTACGATTTTCCCGTGGCTGGCGTCTGACATGACCTTCTTCCTCGTGCCGGTCTTCATGGCTGTGGTCGGTTTCGTCTTCGCCCGCGTGTGGATCGCTTGCATCTTCGGCCGATCCATCTTGGCCCTCGCCGCCTTCGGCCAGTTCGTGATCTTCGTCGCGTTCATTCCCGCGAACAACCAGATCCTGATGCAGCGCCAGGGCCTCTGGGTCGTGGTCTCGCTGTTGGCCCTTTGGGTCTTCGAAAAACTTCGGCCCCACTCCCGTGCCTGACATCGTCCAGCATTGCTTCGGGGCGCCCGGAGGCGGAGGGCCGGCGACCGCGCTGCAGCGGCTCACGGAGGCCTCCGCGCGGGCCTATCCCACGATCTGGCAGTCGGCCCCCGCCGGCGGAATCTCGGTGAGGTATCTCTGGTTGTTCGTGCGCCAGTTGCGGCGCCACCGTCCCCGACTTGTCCACGTCCGCGGCCTTGGCAATGAGGGTTTTCATGCCGCGCTCGCCGCCCGCCTGGCGGGCGTGCCGCATGTGTTGGTTTCGATCCACGGCACCCAGCGCGATCTCCGGCAGGGGTCGGGCGGCTTGCGCCGATGGATCGTCACCCGCCTGCTCGAGCCCGCGACGTTGCGGCTCGCCAGCGCGGTGACGACCGTCTGCGGATCCGCGGCCGAGCGGGATTTCCTGCGGCCCTACCGGACCAAAATGCTACCGCCCGTTCCGAACGGCGTGGTCCTGCCGTTGCTTCCAGACAGTCGGGGGGACGCGGTCCGGGAAGCTCTGGCCATTCCGCCGGACCGACCCGTAGCCGTGACCGTTTCCCGCCTGACGCTCGAGAAGGGCTATGGAGACCTTGCCGCGGCGCTGCGGTTGCTGGGCTCCCGGGAGCCCGCCATCGAACTCATTGTTGTCGGAAGCGGTGACGCCGACGGGGCCATCCGTGACCGGTTTCAGGGCCTGCGCTCTACGCGGGTCCATTTCGTCGGGCAGCAGGCCGATGTCGGTCCCTACTTGGCCGCGGCGGACCTGTTCGTCTTTCCGTCGTGGCACGAGAATCTGTCCAACGCCCTGCTGGAGGCGATGTCCTACGGACTGCCAGTGGTGGCGACCAACGTGGGCGGGAACCAGGAGGTGGTCGCCCAGGGCGGGGGGCTTCTGGTCCCGCCGCACGACCCGGAGCGGTTGGCGGCGGCGCTGGACGCACTGTTGTCGCAGCCCGAGCGCCGGCGGCTGCTGGGGCGCGCCGCCCGGGAGACAATCGAGCGTCAATATAGCGTCGAGCAGATGGTGGCCGGCTGGGAGCATACCTATCGCCAGATCCTGGACCGACGGTCGTGAGCCCACGACCGGTCCTACTGGGGTTCACCGTCTCCGACGACGTCGCGGCGGACTTGTTCGCCATCGACCCGACCCCTGCGGTCCAGACGCATCGCTTTGCGTGGAGCCTAGCCCGCAGCCTTCGATGGGCGTTCGGCGCGGTGAGGCTGGTGTCCGCCGCTCCGGTGCAGAGTTGGCCGCTGGCACCGCGGCTGATCTTTCGCCGCAGCGACTTTGTCCAGGATGGGATCGCCGGCGTGGCCGTGGGCTTCGTCAACCTGGTCGTGCTCAAGCACCTGACCCGGTTCCTAGCCGTCCTGCCGGAGACCCTCGCCCTGCGGTGGCGTTGGAAGGCCGACACGATCTTTATCCATGGCGTGCACACACCATGGCTGGCCTATGGGCGGCTGCTCCAGTTCCTGGGGCTGAGGGTGGCGACAGTGCTCACAGACCCCCCCGGGGTCATCCTGCCGACCGACAGCCCGACGAGCCGGTGGCTGAAACAGCTCGACCGCCGGATCGTCAGCTATTTCGTGGCCCGTGCGTCGGCTGTGGTGGCGCTCGCCCCCGACCTCGCCGCGGCCTATCCGGGCGCCCCACGGGTCCTGGTGTTTCCAGGCATCATCAGCGCCAACTGGCTTGAGCAGCTCGCGGCGGCCGCGCCCGCCGATGGTAGCCCGCGCGCTTTCACAGTGCTGTACGCCGGCGGCGTGAATGCGGCATATGGCGTTGATCGATTGCTCGACGCGGCGAGGCTTCTGCCAGACATCCGCTTCATGATACTCGGCAAGGGCGACCAGGTTGATCGTATCACGCCGGACGCCTTCCCAAATGTGAGCTACCTGGGCTTCGTGCCTCCGGCAGAGCTGGCGTCCCATCTGCTCGCCGCAGACATCCTGATCAACCCGCGGCCGTCCGATGCCGATTTCGCCCGCAACTCGTTTCCGTCCAAGCTACTGGAGTATGCGGCCACGGGCCGGTCAGTGCTGACCACTCGCATCCGCAGCATTCCGGACGTCATCGCGCCATGCTTCGACTACATCGACGACGAAACCCCAGAAGGGATCGCCCGCGCCATCCTGTCCGTCGCGGACCACCCTCCCGCCGGGCGTCAGGCCCGTGCACTTCAATGCCGCGCCGCCGTCATCGAAGAATATTCGGAAGAATCCATCGGCCGCAAGCTGGCGGCCCTGTTCGCCGCGCCATAAGCGAGGCGCCGGAGGACATCCAATGCGCTTTCTGATCACAGGCACGGCCGGATTTGTCGGTTTTCACCTGGCCAGACGGCTGCTCCAGGAGGGGCAGGACGTGGTCGGAGTCGATAAATTCTCCGACTACTATGACGTCGCCCTCAAGGACGAGCGCAATGCGATCCTCGAAGGTTACGAGGGATTCCGCGTCGAGCGCGTCTCGCTAGAAGACGCCGCAGCCCTGAACCTGGCTTGGGAGCGGGCCCGGCCGGAAATAGTGATCCATCTCGCCGCCCAGGCGGGGGTTCGCTACAGCATCGATCATCCGGAAGCCTATGTGGCCTCGAACCTCGTCGGCACCTTTAACGTGCTGGAGACCGCACGCCAGTTTGGCGTAAGACATCTCCTGGCCGCTTCGACCAGCTCCGCCTATGGCGCGAACACCGAGTTGCCGTTCCGCGAAACCGACAAAGCCGTTCATCCGATGAGCTTCTACGCCGCCACCAAGGGCGCGACCGAGTTGATGGGCCACGCCTATGCGCATCTGTTTCGCATACCGACCACCTTCTTCCGCTTTTTCACCGTTTACGGCCCCTGGGGGCGGCCGGACATGGCCCTGTTCAAGTTCGCCCGCCTGATGACCGACGGCAAGCCGATCGAAATCTACGGGGAAGGCCGGATGACGCGGGATTTCACCTTCATCGACGATCTCGTGGAGTCCATCGTGCGACTGGTCGAGGTCGTGCCAGGCGCGGCTCCGCCGGTCGAGGGGGACACCCTGTCCCACGTCGCGCCATTTCGGCTGGTGAATATGGGCGGGGGCAAGCCCAGCCCGCTGATGGACTATATCGCCGCGTTGGAAAAGGCGTTCGGCAGGACGGCGGACAAGGTCTTTCTGCCCATGCAGGAAGGCGATGTGCCAGACACCACCGCGTCGCCCGAGTTGCTGGTGCGCTTGACCGCCTACAAGCCCGAGACCCCGATCAGCGTGGGCGTGCCCGCGTTTGTGGACTGGTTCCGGCAGTGGCACGGTCTATGACCTGAGGACCATTGAGTGGAACCCGGGTCCGGCCCGTTTGCCCTCGTGACACGGCATGTGCATCGTCGTGAACCAATGGACGCAGGCCCGGCGCGCTTACTAGGGCGAGCGCCAGAACGCTCTATTTCTGGGATTGGGCATGACCGAAACGGTTCGGATACGAGCGATGCAGCCTGGCGACCTGCCGGGGGTGGTCCGGGTGCATCAATACGCCTTTGACGGCTTCTTTCTCGACCAGATGGGGGGGAGCTTTCTGCGTCAATACTATGCGACAGTCCTGAGCTATGGCGCGAGTCTTTCCTTAGTCGCCGTCGATCCTTCAGACGAGGTGATCGGTATTGCAGTCGGTTTCCTCGACCCGCGCGCCTTTTATGCGCACTTTCGTCGATGTCGCCTTCATTTCGTCCCCGCGATCGTCCTTGCCCTACTCCGCAGACCGGGTCTCCTGCGCGGGATACTCACTAATACACGGCGGCTCGCGACGGGCGGTGCCCTCGGCGCCGACGTAGCCGAGCTTGCATCGCTCGGTGTCCGCGCTTCGGGCTCCGGCGTGGGATCGAGGTTGCTCGCGCGCTTCTGCGAGGAGATGTTCTCCACGGGAGCAAGCCGGATCGTGCTCACCACCGATGACGATGCTAACGGATCGGTTCAGTCCTTCTACGAAAGGCGCGGCTTCCGGCATGTTGGCCAGGAGGTGCGCGGCGTTCGAGTCCTGCGCCAGTACGAGCTGAAGGCTCCTGAGCGCGGCTAGGTGGATCTCAGCGGGCGGGAGTGCCAGCGATCGGCGCCGCGCAGATCATGGGCGGAAAGGCGCAGCGGCCGTCCAACCATCGTTCCCAGGATGGAGACGATGGTGAGAACGACGCACCACAGGTCGGTGACGAAAGTGGCGCGTTCGATATAGGCCCGCTCAACAGCAAGCTTTGCCGGAAGAGCCCGCTCGACGTAGCACCGCTCGGGGTCGTCGTCGTCAATCAGGGATTCGACCTCGGCGTAGTAGTAGATCGAGCCGATGCTGGTGATTCCGGGCCGGATGCGAAGCGTCTCCATCATCCACGGCGTATAGTGCTCACGCACGATCTTCGGATCCTCGGGGCGCGGCCCGACGATGGCCATATCGCCGATCAGCACGTTACAAAACTGCGGGAACTCGTCGATCTTCAGCTTACGGAGCAGTCCGCCCAACGAGAAGATACGGGGGTCGCCCTTGGAGGTGATCACCGCCCCGCCGTCAGCCACGTGCATGGTGCGCAGCTTCAGCATCTCAAACGGTCGGCCGTCGCGGCCGATGCGGGCCGCGCGGTAGAAGATCGGTCCGGGCGAGGCTATCAGCACCCCCGCTGCGGCCACGACCAGAATTGGTATGACTAGGATCAGCAGTGTCAGCGAAACCACAATGTCAAATGCGCGCTTCACCCTTTCAGAGTCCGGATGATTGTCTCGATAACATAGTCCTGCTCGGCGTCGGTCATCGCCATGAACAGCGGCAGCGATACGCAGCGCTCGAAGTAGCGATCGGCGTTTGGGAACGGCTGATCGTCACAATACGAGCGCCAGTAGGTCATCTGGTGCAGCGGTCGGTAATGGACTGAACAACCGATGCCGGCGTCCTGAAGCGCCGTGATGAAGGCATCGCGGTTCATAGGCGCGCCGTCCATCAGCTGAACAATATAGAGGTGCCAGGAGTGAGTGTCGCCTTCACCCGCGTGGGGCGGGCGCTGCAGCGGAAGCCCGGCAAGCGCCTCGTCATAGCGAGCGGCCAGTCGGGTGCGGGCGGCCTGGAACTCGTTGCAACGGCTCAGCTGAACCGTCCCTATGGCCGCAGCGATGTCGGTCAAGTTGTATTTGTAGCCCGGCGCGATCACGTCATAGAGCCAGCTCGCTTTCGCGGCCGTGAACCTGTCGAACACGTCACGATCGATTCCGTGCAGGCGCATGACTCTCGACCGCTTGGCGATCGCCGGGTCACGGGTGACCAGCATGCCGCCCTCGCCGGTCGTCATGGTCTTATTGGCGTAGAAACTGAAGACCGTGCAGTCGGCGCCGGTGTCCCCAATGATCCTTCCTTGGTGATAGGTCGGCAGGGCGTGGGCGGCGTCGTCCATCACCTTGACACCCCGTGAGTTGGCCACCGCCTGGATCGCCGTCATATCACAACTGCGACCTGCAAAATGAACCGGCACAATCGTCTTAGTGCGCGCTGTCAGCAGTTGCGTTACCATTTGAGCATCTAGGCACAACGTACTCGCATCGATGTCGGCGAATACTGGCGTAGCCCCTAAGTAACGCACGACCTCTGCTGTGGCCGTAAAGGTCAGGGTCGGCACGATGACCTCGTCACCTGGTCCAACCCCCATTGCTTCCAAACCGAGGTGCAAACCGGCCGTTGCGGAGTTCACTGCCAGAGCGTGCAAATCATCGCCGATCATTTGAGCAAACGCCGATTCGAATTCCTGGGTCTTGGGTCCTGTTGTTAGCCATCCAGACCTGAGAGACTCGGCCACAGCCTCAACTTCCGCCTCCCCGACAGAGGGCCGGAAAAAGGGAACGCGAAAAGGGGCCACTCTTAATCTCCAACCCTGCTGATCATTACCGTAGAGCACCACGCTCCATAGGAGTTAGATGACACCCGAATTCGGACCTAGCCTAGCCTATCCTATCCTAGCCCATCTTAATGAGCCGGCGCGACAGGGGCCGTAATCCAGGGGGTGCAAGTTCGCAAAATAGCTCCACGAATGCATGGACGCCTTTGTTAAAAGACATGTTGGCCTCGTAGAATTCACGACCCCGGCGCCCCATGTCGATTCGCTCGCTTAAGCTCGTATCACGGAGACGAACTATAGCCCTCGCAATGTCCTCAGGATCCCCAGGCCGTGCCGCGATCCCAGCTCCTGCTCGCTCAACAAGCGATGCGGCCTCGCCGTGAGCAGCAATCACGATCGGCCGTCCTGCATAAAGATAAGCCTGAGTTTTTGATGGAATGGTTATCGAGAACAGCTTGTCTGGCCTCAGATGGATTAGCAAGCAATCCGCCTCCTTCAGATACCTTTGAACTTGGGTTAGGGGGACCCGAGGGAGGAAGATGATGTTACCAGACGATCCCAGAGCCTGTTTCTTTAGGGTGCTCAATTCTATGCCGTCTCCCATTATATATATGGAGATGTCGGGGCGAGCGCGCCGAACTATCTCGGCCGCTGTGACGAGCGCTGACAGCCCTTGAGCCGCGCCGATATTGCCGGCAAACAAGACTCGGAAGCCATCATGAGGATTGTATCCATTTGGGGCCACAACTTGCGGCAAAATGGTTTCATCAGCCCAATTGTAGATCACTCTTACTTGATCTGGTCGGGCTCCTCTAGAAAGTAGTGTGTTCATAAATCCTTGAGACAGTACACAGAGCCGATCAGCGTTGCGGTACTGAAGCTGACAGACTAAGTCTATTAGTACGCGGATATATCTATTGCTTAATACGCCCGTCGCTTCAAGCGAGTCCGGCCACAAGTCTTGGATGTCGATCACAACCTTGCAGCGTCGGACAAACTTTGCGATTATGGCTGATAGCCCCGCTGTAATGGCGGGATAAAATACATAGATGATGTCGTCACGGCGGGAACTAACCGTTAGGTATATAGTCGCTGCAAAACAAAAACTGGCATAGCACAAAGTCCTTAGAAATATACTTCTGCCGTGATAGGGAAACATGGCTAATCTGGTTACAAGAACATTATCGATGATCTCTTTTGAGAGCCATCGTATGCGATATCCTTGGTAAAGCTTACCCCCCGGATAGTTGGGAAAGCCGGTGACAACCTCAACCCGGAAGCCATGACTGGCAAGGGCTTTGGCGAAAGCCAAACCCTTGAATGTGGGCTCGGGATCGAAAAGCTGCGATACGAATAGTATGCGCTGTGAAATCCTTCCTCTGGACCGCTTCCGCATTGAGCCCCTCGTATCAACAGCGGCCGCCACCGACCCTTGCCGGGAGGGGGATGTTGCGCCGCGCTCAAGCTGCGCAATTTACAGTGCTCAGGCCGTGTACGCCAGCTTGGTACCCGCTACTCTGACAGCCGAGCCGTCCTTCTCCACCGCTGCCTCAGGCTTCATTCAGAGGCTTTCCACAGTAGATGAGCAGCCGAGTGGCCAAACCTCATTATCTAGATTGGTCTCGCTGTGGGCCGTCGCCGCGTCATGTTTTGTAGCTATCGATCCGCTTCCAATCCTCGCTAGGCGCGCCGTCTTCTCATCCGATTATCCATGGGAACTCGGATGGGAGCAGACGCCCCCAGCTCGTTGAGCAAGAGACGGCTACAAGGGCCCGGAAACCGGTCGGCCGAAGCCAGTCGCCAGCCACGGCAGCTGGGTGGCGTCGCCAGAGGTGTCAAGGGTGCAAACAGGATTTACGCGCTGAGGGGACTGCCTTGTGAATGGCGCAAACATTTATAGTATGAGCCGCCCATGCTAGAGTTCGGAGTAGCGCAACGAGTCATTCCGTTCAGGCCATTCGCCCGCGACCTGGTATAAGACGATATGTTTGCTGCATTTCGGCCGCGACCCCGATGGTCGCACGGAATCCCGCGGGTGCCCCCGCAGACCCTGGTATGGGCGGTTGGTGACATTCATGGTCGTGCTGATCTGTTGGAGCCGGTTCTGAACCGAATTCTGGACGACTGTCGGTCATCCGCGGCGCGAAGCATGGTGATCTTCCTCGGCGACTACATAGATCGTGGACCCGCAAGCAGTCGGGTATTAGAAATTCTGACAAGTGTCAGGGCGGATCCATCGTTGGATGCAAGGTTTCTGTGCGGCAATCATGAAGCGGCCTTGTTGGAGATTCTTCAGGGCAAAGGGGGCGGCGACACGTGGTACAGGCATGGCGGCCGTGAGCTTCTATTGGCATACGGCTTGCGGAAACCTGCTCACTCCAACAGTCGCGCCTGGGCTAGCCTCGGTCGCGATCTAGCCCTACGAATCCCTTCCGACCAAATCGCCCTCTTGCGTTCGCTTGATTTCAGTATCACGGTCGGTGACTATTTTTTCTCGCATGCTGGGGCGAGGCCGGGTGTGTCTCTTAAACGGCAGCATCGTAAAGACCTGCTGTGGATCAGGGAAACATTCACGGAGTCGAAGTTTCAGTTCGATAAAGTGGTTGTCCATGGGCATACTCGAACCGAGAATGTGTATATCGACGATCGACGGATCGGTCTCGACACGGGTGCCTATGAAACCGGTGTGCTAAGCGCGCTACGATTATGGAATGATGAGCGCCATGTCCTTCAGACGGTGTCTGAAAGTGGGCGGGTGGGAATCAACTATAGAGCGATCACGGTATAACCTAAGGTAAGCGAGAACTCGGCACTCATAGATTTGAAGGTGTGCTGGGAGGTTTGACCTGTACCGTCGATCCATGGTTTCATATTGCCGCAAATTCGATTTATTTTATGGGTTGCTTTGAGCAGATGTCGCATTAATTCCTGGCGTTTGCCGCGTCTGGTTTGTTGATTTTTACTTCGCCAGCCTACTTTTCTTAACTTAAGGCTGGGCATGAGATGGGAAAGCTGCGTGAATGCACGTTTTGTTTAGTTCCGTGCTGGTGGGTGTGGGTTGATGTCGGCGTTGGCGGCTATTCCGTTCACAAACGTGGCAATTAGTGAGCGCTCCAAAGAGGCCGCATTCCAGCTAATAGCTGGCGGTCAAATAGGCAGTTTGGGGCCCACCGTTGCAGTTTTAGAGGATGAAATTGCATCGGCTGCCGGGAGAAAATTCGGGCTTGCGATCCAATCTGAGACCGCCGCCCTACATTTGATCCTCCGGTCTTTAAATATACCCTTGGGATGCTTGATTGCATTCCCGGATTTCGCTCCGTTTGAGGGAGTCCATGCGCTGTCGTACGAGCATCTATCACCTATATTTATTGGGTGCGGACCTCAATCTTGGACGATGTCTGCCGAGTTTTTGGCTGATGCCCTTGAGGCTCATTGTGATCGGGTGGGGGCGGTGGTCGCGGCTGATGTATTTGGTGAGGAGTGCGATAGGAGTGCTCTGAAGAAAATTTGTAGTCGGCACAACTTACCGCTAATTATTCATGCCGACAATCGTATCAGGGGAGTAGCGCGGACTTCGCTATCTAGCTTGAAGGGTCTGGCCGAGATCTATTCCCTGTCTGCGCTCACATCAGAGTATGCGTCTGGTGCCGTCGTTGCTTCGGATGATGCAGAGATGTTAAGCCGCGCTCGATATCTCGCTTCTGCTGCTCGAATGCCAGAGCCTCACTACGAGCACATCGAGATTGGCTATAACTATCGATTATCTGCAGTGACTGCAGCTATAGCTGTAGGACAATTGGCAGATATAGAATGGGAGTCCTCGCGACGTAAATCAATCTTCGAGTGTTATGTTAAGGGACTGGTTAATATTCCTAAAGTTGAAATTATGCGTCCTAAGCCCTCTGGGACTTATTGGGATGTAATAATTTGGCTTGCTAACGATCTAGGATGCGAACCGTCTGGACTCGTGAACTACCTGGGCGAGAACGGCATCTCGGCTCAATTGATGCCGCAATCGCTTCATTCGCAATCGATGTTCAGGGGGTGCCATTACTTCGGCGGTGAGGCAACTGAATGCCGTCGAGCGAGAGCGGTTCGACTACCGTCTGGATCTTCACTCTGCGAACAGGACGTCGATTATGTTGTAGAGTGTGTTGCTCACTGGATCGCCTTGCAAGTACCTTCAGCGACTGAATAGGCTTGGCCTGCGCGTGTTCGGCTAGGGCTGAAGCCAGATTGAGTGCGAGTCGGATCGTTGAACCTTGGCGATGTCATCTGGACACTCGCCGGCAAGCCCAGTGCCGTGGCGGCAACAATCGAGTTGCAGGGCTGTCGCGGTTCCCCGGTCAGGTGTGCTCAGTTCATCCGACAATAGGCTATGTGATTGGCGCAAACACTTCGTTGCCACACTGAAATCTGAAGCTAAATGGTCGAGCTCCAGCACAAGAGCGAAATACCTTACTGATCCCGACCCTGCGAGGCGGCGAAGAGTGTGTCGGCCGTCTCGCTAAGGTGCTCTTGCCAGACCAGCTTGCCAGTCCAGGCCGCCGGAAACGCGGCAGATCCGCCGAGCGCGCCCGCCAGCTGCCCTGCGATCGCCGCTGTCGTGTCGGCGTCCTCGCCGAGATTGGCTGCTAGACATATAGCATCAGGAAAGCTCGTCGTCCGGCCGACCGCCCAGAGGGCCGCTTCGAGCGCATGGGCCACATAGCCGGACGCCCTGATCTGGCTTCGGTGTTTGCCTCGCCAGGAACCGCCTGCGATCGCGTCGATCTTCCCTGCCCAACCCCCTTCGCGCGCCTTCAAGACTTCCGAGCGAGGCCGGCCTTCGATCGCATCCGCCAATATCTCGGCGTACAGTACGCAGGCGTCGACAGCTTCCAGCGCGGCATGGGTGGTTTTGCTCTGGCGAGCCGCGGCGTCACGCAGGGCTGGGCGGTCATTCCAGAAGCGGATCGCCACCGGCGCCAGACGCATCAGCGAGCCGTTGCCGGCGCTATAGGCGTCAGTCGATCCACAGTGGTCGGCGCGGGTCTGTTCCCATCGCCTCAGAGCCTGAGCGGTCGTTCCACCGATGTCGAAGCAATGGCCGGTGCAGGAGTAGGTCCCATTGCGCCACCATGCTCTGAAGCGGGCGAGGAGGTCCTGTTCATCGAGCCCATTGGACTTCGCGAGACTGTCAGCCAGAGCCAGGGCCATGGCGGTGTCGTCTGTCCATTGGCCAGGTTCCAGGCCGAACGGTCCGCCGCCGACGATGTCAGCGACTGGCAGGTACGTGTCGCGCGCCTTGAACTCCAGCGTCGTCCCGAGCGCATCACCGAGGGCTAGGCCCAGCATCGCGCCGATCGCCCGATCCCGGATCGCCTCAAGCTCCTGCGAGGGTTTTCGCTCAGGAACCTTCAAAGTTCGGCAGACGTGGGCTTCCTGGGCCAGTGTCTCGATTGCCCCTGGCCGAGCCTCGCGGACGCGTTCGATGGCCACTTCGGGTTCAACGCCCAACTCAACCAGCAGGCGGGCTGCGATCATGCCGGCGCGCCCGAGACCGCCCTTGCAGTGCACCACAACGTCGAACCCCGCACGCAGGCGGTTACGGAGGCCTTCACCAATGAGGGGCCAAGTGGCCTCGAACCCAGCGTCGGGAATGCTCACATCCGGGATAGGCGCGTGGAACCAGTCCATGTGCTGGCCTTCGATCTCCGCTCCAAGTCCTTCAACCTCCAGTGATGTCAGCTCGTGAGGCTCGATCAGGGTCACGACGGCCGCCGCGCCCCAGTCGGAGATGGCCCTCACGTCCAGCGCCAGGTCGCGGTTCCAGGCGCCGGTGACCGCCCCGGGCTGCACCTTGCCAGGGCAGAAGGTGAGGCCGATGCGGCCATGGCCGGGCAGGGTGGGAACCGCTGCGATCTGCAGCGGGTGGGATAACGAGGTTCTGAGCATGGCTGCTGGATGGCTCGACTTCGAGGAGAAGTCGAGCCGGTTCAGACGAGGCGGGTACCAACGCTCCCATGGAAATCAGGAGACAGGTCTGGGTCGTCTACCCAGCTCATGTCCGGGTCGGGGCTGCGACCGAAGCCGATGAACGATGACTTACCCGAGCCGGTGTTGATTACCAGGTTCGGCGGCAGGTCTCTTTGGGTGTGGGCCAGGAGGTGCGCCAGGGCGTCGACCTGGTCGTCATGGCGACCGGCGGGGAAGGCCATCAGCTCATTCACGAAGGGGTCCAGCCACGGGGCCCTCTGCGGCAACATCAGTTCGCCGCGCTCCACGCGGGCCGTGGCGATGGAGGCGCGATCAAGCTTGGACTGCAGCGGCTTGATCCTGATCGGCAGAGGCAGGCCACGCGGCTGCTCCGCCTCCATCATCTGGATCAGCTGCTGTCCGGCCGAGGCGTCTTCGATCAGCAACTTGGCGGGGCGATGTAGTCGCGCCTGGTCGACGACGGCCTTGAGCAGGTCCGGGAACGCCAGCCGCTTGCGGTACACGTCGATGACCAGCACCTGTGAGCGGCGAACGACAGCCGTGATGCAAACGGAGTAATCGTTGCTCTCGCCCGTCTTGGCCGCGACATCCCAGCTCTGCACGACCTTGTCGCCCGGGCGACGCACGAGGATGGAGTCATCGAACCTGAGCCACTCGCGCTTGAAGAAGCTGCCATCGGCCGGAACGGGGGATTGCTGATATTGCGCCTCGAACTTGCGTTCGCCCATGGCGAGACGAAGTGAGGTCAGGTGCCCGGCACTGAGCCGTTCCGGGTGAAGCAGGTCGCCTTCCCGGTAGACGTGCCTGCGTCCGCGACCAATATCGAACACCTGCTCCGAGGTCGCGATCGCGGGGATGGAGAGCACGTCCCAGCCGCCGCCTTCCTGCAGCCTTCCGCAGGGGTCATCCTGATGCAGACGCTGAGCCACGACGACCATGGCTCCGTTCCTGGGATCGTCCAGCCGCGAGAACAGGGTGCTGGCAAGCCAATCGTTGACCCCGTTGCGAATGATGTCGGACTCCGCGTCATCGGCTTTCATGGGATCGTCGAGGATGATGAAGTCCCCGCCGCGGCCCGTGACGCCTCCGCCGATTGAGGTCGCGAGGCGTGAGCCCCCCAGGCTGGTGCGCAGGTCCGCCAGGGCCCGCTTGGTCAACTGGCTGCGTGGGAAGGCCTCCCGGTACCAGTCCGAGTCCATGATGCGGCGGGTATCGAGCGCGAACTTCTCGGCCAGGTCCTGGCTATGGCTCAGGCAGATGATCTTCACACCCGGGTCACGCCCCAGCAGGAAGGCCGGCAGGACGGCAGAGAACATTTCGGACTTCAGCGTGCGGGGCGGCAGGTTGACCATGGAGAAGCGCCGGTCCCCGTCAGCCACTCCATGCGCCCAGTCGGCCATTGCCTGATGATGCCAGTTCCAATCGACCTGTCCGTGGAGCTGGAGCAGGGCGCGCTGCGCGAAACACTGGAAGTCCGATCGGTAGGTCTGGTTGATGAACCGCCGCCGTTCATCACTCGACAGGGCGTTGAGGTACTCAGGCGCTGAGCCGGGCCAGTCTGGGCCTTGGGTCATTTGTAGACCTCCAGATCCCGCAGGATCTGCATCATCACCGCATCATCGGCTTCCTCCAGCTCGCGAACCTCGGGCACGACGCCGACACCGTGACGTTCCGCCAGTTCCATCACCACCTTGAAAGCCTGGACGCTGCCGCCGAGCCCCTTTTTGATTCCCGCCTGCAGCAACAGTTCACCCGTGGGCACCAGCCTCGGGCCCTCCGACGTGTTCACGGTCAGTTCCTTGCCGAGCAGGCGATCCAGGGTGTCTCGCAGGGCCGGCGCCCGCTTCGAACGGCCGGACGGGTTGCCGGACTGGCCCTTCTGGAACCGGGTCTCCTTTGGCGGTTTGCGATACCCGGTCTCGTAGGGGAGCTCATCGGGTCCGCGAGGATCCTTGCGGTGCTTAGCCATTGGCCGGACCCTCCAGCAGCAGCGGGCGGGAGCCACGGGCCGCGACATCGTCGAACGAGAGCCCATCGCTTTCGCGCATCACCTCTCCGCCTTCCGCGATGAACCGCCTGCAGATGACGTCGCAGTAGAGGGGATCCAGTTCGATGAGGCGTGCCCGGCGGTTGGTGCGTCCCGCGGCGATCAAGGTGGAGCCGGAGCCGCCGAAAGGATCCAGCACGACGTCTCCACGCAGGCTGACGTCCTGGATTGCGTCCGCGATCATGCCAACGGGCTTGGGCGTTACGTGCAGCTCCGCCTCGCTAGCGCGATCCGCGTGAAAGCCGGACGCGCCAGGATAGCGCCAGACGTTGGTCCGGTAGCGGCCCTCGCCGCCCAGGCCGAAGTTGTTGATGTGCGGCGCGTCGCCCTTCTTGAACACGAAGCACAGCTCGTGCTGGCTGCGATAGAAGGCGCCCATGCCGGCGTTCGGCTTGGCCCAGACGATCAGGTTCTTCAGCGGGCCGACCACGGCGAGGCCGGCAGCCATCACCTCGCTCATATGGCGCCAGTCCATGAACACGTAATGGATCGAGCCCGGCATGGCATGGCTGGCCGCTGCGCCGAGCGTCTCGCTCAGGAATTCGACGAACCGGGACTGGGACATCTCGCCGGCGGCCATGACGAACTCGCGCGCCCCGGACTTCCGCTTTGTGATGTGGCCCTTGACCGGGACGTTGTAGGGCGGGTCGGTGAACACCATCCGGGCGATCTCGTCGCCCATCAGCTTGCGGAAGGTCTCGGCTTTGCGCGCGTCGCCGCAGATCAGGCGGTGCGGACCCAGGAGCCACACGTCGCCCGGCTGCGTGACGGCTATTACGCCCACCTCGGGGACCGCCTCCTCTTCTGGGGCGTCCTGGTCGATCGGATCGACCAACAGGCGATCGAGCTCGGCCGTGTCGAAGCCCAGGGCCTCGAGCGGGAAGTCGAGCTCGAAGGCCGACAGGTCCGTCAACTCCAGCTTCAGGATATCCTCGTCCCAGCTCGCCAGCGTCGCCAGCTGGTTGTCAGCCAGGATGTAGGCTCGCTGTTCCTCGGGCTTCAGATGCGCCAGCGAGATCGTCGGCACTTCCCGCAAGCCTGCCGTGCGGGCCGCCTCTAGGCGCGCCTCGCCGGCCAGCACCACGTCGCCAGTCCCGACGATGATGGGGGCGGTGAAGCCGAAGGCCTGGATCGACGCCGTCAGACGGGCGATCTGCTCCGGCGGGTGGATGCGGGCGTTACGGCCCTTGACCTTGAGTTCTTCGATACGGCGAGGCTGAACACCGAGGCCCGGGCTGGTCGGAAGGGAAGGCAGGGGGGCTGCGCGCACGTGAGGCTCCTTGTTGGAGCAGTCATGCGGCAGCGATTCCGACGGACTTAGTTGGCGACAATTGTACCTGTGGCGCGCGCGTTCATCGCCCTGAGCACCCGGCGAATGGAAGTGGCGATCGCCGTCTCGCCCACCTTGCTTCCCAAGGCGTCGAACACAGCGTGGACGAACTGCCCGAATGCGGACCGGGCCGGTCCATGCTCCTCCAGCTTCCGCGCTGAGGAGAATGTCGGCTTCGCGCCGGTCGCATCGCCCCAGAGCTGGGCGAGCCGGGCGATGGTGAAATCCAGGTTCGCGTTCCTGGTCCGTCCCTGGCGGCGCGCTTTCGCGGCGATCAGCATCTCGCGCAGCTTGGACGGCTCATAGCTGTCGGGGTCGTACCTATACTGGTCGCCGAGATCAGCGCCGGTCCGGCCCATCTCCTGAAAGAACCGCCATGCCGCGCCGCCCGGCAGGTTGTGACATAGCCCGTAGGCCTCCCCCAGCTTGCCCCGGGGAGCCTCGACGCCAATCCGATCGATCAGCCGAATAATGTAGTCCAGGGCATGGTCCTCCTGCGCCGGAGTGACGGAAGCCACCCGATTCTGCTCGGCCGCAGTCAGGTAGCTCTCGCCGATGTCCTGAAGCGTCAGCGCGCCTTTGCCGTGCAACAGGGGGCCGAGGCGCCGCCAGTCGTCATCGAAGGACGTCCACACTTGGGCTTCAACGAACTCGTCGATGCCGATCTTGTTTTCGATCTTGCGGACCATCCGCTCCAGCCGCTCCGATTCGGCGTCGGCTTCAACCCGACTGGACTTCCCAGCGTCCGGAAGCATTCGTCGGTTGATGACCGGGACACACGGCGAGGCCAGTTTCGACAACCTGATTGAGGCGCTCGAGGCGGCGCTAGATCTGTGTGCGTCAGGGCACCGCGAAGCGCATCTTGGCGAGATCGTCCACGAATGCACGAAGGCTTCAGTCCTCGCCGCCCAGCTTGCCGCCTCTCAATGATTCCGACTGGACTTCGAGTCGAACGGAAGCGTTCTGGCGTCCTTGCCCGCCCCGCGGGCTCGTCTCGGTAGGGGCGGCTGATCGCCCCGTCAGGAGACGATCATGACCCGCAAACCCCGATCCCTCACACCCGCCTCGAAGAAGCGGACGCAGACCCTCGAGATCGAGCGCGCGCCTCAGGCGGCCGTTGAGCCCCGGACGACCAAGCTCGATGCTGTCATCGCCCTGCTGACCCGTACCGAAGGCGCCACGCTGGATGAGATCGTCGCCGCGACAGGCTGGCGGCGCCACTCGGCGCGCGGGGCTCTGGCCGGAGCCGTGAAGAAGAAGCTGGGTGCCCCCGTGATCTCCGGGAAGATCGACGGCGTGCGTCGTTACCAGGCGCCGGAGGCGTCTTAATGATCAGCGCCGCGAACGAGGAGACCGCACGCCGCCTTGAGACACTCACGCTTCAGGATCTACGCGAAGAGTGGCGAGCCCGTTTCGGGCCGCCCTCGCCTAAGCACCGCTCGCCCGACCTGCTGCGTCGTCTCATCGCCTGGCGCGTACAGGCCGAGATTGAGGGCGGTCTTGATCGTGAGACCCGTCGCGCGCTGCTCCGCTCCGCACCAGCCCGCCCGGCGGGCCCGGTGCTTAGCCCTGGGGTACGGCTGACCCGGGAGTGGAAGGGTAGGCCATATGATGTGGAAGTGACCGCCGACGGCTTCATGTTCGAGGGCCAACGCTACGACAGCCTGTCCGAAGTGGCCCGCCAGATCACCGGAAGTCGCTGGAACGGACCCCGTTTCTTCGGGCTGCGTAAGGGAGCGGGGCAGTGAACAAGCCTAGGCTCCGTTGCGCCATTTACACGCGCAAGAGTTCCGAGGAGGGACTCGATCAGGCGTTCAACAGCCTGCATGCCCAGCGCGAGGCCTGCGAAGCCTATGTCCTGTCTCAGGCAGGGGAGGGGTGGACCTGCCACCCCGCCCTTTACGACGACGGCGGCATCTCGGGGGGGACGATGGAGCGGCCTGCGCTCAAGCGGCTGCTCGAGGATGTTGATCGCGGCATCGTGGACGTCGTGGTAGTCTACAAGGTAGACCGCCTGACCCGCTCGCTGGCCGACTTCGCCAAGATCGTCGAACGCTTCGACGCCCGATCGGTCTCGTTCGTCTCTGTCACCCAGGCGTTCAACACAACCAACTCGATGGGTCGGTTGACGCTGAACGTGCTCCTGTCATTCGCCCAGTTTGAGCGCGAGGTCACCGGCGAGCGCATCCGCGACAAGATCGCGGCGTCCAAGGCCAAGGGCATGTGGATGGGCGGCAATCTGCCCCTCGGCTACGACACGCCGACCGACCCGCTCACTCGCGCACTGGTGATCAACCCCGGTGAAGCCGAAGAAGTGCGCAGGTTGTTCGCCCGCTACCTCGAGCTTCGCTCGGTGCACGCGCTCAAGGCTGAGCTGGACGCGCAAGGCGCCGTCACTGCGGTCAAGACCAGCCGTTCGGGTGTGTTAAGGGGCGGGGCGTCCTGGAGCCGCGGAGCCCTGTTCCACCTGCTGCGCAACCGCGTCTATCTCGGCGAGATAGTCCACCGGGGCAAAGGCTATCCTGGCGCCCACTCTTCAATCATCGACCCTGAGACCTTTAATGGCGTCCAGAAGGCGCTGGACGACAACGGATCGCGTCGTCGCTCACGACCCCTCAAGCCGGACGGCTCGCTGCTCGCCGGACTCATCGTCGATGGCGACGGCGTACCGATGACCCCCGCCATGGCCTACGGCAAGGCTGGTCGGAAGTACCGCTACTATGTCTCGCAGCCGCTGCAGGTGGGGCAGGGTGGTCTGTTGGGCCGCGACATTGTTCGGCGCGTCGCGGCCGGAGCGATCGAGGGAACGGTGATGGAGCGGCTGACCGCCTGCGGCCTGATCGCTGGCGATGGCAGCCGGGCGGCAGTCCGCGAGGGGGTGGAGCGGGTGACCCTCGGCCGGGAGGAGGTGGTGATCCAAATCCGGCGAGGCGAGCTCAGCGCCGCCACGATAGCCGAGGCGCGCAGCCGACTGTCCGATGGAGAACGCCTGGTCGAGACGACAGGCAAGGCGCAGGCACTGCAGTTGATCGTCCCTGGCCGGCCGGTCTTTCGAGGGGGCCGTACGTGGATGGCCTCCCCCGACGGACGATCCCTGGCGCGCAAGACCACCATCGACCCCGCGCTGGTCCAGGGCTTGCGCAGGGCTCATGCGATCGCCCGCGAGCATGCGATCTCGCCGCTGACCAGCGTCGACGATAATCGCGATGGGCGTGGGGTCGAGTGCGCCTACCAGCGATCACTCGCACCTCTGGCCTACCTGGCTCCGGACATCCAGACAGCGATCATGCAGGGAAGTCAGCCGGCAGGACTGACCTTGGAAAGCCTGCTCAAGACGACGCTGCCCATCGCCTGGAGCGAGCAACGCTCGCTGCTCGGGTTCGACAACGCACTACGCTGAAGAGATCGGCCAAGCGGCCTCGCCGCCATCGCTGATCGTCGGTTCTCAGTTCTACAAATTCCCTGATCTTTTCCCTGCTAGCAAGGAAAACCGCACCGGGTTTCGGGCCTGCAGAGACTCCTGCCGAAAACAGCGCGAATTCGCCTGAAAACAGCTAGGGTTCAGAGGGAGAATGGAGGGGAAGTGAGGCTGGAATGCCCCACAGTTCAGGTGGTTAACCTGCAGGCGCCAGCTCGGAGCATAGTAGCTGGGGGTGCGTGGCGGACAGGGTGGGATTCGAACCCACGGTGAGCTTCCACCCACGGCGGTTTTCAAGACCGCTGCCTTAAACCGCTCGGCCACCTGTCCGGATCGCATCGAGAGCGGGGGCGCTCCATAGCAGGCGCGAGGCGTTAACCAAACGGGAAAGGCGTCTCGCGGATCATCGGGTCATGCAGCGGAGCCGAACGAGACGGACCACGGGCCTGGGAGCGGCGATGGCCGCCACCCTGGCCTTGGCCGCCTGCGCCGGAGGGCCTCGAGACGGGCCGTCCGGCGTGGTCGTCACCGATCCGGCGCCCATCGTGTCTGGCACGATGCGGCCCTATCATGTGCGTGGTCGCTGGTACCGACCGGCCGACCAGCCTGGATATGACGAGATCGGCCTGGCTTCCTGGTACGGCGACGCCTTCAATGGCCGGCCGACGGCGACCGGCGAGCGATTCGACATGAACGCCCTGACCGCCGCGCATAAGACCCTGCCGCTGCCGGGACTGGTAGAGGTGACGAACCTGGCCGACGGCCGCCGCGCCGTGTTGAGGCTGAACGATCGCGGACCATTCGTGGAAGGCAGGATCATCGACCTGTCGCGCGCTGCGGCCGAGGAACTTGGGCTCTTGTCCGCCGGGGTCGGGAGGGTGCGGGTCCGCTATCTGGGCCCGGCGCCTCGTCTGGGTGGCGGCCAGCCGCTGCAGCGCACCCATGCTCAGCCCGTGGTCGCCGCTCCGCCGGCGCCGCCGCCGGAGGATCCGAAGATCTGGGTGCAGGCGGCCGCCTTCGCCGATCCGGACGCGGCTCAACGATCGGCCGAAGCGCTCGGCCGTTCCGCCAGGGTCGAGCAGACCGCCGACGATCGGGGGCTCTATCGCGTTCTGGTCGGCCCGTGGAGCGACGCGAACCAGGCCGAAGGCGCTCGCCGCGCGGCCGTGGCCTACGGCTTTGAAGACGCCCTGTTGATATCGTCGCCCTAGGCGGCCGGCGGTCTTGCCCTTCCGGCCCGGGTCGCCATTGTGCGCGGGTGAAGCGCGGAACCTTCATCACACTCGAGGGCGGCGAAGGGGCCGGCAAGTCGACGCAGGCCTCGCGCCTGAGCGAGGCGCTGCAGCACGCCGGAATCCAGGTGGTGCGCACACGCGAGCCGGGAGGCTCGCGGGGCGCGGAAATGATACGGGAGATCGCGGTCAACGGTCCCGCCGACCGCTGGTCCGCCCGGACGGAAACTCTTCTGATGTACGCGGCCCGCTCGGATCATCTGGAGCGCACCATCCGGCCAGCGCTCGCTGAGGGCCGGTGGGTCGTCTGTGACCGGTTCGCCGATTCCAGCCGCGCCTATCAGGGTGCGGGGGGAGGGGCCCCGACCGACTTCATCGAGGCGCTGGATCGCTTCGTCGTCAACGGCGACCAGCCCGACCTGACCTTGATCTTCGACCTGCCAGTGGAGGTCGGGCTGAACCGCGCGTTCGGGCGAGGTCTGTTCGAGACCCGCTTCGAATCGAAGGGGCTGGAGTTTCACCAGCGGCTCCGGGACGGCTTCCTCGACATCGCTGCCGGCCATCCCGAAAGGTGCCGGATCATCGATGCGACGGGCTCGCCGGACGAGGTCTTCGCCAGAGTCTGGGCCGCCGTGGAGCCCTGCCTGTGACGGCGGAGCCGCGCGATCGATTCGACCTGGTCCCGTCGCACGCGGCCGAGATGGCGTTTCTGGACGCCCTGGATCGCGGGCGACTTCACCATGCGTGGCTGCTCACCGGGGTAGAGGGCGGCGGCAAGGCGACCTTTGCCTATCGGGCGGCGCGACGCCTGCTGGGCGCTCGTCCTGATCCGTCACGCGGCCTGCTGGGCGCCTCTCCCGGCGATCCGGTCAGCCAGCTGGTGACGGCGCAGTCCCATCCCGACCTGCTGGTGCTTGAGCGAGCGGTAGATTCGGCGGGCAAGGCCAAGAAGTCGATCTCGGTGGAGCAGGCCCGTGACTTGCCTGAGTTCTTTTCGAAGAGCCCATCCCAGGCGGCCTATCGCGTCGCCATCATCGACGCGGTCGATGACCTGAATGTCAACGCCGCCAATGCCTTGCTGAAGACCCTTGAGGAGCCGCCGGAGCGCGGTGTGTTGTTCCTCGTCTCCCACGCGCCGGGCCGATTGCTGGCCACCATCCGGTCCCGCTGCCGTCGGCTGGCGTTCCCGGCCTGGAGCGAGCCGGCCCTGGTCGACCTGTTGAGCCGCCGCACCGCGCTGGACGGCGAGGCGGCGGAGCGGGCGGCCCGCATGGCGGCCGGATCACCCGGCGCGGCCCTGCGCCTGGCGGACGACCGGGTCCAGGAAATCGACGCCCTCGCGCGGTCATGGGTCGAGGGCGCCGGAGATCGGGCCGAGCGGTTGGCGATCGCCGACGGATTTCGCGGCGCGGAGGGGCAGGCGCGGTTCGAGGGGGTCATGGACCGGCTGGTCGCGGCGGTTCGGGACAGGGCGCTGGCGAGCGAAGCCGGGGAGGGGGCTCGCTGGGCTGACCTTTGGTCGCGGCTCCAGGACCTGCCGGAACGTGCCGCGGGACTGAACATGGACCGCGCAGACGTCCTGGCGGGCGCGCTGGCGGACATCGACCGTACGCGCGAGGCGGCGTAGTCAGCCGCCATGCTCATCGACAGCCACGTCAATCTGCACGCTCCCCAGTTCGACGAGGATCGTGACGCGGTCATCGCCCGCGCACGCCAGGCCGGCGTGAAGCTTATGGTCGAGATCTCGGACCGGCTGTCGACCTTCGAGGCCACCCACGGCCTGGCGATGGCCCATCCGGACATCTGGTGCACGGTCGGGGTCCACCCGCACGAGGCCCGGCACTACGAGGGGCTGACCGCCGAGCGGCTGATCGAACTGGCGAGCCGCGACCGGGTGGTGGCCATCGGCGAGTGCGGACTGGATTTCCATTATGACCTGAGCCCCCGCGAGCAGCAGGAAGCGGCGTTCCGCGTCCATATCGAGGCGGCCCGGACCAGCGGTCTGCCGCTCGTGGTCCACACGCGCGACGCGGATGATCGCATGGGCGCAATCCTGACAGAGGCCATGGCGGATGGCCCATTCAGGTTCCTGATGCACTGCTACACCTCGGGCGCCGAACTCGCGGAACAGGCGGCGGAAATGGGTGCCTGGTTCTCGGTTTCCGGGATCGCCACCTTCAAAGCGGCGGAGGAGGTGCGGGCGACGATCCGCGCCATGCCGGCGGATCGCATCATCGTGGAGACGGACTGTCCCTATCTGGCGCCGGCGCCGAATCGCGGGCGGCGGAACGAGCCGGCCTATGTCGGACTTGTGCTGGAGAAGCTGGCGGAGATCAGGGGCTGGAGCATGCGCGAGGCGGAGGAACGCACGACGGATGCCTTCTTCAAGCTGTTTGATCGCATACCCCGGCCAGGTTCATCCGATGCTTGAGGTGGTGATCCTGGGGTGCGGTTCCTCGGGCGGCGTGCCGCGAGGCGATGGCGACTGGGGCGCCTGCGACCCCGGCGAACCCAGGAACCGCCGTAGCCGTTGCTCGGCCCTGGTGCGGCGTCACGGACCGGACGGGGTGACCAATGTCCTGATCGACACCTCGCCGGACCTGCGCGAGCAGGCTCTGAGGGCCGAACTAACCCAGGTGGATGGGGTGCTCTACACCCATGACCATGCCGACCAGACCCATGGCATCGATGATCTGAGGGTGTTCGCGGCCCGGCGCCGGGCGCGGATTCCGGCCTGGATGGACGACGCGACCCATGCGGCGCTGAGCCGGCGGTTCGACTACATTTTCGAGAGTAAGCTGGGCTACCCGGCGCTGCTCGACGCCCGGCCGTTGCCGCCCTTCGGCGAGCCGTTTGAGATCGACGGGCCCGGCGGGCCGTTACGAGTGATCACCTTCGACCAGGCTCATGGTCCAATCCGGTCGGTCGGCTACCGTATCGGTGGCTTCGCATACTCCAGCGACGTATCAGACCTCGACGAGGCAGCCATCGAGGCGGTGCGAGGCTGCGATCTCTGGGTGATCGACGCGCTCCGCTGGACGCCGCATCCGACCCACGCCAACGTCGAGACCGCGCTGCGCTGGATCGAGCATGCGGAGGTCCGGCGGGCGGTCCTGACCAATCTACACATCGATCTCGATTACAATGTCTTGGCGCAAGGACTGCCTCGAAACGTGGAGCCTGCATTCGACGGTTGGCGCGCATCGCTCCCCATCTGACGGGCTCCATTTTATTTCGCATAATATGTCTTAGGCGACAAACACGCCCGGTCGCGGCGCTGACCGTCCCGCTGCACTCGCCCTCGCTAGATGTGCAGCACCCGCTGGTAGGCGTCCAATTGCGACTCATGCATCGCTTCGGACATCGTCGGGTGCGGATAGACGATGCCGTGCATGTCCTCTTCCGTCGCCTCCAGGGTGATGGCGGTGACGAAGCCCTGGATCATCTCGGTGACCTCGGCGCCGATCATGTGGGCGCCGATCAAGGCGCCGGTCTTCGCGTCGAAGATCGTCTTGACGAAGCCCTCGGTCTCGCCGGCGGCCACGGCCTTGCCATTCACGCGGAACGGGAAGCGGCCGACGTTGATTTCGCGACCGGCGGTCTTGGCGGCCTGTTCGGTCAGGCCCACGGAGGCGACCTGCGGCTGCGTATAGGTGCAGCCGGCGATGGGCGACACGACGTTCGGGGTCTTGTAGCCGGCGATGTGCTCGGCGGCGTGAATGCCCTCGTGAGAGGCCTTGTGCGCCAGCCAGGGCGCGCCGGCGCAGTCGCCGATGGCGTACAGGCCGTTCACATTGGTTTCGCCGTGAGCGCCCGTCTTGATGTGGCCGCGGTCCAGCTCGACACCCAGCGCCTCGAGACCGATGCCATCGGTGTTGGCCACGATGCCGACGGCCGAGATGCAGACCTCGGCCTCTAGTATTTCCGCCGTGCCACCAGTCTCGATCGAAACCTGGACCCCCTGCCCGCCCTTGGCGACCTTGGTCACCTTGGCGCCGGTGCGAAACCTGATGCCTCGCTTCTCGAACGCCTTCTGAGCGGCCTTGGCGACCTCCTCATCCTCGACCGGCATGATCCGCTCGACCGCTTCAACGACCGTAACCTCTGCCCCCAAGGCACGGTAGAAGCTGGCGAATTCCAGGCCGATGGCGCCCGAACCGATGACCACGAACGACTTCGGCAGTCGTTTGGGCGCCAGCGCCTCGCGATAGGCCCAGATACGCTCGCCGTCCGGCTCCAGCCCGATCTGCGGCAGGCTGCGGGCCCGGGCGCCCACGGCCAGCATGACCGCCTTGGCCTCGAGGTTCCGTAAACCGCCCGCGTTCAGCGTCACCACCACCTTGGGCGCCGCCCCGCCCTTCTCCAGCTTGGCCGTGCCTTCGATCACCTCGATCTTGTGCTTCTTCATGAGGAAGGCGATGCCCTTACTCATCTGAGCCGCGACGCCGCGCGAGCGCTGAATGATGGCGTCGAAGTCAAAGCCGACTTTCTCCGCCGACAGTCCGTAGTCCTTCAGGTGCGACAGGCTCTCGTACTTCTCGCCGGACTTGAGCAGCGCCTTGGTCGGGATGCAGCCCCAGTTCAGGCAGATGCCGCCCAGGTTCTCGCGCTCGACGATCGCCACCTTCTGGCCCAGCTGGCTGGCGCGGATGGCGGCCACATAGCCGCCCGGACCAGAACCGATGACGATCAGGTCGAAGTCAGCCACGCGCGTCCTCGCTTCTTTCCGGATGAATCTAGCGTCCTCTTAACGCGTCAGCCGGCTTGGGGGCCACTCCCCCTGCTCTTCTGAAACGGAAAGTCAGGCGGCCAGAAAGGCGACGAAGGCCTCCATGTCCATGGCCGAGACCGCGATCGCCAGGGCGGCCGGGACCAGGGCGAACAGGACATAGGCCGCCAGATGCGCCGCACTGCGCCAGACGGCCCGCCACCGCGACAGCCCGTAGTATCGAGACGCGGCCGCCGTGACGTAGGCCAGATACGGAATGATCACCGGCCACGCCGGCAGGCGCGCGCCCCATTTGTTGGCTAGCGCCAGAAGAATCAGGAGGGCGAAACCCGTGACATGGCCCCAGAGGGCGAAGATCACGTGCTCCATCAGCATCCGTCTCCGCCCGAACAGCGGCGCCAGCAGCAGGGCGTAGATCGGCATCAGCAACCACACCACGTTAGGCAGCCAGGCCGCCAGGCGCTCCGAAACGATCGCCTGCTCGCGATTGACCTGGATTTCGTAGAGCAGGTTCTGGCGGTCCCGTTCGTTGGCCGCCCGCTCCGCCTCAGCCTGAATCGCGGCGGTGACCGCCGGATCGATGGCCGGCTCGATCTGGCGCTGCATCCACAGCTCGCCTTCGGTTACGTTCTCAAGATGCACGGTGACGCCATCGGGGTCAGCGCGAACCGTGATGGGCCGCCCCGGATCGGTGGGCCGTGCGACATACTGGTACATCGAGACGCCAGCGAAGTTCAGCGTCAGGAGGAATAGCGCCGTCATCACCACGAAGAGCTTCGTTGGGCTCTGATACCGGTCGCCGGCGGCGGAACGCGCAGCCTCCAGCAGCTTTCCCGGGCCGGCCACTAGGGCGACCAGGGTCCGGGCGGTGCGACCATCGACGAGATTGCTTTCGGAAAAGGCTTCCAGCACCCAATCCCTCAAGGGCCGAGGGCGGGCTTCGGAATCCTGGCCGCAATCGTGGCAGTACCGGCCGACAAGGCTGGCCCCGCACGCGCCGCAGAGCGCCGCGCCTGAACCGGACCCGCGCTCGCTCTTCCCCTCCGCCATCCGGCCGTCAGGCCAGCATCGTCACTGGGTCTTCGATCATTGGCTTGAACGCCTGGAGGAACTTCGCGCCGACCGCGCCGTCCACCACACGGTGATCGCAGGTCAGGGTCACGGTCATCACGGTGGCCACGGCCAGTTGGCCGTTCCTGACGACCGGACGCTGCTCCCCCGCGCCCACGCTCATGATCGCGCCCTGGGGCTCGTTGATGATTGAGGCGAAGGACTTGATGCCGAACATTCCGAGGTTCGACACGCTGAAGCTGCCGCCCTGGAACTCCTCGGGTTTCAGCTTGCGGTCGCGGGCGCGCTTGGCCAGGTCCTTGGCCTCGGTGGCGATCTCGGCCAGCGATTTGGTCTCAGCCTTGCGGATGATGGGCGTGATCAGGCCGCCGTCGATGGCCACGGCCATGGCGATGTCGGCGTTGTGGTGCAGCGCGATGCCTTCAGGCGTGTACGACGCGTTTGCCTCCGGCACCGCCTTCAGGGCCATGGCGGCGGCCTTGATTATCAGGTCGTTGACCGAGACCTTCACGCCCGAGGCTTCGAGCAGGGTGTTGATCCGACCACGCGCGGCCAGCAGGCCGTCGATCTCGCAGTCGATCGTCAGCGGGAAATGCGGCACGTCGCGGAAGCTGTCGGTCAGGCGCCGCGCGATGGCCTTGCGCATGCCGTCCAGCGGAACGAGGTCGTAGGACCCGGCGGGGATGCCCATCTGCTCCAGCGAGAGCACCTTGCGAGGCTCCGCGCTGGCGGCCTGGGGGATCGCTGCGGGCGCTTTGCCCGCACCGCCGCCATGCGCCGCTTCGACGTCCCGGCGAACGATGCGGCCGTGCGGACCGGTGCCCTTGATCGATTTCAGATCCACGCCGTTCTGGGCGGCGATCCGGCGCGCCAGGGGCGAGGCGAACAACCGGCCGCCGTCGTGGGACTGGCCGGCGGGCGGAGCCTTGGCGCCGGTCTGAGGCAGTGCGGCTTCGGCGACTTGGACACCCTGCGGCGTGGCGACGGCCTGACCGCTTTCATGGCCGGCCGCCGTGGGCTCGGCCTTCGGTTCGGCGGGTTTCGGGGCCGGAGCGGCGGCGCCCCCCTCCCCTTTCAGGCGCGCGATGGGTGTATTGACCTTCACGCCCTCGGAGCCTTCGGCCACCAGGATCTCCGCGACCTCGCCCTCGTCGACCGCCTCGACCTCCATGGTCGCCTTGTCGGTCTCGATCTCGGCGATCACGTCGCCGGCCTTGACGGTGTCGCCGGCTTTCACGTGCCACTTGGCAAGGACGCCCTCCTCCATCGTGGGAGACAGGGCGGGCATCAGGATGTCGGTCATGCCATCACCTGCTTAATGGCGGCGACGATCTTGTCCACGCCCGGCAGCGACAGGGCCTCGAGGTTGGCGGCGTAGGGCAGCGGCACGTCTTCCTGATGGACCCGCAGCGGCGGGGCGTCCAGATAGTCGAAGGCGTGCTCGATCACCCGGGCCACGACCTCGGCGCCGACGCCCATTGGGCCCCAGCCTTCTTCGGCCGAGACCAGTCGGCTGGTCTTCTTGATGCTCTCGACGATGGTGTCCGTGTCGAGCGGGCGCAGGGTGCGCAGGTCAACGACCTCGCACTCAATCCCCTCGCCCGCCAGCTGCTCGGCGGCCTGGAGGGCGAAGCCGACCATGCGGCTGTGACAGGTGATGGTGACGTCGCGGCCCTCGCGCCGGACCTTGGCCTTGCCGATCGGCAGGACGTAGTCCTCGACCTCGGGCACGTCGAACTCGAGGCCGTACATCATCTCGTGCTCGAGGAAGACGACGGGGTTCGGGTCGCGGATCGCGGCTTTCAGCAGGCCCTTGGCGTCGGCCGCGTCATAGGGGGCGATGACCTTCAGGCCTGGCACCTGGGCGTACCAGGCGGAATAGTCCTGGCTGTGTTGGGCCGCCACGCGGCTGGCCGCGCCGTTCGGACCCCGGAACACGATCGGCGCCCGGATCTGGCCACCTGACATGTAAAGGGTCTTGGCCGCCGAGTTGATGATGTGGTCGATCGCCTGCATGGCGAAGTTGAAGGTCATGAACTCGACGATCGGCTTCAGCCCCGCCATCGCGGCGCCGACGCCCAGGCCTGCAAAGCCGTGCTCGGTGATCGGGGTGTCGACGACGCGCTTGTCGCCGAACTCCTGCAGAAGTTCGCGGCTGACCTTGTAGGCGCCCTGATATTGAGCGACCTCTTCGCCGATGAGGAAAACGCGGTCATCGCGCCGCATCTCTTCGGCCATGGCGTCGCGCAAGGCGTCGCGGATGGTGGTTTTCACCAGCTTGGCGTCGGACGGAATTTCCGGATCGCGAAGCTCGACCTTCGGGCCCTTGGCGGTGTCGTCCGTCTTCTCGGGGTCGCCGGACTTGTCGGCGGCGGGCGTATCGTCGATCGGACCGGCGGCCGCCGTCTCGGCTTTCGGAGACGGGGCGGCAGCCCCTGCGTCGTCGCCCGACAGGCGCGCGATGGGCGTATTCACCTTCACGTTCTCGGCACCCTCGGCCACGAGGATTTCGGTCACCTCGCCCTCGTCGACCGCCTCGACCTCCATGGTCGCCTTGTCGGTCTCGATCTCGGCGATCACCTGGCCGGCAGAGACGGTGTCGCCGACCTTCACGTGCCACTTGGTAAGCGTGCCCTCTTCCATCGTGGGCGACAGCGCCGGCATCAGGATGTCGGTCACGGTCAGGCCTCCACGTAGACGTCGGTATAGAGCTCGGACGGGTCCGGCTCGGGGCTTTCCTGGGCGAACTGGACGGCTTCGGCCACGATGGTCTTGATCTCTGCGTCGATGGCCTTGAGGTCGTCCTCGGTCGCGCCGGCCTGGTCCAGCAAGATCTTCACGTGCTCGATCGGGTCTCGGGTCTTCTTGACCTCGTCGACCTCCTCCTTGGTCCGGTACTTGGCCGGATCGGACATGGAGTGGCCGCGGTAGCGATAGGTCTTCACTTCCAGGATGTAGGGTCCGCCGCCTTCGCGGGCCCGCTTGACCGCCTTCGCCGTCGCGTCGCGGACGGCCAGGACGTCCATGCCGTCAACCTGCTCGCCAGGAATGCCGAAGGAGGCGCCGCGCATGTAGAGCTCGGTCGTCGCCGAGGCGCGCTCGATGCTCGTGCCCATGGCGTACTGGTTGTTCTCGATGATGAAGATGGCCGGCAGCTTCCACAGCTGGGCCATGTTGAAGCTCTCGTAGACCTGACCCTGGTTGGCCGCGCCGTCGCCGAAATAGATGAAGCTGACGGAGTCATCGCCGCGATAATAGCCGGCGAAGGCCAGGCCGGTGCCGAGCGCCACCTGGGCGCCGACGATGCCGTGCCCGCCGTAGAAGCCGGTCGGCACGTCGAACATGTGCATCGACCCGCCCTTGCCCTTGGACGAACCGCCGATGCGTCCCGTGAGCTCGGCCATCACCTCCTTGGGGTCCATGCCGGCGGCCAGCATATGACCGTGGTCGCGGTAGCCGGTGATGATCTTGTCGTGACCCTGTTTGACGCTCTCCTGAACGCCGACGGCCACGGCCTCCTGGCCGATGTACAGGTGGCAGAAGCCGCCGATCAGGCCCATGCCGTACAGCTGGCCCGCACGCTCTTCGAAGCGACGGATCAACACCATCTCGCGATAGTAGCGCAGCAGGTCTTCCTTCGAAGCCTGGGGCGCGTTCGGAATCTTGTCGTCGGTTCTCTTGGCGGCGGCTCTCGCCATCCGGCATCTCCCGGGGTGTGGGCCCGTTCGCCGGTCTGGCTTCATCCGGGGCCTCTGTCGTTACGGAAGGGCGCTTTAGCAGCCTTCGTTCCCGAAAGGCAAAGACGCCCGGCTTGGCCGTAACGAAAGTTCAGCCGGCCGGTTCAGTCAGGCGTGAGGCGTCAGTCGCACGACGTAGTCGCGAGGGTCGGTGAAGCCCAGAACCGCCCTCGCCCGCTCTTCCAACAGGTCGCGAGACAGGTGATCGGTGCGCAGGTAGCGCACACGCACTTCCAGGTCGGCCCGTTGCTCGGTGAGCTGTTGAAGCTCCTGCGTCCGCGCTTGGAGCATGGCCTCCCGCGCCCGCCCGCTAAGCAGCCCCCGCTCGCCCGTGAGGGCCTGAACGCCCAGGTAAAGGACCGCCAGCAACAGGGCGAGGGACAGGGTGTAGGGCTTCATTCGTTCGGGCACTTCGAACGCTCCTTCTGAGCGCGGACTCTTGATCACCAAGTCCTGACCGAAAATGCCTAATGAACCGTAGCTTGGCCGTTCATTCTCCTTCCCACCCCTCAGCGCGGAGAACGGAGAACATCAGCGGCTCAGCAGCATGCCGTCGCCGAAATAGACGCCCTGATCGCCCAGCATCTCTTCGATCCGGAGCAGCTGGTTGTACTTGGCGGTGCGATCCGAGCGGGCGAGCGAGCCAGTCTTGATCTGTCCGCAGTTGGTGGCGACGGCCAGGTCGGCGATGGTCGCGTCCTCGGTCTCGCCCGAGCGATGGCTCATCACGGCGGTGTAGCCGGCGCGGGTGGCCATATCGACCGCGTCCAGCGTCTCCGACAGGGTGCCGATCTGGTTGACCTTGATCAGAATGGAGTTGGCCAGCCCCTCGCCGATGCCGGCGGCCAGGCGGGCTGGGTTGGTGACGAACAGGTCGTCGCCGACAAGCTGGAGCCGGTCGCCCAGTCGCTCGGTCAGTAGGCGCCAGCCATCGAAGTCGTCCTCGGCCATGCCGTCCTCGATCGAGACGATCGGGAACCGTTCGCACAGGTCCGCCAGGTAGGCGGCCATGCCGTCCGAATCGAGCGACTTGCCCTCGCCGGTCAGGGCGTACTTGCCGTCCTTGAAGAACTCGGTCGCCGCCACGTCGAGGCCAAGGTGGAAGTCTTCGCCCGCCAGATAGCCGGCCGCCTGGCCCGCCTTAGTGATGAAGCTCAGCGCCTCTTCGGCCGAGGCGAGGTTGGGGGCGAAGCCGCCCTCGTCGCCGACGTTGGTGTTGTGGCCCGCGTCCTTCAGCTGCTTCTTTAGGGCGTGGAAGATCTCGGCCCCCATGCGCAGGGCCTCGGAGAAGCTGTCCGCGCCGGTCGGCAGGATCATGAACTCCTGGATGTCGATCGGATTGTCGGCGTGCGCCCCGCCGTTGATGATGTTCATCATCGGCGTCGGCAGGACCCGGGCCGAGACCCCGCCCAGGTAGCGGTGCAGCGGCAGGTCGCTGGAGATGGCGCTGGCCTTGGCGACCGCCAGGGAGACGCCCAGGATGGCGTTGGCGCCCAGCCGGCCCTTGTTCTCAGTGCCGTCGAGCGAGATCATGGTCTCGTCGATGCGACGCTGGTCCTCGGCGTCCATGCCGGAAAGAGCGTCGAATATCTCGCCATTGACGGCGTCCACGGCGTTCTGGACGCCCTTGCCGCCCCACAGGTCCTTGTCGCCGTCGCGCAGTTCGATGGCTTCGTGGGCGCCGGTCGAGGCGCCCGACGGCACAGCGGCGCGGCCGAAGCTGCCGTCTTCCAAGATGACGTCCACCTCCACCGTCGGATTGCCCCGGGAATCGAGGATCTGGCGGGCGACGATGTCGGCGATGTCGGTCATGGCGGGCTCCGGCTGAAGGCGTGGCCGGGCTTTAGCCCGCGTCGCGGGCCGCGCCAACCGGGCGCGTCAGAAGCAGCCTTCGACCAGCTGGATCGCGGGCGCGCCCGCATGGATCATCTGCACGCGACCCTCCGCGTTGATCTCGTAGCGGATTCCCCGTGCGTTAGGGTCCTGCACATAGGCGTTCGAGCCGCCGCGCGACCAGGCGAACAGGTCCTCGGCCGGCGCGGGAGCGTATTTGTGGGGCTGAGCGATCAGGGCGGCGCCGTAAGCCTGCCTGACCGCAGCGGCCGTGTCGCCCAGACCCACGCCCCGATCCGTCTTGATCGCCGACTGGCGGATCAAGGTGATGCGGGCCAACCGGCCGTCCTGGATCATCACATTCACGCCCTCGGGGGCGCGGGCCGGATGGAACTCGTCGCAGACCGCGGGCTCCGCGCCGCCGACCTGGCCGGGATTGGCGTCCGGTCCCGCTACAGCGGTCAGTTCGGCCAGGGTCATGCCGATTCGCATCTCGCCCAGGCCTTCCGACGTCAGCACGTTGGCCGGAGCCGGGGTCGGCGTGGTTGACGGTGTCTGAGGCGCCTGCGCGCCAGGGCTCGCCGGCTCGCCCGGCGCGGTCGCGGGTTCAGGCGCTCCGCAGGCGGACAAGCTCAGCGCGGCGACGGACGCGAGAACAGCGGTGCGGATCATGGTCGGCTCCAGATGACGGCTGGCCGACACAACGCACGAAAACGGCGCGCGAAGCTATCGCGCGCCGCAAATCGGCAACGACGAAGGAGAGACTAGTCTTCCTTGGGCGTCAGGACCTGGCGACCGCGATAGGTGCCGGTCTTCAGGTCGATGTGGTGCGGGCGCTTCAACTCGCCGGTGTCCTTGTCCTCGACGTAGGCGTTCGTGCCCAGGGCGTCGTGGGCGCGGCGCATGTTGCGACGCGAGGGGGAGACTTTGCGCTTCGGAACGGCCATGTCCGTCTCAATCTTCAGGCTTGGGCGCCTGCCGAACGGATCGGGCCAGCGCGAAAACAACAGCGGCGGCCCTTCACAGAGCCGCCACGCGAGGCGGGGCTTATGCCGGATGTCCCGCCGCATTTCAAGGGCCGACGGCGTCTTGCGCGACGCCACTCGATCTCCTCCTATCCGAGGGGGAGGAGACCCGCCATGGACCATCAGCCGAGACCCCGCAGCCGGCGTCTGCGCCTATGGCTCATCATCGGATCGGTCGTCGCCGCACTGGCCGTGCTGCCCGCCGCCTTCATGGGCATGATGTCGCCGATGGCGTCCGACGCCGGCGTGAATGCGACCATCTACACCTTCATATTCGTGATGTTGACCTTCCCGCTGGCGCTCCTGATCTGCCCGATCGGCGCATGGATCGCCTATGGCCTACGTCAAGAGCGAATCAGCTGGGTGCTGCTCTTTCTGCCCTGGCTCTGGGTGGCGGCCATCGCGGCGATATTCCTGATCGGCTTCGGCGCGGTGCGGCCCGCCTGATCAGGCCAGATCAGGCTTGGACGAGGCGGTCGGCGACCATCTCGCCTATGGCCAGGGAACTGGTCAGTCCCGGGCTTTCGATGCCGAACAGGGCCATCAGGCCGTCGATCCCGTGGCTGTCTGAGCCCCGCAACTGGAAGTCCGGCTGAGGTTCGCCGGGGCCATGCAGCTTGGGCCGTATGCCGGCGTAATCGGGTGTCAGGGCGCCGTCCGGCAGGCTGGGCCAGAAGCGCCGGACGTAGCGCGCGACCTCATCCGCCTTCGCCGGATCGACCGAATAGTCCTCGCCATCGATGTAGGTGAGATCAGGGCCGAACACCGCCTGTCCGCCCAGGTCCTTGCGGTAGTGGGTGCCGAGCGCGCCGGGGATGGGCGGCGGATAGATCAGGCGCTCGAACGGCGCCTTGCCGGTCAGGCGGAAATAGACGCCCTTGCCGAAGTGGGCCGGAGGGATCTGATCCGCGGGGAACGCGTCGATGCGCGACGCGACATCCTGAGCCTGGAGACCGGGAGCGGCCACCAGCAGGCGGGTCGTCAGTTCGGCTCCGCCCTCGCCGCCCGCGGCGATGCGAAAGCCGCCCCCAGACAGATGCTCGGCCCGTTCGAACGGCGTGGAGACCACCACCGAGCCCCCGGCGTCCTCGATCTCGCCCTGGAGCGCCAGCATGTAGCCGTGGCTGTCAAACACGCCGCTCTCGGGCGACAGGATCGCCGCGTGGGCGTTGAGGCCCGGCTCCAGGGCGCGGGCCTGGGCGCCGGTCAGATGCTCCAGCCGCTCGACCTCGTTTGTGGTGGCCTGTTCGAAGATGGCCTCGATACGAGGAACCTCGGCTTCCTCGGTCGCTACCACCAGCTTGCCGCAACGGCGGTAGTCGACCTTGTGGCTGTCGAGGAAGGCGTAGAGCAGTCTGCGGCCGGTGACGCACAGCCGGGCCTTCAGCGAGCCGGTGGGATAATAGAGCCCGCCGTGGATCACCTCGGAATTACGCGAGGAGACGCCCTGGCCGATGTGGGTTTCGCGCTCTAGCACCAGTACCGACAGACCACGCGACGCCAGCGCACGCCCGCAGGCGAGGCCCACTGCCCCCGCCCCCACGACCGTGGCGTCGAAGTCGAAACTCATGATCCCGGCCCATAGAGCCGACGCGCCCGATCCTCGAACTTCTCGATCAGGGAGCCGACGGCGCGGTCGAAGTTCGCCTGGAGCATGGCGTCCAGCAGCCGGCTTTTGAAGGCGAAGTCGATCATGAACTCCAGCCGCGTCCCCTTGGGGTCCGGCAGGAAGTCCCAGCGGTTCTTCAGGTGGCGGAAGGGGCCGCGGATCAGCCCCACCTCCACCGTCGGGCGGTTCGCGTCATGCCGCACCCAGGTGGAGAACCGCTCCTTCAGGAAGGAGAACCCGACGGCGGCCTCGGCGTCCAGGAGGCGCACCCCCGGCCCCTCCTCCCGCTCGTTCCAGACACGCATGGATGTGACCCAGGGCACGAAGTCCGGATAGGCGCGCACGTCGGCCACCAGCGCGGCGAGCTGGTCTGGCCGGTAGGGCAGGATGCGGGTGACGCGGTGGACGGCCAAGGGGCTTAGCGCGCGCTCCGCCCCGTCTGCCCTTCGCGCGCCGCCTTCAGCCGCGCGAAATCCTCGCCCGCGTGGTGCGAGGACCGGGTGAGCGGAGACGAAGACACCATCAGGAAGCCCTTGGCGCGGGCGATGGCCTCGTAGGCCTTGAACTCTTCCGGCGTGACGAACCGTTCGATGGCGGCGTGCTTGCGGGTCGGCTGGAGGTACTGGCCGATGGTGATGAAGTCGACGCCGGCCGAGCGCATGTCGTCCATCACCTGCATGACCTCCTCTTTGGTCTCGCCCAGGCCGACCATGATGCCGGACTTGGTGAACTGGTTGGGGTCGCGCTCCTTGACCATCTGCAACAGGCGCAGGGAGTGGAAGTAGCGGGCGCCGGGCCGGATCTTCAGATACAGGCGCGGCACGGTCTCGAGGTTGTGGTTGAAGACGTCGGGCTGGGCGTCGATCATCACCTCGGCCGCCCCGTCCTTGCGCAGGAAGTCGGGCGTCAGGATCTCGATGGTGGTCAGCGGCGCCTGAAGGCGGATCTGGCGCACCACCTCGGCGAAGTGGGCGGCGCCGCCGTCCGAGACGTCGTCGCGATCGACGCTGGTGATCACGACGTGGTTCAGGCCCATCTGCTGGACGGCCAGGCCGACCTTGGCGGGCTCTTCAGGGTCCAGCGGGTCCGGCAGGCCGGTCTTGACGTTGCAGAAGGCGCAGGCCCGCGTGCAGGTGTCGCCCATGATCATCAGGGTGGCGTGCTTCTGGCTCCAGCACTCGCCGATGTTCGGGCAGGCGGCCTCTTCGCAGACGGTGTGCAGGCCTTTGTCGCGTACGATAGCCTTCGTGGCATTGTACTGGCCCGATCCCGGCGCCTTGACCCGCAGCCAGTCGGGCTTGCGAAGCACCGCCGTCTCGGGCCGGTTCGCCTTCTCCGGGTGACGCAGCTCGGACCGGTCGATCTTGAGCGTCGGCTTGGAAAGGGTGTCGATCAGGGTGACCATCAGGTCGCGCGCGCCTTCGTTTGCGAAGCCGGTATGTCGCCCCGCGGGGCGCCGGATGCAAGCTCACGGGCGGTGACACATCTTTTCAAGCCCGTGGCCCGGCTCTAGTTTCCCGCCCTTGCGTAAAGCCGGCCTGGTCCGGCGGGGAGACTGATTTGCGGCCTGGCCTGGACCCGTCGTCATACGAAGAGCCGCTCTTCGACGCGCTGATCAGCGCGCGTGAGCGGTTTGGCGACAAGGAAATCCTGGAGGACCAGGACCGCAATCCGCTCACCTATACCGGCGTGATCCGCGCCGCCTTCGTGCTCGGGCGCAAGATCGCGGCAATGACGGCGCCTGGCGAGCGGATCGGCGTGCTGCTGCCGGCCAGCGCGGGCGTGGTGGTCACCTTCTACGGCCTGCACGCCTTTGGGCGCGTGCCGGTGATGCTGAACTTCACCTCGGGCGAGAAGAACCTGAAGGCGGCCCTGAAGGCGGCGGGGGTGACCAAGATCCTGACGGCCAAGCGGTTCGTGCAACAGGCCAAGCTGGACGACCTGACCGACGCCCTGGCCGAAGCGGCCGAGCTGGTCTGGCTGGACGATCTGCGCAAGACGATCGGCCTGCAGGACAAGCTGTTCGGCCTTCTGGCCGGCATGTTCCCCCGGCGGTTCCGCACGGTCGTCAAGCCAGCGGATCCGGGCGTGATCCTGTTCACCTCCGGCAGCTTCGGCGCGCCCAAGGGGGTGGTGCTGAGCCAGTGCAACCTCGTGGCCAACTGCCGGCAGGTGGCGACGCACATCGCGCTCGATCCGGACTGGGTCGTGTTCAACCCCCTGCCGACCTTCCACTGTTTCGGACTGACGGGCGGGGTGCTGCTGCCGCTGCTGACGGGGATGAGGGCCTTCCAGTATCCGTCGCCGCTGCACGCCAAGCAGATCACCGAGTTGCTCCCGGAGGTGAAGGCCTCGATCGTGTTCACGACCGACACCTTCCTGAACCAGTGGGCGCGGGTGGCCGGGCCCGACGACTTCTCGACCCTGGAGTTCGTGGTCGCCGGAGCGGAAAAGGTTCGCGACGAGACCCACCACCTGTTCAACACCAAGTTCCACGGGGTGAAGCTGCTCGAAGGCTACGGGGCCACCGAGGCCGCTCCCGTGGTGGCGGTCAACCATCCGGACCGCAATCGACCCGGCACCGTGGGCCAGATGCTGCCGGGAATGGAATGGCGGCTGGAGGCCGTGCCGGGCATCGACGAAGGCGGTCGGCTCTACATCCGCGGTCCGAACGTCATGCGCGGCTACCTGTCGGCGACCGACCCCGAAACGATCGAGCCTCTGCCCGACGGTTGGCACGACACGGGCGACATCGTGGATATCGACCCAGAGGCCTATGTCTCGATCCTGGGACGAGCGAAGCGGTTCGCCAAGATCGGCGGGGAGATGGTCAGTCTGACCGCCGTGGAAGGGCTGGCCAGCGCCGTATGGCCCGACGCGCGACATGCCGTCGTTTCCATCGCCGACAGCCGCAAGGGCGAGAAGCTGGTCCTGGTCACCGACTGGAAGGACGCCGAAGTCACCCGCCTGGCGGAATGGGCGCGCAGTCATGGCGCGCCGGAGCTGGCGGTGCCCAAGAAGATCGTTCGCGTCGACGAGGTGCCCGTGCTCGGCACCGGCAAGACTGACTACGTCGCCATCCAGCAGCTGGTCGAGGTCGACGCAGCGGCCTGAGCCAGACGGAAGATCGTCGGTAGTTGAACTGGAACCTTGGCTGTTCCACCCTCCCCTCCTTGCTCATCCTGGGAGGAGGGATTCGATGTTCGCGTCATTCTCGCGTTACGAGCCGCAGCTGCTGTCGGTCTTGCGGATCATCACCGGCCTGCTGTTCGTCAGCCACGGCGTGGCCAAGGTGCTGGGCTATCCGGCGATGGACGGCCTGCCGCCGCCCGGGCTGAGCCTGGCGGGCCTGTCCGGGCCGCTGGAGCTGATCTTCGGGGTGCTGTTCGTCCTCGGTCTGCTCACCCGGCCGGTCGCCTTCCTGGCGGCGGGCTTCTGCGCCGTTGGCTATTGGGCGGTCCATGGAATGCAGACATTCCTGCCGATTCAGAACGGCGGGGAGACGATCGCCCTCTACTGCTTCGTCTTCCTGTATTTCGTCGCTGCCGGGCCGGGCGCCTGGGCGGTGGACAACATGCTGGGCCGCAAGGCCTGACCTAGCCGATCCGCACGCCCGTCATCGAGATCGAGCCGGCGTCGATCACGTCGTTAAAGAAGCTCACCTCGTCGCCCGGCCGTTGCTGGGCGGTGACATAGAGCAGCGGCAGGTAGTGCTCGTCGGTCGGAACGCTCAGTTGGGCGTCCTCGGCCAAGGCGACCCAGTCCACCAGGGCGTCATGGTCGCCGCGCAGGAGGGCGGCCTTGACCGCCTCGTTGAAGCTCGTGGCCCAGGGATAGGCTTCGCCCCCTGCCCGCTTCCAGGTGCGCAGATTGTGCACGAAGTCGCCGGAACCGGCGACGACGACGCCCTCGTCGCGCAAGGGCGCCAGACGACGGGCGAAGTCATAGTGGCCTCGTGCGTCAAGCCGCCTGTCCAACGAGAGCTGGACGACGGGCACGTCGGCGTCCGGCCACACGTGAGCCAGGACCGACCAGGTCCCGTGGTCCAGGCCCCATTGATCCGTCGGCGTCGCGCCGGTCAGGTCCGCGACCCGGCGCGCCAGATCCGGCGATCCAGGCGCGGGGTACTGCATCGCATGGAGCTCGGGCGTGAAGCCGCCGAAGTCATGAATGGTCTTCGGCCGCTCCATGGCGGTGACGGCCGCGCCGTCGGTCTCCCAGTGGGCGGAGACCATGAGCACAGCCCGGGGGCTGCCCACCGCTCGGCCGAGCACGCGCCAGCCGTCGGCGAAGGGCCCGCCCAGAGCGTTCATGGGCGAGCCGTGGCCGAAGAAGATCGCCGGCTTGGTCACGGGCCTTATCCGTGCAGCTTCTTCGCGGTCTCGGCGACGTAGCGGCCCTGCCAGCGCGCGCCTTCCAGCTCGTTGTCGCTCGGCATGCGCGAGCCGTCGCCGCCGGTGATGGTGGTGGCGCCATAGGGGCTGCCGCCCGTGACTTCGTCGATCCGGTTCTGACCGGCCCAGGCGTAGGGCAGGCCCGCGACCAGCATGCCGTGGTGCAGCAGGGTCTGGATCAGGCCGATCAGGGTCACCTCCTGGCCGCCGTGCTGGGTCGCGGTCGAGGTGAAGGCCGAGCCGACCTTGCCGACCAGGGCGCCCTTCATCCAGATGCCGCCGGTCTGGTCGAGGAAATTCCGCATCTGAGACGCCGCCGTTCCGTACCGCGTGCCCGCGCCGATGATGACGGCGTCATAGTCGGCCAGGTCCTCCGGCTTGGCGATCGGCGCCACCTGGTCGAGCTTGTAGCCCGACTGCCGGGCCAGTTCTTCGGGCACGAGTTCGGGCACACGGCGGATGTCGACCGTCACGCCCTCGACCTCGGACGCGCCCTGGGCGACGGCCTGGGCCATGCGCTCGATGTGGCCGTAGGTGGAATGATAGAGGACGAGAACCTTCGCCATGACACGCTCCTGAACATGAACGGCGCATCCGTAACCGCGCCAGTTTCTGATCTAGGCGCCCGGGCGCCCCTTGCAAGGGGGCCGCGTTCAGATTTCGGAGCGGCCGAGCGGGCAGACGCGGTCGTAGAACTCCCGACTAGCGGGAACGGGTCCGCCGCGGGCCAGGCGAAAGCGATGCTCGACCATCATCGCCTGCTGCTCGATGTTCAGGCCGTCCCAGACGCAGTCGTCCGAAACCGCGTAGGCATAGGCGGCGCGGCTGTCGCCCGCCTTCAGCTTGGCGGCCAGCAGTTTGACGCCTTGTTGCGCCTGCCAGACGTGCACGAGCTCGTGAACGAGCACCGCCTGTCGGGCCACCGACTCCGTCGTGAAGTCGTTCGGAAGGGAGCGCGCGGGCCAGACGATCCAGTCCCGGCCGAACAACCGTCCTGGAACGAAGGCGCGGACGATGGGCCAGGGGGCGGCGAGCAGGCGCACGGGATCGCAATCGATCCCGCCGCCGACGGCCTCGGCCGCCAGCCGGCGCTCGGCGGACGTCAACGCGCGGATCAGGGGCCGACCCATTCCCAGTGCCATGGCTCGTAGACATAGGGCACGAAGCCGAAACGGCCAGCGTTCTTGACCAGCCAGCGATAGGTCGAGCCGCGCGCCATCTCCCGGCGGCTGGCGATATGGGTCGAGTCCACGCCCATGCCGGCCAGTTGGCCGACGTAGAGATCGACCGCCGTGCCGGTGCGGTGCGGCGAGCAGACCGCGCGGCGCAAGCCGTCGCAGTTGCCCTGCTGGGCGCAGCGGGCCGCGTCGGCCTCCGGATCGCGGAAGCCCGAGAAGATCTGGAGCAGCTCGGGATCCCGGGCGATCTCCGGGACCTCGCGTCGGGCGGCGGCCACCATGGCGCGGTAGGCGTCGAGCACGTCGCGGCGGAGCAGACGGGTCAGGCGGTCGGCGTGCTCTTCCTCCGCCACCAGATAGCCGAGCTGGTTCAGCGGCGGCGGATCGGGGCATTCGTCCCTCACCCGCGCCATGACGAAGGGTCGACGCTCCTGCCAGACGCCCCGGAAGACCGTGAAGGTCGAGACGTCGAACAGGCCCGTCGGCGGCAGGTTGTAGCGGGACTGCCAGGCCGCCAAGGCGGAGGCGAAGGCCGGGGTGGCCGGCGCGCAGTCGGTGCCGATCTCGTGCTGGATCAGAGGGAGGTAGGCCTCCCAGCCCCATTCGTCGCCGGCGAAGGGACGCCATTCCAGGGCGTAGATCGAGATCCCGTTGGCGAAGGCTTCGCCCGCCCAAGACTGACTGCCCCGCAGGCAATCGTCCTGCGCCGACGCGTCGCGCGGGGACGCGATCAAAGCCAGCGCCGTCAGCGCGATGAGGAGCATCCCCCGGATCATCCACGCAGCAAGCCCCACCTGTGCGGCGACGGCAAGGCCATGCTCCCATCGCGCTCGTTTGCTGGCAGGATAAGTCGTCCGGCGACTCGCGCCGGCTCCGGAACCGCTCATGACCGACGTGGCCTCGACCCCGCCTCCGACCATTCCCGCCGGACCGCCGCGCCGGTCCAACGCCGTGCTGGCGGCCTTCTCCGGGCCCTGCCTGCCGCTGGCGGCGTTCGGGGTCGCCCTGCCCGTCACCCTGCCGGAGTTCTATGCGACCTACGTCGGGCTGGAGCTCGGCGTCGTGGCGGCGGTGTTCATGGCGGTGCGCCTGATCGACATCGTGTTCGACCCCTTCATCGGCTGGGGCATGGACCGGACGAAGACCAGGTTCGGCCGCTATCGGCCGTGGATGGCCATCTCGACGCCGATCCTGATGCTGTCGGCCCTGATGATGTTCGTCCTGGTGCAGCCGGGAGCCAGCGCGGCCTACCTCTTCGCCTGGCTGCTGGTTCTCTACCTGGGCTTCTCGATCGGCACCCTGGGACAGCTGGGCTGGGCCTCGGTTCTGGCGCCCCAGTACGACCAGAGGAGCCGGGTCTACGGCTGGTGGCAGGTGTTCAACATCATCGGTGTGATCCTGATCCTGATCCTGCCGACGATCGTGGTCCGGACGGGGATCGGGGATTACGCCGACGGGGTGCGGATCATGGGCTGGGCCATCCTGATCGCCCTGCCGGTCACCATCGGCCTGGCCATGCTGGCGGTGCCCGAGCCGGTGAACGCGGGGGCCGCGCCGCACGGAGGGCCCCGCGCCTACCTGGCCCTGTTCCGGATGCGGACGGTCAGGAAGCTGCTGTTCGCCGACCTGCTGCTGGGCGTGGCGCCGGGGATCACCGGGTCGCTGCTGTTCTTCTTCTTCGGCCAGATCAAGGGCTACGACCACACCGAGGCGTCGCTGTTCATGCTGCTGTATTTCGTGGCGGGGCTGGTGGCCGCGCCCTTCTGGGCCTGGCTGGCGACAAAGATCGGCAAGGACAGGGCGCTGGCGACCGCCAGCCTGGTGTTCGCGGCCTTCTACATCGGGGCGACCCTGGTTCCGGGCGGCAGCTTCGCCCTGACGGCCGCGGCCATGTTCATCGCGGGCCTGCCCTATGCGGCCGGCCTGTTCCTGCTCCGGGCCATGATGGCGGACGCGGGGGACGAGGTGCGGCTGGAGACGGGGGTGGACCGGACCGGGCTGATGTTCTCCATCCTGTCGGCGACGACCAAGATCGGACACGTGGTGGCGCTGATCCCCTACCTGATCCTGCAGTGGGTCGGGTTCCGGGCCGTGCCGGGGCCGGGGGGGAACAGCGAGAGTTCGCTGCTGGCGCTCCAGCTGCTGTTCATTCTCGTCCCGGGCCTGCTGCTCGCCTCGGCGGCCTTGGTGCTGAAGGGCTATCCGCTGACACCGGCGCGGCATGACGAGATTCGCCGGGCGCTGGACGCCCGGGACGGGCCTGTCCCGCAAGGTGGGGCGGCATGAGCGGCATGGACCGGCTGATCGCCATCATGGCGCGGCTGCGTGATCCCGACGGCGGTTGCCCGTGGGACCTTGAGCAGACCTTCGCGACCATCGCCCCCTACACGATCGAGGAGGCCTATGAGGTCGCCGACGCGATCGAGCGCGGCGACATGGACGACCTCAAGAGCGAGCTGGGCGACCTGCTGTTCCAGTCGGTCTTCCATGCGCGGATGGCCGAGGAACAGGGGCTGTTCGACTTCGAGGACGTGGCGACGGCCATCGCCGACAAGCTGGAGCGCCGGCATCCGCACGTGTTCGGGGACGAGGCGGCCAAGGCGGACGGCGCGGCCCAGAAGGCCCGCTGGGAAGACATCAAGGCGGCCGAGCGGGCGGCGAAGAAGCAGACCGGGGTACTGGACGATGTGCCGGTAGGCCTGCCGGCCCTGGCGCGGGCGGCGAAGCTGACCAGACGAGCGGCGCGGGTGGGCTTCGACTGGCCCTCGACCGACGAGGTGTTCGACAAGCTGGACGAGGAGGTGGCGGAGCTGCGGGCCGAGATTGCCTCGGGCGACCTGGACAAGGCGCGCGAGGAGATGGGCGACCTGCTGTTCGTCATCGCCAACCTGGCGCGGAAGCTGGGGGTCGAACCCGAGCACGCGCTGCGTGGGGCCAATGCGAAGTTCGTCCGGCGCTTCGCCTTCATCGAGGCGGAGCTGGCCAGGGCGGGGCGTACGCCGGAGCAGTCGGACCTGGCGGAGATGGACGGCCTGTGGGACGCGGCCAAGGCGGCGGAGCGGGCGTGAGCGGCGGCGTCTCGGGTCAGGGGCACGACCCCGGCGGCAAGGTGCGGCTGGCGCTGATGGAAGGCGTTCGGGGCGACGCGGTGTTCAGCGAGGACGGGCGCTATCGGCCGCTGATGCGGCGCTGGCTGGGAGAGGCGTTTCCAGATCGCTACCTGCTGTTCATCGGCATGAACCCGTCCACGGCCGACGCCACGGTGAATGACCCGACCTGTGCGCGGGAATGGACCTTCGCCCGGCGCGAGGGGTTCGAGGCCATGATCAAGGCCAATGTCGGGGACTACCGCGCCACCGATCCGAAGATGCTGCTGGTGCCCGGCGTCGTAGCCTCATCGCCCGGGAACCTGCCGGCGATCCGCCAGGCGGCGGCGGGGGCGGCGAAGGTGATCCTGTGCCACGGCCGACTGAACCGGGCCCTGGCTCCGGCGGGGGCGGCGCTGGTGGAGGCGCTGCGGGCGGACGGCGTGCCGATGTGGTGCTTCGGGACCAATGGCGACGGGAGCCCGAAACATCCGCTGTATCTGCGGGGGGATACGCCGCTGGTGCGGTATGAGGGATGAGAACCCTCTCCCACTGGGAGAGGGCTTGAGCCTCCGAGAGCGCAGCGATCGGTTAAGGCAAAAGGGTGAGGGTTGGCTGGGGCCGCCGTCCCTGCGACGGCTTACGCCGACTGGATCAGCCGACCCTCATCCGTCCGCTTCGCGGCCACCTTCTCCCGTAGGGAGAAGGGATGCAGAATTGCACTCTGAAGACACCGAGTCCAAAGAGTCCAAATCCTGACTGGGCGTGTCGAGAGCTTCGCTCATCACATTGCAATTGTTGACATTTTCGCCTTCCGCCGCCGTGAGCTTCAGCGGCTCCTTCCTGGCTTCCAGCAGGGGCGGCGCGATGTCGGGCAGCACGGCCATAACCTCGGAACGGCCCCGGTCGGCGAGGTTGTCGTAGACGCGCATCCAGGTGGCGGCCTCGGCGGCGCGGCCGTTGCCCAGGGCCCGTCGGATGGTGAGGAAGGCCTGGGCGGCCAGGTCGGCGAAGGTGACGTCGTCGTCGGGATGGTATTCGCCGAACTCCGGCGGCGCCTCGCACTGGGGCTGGTCCATCCGCCGCCAGCCGCCGACGCGGGCGTGCAGCCGGAAGGAGCTGAGCGACATGCCGTACCGCTGGCAGATGGTGGTCGCCTTCACGCCCGACAGATACTCCCGCCGCGCATGGTCCCACATGTCCCCGCCGAGGCCGTCGTGATCGTGGAGGTTCAGTTGTGTGCTCATGGTCATGCCGGGGAGGTTGGCATGCCGATGCGTCAAAATCGGTCGTGGGGGCGCGGTCGCTGAAAAAAAGACCGGCTGCAGCAAAGGTCCGCTATGGGCGGGAAGCGGACTTACTTCCGAGTCTGAGCCACCGCGACCGCCGAAGCGATCAAGCTCGCCGAAACTTCGCGGGAGAATGTGTTGACGGTGATGTCTCCATGGTCGGGCACGCTGACGTCAAAGGCGACATCCCCATCAGCAGTTAGCACTTCGAGCCTGAGGCCATCGAAGTCCACATCAGAGGCCCATTGGTATTCGACTTCACCGCTTGCGGTCGCAATCGTGCCCATGAGCGAAATCTAATCGTTTTGACCAGCGGCTGGTATGGGTCGAAAGCGGACTTCGGTCTTCTGGAATAAACCAGTCATTCGATACGGCTTGAACCTCGCCGCCCTACCCAGCCTGAAATTGTCGCTCGAACCGCCCCAGCGCCGCCGGGTGGAGCCGGACCGTCAGATGGGTGCGTCCGTCCTCATACGTTTCCCGCCCTGTCACCCGGCCGTGCTCATACAGCCAGGCCAGGGCGTCGCCCTGTGACGGGTCCAGGGTCAGTTCGATCTCCGGGTCGTCGTCGATCAGGCCGGCGATGGCGGAGCGCAGGGCCTCGATCCCCTCCCCGGTCCAGGCCGAGGCGGTGACGGCGGGGGTTTCGCGGTTGGGGCGGGCGGCCTGGCCTTCGTGGAGTTCGCGGGTCTCGGGGTCCAGGAGGTCGGTCTTGTTCCAGACCTCGAGCACGCGGCGGGTGCGGCCCTCGGGGATCTCGATCTGCTTCAGGACGGCCTCGACGTCCGCACGCTGAGCTTCCGTGTCGGGCGAGGCGATGTCGCGGACGTGCAGGATCAAGTCGGCCTCGCCTACCTCCTCAAGCGTCGCGCGGAAGCTCTCGACCAGTTCGTGCGGCAGGTCGGAGACGAAGCCGACGGTGTCGGAGATGATCGCGGGGCGCCCCTGGGGCAGCCGGATGGTGCGCTGGGTGGTGTCCAGGGTGGCGAATAGCAGGTCCTTGGCCAGGACCTCGGCCCCCGTCAGCCGGTTGAACAGGGTCGACTTGCCGGCGTTGGTGTAGCCGACCAGCGCCACGGTCGGGAATGGAGCCTTCTGGCGTTGCTTGCGATGCAGGCCGCGCGTGCGGCGGACCTCCTCCAGCTCGGCCTTCAGCTTGACGATGCGGTCGGCGATCAGGCGGCGGTCGAGCTCGATCTGGGTTTCGCCGGGACCGCCGGTCGAGCCGGTGCCGCCCCGCTGGCGCTCCAGGTGGGTCCAGGTGCGGACCAGGCGCGAGCGCTCATAGTCCAAGCGGGCCAGCTCGACCTGCAGCCGGCCCTCCTTGGTGCGGGCGCGGCGGCCGAAGATCTCGAGGATCAGGCCGGTGCGGTCGATGACCTTGCACTCCCAGGCCTTTTCCAGATTGCGCTGCTGGACCGGCGTCAGCTCGTCGTCGATGACGGCGACATCAGCCTCGGCCGCGCGGATCAGGGCGGCGAGTTCGTCCACCTTGCCCGAGCCGAACAGGGTGGCGGGCGCGGTGCGGCGCAGGCGGACGACCTCGCCCGCCCGGATGTCGAGGTCCAGCGCCTGGGCCAGGCCCGTGGCCTCCTCCAGACGCTCCTGCGGCGAGCGGGCGGAGGCTGAGCCGGTCTCGGGATGGATGACGACCGCCCGTTGGATGGGGGCGGAATGGTCGATGAGTTTGGTGTTCAAATGTAGGGCTGTGCTTTCGATGGCTATCTGGTGAGCAGACGGAGATAGGGATGCGGAGGCCGCAGGGCCATCGTCTTCTTTCGTCATTCCGAGCGGAGGCGCGCAGCGCCGCAGACCCGGAACCCAGCGGCGCCGCGGCGGCGGCGAAACACTGGACCATCGGCGATCAGCCGCGCTCCGGACAGGGTCGCGCTCGCGCGCGCCGCTGGGTTCCGGGTCTACGCTGCGCTCCGCCCGGAATGACGAAAGGTATTTAATCCGCCACCAATGCGGAACGGAAGCCTCAGTCCTCGTCCGCTTCCGGCTCGTACAGCTGCACGGGCGCGGACGGCATGATGGTCGAGATGGCGTGCTTGTAGACCAGCTGGGACTGACCGTCCCGGCGCAGCAGCACGCAGAAATTGTCGAACCAGGTGACGATGCCCTGCAGCTTCACCCCGTTGACCAGGAAGATGGTCAGGGGGGTCTTGGTCTTGCGGACCGAGTTCAGGAAGGCGTCCTGGAGGTTCTGACGCTTCTCTTGGGACATGGCAGGTTGATCCTGTTCTTGTTGTTTCCGCGCGGGCGCGGCCGAGTCGGTGAACGCCGGTTAGGAACCTTAGACGCGCGCGCGACGATCCGGCAATCGCCTAGATGGCGTCTCGCCGCGCGCGATCAAGATAGAGCTGGCGCAGGCGGGTGGCGACGGGGCCGGGCTTGCCGTCGCCGATGCGGGCGCCGTCGATGGACACGGCCGGCATCACGAAGCCGCTGGCCGAGGTGTAGAAGGCCTCGCGGGCGCGCTTGACCTCCTCGATGCTGAAGGCGCGCTCGTCGAGCTCAAGTCCCTCGGCCGCCACCATCTCAAGCACCGCCGCGCGGGTGATGCCGCGCAGGATGTTGGACTGGCAGTCGCGGGTGCGCAGGCGGCCATGCTCGTCGACGATCCAGGCGTTAGTCGAGGACCCCTCGGTGATCAGGCCCATTTCGTCGACCATCCAGGCCTCGGCCGCGCCGCGCTCCTTGGCCGCCTGTTTGGCCAGGACGTTGGGCAACAGGCCGACGGTCTTGATGTCGCAGCGGCCCCAGCGGATGTCCGGATGGGTGACCACGGCCACACCCTTCGCCGCCGAGGCGTTACCCTTCGACAGCGGCAGGGAGCGGGCGGTGACCACCACGGTGGGCGGGGTGCCTTTCGCCGGGAAGGGATGGTCGCGCCGGGCCGTGCCCCGCGTCACCTGGATGTAGCAGAGCCCCTCGCGCACCCGGTTGCGGCGCACCGTCTCCTTGAGCACCCTCTCCAGGGCCGCGCGGGTCATGGGATGGGGGATGCGGAGCTCGTCCAGGCTGCGGTGCAGGCGGGTCATGTGGCCGTCGAAGTCGGCCAGGCGGCCGTCGAACACCGACCAGACCTCATAGACTCCGTCGGCGAACTGAAAGCCTCGGTCCTCGATGTGGACGACGGCGTGGGCGTGGGGCTGGTAGGTCCCGTTGACGTAGGCGACGCGAGACATCAGCCGGCCGTTCCTTCCTCTTCCTCGCCGCCGCGCGCCGGAGAGACGCCGAGCGACTTGAGCTTCCTGTGCAGGGCCGACCGCTCCATGCCGATGAAGGCGGCGGTGCGGGAGATGTTGCCGCCGAAGCGCATGATCTGGGCGGCCAGGTATTCGCGCTCGAACACCTCGCGCGCCTCGCGCAGCGGCAGGGCGACGATCCGCTCGGCGCCGATGGTGGCCGACGGGCCCGAGGCGACCTCCTGCGGCAGCATCTCGGCGGTGATCGGCTCGTTGATGTCGCCGGTGGCCAGGATCAGCAGCCGCTCGATGTTGTTCCGCAGCTGGCGGACGTTTCCGGGCCAGGGATGGACCTGAAGCACGGCGATGGCGTCCTCGCCCAGCCGGCGCCGAGGCAGGCCCTGCGACGCGCATAGGGACTCGACGAAATAGGCGACCAGTTCGCCGATGTCCTCGCGCCGCTCCGACAGGGGCGGCACCCGGATGGGCACGACGTTCAGGCGGTGGAACAGGTCCTCGCGGAACCGGCCCTCGGCGATCTCGACACGGAGGTCACGGGAGGTCGAACTGACCACCCGCACGTCGACCTGGACATCCTGTTCGCCGCCCACGCGGCGGAACCGCTGCTCGACCAGGACGCGCAGGATTCGGCTCTGGCTCTCGCGCGGCATGTCGGCGACGTCATCGAGGTAGAGGGTGCCGTTGTGGGCGCGCTCGAACACGCCGATCTTGCGCGGCCGGCCGTCGCCCCCCTCCTCTCCGAACAGTTCGACGTCCAGACGTTCTGGCGTCATGCCGGCGGCGGAGATGGCCACGAACTCGCCGCGCGACCGGGGGCTGGCTTCGTGGATCTGGCGGGCGACCAGCTCCTTGCCCGATCCCGGGGGGCCGGAGATCAGGACCCGGCTGTTGGCCGGCGCGACCTTGGAGATGGTGGAGCGCAGCGCCTGGGCGGCGGCCGATCCGCCGATCAGGCCCGACGGCGCCATGGCCTGGGCGCGCAGGCGGCGGTTCTCGCGCTTCAGGGAGGCGGCCTCCAGGGCGCGCTCGACCACCACGACCAGCCGGTCGGACTTGAAGGGCTTCTCGATGAAGTCGTAGGCGCCGCGCTTGAGCGCGCTGACGGCCGTCTCGATGTTGCCGTGGCCAGAGATCATGACGACCGGCAGGTCGGCGTCTAGCTCCTTGACCAGGTCGAGCAGCTCCAGCCCGTCCAGGCCGCCGCCCTGCATCCAGATGTCGAGCACCAGCAGCGACGGCTTGCGCGCACGGATGGCGGCCAGGGCCTCCTCGGAGTTGGAGGCGGTGCGGACCGCATGGCCCTCGTCCTCCAGAAGCCCGGAGACCAGGTCCCGAATGTCGGCTTCGTCGTCGACGACCAGGATGTCGGCGCCCGTGGATCGCATGCGTCCTCGCTATTCCGCCGGCGCGGGGCGGGGCGCGCGAACGCCCGCCTCCTTCGCGCCGGACTTGTCGTTGGCGGTGGGTTTGGATTGAGTGAGCGGGAAGACCAGGCAGACCCGCGCGCCGGACAGCTGTTCGGCGTCGGCCAGCTTCAGCTCGCCGCCGTGGTCCTCGCAGATGCGCTTGACGATGGCGAGACCCAGGCCGGTGCCTTTCTCGCGCGTCGTGACATAGGGCTCGGCCAGGCGATCGCGGTCCTTGGCCGGCAGACCCACGCCGTCGTCCTCGACGATGAAGGTGGCTGTCTCGCCTTCGACCGACAGGCGGGCGATGACGGCGACCGCGTCGGAGGCCGCGTCGCCCCGGCGGGCCGAGACCGCCTCACCGGCGTTCTTCAGGATGTTGGTCAGGGCCTGGCCGACCATGCGACCGTCGCACTGGAGCCGCGCGGCCGGGAGGGGTTCGGCCAGTTCGACCTTCATGCCGGGCGCGGCGACCCGCTGGGCGAAGACCGCCTGACGCAGGAGCTCGGCCGGATCCTCGGTCGCGAAGCGGGGCGCGGGCATGCGGGCGAAGGCCGAGAACTCGTCGACCATGCGACCGATGTCGCCGACCTGGCGGATGATGGTCTCGGTGCAGCGGTCGAACACCTCGACATCCTCGCCGACCTGTTTGCGATAACGGCGGCGCAGGCGCTCGGCCGACAGCTGGATGGGGGTCAGGGGGTTCTTGATCTCGTGGGCGATGCGGCGGGCCACGTCGCGCCAGGCGGCGTTCCTCTGGGCCGTGACCAGGCGGGTGATGTCGTCGAAGGTCAGGACCATCTCGCCGCCCAGGCCGCCCTCGATGCGGACGCGCAGGCGGCGGGTCTCGCCGTCGCGGGCAACGTCGATGTCTTCCTCGATATGGGCCTCGGCGCGACCTACCAGTTCGCTGAGTTCGGGCGCCATCTCGGCCAGCGGGCGGCCCAAAAGGTCGGTCTCTGCGATCGCGAGAAGCTGGACCGCACTGTCGTTGATGGCCGAGACGCGGCCCTGACGGTCGAGTCCGATCACCCCGGCCGAGACACCGGAGAGAACGGTCTCGATGAACCGGCTGCGAGCGACCGCCTCCTCACTGGCGGTCTTCAGCGCGGCCTGCTGGGTCTGCAGGTCGCCGGTCATGCGGTTGAAGGCCTGGGACAGGACGGCGATCTCGCCGGGGGCGTTGCGGGTCTCGACCCGTGCGGTCAGGTCGCCGCCCGCGACCTGGTCCGCCGCCTTGACCAGCCGCCCGATGGGGCCGGAGATGGCGCTGGCGGCCGACATTCCCAGCCAGACGGCGCCGACCAGGACCAGAAGCGCGGTCTCCAGATAGCTGAGCGCGAAGGCCGCCTGGATGCGGGCCCGGCTCTCTTGCGCATCACGATAGGCCTGGATGGCCGAGACCGCCGTGCTCATGCGCTTGACCAGACCCGGAGCGAGCGGCCTGACGAGGTAGAGGTAGGCGTCTCCGTAGCCTTCGAGGCGGACCAGAGACCGCACGGCGTCCGGGTCCTGGGTGACGGTCTGAGGCGGCGGGCCGCCGTCCGCGGCGGCCTCCAGCACATAGCGTGGCGGCGCCACGTAGTGGGGAGCCGAGGGAGACTCGGCCCGGGCCAGGATCTCGCCCTGATCGTTCAGGATATAGATGGCCGGATAGCCGAAGATCTCGGCCACCTGACCGAGGGCGTCGGAGAAGCGGATGCGGTCCTGGAACAACGGCCGGGCGCCGGCCAGCTGCTCGGCGATGGTCATCAGGTCGCCGTCCATCGAGGTCTGGACGTCCTGGATGTAGGCGCGGCCGATCTCGGCCCCGTTCTCGACCGAGGCCTGAACGTTCTGGCTGAACCACAGGTCAACGCCCCGGCTGACCAGGCCGCCGAACACCAGGGCGATGAGGACGGCCGGCACGACCGCCACACCGGAGAACAGGGCCACGAACCTGAGGTGCAGGCGGGCGCCCGGGTCGGTGCGGCGTTCGCGCGCCAGATGGGCGACCCGAATCCCGGCCACGAGCGCGAGGGCGGCGATCAACACGAGGTTGGCCAGCAGGATGAACAGAACCGCCTGGCTGGCGACCGCCCTGCCCCCTCCCCCGGCGGCGGCGCCGGGCGCGGTCACGACCAGCCAGATGGCGGCGGCGGTGATCAGGACGGCGATGATATAGGCGACGCCAAAGACGGTGCGGCCTCGGCTGGGGCTGACGCGCGACCAGGCCCAGCGGCCAGGCGTGGCGTCAGTCGCGAGGGCGGGCGTGTCCGTCATGCCGCAGTAGCTTCACCGAACTGTGGCGAGGTTTCAACATCGGAGTTGCCGAAATGCGGCAGGTCCCACAGGTCGGCGAGCGCGCGCTCGACATCGGCGGGATCGTCCAGCCGGCAGAGCCGCGCCTTCTCGGCCCTGCGGACGGCGGGATCGGCGGGCCAGGGCGCCTGTTCGACATACCAGCCCAGGTGCTTGCGGAACATCTTCAGGCCGAGAGGCAGGCCGTAGAAGTCGCCCGAGGCGCGCAGGTGGTCGATGACGATCCGCAGGCGTTCGCGGGCGTCCGGCTCCCGCAGTTCGCGCCCGTGGGCCAGAGCCTGTTCGAGATGGGCGGCCAGCCACGGTCGCCCATACACCCCACGACCCAGCATGACGGCCTGGGCGCCGGACTGTTCCAGCGCGCGACGGGCGTCTTCGGCGTTCACGATGTCGCCGTTGACGATCACCGGGATGGAGACGGCCTCGGTCACCTCCCCCACCGCCGCCCAGTCCGCCTGGCCCGTATAGAACTGGCAGCGTGTGCGACCGTGGACGGTGACGGCCCTGACCCCGAGGTCTTGCGCCCGACGGGCCAGCTGAGGCGCGTTGCGGCTGGCGTCGTCCCAGCCGAGCCGCATCTTGACGGTGACCGGGCGCGAGGTGGCGGCCACGACCGCCTCCATGACCCGACCCGCGAGCTCGGGCGTCCGCATGAGCGCGGAGCCCGATGCGACGCCCGTCACCTCCTTGGCGGGACAGCCGAAGTTCAGGTCGACGATGTCGGCGCCGGCCGCCTCGGCCATGCGGGCGCCCTCGGCCATCGCGGCCGGATCGCGGCCCACGAGCTGGATTACAGTCAGGGGCAGGCCGTCGCCGACCGCCGCGCGCCGCACCACGTCGGGCCGGCCGCGCGCGAACTCGGCCGAGGCCACCATCTCGGTCGCGACATAGGGTGCGCCCAGGCGGGCGGCGAGCCGCCGGAACGGCAGGTCGGTGACGCCCGTCATGGGCGCGGTCAGCACCCGTCCGGGCACCGCCACGTCGCCGATCTGAAGAGTGCGATCCATTCCCTGCCGTCGCCTCGCCCAATCCTCTCGTCAATGCCGAAGGCGGCGCTTAGAAGGCGCGCCATGGGCTTTGCAGCGATACTTGTGGCGGCCGGCAGCGGATCGCGCAGCGGCGGAACGAAACAGTGGCGAACGCTGGGGGGCAAGCCGGTGGCCAGATGGTCGCTGGAAGCCCTGCTGAAGGCGGGCGCGGACGAGGTGGTGGTCATGGTCCCGGCCGATGACCCGGCGCGGGCGGCCGAGGCCTTCGCCGGGCTGTCGGGCTGGCGAGCGGCGCCCGGCGGGGCGACCCGGTTCGATTCGGTCCGCCTGGGGCTGCGGGCTCTGGACGGCGGCGACGCGCACCGATCCGTTCTGATCCACGACGCCGCGCGGCCCTTTCTCGACGGGGCGGTGATCCAGCGGCTCCTCGAAGGGCTGGAGGACGCCGATGGGGCCTTGCCGGTGCTGCCCGTCACCGACACGTTGAAGCGGGGCGAGGGCCTGGTCGAGGCGACCGTGGCGCGCGAAGCTCTGCACCGGGCCCAGACGCCGCAGGCCTTTCGACTTGGGCGACTGCAGGAGGCGTATGGTCGATGGCCCGCCGGCGAGACGCCGACGGACGACGCGGCCGTCATGGAACGGGACGGCGGGAGGGTGAGGCTGGTTGCCGGGGACCCGCGCCTGATGAAACTGACCTATCCGGAGGATTTCGCCATGGCCGAGGCCCTGATCCCGCGCCAGGTCCGGGTCGGACAGGGATACGACGTCCACCGCTGGGGTCCCGGCTCGTCGGTGTGGCTGTGCGGCGTCGAGATCCCTCATGACCAGACCCTGATCGGCCATTCGGACGCTGACGCCGGGCTGCACGCCCTGACCGACGCCCTGCTGGGGGCCATCGGGGAAGGCGACATCGGCGATCATTTCCCGCCGACCGACCCGAAGTGGAAGGGGGCGGCGTCGGACCGGTTCCTGGCCCATGCGGCGGAGCTGGTGTCCGGACGCGGCGGGCGGATCGTCAATGTCGACGTCACCCTGATCTGCGAGCGGCCCAAGGTGAAGCCGCACCGGGACGTGATGCGGCGGCGGATCGCCGAGATTCTGTCCCTGCCGCTCGAAGCCGTGAGCGTGAAGGCGACGACGACCGAGGGCCTGGGCTTCACCGGCCGCGGCGAGGGCCTGGCGGCCCAGGCGGTGGCGACCGTGGAGCTCCCGGCCGCCGCCTGACGGCCTACTGCCGCCAGCTGCGCAGCAGGGAGCCGAACAGGTTGACGTAGTCGTCGGTCCAGGGGCGAACCGAGGTGTCCGCCAACTCGCGCCAGCGCGCGTCCGTACGGAAATCGGCCAGGCCCGCCTCCGTGGGTGAGATGACCAGCGCCTCGGTCGAGGCCTCGGCCATCTCGGGCTGGTCGCCTGCCTCCACGTAGATCTGGTGCAGATCGGGCGCGCCCAGCGCCCGCGCCGCGGCCGAGGCCGGCAGGGTGATCTCCAGGTTGCGGTTGGACAGGTGAAGCACCAGGACGCCGTCCGGTCGCAGCAGCCTGAGATAGCCGGCGATCGCCTCCTGGGTCAGGAGGTGGGTCGGCACGGCGTCGGACGAGAAGGCGTCGATGATCAGCAGGTCGTAGGCGCCGGCGGGTTCGGTCGCCATCGTCAGACGGGCGTCGCCAAGCACGGTGCGGACGGGGCCCTGGGCGCAGTCGGAAATGTAGCTGAACCAGCGGGGATCGCGCGACAGCCGGTCCACCATCGGGTCGATCTCGAAGAAGGTCAGGCTATCGCCGGGCCGCTTGTAGGCCGCCATGGCCCCGGAGCCCTGGCCGACCACCCCGATGGCCTTGGCCGGGCCGCGGGCCTGGACCAGCTGGGTCGCCTGGCCGATGGGGGTGGCGGGCGCATAGTAGAGGGTCGGAGAGCAGACGAAGCCTGGGTCGCGGGCCTGGGCCCCGTGCAGGGTCGTGCCGTGCATCAACACATGGACGCTGCCGCCCAGGCGCGGATCGGGCGAATCCGCCACCCGCATGACCCCGAAGAAGCTGCGCTCGGAGAAGGCCCAGTCGTACCCGCGCGCGATGTGGTGCGCCGACAGGGTCATGGCCGCCAGGATGGCCACGAAGAAGTAGGTGCGGTCGCGCAGCAGGAAGGCGATCAGGGCGGCCGCCCCCAGGATCAACTGGGTCAGCTGGCCCATGCGCATGTCGGTGAGGCGGTTGAAGGCCCAGGCCAGGTCCCAGTCGGCCTTGAACACGGCCGAGAGGATGGGCGGGGTCGCGGCGATCAGCAGGGCGCCGACGAAGGCGATAATCTCCCAGCGCTTGATCGGCGCCTTCGAGAGCGGTCGGACCAGACCCACCGCGACCAGCAGGAGAGGATACTCCAGCACGGTATCGAACAGGACGGGGGCCGCCAGGGCCGTGAAGGCGCCGCCGACGACGCCGCCGACCGAGAGCCAGAGGTAGAACTCGGTCAGCCGGTCTGGCGCGGGGCGGCGCGCGGCCAGCAGCTGGTGGCACATCAGGGCGGTGAAGAAGAAGGTCAGCAGGTGGATGACGAACAGGAAGCCCCACTGCCCCGTCTTGAAGGCGACCATGGAGACGCAGACGGCGCCCATGACCGCCTGGAACAGCAGGGTGATCGGCAGCCGAATCCACGGCCGGGCCTGGAAGGCGATCACGAAGGTCAGGAGGTAGAGGGCCAGCGGCGCGACCCACAGGAAGGGGGCCGAGGCCACATCGGTTGAAAGGTGGGTGGTCACCCCCAGCATCAGGCTGGACGGGATCGCGGCCAGGACGACCAGGACCGCCTTGTCCTTCCAGGCGATGGGGTCGCTGCGCGGACCGGAGGGCTCCGAGGCGACGCCATCGAGCGCGGAGCGCCGGCGCCAGACCACGGCGCCGAGCGCCAGGACCAGGGCCATGAAGACCGCGTAGCCGACGGTCCAGCTGATCCTCTGGCCCGACAGGGTCATCAGGGGCTCGATCAGGACCGGATAGGACAGCAAGGCTAGGAAGCTGCCGAGGTTGGACGCGGCATAGAGGACGTAGGGATTCCGGCCGGCCTGGCCCTCGTGCACCCGAGCGTACCAGGCCTGAAGCAGGGGCGCGGTCGCCGACAGGATGGCGAACGGGGCGCCGACCGACAGGGCCAGGGTGCCGAGCAGCCACAGGACCGGCGCGTCCGGCGACGGGTCGCCCAGGGCGCCGCTGATCCGCAACGGCAGGAAGATCGCCGCCAGGGCGAGCAGGACCAGGTGCACGCCGACCTGGAGCTCTATGCGCCGGACCCTCTGGAGCGCGTGGGCGTAGCCGTAACCGGCCAGGAGCGCGGCCTGGAAGAAGACCATGGCCGTGTTCCAGACCGAGGGAGACCCGCCCAGCATCGGCAGGATCAGCTTGGTCGCCATCGGCTGGACGACGAACACCAGGGAGGCCGAGGTGAAGATCGCGAAGGCGAAGAGGACCGAAGCCGTCCGGCCTGGAGCCGGGCCGGCGGGCGATGCGGTCAGGGTCGCTTCGGTCATCAGGTCCCCGCTCGATGGCCCCGCGTCGGGTCGACAGGCGGGGCAGCGGAGTTCAGGCTAAACCGACTCGCAGCAGCCCCGGAACGGCTATGTTTCCAGATCGCATCCTCGAACTGGCGCGCGCTGTCGTGGCCGCGGCTGCGGCCCGCGGGGTCATGCTGGCCACGGCCGAAAGCTGCACCGGCGGGCTGGTGGCCGCGGCGCTGACGGCCGTGCCGGGCTCCTCGGCGGTCGTGGACCGGGGCTTCGTGACCTACAGCAACGCCGCCAAGAGCCGGATGCTGGGCGTGGACCCGGCCCTGATCGAGGCGCACGGCGCGGTCTCCGGGCCCGTGGCCGAGGCCATGGCCGCCGGAGCGGCGGCGAGATCGGAGGCCTCCGTCGCGGTGTCGATCACAGGCATCGCGGGACCGGGCGGCGGAAGCGCCGACAAGCCCGTGGGCCTGGTCTGGTTCGGGGTGGCCGGCCTGGGCGAGCCGCGCGTGCTGGAGCGCCGGTTCGGGGACCTGGGCCGCGACGAGGTCAGGACGGCCAGCGTGGTCCAGGCGCTGGAACTGCTGCTGGAACGGCTGAAGGCTTGAACGACCGCCCCGACATCGTCGACGCGCGGGGCCACCGCTGCCCGGTGCCGAGCCTCAGGCTGCGGGCGCGGCTGGAAGGGGCCGGGCCGGGCGAGGTCGTGACCCTGCTGGCCACCGACCCGATGGCGCGGATCGACGTGCCCCACCTGATGGGCGAGCTCGGAGGCCGGGTGGTCGATATCGAGGCGGACGGGACGACCCTGAGGATCACCGTCGAGACAGGCGGCGTTCCTCGAGGCTGACCACGTCGGCGGCGGCCCCTGCTGCAACCGCCGGCGCGCCCCGGGCTCGCCAGGCGATCTCCATCTCGGTCGCGAAGGCGCCGCCGTAGAAGATGGCGTTGACGTTCCAGGACAGCCAGATCAGCAGCACCACCACGGCGCCCACCGACCCGTAGGTGGCGCCCAGCTGGGCGATCTGCTCGACATAGACCGCGCAGAGCCAGGACGAGAGCATCGACATCACCGTCGCCACCGCGCCGCCCACGATCGAAGGCCCCCAGGCCACGCGAACACGATGGGACATGGCGTAGCGGTACAGCAGCGACAGGCCGACCAAAAGTCCCAGCGCCGGCCACAGGCCGTCCAGGGGCACGCCCAGCTGTTCGACGGTGCCCAGCTCCGCCGTATGCGACAGCAGCCGCGAGGTCACGACCGCGCCCGAGACCACGGTGAACAGGGCGAAGGCCACCAGGGCCACCACGAAGGCCAGGAAGTTGAACTTGAAGAAGCCGTGCGGTTCCTGCTCGTCGTGGATCAGGTTGAGCCCCGCCAGCAGGGCCTTGAAGCCGCGGTGCGCGGCGTAGGCGCCGATGATCAGGGCGAAGCCGCTCTGGGCCGAGACGGTGCGCGCCGAGGCGCCGGCCAGCCGCTCGATCTCCTGATGGAAGATGGTGCGGGCGGCGTGGGGCATCATATCGGCCAGGGCCGCAGCCTGCTCGCTGACCTGACCGATCGACAGCACCACCTTGTAGAAACCGATCAGGATGGCGATGGCCGGGAAGACCGCCAGCAGGGCGAAGAAGGAGACCCCGCCCGTGTAGAGCATGACGTCGCGGCCCCAGCTGCGCGTGAAGGCTCGCACCGCCAGCCGCCCCCAGAAGCCGGGCGCGACGATCTCGCTGTTGTTGCTCAAGCCGGTCCCCGCCGCCACTGAGCGGCGGAAACTAGCGGAAAACGCCATGGGGGGAAGCCACGGCTGCGTGAAGTCGGGATAACAGGGCCCCGAAGGCGTCTGGCCCGTTGCGCGGCCGGAGGCCCCGTCGCTATGGTCCGCGCGCACGCCCGGGGGCGTCAGAGGGCATGAATTGGGTTCCGATCCGCGCGTACTGGTGCTCGCCGCCGACGACGAGCTTGTGGGCGATCTTTCCCGCGGGCTGGACGCCCTGGGCTGGCGCACCCTGACCGCGCGCTCGCTCGGAGCCGGGGCCGCGGCCGTGGGCGACCTGAAGCTCGAGGCGGTCCTGATCGACATGAGGACGTTCGGGGATCTGGACAGCGTCGCCGAGACCCTGAAGGCGGCCGCCCGGCCGCGCCGGCTGCCGGTGATCGCCATCGGCGGCGACGAAGCCGATCCGGCGGCCGACCTGTTCGCCCGGCGCCCGCCACATCCGGCCCAGGCCGCGATCCGGCTGGAACAGCTGACCCGCGCCGCCATCACCGACGAGGAGTTCGCCCTGCGCCAGGCGACCTTCGCGGCCCAGGGCCACGCGCTGACGGCCACCGAGGCCGACGGCGGCCCGCTGCGGGTGCTGGTCGCGGGCGCAGCGGACCTGAGGTTCCTGGCCCTGTCCAACGCGCTGGAGGCCTCCGGCGCCGAGATCGTGGCCGCCCCGACCCCCTATACGGCCTTCGACTACCTGCATGAGAGCGCCTTCGACGCGGCGGTCCTGTGGGCCGGAGAGGACCCGACGCCGGCGCTGTCCATCGCCTCGGGGATGAAGCGGAACACGCGGCTCTATCACGTGCCCCTGACCCTTTACCTGCGCCAGTCGACCGAGATCGACCTGGGAGAGCTCTACAACCGGGGCTTCGCGGATGTGGCGGCGGCCGACACGCCCGAGGACGAGACGGCGGCCCGGGTGCTGGCCCTGGCGCGCACGCACCGGCGCCACCAGAGCGTGCGACGCGCCCTGGAGGCGGCTCGGGGCTCGGGACTGATGGACCCGTCGACGGGCCTGTTCACCCGGGACCTGTTCGCCTCGCATCTGGGGCGCCTGGCGGAAGGGTCGCGGTCGCGGCGTCGACCCCTGTCGGTCTGCGTCCTGCGGGTGGCCGACAGCGAAGCGATCCGGAAGGCGCGCGCCCAGGGCTGGCTGGATCGGGCCATGCCCCAGATCGGGGCCATGGTCTCGCGCCTGGTGCGGGTCGAGGACACCGCGGCCCGGCTGGCCTCGGAGATCTTCGCCCTGGCCCTGCCCGCCACGCCGGCCCCGGCGGCGCGCATCGCGGCCGAGCGGATCGCCGCGGTGATCGGCTGCACCGCCTTTGACGGCGGTCCCGATCAGCCGCCGTTCGTGGCGGAGTTCCAGATCGGCTGCGCCCAGCTGGAACCGGGCGAGGACCCTGCAGCCGCCCTGGAACGGGCCTCGAGAGACCTGCCGGGACGCTGACCCGCGTCAGGCGGTGGCGACGCGCGCCAGTTCGCCCGTGATCCGGTCGGCGACCTTCAGCCTGTCGTCGGCCGTCGGCCAGTCGCCCTTGACCACGATCTTCTGGTCCGGCCGGATCTTCCAGGACGCCTGGTTCTTCTGAATCAGCTGCACCAGCCCCGCCGGGTTGGGGAAGCTGTTGTCACGCAGGGTCAGAACCGCGCCGAGCGGCCCGACGTCGATCCGCTCGATGCAGGCGGTCTTGCAGTTGGCCTTGACGCCGACGATCCGCAGAAGCTGCTTGGCCTCGTCGGGCAAAGGTCCAAAGCGGTCGATGAGTTCGGCGGCCAGGGCCTCGCGCGACTCGGTGTTCTCGGCGTCCGACAGGCGGCGATAGAGGCTGAGACGGACGTTGAGGTCCGGCACGTAATCCTCTGGAATCAGTACGGCCGCGCCGACGTTGATGGTCGGGGACCAGCCGCGATCGACGCCCCTGCCCTCGCCTGCCTGCTTCAGCTCCTCGACCGCGTCCTCCAGCATCTGCTGGTACAGTTCGACGCCGACCTCGCGGATATGGCCGGACTGTTCGTCGCCCAGGAGGTTGCCGCCGCCGCGCTGGTCCAGGTCGTGGCTGGCCAGCTGGAAGCCGGCGCCAAGGTTGTCCAGCGACTGGAGCACACTCAGCCGCCGCTCGGCCGACAGGGTGATCGGCTTCCTATCGTCCGTCGTCAGATAGGCGAAGGCGCGGGCCTTGGAACGGCCGACGCGCCCGCGGATCTGGTACAGTTGCGCCAGTCCGAACATGTCGGCCCTGTGCACGATCAATGTGTTGGCGGTCGGAATATCAAGTCCGGACTCAACAATGGTGGTCGAGACCAGCACGTCGTATTCGCCGTCGTAGAAGGCGCTCATCACCTCCTCGAGCTGGGTGGCGCCCATCTGGCCGTGGCCGACGACGAACTTCACCTCGGGCACCTGCTCGCGCAGGAACCGCTCGATCTCGGGCAGGTCCTTCAGGCGAGGCGCGACGTAGTAGGCCTGGCCCCCGCGATACTTCTCGCGCAGCAGGGCTTCGCGCACCGTCACCGGATCCCAGGGCAGGACGTAGGTGCGCACCGCCAGCCGGTCGACCGGCGGGGTGGCGATGATCGACATCTCGCGGATGCCCGAAAGGGCCATCTGCAGGGTGCGCGGGATGGGGGTGGCGGTGAGGGTCAGCAGGTGGACGTCGGCGCGTAGCTCCTTGAGCTTTTCCTTGTGCTTGACGCCGAAGTGCTGCTCCTCGTCGACGATCACGAGGCCGAGGTCCCGGAAGCCGACCTGCTGGCTCAGCACCGCGTGGGTGCCGACGACGATCTCGATGGAGCCGTCCTTCAGGCCCTCGCGGGTTTCGGCCGCTTCCTTGGCCGGCACCATGCGCGACAGCTGGCGAACCTTGACGGGCCAGCCGGCGAACCGTTCCTTGAAGGTCTTGAAGTGCTGGCGGGCGAGCAGGGTCGTCGGACAGACCACGGCGACCTGCTGGCCGCCCATGGCCACCACAAAGGCGGCCCGGAGCGCCACCTCGGTCTTGCCGAAGCCGACATCGCCGCAGATCAGGCGATCCATCGGATGGCCCTTGCCCAGATCCTCCAGCACGTCGCCGATGGCGTTCAGCTGGTCGTCGGTCTCCTCATAGGGGAAGCGGGCGCAGAACTCGCTGAAGAGGCCGGAGGACGGTGTGATCGCATCGGTCTGGCGCAGCGCCCGGCGCGCGGCGATGGCGATGAGGCCCTCGGCCATGGCGCGCAGCCGTTCCCTGGCCTTGGCCTTGCGCGCCTGCCAGCCGGCCCCGCCAAGGCGATCCAGTTGCACGCCCTCGGACTCCGCGCCGTAGCGGGTCAGGAGGTCGATGTTCTCGACCGGCAGGTAGAGCTTGCTTTCGCCCGCGTAGATCAACTCCAGGCAGTCGTGGGGCGCGTCCTGGATGTCGAGGGTCTTGAGGCCCTCGTAACGGCCGATGCCGTGGTCCAGGTGGACGACCAGATCGCCGGTCGTCAGCGCCGACGCCTCCGCCAGGAAGTTCGCCGCGCGCCGCTTGCGCCGGGGACGGGCCAGGCGGTCGCCCAGGATGTCGGTCTCGGAGATGACGGCCAGACGGTCGGTGACAAAGCCGTGCTCCACCGGCAGGACGCCGCGCAGATAGAGATCCGCCGAGGCGGTCTGGACGTCCTGCCAGTCGCGGACGGCGACCACGGGCTTGAGGCCGTGATCCTCCAGCATGGTGGCCAGGCGCTCCGAGGATCCCTCGGACCAGGAGGCGAACAGGACCTGACGCCCCTCGGCCTTCAGCGCCTCGGCATGGCGGGCCACGGCCTCGAACAGGTTGACGCTGTCCTGGCCACGTTCCGCCGCGAAGGATCGGCCGAGCCGGCCCCCGGCGTCCTCTCCGGAGGCATCGAAGGGCGTGAAGCGCCGGACCGATCGGCCGGCCAGGGCGCCGTTCCAGGCCTGTTCGTCCAGATACAGACGATCGGCGGGCAGCGCCCGGTTGGCGCCGGCGGAGGATCGCGACTGACCCGCCTCGCGTCGGGACCCATAGGCGTCGGCGATCAGGCTCCAGCGTTCGGCGCGCGCGCCGTCGATCTGGTTGTCGAGGTAAATGTTCGCGTCGTCAGGGAGATAGTCGAAGATGCTGTCGAGTTGGTCGTAGAACAGCGGGAGCCAGTGCTCCATGCCCTGGCGCCGCGCGCCCTCGCTGATCGCCACATAAAGGGGATCGTCGCCGGGGGCGCCGAACAGCTGGACGTAGCCCGAGCGGAAGCGGGAGATGCTGTCGGCGTCGAGCAGGACCTCCGAGACGGGCGCGAGCTCGACCGATTGCAGCTGACGGGTCGAGCGCTGGGTCTCCGGGTCGAAGCCGCGGATCGATTCCAGCTCGGAGCCGAACATGTCGAGCCGGACCGGCTCCTCGAACCCCGGGGGAAAGACGTCGATGACGCCGCCCCGGACCGCGAACTCGCCGCGTTCGGAGACGGTGGAGGCGCGGACGTAGCCGTTGCTGGCGAAGTATTTCTCCAGCTCGGTCGTATCGAGGTCGCGGCCGACGCGGGTCTCGAAGGCGGCGGCCGTGGTCACATGGCGCGGCGGGACACGCTGGCCGGCGCCCGAGACGGTGGCCACGACCAGAAGCGGCGTCCGGTCGTCGGGCGCGCGCCGTGCCAGGCGCGTGAGCGCGGCCATCCGCTGGGCCGAGGTCGAAGCCGTGGGGCTCAGTCGGTCGTAGGGCAGGCAGTCCCAGGCCGGAAACTCCAGGACTTCCACATCCTTGCCAAAGAAGCGGAAGGCCTGGGTGAAGGCGCCGGCCCGCTGGTAGTCGCGGGCGACAAACAGGCCGACCCCTCCGGTCTCCCGCAGCCGGTCGGCGACGATCAGGGCGTCGAGGCCCTCAGGCGCACCGCCGAGCTCGCGATCCTCACGCCGGGGCTTGATCGATCCGTCCATCAAGCGCCTCCCCGCGCGGTCAGGTGCGCGACGTGCTCGTCAACGAACCGCTGGAGCCGCTCCATGAGCGGGCCGTCAAACTCCGACGGACAAGGCGTGGCTCGTGTGGCCCAGCCGTAGAGGGCGTGATCGTCCGCTTCCAGAAGCTGCTCCAAGGTCTTGAGTTCGCTTTCGTTCAGGCTGTCGACCGTCCGTTCGGCGAACGGACCCAGGATCAGGTCCGCCTCGCGGAAGCCCCGACGCCAGGCGCGAAAGACGATCCGTCCCCGGCGCGCCTTCAGATCGTCCGCCGCCGACGCGGCGCATGCAGAAATATCGGCCACGCGGTTCCTTGTCCGGTCCGGGATGTGCGGTGGGCTGGGACCCACACGAGCCTCAGCGGAATGAGACGGGGCAGATAGCGTTCCAGCGGCCGCTTCGCCAGCTATGCTGAAGCCGATGCGGCCCGAGATTCTGTTCCCGCTGTTCGCCCAGGCGACCACCCTGAAGGGTGTGGGTCCGCGCGCCGCACCCCTGGTCGAGAAGCTGGCCGGGCCGCTGGTTCGCGACCTGGCCTTCCTGCTGCCGTCCGGAGTGGTGCGCCGCCGCCCGATGACGGCCGTCGACGCTGTCGAGGGCGAGGTGGGGGTCTTCACCGTCCAGATCGACCGGCTGATACCCGCCCACAAGATCGGGGCCCCGATCAAGGTGCGGGCGTCGGACGACACGGGCTTTCTGCACCTGATCTGGTTCGGGGGCTCGGTCGCCCAGATTCAGAAGCTGGCGCCTCCGGGCGAACGACGGCTCGTGACCGGCAAGGTCGAGCGGTTCAACAACGAGGTGCAGATCGCGCATCCCGACAATGTGCTGCCGCTGGACCGCGCCGACGAGATCGCGATGAGCGAGCCGGTCTATCCGGCGACCCAGGGGCTGACGAGCCGGCAGGTGCGCAGGCTGGTGCAGGCTGCGCTGGAGCAGGCGCCGGACCTGCCGGAATGGCAGGATCCGGCGTGGCTGACCCGGCGGAGGTGGCCGGCGTGGCGGGAGACCCTGGCGGCGGCCCACGCGCCGGCGGCGGAAGCCGACACGACCCCTCAGGCGCCGGCCCGGCAGCGGCTGGCTTTCGACGAACTGCTGGCGCACCAGTTGGCGCTCGCGCGGCGGCGGCGGATGCGGCGGATCTCCCGCGCGCCGGTCGTCACGCCCGGGGAAGCGTCCGAGCGGCTGCTGGCCGCCCTGCCCTTCCGGCTGACGGGGGCACAAGAGCAGGCCCTGGCGGAGATCCGGCGGGACCTGGCCTCGGGCGAGCAGATGGGGCGGCTGCTGCAGGGGGACGTGGGCTCGGGCAAGACGGCGGTCGCGGCCCTGGCGCTGGCGGACGCGGCATCCAGTGGGTTCCAGGGGGCCCTGATGGCGCCCACCGACGTTCTGGCGCGCCAGCATCACCAGAGGCTGGCCCCGATGCTGGAGGCGGCGGGGGTGCAGAGCGTGCTGCTGACGGGGCGGGACAGCGCGGCCGAGCGGCGGGTTCGGCTGGAGGCTCTGGCGAGCGGGGCGGCCCAGGCGGCGATCGGGACCCACGCCCTGTTCCAGGACGCGGTGCGGTTCGACCGGCTGGCCCTGGCCGTGGTGGACGAGCAGCACCGGTTCGGGGTCAACGAACGGCAGCGCCTGCAGGCCAAGGGCGATCCCAGGCTGGGCGCGGTCCACATGCTGACCATGTCGGCGACGCCGATCCCGCGCACCCTGGAGCTGACCCAGTTCGGGGAGCTGGACGTGTCGCGCCTGACGGAGAAGCCGCCGGGGCGGACGCCGGTGACGACCGCCGTCCTGCCGCAGGCGCGGCTGAGCGAGGTGGCGCGACGGCTGAAGGCCGCGGTGGACGGCGGGGCCCAGGCCTACTGGATCTGCCCTCTGGTGGCCGAGAGCGAGGCCACGGACCTGGCGGCGGCGGAGGCCCGAGCCGGGGACCTGCGGCGGCTGCTCGGTGACCGGGTCGGGCTGGCGCACGGCCAGATGCGGGGCGCCGAGCGCGAGGCGGTGATGGCCGACTTCGCCGATGGCCGCCTGTCCGTGCTGGTCGCCACCACGGTGGTCGAGGTGGGCGTGGACGTGCCGAACGCCTCGATCATGGTGATCGAGCACGCCGACCGGTTCGGCCTGGCCCAGCTGCACCAGCTGAGGGGGCGGGTGGGCCGGGGGGCGACGGCCAGTTCGTGCATTCTGCTGTACGGCGGCGAGGACGGGGCCGTGGGCGAGGTGGCGCGGGCGCGGCTGGAGACGTTGCGCGCGACCGAGGACGGCTTCGTGATCGCCGAGGAGGACTTCCGCCTGAGGGGCGGCGGCGATCCCCTGGGTCTGCGGCAGAGCGGCTTTCCGGCCTATCGGTTCGCCGATCCCGTCGCGCATCGCGAGCTCATGGCCGCGGCGGCGGACGACGCCCGGATGCTGCTGGATCGCGACCCGGATCTGGTCAGCGAGCGGGGAAGGGCCGTGCAGGTTCTGGAGGCCCTGTTCGACTGGCGGACGGCGCGTCTGGGCGCGGATTAGCACCGGCGCCGGCGGACCAGACAGACATGCGGCGCAGAACGTCCGCCTCAAGATCGGCGTAGAACAGGTTGTATGGGCTGGACTTCCGGCGCTCCGTCCAGCTGCCTGACCGCCTGAAGGTTTCCGAGCGGGGCGAGCTGTAGCGCAGGAGGCCGCCTCGGCACTGGGCCGAGACGTGGCGGTCGATGAAGGCCGGGCGCGCGCCCCATTCCAGCCCCGTCGCATTGGCGCCGCCGGCGTGCTGGCGCGCCTCGGTCCGCTGGTCGTTCGCGGCGCCGCTGACGGGATTGACGCATACGGGCTCGCGATCGTCGAGTTCGACAAGATGGCCCGCGTCGTCCCAGATCAGGGCGCGTCGGAGCCGGCGCCAGCCGGCGGCGTCGTCGCCCTCGCCCACCTCGGACCAGGCGACCACGCAGCCGCTCCTTTGGGGCCCGGCGCAGGGCGGGAAGGCCGAGGGAAGGCGATCTCGCGCCACCAGGGCGTCGATCAGATAGACGGCCACCACGCGAGGGGCGACGGCCGGGTCGGTGGCGACCCGCTCCCTCAGCAACCGGTCCAGCAGCTCGGCGCCCTGCTCCACGCCAGCCAGGACCAGCGGGCCGTCCGGATGGCGGGCCAGCCAGGCCTCGAAGGCCGCGAGGATATCGCGATAGGCGAAGGCCCGGGCGTCGCGCGCGTCGGGGCGAAGGGTCAGGCGGGTGTAGAGGCTAGCCTGGCGATAACGCGGGGCGCTGACTGCGCCGGCCCGGGCGAAGGCACCGACGTGGTTGGGGACCACGACGCGGTTCAGCCAGCGGTCGGCCGCCGGATGATGCAGGGGGGCGTTCCAGTGACGACCGCCGTCGAAGCTGGTGGGATGGACGAAGAACACCGCCGCCGGGCCTGCGTCGGGGGTGCGGGCGTCCAGCAGATGCCAGGCCTCGGCCTGGTCGTAGTCGGGGGCGGGCGGCGGCTGATAGGTCTGGAACGGAACCTGGGGGTCCAGGCCGGCCTGGAGGATGTCACCCCGCCAGACGGCGACCGCCGCGACCAGCAGGAAGACGAGCGCCAGGCCCGCGTAGCCGATCCACTGGCGGGCGGTCAGGGCCGGGATCACCGGTAGGGGTCCGCCTGCATCAGATAGTCCTGGACGTAGCGGCGCACGCCCTCCTCCAGCGGCGTCGACTGGCCGGGATAGCCGGCGGCCCGGAGGCGATCCATCCGGGCCTCGGTGAAGTACTGGTACCGGCCCCGCAGCACCTCGGGCATGTCGACATAGGCGATCGCGGCTGGACGACCGGCCGCGGCGAAGGTGGCCTTGGCCAGGTCGGCGAAGGAGCGGGCCTGGCCCGAGCCGGCGTTGAACACGCCCCGGACCTCGGGCGCGGAGAGCAGCCACTCGACGATGTCGACCACGTCGTCGACGAAGACGAAGTCGCGAAGCTGGCCGCCGTCCGGGTAGTCGGGGTGGTGCGAGCGGAAAAGGCTGACCGTTTCGCCCGCCGCGACCTGGGGCCATATCTGGGCGACGACGGACTTCATCGAGCCCTTGTGGCCTTCGTTGGGGCCATAGACGTTGAAGAACTTCAGGCCCGCCCACTGGCGCGACGCGTGACCCTTCGCGGCCTGCGTTATGGCGTACTTGTCGAAGAGAAGTTTCGAGTAGCCGTAAGCGTTTAAAGGGCGCAGTTGAGAGGTGGACTCGGCATCGTCATCGTCATTAAAGCCGCGTTCCCCAGCCCCGTAGGTGGCTGCGGACGAGGCGTAGATCAGGCGCTTGTCGTGGGCGGCGCACCAGTCCCAGAGATCGCGGGACAGGCTGAAGTTGGTGCGGAGGATGAGGTCGGCGTCCTCCTCGGTCGTGGAGGAGACGGCGCCCATGTGGACCACGGCGGCGATGTCGTCGGGCGCGCGGTTCAGGCGCTCGAACAGCTCCTCGGGGAACCAGAAGTCCGAGACGGCGTGCTTGGCGATGTTGCGCCACTTGGCGTCGGAGGCGGAACCCAGGCGGTCGCAAACGACGACGTCATGGCGCCCGTCGGCGGCGAGGCGCGCCACGATATTCGAGCCGATGAAGCCGGCGCCGCCGGTCACGACTATGGTCCGCGCCCTCATGACGGGCTCCGCATGCGTTCGATGGTCTGGGTGGTCGAATGGCCGTCCATGAACTGGGCCAGGCGCACCTCTCCGCCCCAGCTCTCGACCAGGTCGCCGCCGACGACGCCCTCACGGGTGTAGTCCGCGCCCTTGATCAGGACGTCGGGTCGCAGGCGTTCGATGAGGGCGAGCGGCGTGGGGTCGTCGAAGGCGGTGACGCGATCGACGCTGCTGAGGCCGCCGATGACGACGGCGCGGCTGTCCAGGTCGTTCACGGGCCGCCCTTCCCCCTTCAGGCGGCGAACCGAGGCGTCGGTGTTGAGCGCCACGACCAGCCGGTCGCACCAGCTGCGCGCCTGGGCCAGATAGGCCACGTGGCCACGATGCAGGATGTCGAAACAGCCGTTGGTGAAGCCGACCTTCAGGCCTTTGCGACGCCAGGCCTCGACCTCCTCGGCCAGGATATCCAGAGGGGTCACCTTAGCGTGGGCGATCGCCGCGTGGCCGGTCATCTCGGCGTCGATCAACTCGGCCGGAGTGACCACGGCGGTCCCGCTCTTGCCCACCACCACACCCGAGGCGAGGATGGCGAAGGCGACGGCTTCCTCAAGCTCCGCCCCCGCGCCGATGGCCAGGCCCAGGGCAGCCAGCACAGTGTCGCCGGCGCCGGAGACGTCGAAGACCTCGCGGGCGCGGCCGGGGACGTGGATGACGGGGCCGCCCCGGCGGACCAAGCTCATGCCTTTGCCGGCGCGTGTGACGATCAGGGCCTGGGCCTCGCACTGCTCCATCAGAGCCGCGAGCGCCACCTCGACCTCGGTGTCATTACCGGTGGGCAGGCCGGTGGCGGCGGCCAGTTCGGCGGCGTTCGGCTTGATGACCGCCACGGGACCGTAACGGGCGAAGTCGCGCCCCTTGGGGTCGACGATCACCGGACGGCCGGTCGCCACGGCTGCCCGCGCCACGGCCTCGTTGACCGCGCCCTTGGCGTAGTCCGAAAGGAGAATGACGGAAGCTTCTGACAATGCAGCTGTTTCGCTCAGGTCGCCACCGCCATCGCTCGCCTCTTCGGCGTCGAGCCTGAGCAACTGCTGGCCGGCGGCGACGAAACGGGTCTTGACCGTCGTGACCCCATGGCCCGCGACCTCAAGGAAGCTCTCGATCCCCTCTTCCCGCGCCAGGGCGGCCTTCAGCTCCTCGGCCGCGGCGTCGTTTCCGACCAGACCCGCGAGCCGGGCGCGCCCCCCGAGAGCGGCGACGTTGCGGGCCACATTGCCGACCGCGCCGGGCATGGCCGTCTCGCGTTGAGCCTTGAGCACCGGAATGGGCGCCTCGGGCGAGATACGGCTGACCTCGCCATAGACGTAGCGATCCAGCATCAGGTCGCCGACACAGGCGACGGTGACGCCGCCGACGCGGTCCAGCAGGGCCTGCAGTCCCCCGAGATCGAGCATGCGATCAGCCATCCGCCTGAGCTAAAGCCAGCGGGCGCGAGTCACAACATCTTCCGTTCGAGGCGCGCGAGCCGCAGGAACCGCCGAAATTTTTTCGAGTGTACTTTGTGTACTTTCGGCCGGCGCCTCCGTCGGGATCGCTGATCCGGACGACGTTGCACCGGCCCTGCGTCAGAAACGGACGCGTCCGGCTCAGGCGGCGGCCTTCATCCGCGACTTGGTCAGATCGTCGTAGGCGATCAGTTCGGCGGCCAGGGCCTCGAACTGATGCAGCGGCACCATGTTGGGGCCGTCCGAGGGAGCGTTGTCGGGGTCCTGGTGGGTCTCCATGAAGACGGCGTCCACGCCCACGGCCACGGCCGCGCGGGCCAGGACCGGCACGAACTCGCGCTGGCCGCCCGAAGAGGTCCCCTGCCCACCCGGCTGCTGGACGCTGTGGGTCGCGTCGAACACCACGGGGCAGCCGATGTCGCGCAGCACCGGCAAGGCGCGCATGTCGGAGACAAGCGTATTGTAGCCGAAGCTGGCGCCCCGCTCGCAGGCCATGACGTTCGGGTTGCCGGCGCCCGTCACCTTGGCGATGACGTTCTTCATGTCCCAGGGGGCCAGGAATTGACCCTTCTTGATGTTGATCGCCTTGCCGGTGGCGGCGGCGGCCAGCAGCAGGTCGGTCTGGCGGCTGAGGAAGGCCGGGATCTGGAGCACGTCGACGGCCTGCGCGGCGATGCGGCAGTGCTCCTCGGTGTGGACGTCGGTGAGGACCGGCAGGCCGGTCGTCTCGCGGATCTCCGCGAAGATCGGCAGCGAGCCTTCCAGGCCGAAGCCGCGCGCGGCGGTGGCGGAGGTGCGGTTCGCCTTGTCGAAGCTGGTCTTGTAGATGATGCCGACGTTCAGCCGCTCGCCGATCTCTTTCAAGGCGCCGGCCATCTCCAACGCGTGCTGGCGGCTTTCCAGCTGGCACGGGCCGGCGATAAAGACGATGCGGCGGCCGCCGCCGATCACCACGGGCTTGGCGATGCCTTCGGACAGGGTGATGACGGAGTTCGGAACGGTCACGGGCGGTCGCTTTCGATCTGTCGGAGCCCGACGGGCGCGGGCCTGGGCTCAGGTGGCGCCGTCTTTAGCCCGGCGCAACCCTTGGGTCATCCCTCCCGCGGTCGCCGGGGATCAGGCGACCGCCGTGACTCGATCGCCCTCCGGCGGCGCGGGAGGCGGCGCGACCTCGTCCTCTTCCCCCCGCGACACCACGGTGGCCAGGACCAGGTCGCCGGTGACGTTCAGCGTGGTCCGGCACATGTCCAGGAAGCGGTCGACGCCGAGGATCAGGCCGATGCCTTCCGCCGGGACCCCGACCATGACCAGGATCATGGCCACGACCGGCAGCGAACCGGCCGGCACGCCCGCGGTGCCGACGCCGCCCAGGATGCAGACCAGCATCACGATGATCTGCTGCGTGAGGGTCAGCTCGATCTGGAAGAACTGGGCCAGGAACAGGACGGTGACGCCCTCGAACAGGGCCGTGCCGTTCTGGTTGGCGGTCGCGCCGACGGTCAGCACGAAGCGGGCGATCTTGCGCGGCAGGTTCAGTTGTTCGTCTGCGGCCTTCAGCGACACTGGCAGGGCGGCGTTGGAGGAGGCGGTCGAGAAGGCCACCACCATCGGCTCGCGGACGCCCTTGAAGAAGCGCAGCGGCGACATGCCGCCCAGGAAGGCGACGACCAGCGGATAGACCACGAACATGTGGATCAGCATTGCGCCCACGGCCACGCCGACATAGGCCGCCAACCGCACCAGCAGGTCCCAGCCGAACAGGGCCGCGAGGTTGAACATCAGGCAGGCGATGGCGATCGGGGCCAGTTTGATGACCAGGTTGATGAGCTTCATGGTCACCTCGAGGATGCCCTCGATGACCACCTGCAGCCGGTCGGTCGCGGCGCTCTTCGCCATCACCAGCCCGATCCCGAAGAACAGGGCGAATATCATCACCGGCAGGATCTGGTTCTCGGCCGCAGCGGTGAAGACGTTGGACGGGATCAGGTCCAGGAAGAACTGGCCGAACTGGACGCTTTCCGGCGCCTTCTCGACGATGGCCGAGGCGCCTTCGCGGCCCTGGGCTAGTAGCGACTGGGCCAGGACCGGGTCCACGCCGTCGCCGGGCCGGAAGGCGTTGACCATCAACAGACCGATGACCACGGCGATCCCGGACACCACGATGGTGAGAAGCAGAGTCTTCATGCCCGCCCGACCCAGGGACTTGAGGTCGCCCATCTCGGCCACCCCGACCACCAGGGCCGAGAACAGCAGGGGGATGACCAGCATGAACAGCAGGCGCAGGAAGATCTGGCCCGCCGGGCCGGTGACGTTGGTCGTCAGCCACTGGACCCAATAGGTCTCCGGGCCCACCACCTGGTTGACGTAGAGCCCGGCCCCCAGCCCGACCACGAACCCGATCAGCATCAGCCAATGGAGCGCGAGGCCCCTGCGTTCCGTCGTCTGCATCCGCCCCTCGTGATCGGTCATCGAATCGGCAGGGCGTAGATCAGGCCGCCCGGCCGCGCGTTCCACTGTGCGTTCAGGCCGCGGGCCAGGTCGAGCGCCGACTGCGCACCGACGTTCCGCTCGAACACCTGCCCATAGTTGCCGACCGCCGTCACCGCGTCGAGAGCCCAGGTCGGCTCCAGCCCCAGGGAAGCCCCGAAATCGCCCTCCGCGCCCAGCAGACGCCGCACGCGCGGGTCGTTCGAGCTGCGGGCCATCTCGGCGGCGTTCTGCTGGGTCACGCCCAGCTCCTCGGCCAGGATCAGGGCGTTGAGGGTCCACCGGACCAAGGCGAGCCACTGTTCGTCGCCGCGCCGCACCGCCGGGCCCAGGGGCTCCTTGGAGATGACGTCGGGCAGGAGGACGTGCTGGCCGGGGCTGGCCATGGTCGTGCGGGCCGCGGCTAGGGCGGAGACGTCGGCGGTGTAGGCGTCGCAGGCCTCCCGCTCATAGGCCTGGCGCGCGCCCTGTTCGGTTTCGGCGACGACCTCGCGGTATTCGATGTCGCGGGTGCGGAAATAGTCGCGCGCGTTCAGCCCGCTGGTCGAGCCGGCCTGGACGCAGACCCGCGCGCCGTTCAGTTCGGTGGCGCTCGTCAGATTGAGGGCGCGGCGAACCAGAAAGCCTTGGCCGTCGTAGTAGTTGACGCCGGCGAAGCTGATGTCGCCCGCCACATCGCGGCTCATGGTCCAGGAGGTGCTGCGCCACAGCACGTCCACGCGGCCGTCCCTGAGGGCGGCGAATCGGCCCTCGGCCGTCAGGGGGACGAAGCGGACGGCGTCGCCGTCGCCCAGGATGGCGGCGGCCATGGCCCGGCAGAAGTCCACGTCGAAGCCGCGCCATTCGCCGCGATTGTCCAGAAAGGCGAAGCCGACCAGGCCCTCATGCACGCCGCAGTTCAGCCGGCCCCGCCGCTTGACGGCCTGCAGAGTCGGACTGACCGGCGCCTCGGAGGGGGCGCCGGCGCCTGCGGGCGAGGTCTGGGCGGGGGCGGGCTCCGGGCCGTCCGGACGATCGCAAGCGGCGAGGCACAGCAGGGCCAGGACGCCGGACAATCCTCCCCACTGACTGGCTCGCATGGCGGCTCCCGTTCGCTACCGCGTCTTAGAGGCCTCCCGGCCGCGGACTGCAACACCCTGGATGGGACGCCAATCCCGGCGCCGGCTAGTTTTGGCGAAGCTCCGGCATCAGGCCGAGGACGATCTGACGCATATTGGTGGTGGCCGGCGCCATGGCCTTGAGGAACTGAAGCGTATTGCCGGCCGCGCCATCGAAGACGAATTCAGTGTTGTCGAAGGTGCAGTTGGCGAAACCCGGGGGCGTGCCGCCGCTGAACACCAGCCGGGCGTTGCGGAACTGGCAATTGCGGAAAACCTGGCCATCCAGGGCGATCTCGCCGTCCAGGGTCTTGTCCTTGATCTCGGCCATGCGGCCCTCCTTGGTTTTTGCTCGCCTGGGTGAATGGCGCGCCCGGCAGGACTCGAACCTGCAACCGTCCGCTTAGAAGGCGGATGCTCTATCCGGTTGAGCTACGGGCGCCGGCTCGTCGAGGACTCAGTGGGTCCACGGGACCTTGCGGTTGGTCGCGAAATTGTCGGCGTAGGCCTTGATCAGGACCGGCGCCTCCTGCGGCTCGTGCAGGCGGAACGGAATGCCGTGCCGCTCAGCGTAGGCGACGGCCTCTTCCTGCGTCGGGAAGGTCAGGACGACCTGGCCGTTCATGTCGCGCGAACTGGTCCAGCCCATCAGCGGGTCGATCATGCGCGCGCTGGCCGGTTCAAACTCCAGCCGCCAGTCGCGGGTCTTGGCCTTGCCCGACTGCATGGCCGGCTTGGCGGGGCGATAGATGCGGGCGAGCATGACGGGCTCCGACGGAGAAACTAGGGGGTCAATAGCTTGGGGGCCGAAGAGGGTCCACCCGTTCGGGGTCGACGGCTCGGCGCCAATCGCTTGGCCGCTTCCGATCCGGGGGCGGGTCTGGTCACGCGCGGCAAGGCCCTGTCCTCGAAAGCCGCCTCGATGAAGCGGTCCATGATGTGGGCGACCATGCCCGTGTTCACGTGGAGACGATCGGGCCGCCAGGCCAGCGCGCGATCGGAGTTCACCACCATCTCGTAGCTCGGGAAATAGTCGGCCCTGGAATGCTCCCGGCAGAAGGCCTGAGCCGCCGCCAGCAGAATCGCCTTCGCCCTCCCGCTGGCGACGACGATGTCGTCCGCCGAAAAGGTGGCGCCGAGCGGCACCGGGCTCACCGTCAGGATCAGCCGGTACTCTCCGGTCGCGTGGTGGCGGTCAATCAGCTCGACGATCTCCCGCAAGGACCGGACGGTCTCGTCGAAGGAGACTTCGTGAAGCGCATACCGGTCCCGATCCCTGGCGAGAACGCGGCCGTTGATTGCGTTGATGGCCAGCCCCGTCTCGAGATCCACCCAGCCCTCGGCCAGGCCGAGGGTCAGGACCACCAGCCGGGCGTTGACGACCTCGCGAGTCAGCTCAAGAGCGACGCGACGGCGTTCGAACACCGCTTCAGCGGTCGCGGGCGCCTTGATGTCGGGATAGTTCAGGTCATGGACGGCCCCCTCGTCCACGACGATCAGCGCGTCATCCGACCACGCGGCGCATTCGCCGAACGCGGCCTGGAACTCCTGCAGCATCGATGTCGGCGTGTATCTGTGCAGGAAGCTGGAGGGCAGGTCCCGCTCATGCGCGAAGGCCGGAGAATGAAGCCTGTCGTCCTGGCTGATGACCAGCCCGCCCCTGAGACTTAGCTCGTATTCGATCTCCCGGGCGAAACAGGAGCCCATGGCGAAAACGGCCGCGCTGGCGGGCGCCCGGGGGCCGGTCAGTCGCGGACGGATGTCGGCATAGCCGTCGAAGATCCGATTGCTGGCGTCCTCCGGAACGTCGGAACGCGCGTCGGACTTTCCCGTGCGATTCCACTTCGCCGTCGGATTTTGCTTGTGCTGGGCCAGAGCCGCGCGACCGTTGGTCAACCCCACTTCATCCCTCCCAAGCCGCGGACGCCCACGCGACGGCGCCATATGGAGCCAGCTGAAGAGTTCTGGTCGGGGCGGCAGGATTCGAACCTGCGACCCTCTGCTCCCAAAGCAGATGCGCTACCAGGCTGCGCTACACCCCGAGCCGAAGGGCGGCGTCTTGGCACGGGCGCGGCCCGGCCGCAACGCACGTCGTCGTCACCCTCCGAAAAAGGGATGCTCGACCCGGTCGCCGGGGCGGGCGCCGATCTCGGCCGCGCGGCCGGCCCGGAGCTCGACCACTCCGCTGGCGGCGCCGTTCGAGGGGATGGGCGCTTCGGAATAGGGGGTGGCGTGGGCCGCGATCGAGACGATCCGGCCGTCCGGCGCGACATAGATGATGTCCAGCGGACTGGGGGTGTTCTTCATCCAGAAGCTGCGCTCCCCCGCTCCCGGGAACTCGAACAGCATGCCGCGATCGGCCTCGAGCGGCGGACGATACATCAGGCCGCGCGCCCTCTCCGCCTCGTCGTCGGCGATCTCGACCCAGAAGGCGTGCTCCCCCTGGGCGGTGACGATGGTCAGCCGCTCCATCGGCTCGCCGGCGGCAGACACCGGGGCCTGAGGCGCACAGGAGGCCGCCAGCAGCGCGGCCGCCAGGGCCAGTATTCCGCGTCGATCGATCATGAACTCGCCCTCGGGGGCGATCGGTCAGTCGCCCGGTCTGATCTCGGCGACGACCAGCCCCTTGGGTCCCTCGGCGAACCGGACGTGGACAGCGTCGCCCGGCGTCAGGTCGTCGAGCCCGCAACGGCGGAGCGTCTCGATGTGCACGAAGATATCCGCCGGATCGCTGGCGCGCACCACGAAACCATAGCCCTTGGTCCGATTGAACCACTTGACGGTGGCGGCCTCCAGCACGCCAGTCGGCTCGGTCACCTCACGAGGCCCGAGGTTGCGTGCGTCCGCCTTCAACCCGTCATAGGCGGGCCGCCGGATGGGCTGGGAAGCCGCCGGATCGCCCGCGCCTAGGCTGTGGACCGCGATCACCTGCCAGCCCTTGGGCCGGCGCACGCAGTCGCATTCGACGGGAGCCCCCTCCCCCGCCGCGTCGTGCCCGCTCTCGCGCAGGCTGGTGATGTGCAGAAGCACATCGGCCTTGTCCGTCATCGACGGATCGTCAGGCACGATGAAGCCGTAGCCCTTGGCGACGTCGAACCATTTGACGCGGCCGGAAAGGCGGACTGTCGCCGGCGCCTCCGGCGTCTCAGTATCAATCAACATGTTGCCCCCGCCTGCGAAGTAAGTGCAGACGCGGCGATCTTAACACGGTTCCGCGAACGTCACGCGTCCAAAAACAACAGTTCCATGGCGCATCGCGGAGCGCCGACCAACCGTCGTCGAATGAGATGTTCAGGATGTGGGGGAAGGCCCCGCGTGGCAGTCCCTAGGGGAATCGAACCCCTCTTTTCAGGTTGAAAACCTGACGTCCTAACCGATAGACGAAGGGACCGCTGCGCGGGGAGCCGGCGATATAGCCAACGATTCCCAAGGGCGCAAGCGGCGAGGTCGGAGCTTTTCGTCAACCGCCGATCGGGCTCTGGCGGGGATCGGCCACGTCCTCGATCTCGAACTGCACGCCCCGGCGGCCGTTCCAGTCATCGGGCTTCAGCCGGCCCGCTACCGACAGACCGCCCTGTCCCGACAGGAGCGCACGCCCGGTCGGAAGATCGGCGCAGCGCCAGGCGACGGCGCGAATGCTGTCGCCCGAAGCGCCCACCAGCCGGCAACGGACGTGGCCGCCGGTCATCTGGACCGGCTCGCGCACCGAGACGCGCTCCAGGGCGAACAGGGGCTCAGGATTTCCGGGGCCAAAGGGGGCGAGGCGCTCGAAGGCGTCGCAAAGGGCGCGGCTCGCCCCGCCCGGCTCGACGAGGGCGTCGATGGCCAGGTGGTCACCGTCGGCGGCGGCGTCGTGCTCGAGCGCCAGTTCCGCGTCCAGGAAGTCCCCGAGCGCGGGCAGGCCATCGGGCGCGACGGTCAGGCCCGCGGCCATGGCGTGGCCCCCGCCGGCCAGGAGCAGGCCGCGTTCGAAGGCGGCCTGGACCGCGCGGCCCAGGTTCAGGCCCGGCTGGGAGCGGCCCGAGCCCTTGCCGACGCCGCTGACCGGGTCGACGCCGACCACGATCACGGGCTTGCGCCAGCGTTCGCGCAGGCGCCCGGCGACGATGCCGACAACGCCCGGATGCCAGTCCTCGCCGGAGACGATGACGACGGCGCCGTCCAGATGGCCGCTGTTGGCTTCGGCCAGACGCACGGCCTCTTCGAGAACCGCGCGCTCGACCTCGCGGCGCGAGGCGTTCAGGGCGTCGAGTTCCTGAGCCAGCGCCAAGGCCTCGGCCGGGTCGTCTGTGGAGAGCAGACGGGCGCCCAGGTCGGCGCGGCCGATCCGCCCGCCGGCGTTAATGCGCGGGCCCAGGATGAAACCGGCGTGGTGGCTCTTGGCCGGGCCCAGTTCTGAGCCCGCCACCTCCATCAGCGCCTTGAGGCCCAGATTGGACCAGGTGGACATGGCCCGGAGCCCGAGGGCCGCCAGGGCCCGGTTGAAGCCCGTCAGGGCGGTGACGTCGCAGATGGCGCCCAGCGCCGCCAGCGGCAGCCAGGCGCGCAGGTCGGGCTCCGGTCGGTCGGCGAAGACACCGCGCCGGCGCGCCTCGCGGTTCAGGGCGGCCAGAAGGACGAAGACCACGCCCGCCGCCGCCAGATGCCCCTGCCCCGACGTACAGTCCGGACGATTCGGATTGACCACGGCCCGACAGGCGGGCGGCGCCTCGCGCATCAGGTGATGGTCGATAACCACGACGTCGAGGCCGATGGCGCAGGCGTGCCGGATCGGCTCGACCGCCGCCGCGCCGCAGTCGACGGTGATCACCAGGTCGGCGCCATCGGCCTTCAGCGTCTCGAAGGCGCGCGGCGTCGGGCCGTAACCCTCGGTGAGACGGTCGGGAACATAGACCGGCAGGTCGGCGCCCATGGCCCGGAACCAGCGGACCAACAGGGCCGCGCTGGAGGCGCCGTCGACGTCGTAGTCGGCGAAGACCCAGACTTTGGAGCCTGCCTGCCAGGCGTCGACGATGGCTTCCGCCGCCTTGTCCATGTCCGCGAAACTGGACGGATCCGGAAAGAGGGCGCGGAGGGTGGGCTCCAGGAAGTCGCGCCCGGCCTCGGGGCCGACGCCGCGCGCGGCGAGAGCCCGGGCCAGAGGCTCCTCCAGCCCCAGGCCCTGCATGTGGGCGCGGGTGACGGAGGCTTCGGCGGGGCGAAGGCGCCAGGCGCGGCCGGACAGCGAGCGATCCACGCCCAGGAAGGCCGGTCGCAGCGTCCCCGCCTGGCCCCCGTCCGCCATCAGACCGGTCGCTTCGTCCGGATGCGCCGGACCGTGCGGCTGGCGGAATCCATGACCAGGGTGTGGGTGTGGACGAAGCCGCCCGACATGCGCACCCCGTCCAGCATGGCCCCCTTGGTCACGCCGGTGGCGGCGAAGATGGCGTCCTTCGACACCAGCTCGTGCAGATCGTACTTGCGGTCGAAGTCGGTGACGCCGGTGCGCGAGGCGCGGGCGCGTTCGTCGTCGTTGCGGAACAGGAGCCGGCCCTGGAAATGGCCGCCGACGCATTTCAGCGCCGCGGCCGCCAGCACGCCCTCCGGCGCGCCGCCGGAGCCTAGATAGAGGTCGATGCCGGTCTCGGGCTCGGCGGTGTGGATCACCCCGGCCACGTCGCCGTCGGTGATCAGCATCACCTTGGCGCCGACCTCGCGCAGGGCGGCGATCAAGGCTTCATGGCGCGGACGATCCATGACGCAGACGTTGATGTCGCGCGGATCGACGCCCTTGGCCGAGGCCAGCGAGCGCACGTTGTCCTGGGGGCTCATGTCCAGATCGACCGTCCCGGGCGCATAGCCGGGGCCGATGGCGATCTTGTCCATGTAGGTGTCGGGCGCATGCAGCATGCCGCCGCCGGGAGACATGGCGAGCACGCACAGGGCGTTGGCCATGGCCTTGGCGGTCAGGGTCGTGCCTTCCAGCGGATCCAGGGCGATGTCGATGGCCGGGCCTTTGCCCGTGCCGACCTTCTCTCCGATGTAGAGCATGGGGGCTTCGTCGCGCTCGCCCTCGCCGATGACGATTTTGCCGTCGATGTCGAGCGCGTTGAGCGCCGTGCGCATGGCGTCGACCGCCAGCTGGTCGGCGCCCTTCTCATTGCCCCGGCCCACGCCGGCGTAGGAGGCGATGGCGGCCAGTTCCGTGACGCGGGCGGCGTCGGCGGCGAGCGTCGAAGCATAGGGGGCCGTATCGGCCATGGGCGATCTCCTCGGGACATGATCCCCGGATTCTCCGTCCGGGGCGAAGATTCAGACGACGATGTCCGCCTCAGCGGCGGCGGATGGGCGGCGGAGCCCGGCCCCGGTCGCGCAGGCGACGGCCCAGGGCCTCGATCTCCTCGGGCGTCATCACGACGATGGGCGGCGGCAGGCCCGCGCGCAGGCGTTCGCGGGTCTCGGCCTCGAACCCGGCGGGATCGGCCAGCGTCCAATCGATCCGCGCCACAGCCTCCGCGAGCGCGCCCGACTCGGCCCTTAGGCCGCCAGCCCGTTCGGCCACCGCCGCCGGGGTCAGACCGTCGGGCGCATGGCGGGGGAAGTCGGCCCAGCGCGGATATTCCCTGTTCTCCGCCACTAGGGCCTCGACGCGGGGCGCGAGGGGCGATGCGGCGTCGGTGGCCGGGCTGAAGCCGGCGGCGCATCCGCCCAGCCCGGCGACGGCCAGGATCAGGGTCGGAAATATGAGGTCTGGCGCCTTCATGTCGGTCGCGGTCATATGCCATGACGGCGTCGGGCGAAAGCGGCCCGGCCCACGTCAGACGATGTCGCCCAGACCCGCCCCGCGAGGAGACAGCCATGGCCCGGCGCCCGAAGTCTGATTCCCCCACGCCGACGCTCGAAGCCGCCAAGGCTCCGAGGAAGCCGGGTCGGCCGACCTCCGCCAGGCCGCACGCGAGCAAGACCAAGGCCGAGCCAGCGCCCGTCGTGGAGCCGAAGGCGGCCGCTCCGCAAGCGGCGGAGGCCCCGCCCTCCCCTGCTTCGGTACCGCCTTCTCACGAGCCGCCGGCAACGCTGGGCGCCGAGCAGCGGCAGATGATCGAGACGCTGTCGCTCAACCTCGCCAAGGCGGCGATGACGGCGCAGGCGGCGATCGCCGAGGCGGCGCTGCGCCAGGCGGACCGGCCCGCCGCCCTGTCGCCCGACCCGTTCAACGTGGCCCCGGCCATGACCTCGGTGATGACCAGTTTGGCGGCGCGGCCGGACCGCCTGTTCCAGGCCCAGGCCGACCTGTTCAGCCGCTACATGGACCTGTGGGCCTCGACGACGCGGATGGCGACGGGCGAGGCCGCGCCCGAGCCGTCGAAGGACAAGCGGTTCAAGGATCCGGCCTGGTCCGAGAACCCGATGTTCGACGTCATGCGCCAGTCGTATCTGGTGACGGCGGACTGGATGAACGGACTGGTGGCCTCGGTCGAGGACGTCGATCCGCGCACCAAGCGGCGGGCGGAGTTCTTCACCAAGCTGCTGACCGACGCCTTCTCGCCCTCCAACTTCCTGGCGTCCAATCCGGCGGCGCTGAAGGCCCTGGCGGAGACCAATGGCGAGAGCCTGGTCAAGGGGATGCAGAACTTCGCCGCGGACCTGGAGCGGGGCGGCGGCAAGCTGAAGATCAGCCAGAGCCAGTACGACCGGTTCGAGGTAGGGGTGAACGTCGCGACCGCGCCGGGCCAGGTCGTGTGGCGCGACGAGCTGTTCGAACTGATCCAGTACGATGCGACGACGGAGCGGCAGCGTGCGGTTCCGCTGCTGATCTTCCCGCCCTGGATCAACAAGTTCTACATCCTGGACCTGCAGCCCGAAAACTCGATGATCCGCTGGCTTTCAGCCCAGGGGTTCACCGTCTTCGTCTGCTCCTGGGTGAATCCGGACAAGGACAAGGCCGACTACGGGTTCGACGATTACCTGCACAAGGGCATGTACCGGGCGGTCGAAAAGGTTCTGGAGCAGACCGGGTCCGACCACCTGAACACCGTCGGCTACTGCATCGGCGGGACGCTGATGGGGGCGGCGCTGGCGCATATGGCGGCGCACGGCGACGACCGGATCACCGCGACCACCTTCTTCGCGGCCCAACACGATTTCGCGGAAGCCGGCGACCTGCTGCTGTTCACCGACGACCACTGGCTGAGCGAGATCGAGCAGCAGATGGACGCGGCCGGCGGGGTGCTGCCCGGCGCGGCCACGGCCGACACCTTCAATGCGCTGAGGGCCAACGACCTGATCTGGTCGTTCTTCGTCTCGAACTATCTGCTGGGCAAGGACCCGCCGGCGTTCGACCTGCTGTTCTGGAACGCGGACCAGACGCGGATGCCGAAGCGGCTGCACATGGACTACCTGCGCTCCATGTACGGCAAGAACGCCATGACCCGGGGCGAGTTCGAGATCGGAGGGGTGAAGGTCGACCTATCGAAGGTGACGATCCCGCTGTACTTCCAGGCCAGCCGGGAGGATCACATCGCGCCGATGAACTCGGTCTATCGCTCGGCGCGGGCCTTTTCGAATGCGGACGTGACCCTGACGCTGGCGGGGTCGGGCCATATCGCGGGGGTGGTCAATCCGCCCTCGGCCCGGAAATACCAGCACTGGACCAACGACGCCTTGCCCGAGACCCTGCAGGAGTGGCAGGCGGGGGCCGAGCAGCATCCCGGCAGCTGGTGGGAGCACTGGGCCGAGTGGCTGCACGAGCGGTCGGGCGACTGGGTCCCCGCCCGCGATCCGAAGTCTGGGCCGCTGAAGCCCATCGAGCCGGCCCCCGGTAGCTATGTGAAGGTGAAGAGTTGAATCCGAACGCGCTTCTGGCCGTGACCACGGTCCTGGCCCTGACCCTGATCGTGACGACCGCCAGCGTGCTGGGGCCCGAGGGCGTCTGGATGAAATATCTGCCGGCGGCGCTGCTGAGCGTGGTCGGCTTCCTGGTGCTGAACCGGCTGGTGATGATCCGGCGCAAGCGAAAGCCCAAGGCCCTGATCCAGGCGGATCAGCCGATCACCCTGATCCTGGCGATGATCTTTCCGCTGACCATGATCCTGTCGGCGGGCCTCCCGATCATCGCGCCGGGCGGCGAGTACGGCCTGATGATCGTCATGGCCGGCGTCTTCACCGGCCTGACCATCCAGAGCGCGGCGGCGGCGAAGTCTGAGGCCGAGGGCTGAGCGTCAGACCAGACCTGTCGCCTCGTCCAGGCCCAGCATCAGGTTGAGGTTCTGGACGGCCGCGCCCGAGGCGCCCTTGCCGAGGTTGTCGAGCAGGGCGACGAGGCGGGCCTGTTCGCCGGAGCGGTCGCCAAAGACGTGCAGGCGCAGGCGGTTGGTCCCGTTCAGGCCCTCGGGCGAAAGGCCGGTCATGGCTTCGGTAGTCTCCAGGTCCGCGACCTCGACGAAACGGGCGCCGGCGTAGGCCTCGACCAGGGCGCCATGCACGACCTCGATCGAGGGCGAGCGCGGCAGGGCGGAGAGGTGCAGTGGAACCTCGACCAGCATGCCCTGGCGGTAGGCGCCGACGGCGGGGGAGAACAAGACCGGGCGCGACAGGCCGGCGTGGCGCGTCATCTCCGGCACATGCTTATGCTTCCGGGTCAGGCCGTAAGCCCGATAGGGAGGCGCCCCCTGCCCGTCTTCGAACTCCGCGATCATCTGCTTGCCGCCGCCGGAGTAGCCGCTGACGGCGTTGACGCTGAGCGGCCAGTCGGCCGGGACGATCCCGGCGCGCACCAGAGGCGCGATCAGGGCGAGGAAGCCGGTGGGATAGCAGCCAGGATTCGACACGCGCGTGGCCTGGCCGATGCGTTCGCGCTGGCCGGGCGCCAGTTCGGGGAAGCCGTAGGTCCAGTTCGGATCGACCCGGAAGGCGGTCGAGGCGTCGATCACCCGGACCGCCGGGTTCTCGATCATCGCCACAGCTTCCCTCGCCGCATCGTCAGGCAGGCACAGGATCACGGCGTCGGCGGCGTTCAGCGCCTCGCGGCGCGCCTCGACATCGCGGCGGCGGTCGCCGAGCAGCAGCAGGTCAAGATCGGAGCGGGTTTCCAGCCGTTCGCGGATTTCCAGCCCCGTGGTCCCGGCCTCGCCGTCGATAAAGATGGTGTGGGTCATGCCGGCTCCTAACCCTTCTCCCGCGAGCGGAGAAGGAAGATAGAAAAAGGGCGCTCCGGTTTCCCGAAGCGCCCCAAATCCAAACCGCGTGAACGCGATTAGCGCTTCGAGAACTGGAAGCTGCGGCGGGCCTTGGCGCGGCCGTACTTCTTGCGCTCGACGACGCGGGCGTCGCGGGTCAGGAAGCCGTGGGGCTTCAGGACCGGGCGGAGCGCCGGTTCATAGTGGGTCAGGGCGTGCGACAGGCCGTGGCGGATGGCGCCGGCCTGGCCCGACAGACCCGAGCCCTCGACGGTGCAGATCACGTCGAACTGAGTGGCGCGGTCGGTGACGTTCAGCGGCTGGGCGACCATCATCTGCAGCACGGGGCGGGCGAAGTACTGGGCCAGCTCCTTGCCGTTGACGGTGATCTTGCCCGAGCCCGGCTTCACCCACACGCGGGCGATGGCGTTCTTGCGCTTGCCGGTCGAGTAGGCGCGGCCCTGGGCGTCCAGCTTCTGGACGTATTCCGGAGCGGCCTCGGCGGCGGCGCCGCCCATGCCCTTGAGGGCGTCAAAGCCGGTGGCGGCTTCGGTGTTGGTCACGTCGGTCATGCTCAGACGCTCCGGGTGTTCTTGGGCGAGGCCGACTTGAAGTCGATCGTCTCGGGCGACTGGGCCTGGTGGGTGTGCTCCGCGCCGGAGAAGAGGCGCAGGTGGGTCATCTGACGGCGAGCCAGCGGGCTCTCCTTGGGCAGCATGCGCTCGACGGCCTTCTCGAGCACGCGCTCGGGGAAGCGGCCGTTCAGCACCTTCTCAGGGGTGGTCGACTTGACGCCGCCCGGGTGGCCGGTGTGGCGATAGTAGACCTTGTCGGTGTTCTTCTTGCCGGTGAACACGACCTTGTCGACGTTGGTGACGACGACGTAGTCGCCGCAATCGACGTGCGGGGTGTAGTCGCCGCGGTGCTTGCCGCGCAGACGGTTGGCGATAAAGGTCGCGAGACGGCCCACCACGACGCCTTCGGCGTCGATGTGGATCCACTTCTTCTCGACCTCGGCCGGCTTCAGCGAAGCCGTGGTGCTCTTCAGCATGACGAGGGTTCCTGGGAGACGAAACTTCAGGCCCGGCCATGGGGCGGCCGAGCGGAAGGCGCGCTGATAGAGGAAGCGGGGGCCCAGGTCAACGCCGAACGCTGGCGCAGGTTTAGTTCAGACCTATGATTTTATGCGACTTTCTACGGGTGGTATTAAAATACCGCACTCTCAGGGACGTCTGGGGCCGGAAATGAACAGCCGCGCCTGGGATCGGCGCACCAGCCAGAAGTTCCAGGTGGCGAGCCCTAGTACGATCGCGGCGCCCGCCTGGTGCAGGACCCCGAGGGTGAGCGGCACGGCGTTCATCAAGGTGGCGACGCCGAGGATGGCCTGAAGCCAGACGGCCCCCGCCAGGATGAAGGCGACCGCCCCAAGACCCTCCGCGAGCCGCCAGCGCCAGGCCTGGACCGCATAGACGGTGGCGACGCCCAGAAGGACGTAGGCGACCAGGCGGTGGTTGAACTGGGTCAGGGCCTGATCGTGCAGGAAGGCGAGACCGCCCAGGCTCCAGTCCACCGGCGCGATCAGGGCCCCGGCCATCAGCGGCCAGTCGGTATAGAGGAACCCCGCCTTGCCGCCCGCGACCAGGCCGCCGAGCAGGCACTGGAGGAAGACCAGGGCCAGGAGGGCCGCCGCCCCCCGGCTCCAGCCGCCCGGCGCGCGGTTGTGCTCCTCGCCGAACCAGGCCTCCAGCCCCGTCCAGATCAGTCCCGAGAAGATCAGCAGCGCCAGCCCCAGGTGGACGGTCAGGCGCTCGGGGGCGACGTCCACCCGCTCGGAGAGGCCGCTGGAGACCATCCACCAGCCGATCAGCCCCTGGAGGCCGCCCAGGCCCAGCAGGACCGCGCACCGCCAGATCAGGCGGGTCGGCATGCCCCACTCCTTGAACCGCGAGCGGCGCGGCGCCAGCCTGAGGCCCAGGAAGAGGAAGAACGGCAGGGCGAAGACAAGGCCGATGACCCGGCCCAGCAGCCGGTGCACCCACTCCCACCAGAAGATCCCCTGGAACTCCTGCAGGGTCATGCCGGCGTTGACCTGGCTGTACTGGGGGATGGCGCGGTATTTGGCGAAGGCCTCGGCCCAGTCGGCGTCGTTCATCGGCGGCAGAGCGCCCATGATCGGCTTCCACTCGGTGATCGACAGCCCCGAGCCCGTCAGCCGGGTGATGCCGCCGACCACGACCATCGCGAACACCAGGGCGGCGCAGACGAACAGCCATACGGCGACGGCGCGGTTGCGATCGAGCGGATTGAAACGGTTCATTCGACGGCCGCGCTCCTGCCGGATATGCTTACTGACGGCCGAAGCCGCCTGCGGCATATGCCCGCCTCTGAAGGCAATATCGAGTCGGAACCGTCACGGTTGGCGGACGCGAGGGAGACGGATCATTGCAGTACGCGGACATCATCGTCGCGATCCTGGGCGTGCTGCTGCTGGCCTGGGCCGCTGATTCCATGACCGGGCGACGGGGGCTGGGCGGCGCGGTGCTGGTGTCGGCGGTCGGAGGGCTGTGCGGCTGGTTCCTGGTTGTGCGGGTGCTGGCGCGGGCCACGATGGACGACTGGACCTGGGTGGTCTGGGCGCTGGGCGGGGCCACCCTGGCCCTGGCGGCGTTCCACCTGTTCCGGAGCAAGCGCTGATGGGGCTCAGGACCCGTCGGGCGGTCGCCGCCCTGGGCGTCTGCGTCTTCCTGGTCTTCTATGTGTGGGCGGTCGTGTCGATCGGCGCCCTGCTGCCGGAGAACCAACTGGCGGCCCTGCTGTACTACGGCGTCGCGGGGCTGGCCTGGGGCGTGCCGATCATTCCGCTGTTGCGCTGGGCCGAGGGCGGCGGTCGCCGCTGACGTCGCACGGGAGCCGGCGACAGTTTCGCCGACGGCTCCCGCGGACATCGATGGTCGGAGCGACAGGATTCGAACCTGCGACCCCTTGACCCCCAGTCAAGTGCGCTACCAGGCTGCGCCACGCTCCGAAGGCGCTCCCTATAGACAAGGGCCCCGCCCCCCGCAAACGCAAAAGCGAGGGTTCAGTCAGCGGGCGAGGACGGCGTCCAGTCGCGCCCTGGCGGCCTCGAGATCGGCCAGGACTCCGGCCAGCCGGTCACGGGCGTCGGAGGGCGCCGGCGCGTCCGGGGCGGCATCTCCCGGCTCGGCGTCCAGGCTGAACAGGGTCAGGGGATCGCCCCAGGCGGCGAGACGCTTCAGCCCCTGCTCCTTGTGCAGCCGCTGGACGCCCCGGATGGTCATGCCCTCCTGATGAAGCAGCCTGCGCACGGCCTTCAGCAGGATGATGTCGTTCGGACGATAGAATCGCCGCCCCCCGGCTCGCTTGACCGGAGTGATGAAGGGGAACTTCGTCTCCCAGAAGCGGAGCACATGCTGCGGCGCGCCGACTTCCTCGGCGGCTTCCGAGATGGTGCGGAAGGCCTGGGGGCTCTTCACGGACGGCCGGGCGGCCACGTCAGCCGGTCACGACCGCGTCGTGCACCCGGTCCTTCATGATCTGGGAGGCACGGAAGCTGATGACCCGGCGCGGGTTGATGGCGGCGGGCTCTCCGGTCTTGGGATTGCGACCCATGCGCGCGCGCTTGTCACGGACCTGGAACACGCCGAAGCCCGAAAGCTTGACCATTTCGCCCCGCTCGAGGGACTCGACGATCAGTTCGAGCGTGCGTTCGACGAGGGCGGAGCATTCCTGGCGCGACAGGCCCACTTCCTCGTGGACGGCCTCGCACAGGTCAGCCCGGGTCAAAGTCTGCTGGACGCCCAAGACACCCTCCCTGTTGGATCCCTGCCCATAAACGGCGAATGCCGGGCGAAGTCAAAGCCTGACGGTTACATCCTGACGGCGCAGGCGCCCCAGGTCAGGCCCCCGCCCATCGCCTCCATCAGGACGAGGTCGCCTTTCTTGATGCGGCCGTCCTTGATCGCGGCGTCCATCGCCAGGGGGATGGAGGCGGCCGAGGTGTTGGCGTGGTAGGCGACGGTCGAGATCACCTTGTCCTCGTCCAGGCCCAGCCGGTCGCCCACGCCCTTGATGATTCGCTGGTTGGCCTGGTGGGGCACGAACCAGTCGACTTCCGGAATCTCCACCCCCGCCACGGCGCAGGCCGAGGTGATCGCCTCGGCGATGTTGACCACGGCGTGGCGGAAGACCTGGTTGCCCGCCATCCGCAGATGCCCGACCGAACCGGTCGTGGCGGGCCCGCCGTCGACGTAGAGCAGGTCCGTCTTGGTCCCGTCGGTCCGCAGGGCGAAGCCCAGCAGGCCCCGGTCCGTTTTCTCGCCCGGCTGTTCGGACGGCTCGACCACCACGGCGCCGGCGCCGTCGCCGAACAGGACGCAGGTGGACCGGTCGGTCCAGTCCATCAGCCGGCTCATCTCCTCGGCCCCGATCACCAGAGCGCAGCGGGCGTTGCCGCGCGTGACGAAGCCGTCCGCGACCGAGAGGGCGAAGACGAAGCCCGAACACACCGCCTGGACATCGAAGGCGATGCAGGTCGGGGCCCCAAGCTTGCGCTGGACAATCGCGGCGGTGGCCGGGAAGGTCATGTCGGGCGTCGTGGTCGCCACCACGATCATGTCGACGTCGGCGGGCGTGCGGCCGGCGGCTTCCAACGCCCGCTTGGCGGCCTCGACGGCCAGGTCGCTGGTCGGCTGGTCCGGCGCGGCTCGGCGGCGCTCCCGGATGCCGGTGCGTTCGACGATCCAGGCGTCCGAGGTCTCGACCACGGATTCGAGGTCGGCGTTGGTCACCACATCCTCGGGCAGATAGCCGCCCACACCCGTGATGACGCTGCGAATCACGCTCACTCTGAAGTCTCCGGAGCGGCGTCCGGGCCGCGCATCATGGCGTCCAGCCGCCCAAGGTCGCGGCCGACATTGGCCAGATAGTCACTGCGGGCCAGATCGACAGCGATGCGGATGGCGTTTCCATAGCCTTTGGCGTCAGCGCCGCCGTGGCTCTTCACCACGATGCCGTTCAAGCCCAGCAACGGGCCGCCGTTGACCGCGGCCGGATCGATGCGCTGGCGCATCCGCCGCAGGGCCGGCAGGGCGAGCAGCGCCCCGGCCTTGGAGGCGATGCTCGAGGTCAGGGCGTCCTTCATCAGGGCCGAGATGAACCGGGCCACGCCCTCGGCGGTCTTCAGCGCGATATTGCCCGTGAAGCCGTCGGTGACGACCACGTCGACCGTTCCCCTGGCGATGTCGTCGCCCTCGACGAAGCCGTGATAGTTCAGACCCAGGCCGCCCTCGCGCAGGATGCGGGATGCCTCACGCACCTCTTCATGGCCCTTCATGTCCTCCGAGCCGACGTTCAGGACGCCGACGGTCGGGCGGGCCCCGGAGCCACCGCCGCCATGCACAGCGGCATGGAAGGCCTCGCCCATGATGGCGAACTCGACCAGCTGTTCGGCGTCGCTCTCGACGTTGGCCCCGACATCCAGAACCGCGGTCACCCCGCGCAGGGTGGGCCAGCTGGCGACGATGGCCGGGCGCTCCAGGCCCGCCGCCGCCATGCGCAGGAGCAGCTTGGAGATGGCCATCAAGGCGCCGGTGTTGCCCGCAGAGACGGCGGCGCCGGCCTCGCCCGTCTTCACAGCCTCGATGGCGTTCCAGAGGCTGGAGCCCTTGCCCCGGCGCATGGCCTGGGCGGGCTTCTCGTCCATGGCCACGACCTTGTCGGTATGCCGAACCTCGCAGACCCCCTCAGGGACCCTGCGGCGGGCCAGTTCAGCGGCGATCGCGGCCTGGTCGCCGTGCAGCAGGAACCGGACCCCCTCCCCGCCATGACGCCGGCGATAATCGCAGACGCCGCCGACCACGACCGATGGACCGTGGTCTCCGCCCATGGCGTCCAGCGAGATGATGACAGGCGATACCAAGCGGGTTCAGGCTCCGAGGCGGAGATGCGAACGCCGAACCCCTGGAGAGGTCCGGCGAACAGTCGGGATGCTACGCGGGCGCCCCAAGGTCAACCTTCGGAGCCGCTGTCGGGACGAAGCGTCTTAAGGACCGCGAAGGGCGAGATTTCGCCGGGCTCCTCGGGCTGGACGAACTCGGCGCCCGGCTTGCGGGGGAAGGGATCCAGCGACAGGGCGAACTGCTCGACCGCGTATTGGCCCAGATCGATGCGCCCGTCCTCGATCAGGTCCGGCGAAGAATCGTCGAGCGACACCTCGACCTCGCCCTCCTCCGGCTCCGCAGCCTCCACCAGGTCGATCGAGAACCGTTGATCGATGCTGACGGGAAGCGGTTCCAGCGTCAGCCCGCAGGTCTGGACGGCCTCGGCCCGGACGCGGCCAGACAGCCGCCAGCCCTCGTGGGCCGGCGCGATCGTCATCTCGGCCTCGAATGAGTCCAAAGCCGCGAGATCCAACGCCCGGGCGATTCGACCGCGCGTGGCCGCGTCTGCCTCCAGCCGACGCTCAAGCCCCGGTCCGATCTGGTTCACCCGTATCGGTTCGCTGAAAGGGAGATCAGCCGTCATCACGCCACCTCCGGCCAAACGGGAACGCGCATGACATCGGAAAAGCTCTGCGCCGCCAGATGGACCCGGGCCCGCATGGCATAGGCGGCCAGGTGTGCAGAACGAGCGTCCGGCTCGCCCCCATATACGTTGCGGGCCAGGGCGGCGCCGAGCGCTTCCGCGTCGCCGTCGCGCAGCGGCGCTTCCCAGGCGTTCATGCGGCCGTAGAGGGATTCCGCCAGCTTTCGCATCTTCTTGGCCACGGAGATGTCGCCCACGCCCAGTTCACGCAGCGCATGATCCAGGGCCGAGACATAGACGTCGAACAAGTCCTGAGCCACGGCCGCGCCGTCCTCACCGGGCTCGTCACGGAGGCGCATAACCAGCAGCAGGATGTGCAGGGTGTAGAGGTCAAAGCGCGCGTCGATCCGATCCTCGACGCCGAGGTCGAGGTAGAAGGCCGGCGTGCGGGCTTGGGCCACAGCGGCGGCGTAAAGCCGGTCGGCGTGGCTCTGGGCAGGACGCGGTTTGAAGAGTGATTTCAGCATCGGGCTCGCGGCCCCTTTTCCGCCGCGCCGTTGAACTAGGACGCAGGCCCGGTTAGGTCAAAGACCTTGTTTGCTCCAGGCCTCTCGCTTCATGCCCAAGACGTCTTCTCTCGCCGCCCTCGTCGCGGTCGCCGCCCTGGCCGGGGCCTGCGCTCCGATCGTCGGCATGAACGGCTTTCAGGTCGTCGACGCCAAGCCCCAGGACGTGGTGGTTGGGACCGACACTCGCGACACCGTAATGGCCAAGCTGGGTTCGCCCTCGGCTCGCTCAACCTTCGAGGACAATGTCTGGTACTACATCAGCCAGATCACCGAGAAATACACCTATAACCGCGCCCAGGTGACCCAGCGCCAGGTAACGGCGATCACTTTCAACGAGGCGGACGGCAAGGTGACCGAGGTGCGCAATCTCGGCCTGGAAGACGGTCAGCAGATCGCCATGTCCAGCCGCGAGACGCCGACGCGGGGCCGCCAGCTGACGATCCTGGAGCAGCTGCTGGGCAACGTCGGTCGCGGCCAGCTGCCGCGCGAAGAGGACGTTCCGGGCCAGCGCCGTCCGGACTGATCCGCCGATAGGCGGACGCCACGGCCAGGGCGTTCCCGAAAAGAACAACGCCCCGGAGATCGCTCTCCGGGGCGTCTTTCGTTGCGGCTCAGGTGTGGATCAGACGATCCGCCCGCTGGCCAGGACCGCCAGAAGCAGCAGGGCCACGATGTTGGTGATCTTGATCATGGGGTTCACCGCCGGTCCGGAGGTGTCCTTGTAGGGATCGCCCACCGTGTCGCCGGTGACGGCGGCCTTGTGAGCCTCCGAGCCCTTGCCGTGGATCACGCCATTGCTGTCGGTGAAGCCTTCCTCGATCACCTTCTTGGCGTTGTCCCAGGCGCCGCCGCCCGAAGTCATCGAGATGGCGACGAACAGACCCGTCACGATCACGCCCATCAGCATGGCGCCCAGGGCGGCGAAGGCGTTGGCCTTGTCCGGCTGGATCATCAGCACAACCACGAACAGGACGATCGGCGACAGCACCGGCAGCAGGCTCGGAACGATCATCTCCTTGATCGCCGCGCGGGTCAGGATGTCGACCGCCCGGGCGTAGTCCGGCTTGGTCTGGAAGGTCATGATGCCGGGGTTCTCGCGGAACTGGCGACGGACTTCGGCCACGACCGATTCGGCGGCCCGGCCCACGGCGGTCATCGACATGCCGCCGAACAGGAAGGGCAGAAGCCCCCCGAACAGCAGGCCGATGACGACGTAGGGGTTGGTCAGGTCGAAGGCGACCACGCCCAGGCCGTCAAAGAAGCTGCCGGGTTCGGCGGTCTCCGAGAAGAACCGCAGGTCCTCGGTGTAGGCGGCGAACAGCACCAGGGCGCCAAGGCCGGCCGACCCGATGGCGTAGCCCTTGGTCACGGCCTTAGTGGTGTTGCCGACCGCGTCCAGGGCGTCCGTCGAGTGGCGGACCTCCGAAGGCAGCCCCGCCATCTCGGCGATGCCGCCGGCGTTGTCGGTGACAGGACCGAAGGCGTCGAGGGCCACGATCATCCCCGCCACACCCAGCATGGTCGTGGTGGCGATGGCGATGCCGAACAGGCCCGCCAGCTGGTAGGTCGCAACGATGCCGATGATGATGGTCAAGGCCGGAAGGGCCGTGGCCTCAAGAGACATGGCCAGGCCCTGGATGACGTTGGTGCCGTGGCCGGAAACCGAGGCGTTGGCCACAGATTTCACCGGGCGGAAGCCGGTGCCAGTGTAGTATTCGGTGATCACCACGATGGCGGCGGTGACCGCCAGGCCGACGATGCCGGACCAGAAAAGGTTCATCGGCTCGATGAACAGGCCGCCCGACGTCTCGACCCCGGCCGGGACCAGCAGGTCGACGACGAACCACAGGGCGATGGCCGAGAGCACGCCGGTGACGATCAGGCCCTGGTAGAGGGCGCCCATGATGTTGCCCGACTTGCCCAGGCGCACGAAGAAGGCGCCGATGATCGAGGTGACGATGCAGACGCCGCAGATGGCCAGCGGCAGCAGCATCATCACGTCCACATAGGGCTGGGCGCGGAAGAAGATGGCGGCCAGAACCATGGTGGCGACCGTGGTCACCGCATAGGTCTCGAACAGGTCGGCGGCCATGCCGGCGCAGTCGCCGACGTTGTCGCCCACGTTGTCGGCGATGGTCGCCGCGTTGCGGGGATCGTCCTCTGGGATGCCGGCCTCGACCTTGCCCACCATGTCGCCGCCCACGTCGGCGCCCTTGGTGAAGATGCCGCCGCCCAGACGCGCGAAGATGGAGATCAACGAGGCGCCGAAGCCCAGCGCCACCAGGCCGTCGATGACTTCGCGGCTGAAGCTCTCCAGGCCCGCGACCTGGGTCAGGAAGGCGTAGTAGCCCGCCACGCCAAGCAGGGCGCCGCCGGCCACGAACATGCCGGTGATGGCGCCGGACCGGAAGGCCAGGTCCAGGCCGCGCGACAGGCTCTCGGACGCGCCCTGGGCAGTGCGGACATTGGCCCGGACCGAGATGAGCATGCCCGCGAAACCGGCCGCGCCCGACAGGACCGCGCCGATCAGGAAGCCGATCGCGGCATAGGTTCCGATCAGGAAGTAGGCGGCGATCAGGATCACGATCCCGACCATGCCGATGGTCATGTACTGCCGGCGCAGATAGGCGGACGCGCCTTCCTGAATGGCGGCGGCGATCTCGCGCATCTTGTCGTTGCCGGTTCCCGCCTTCATCAGCGAGGCGGTCTGGATCAGGCCGTACAGCACCCCAAGGGCGCCGGCGGCGATGACCAGCCAGAGATAAGTCGTCATAGGCGTTTCCAAACCTCAGAGCGTGAAGCGCGCGGACCCTTGGCGCGGGGGGCGTTCGTCGCCCTTCTCCGCCTTCCGGTCCCCCCGGGCGCGATAGACGCAGTAGGCGCGTCCTTCGGGAATTGCGGCAGGAAAGTGCCGCAAGCCAAGGCGGGACGCAACCGGCGTTTTGCGGATCAGGCGGCCGTGGGAGGCACGATCTGGCGGCGAGGGGTCTGGGAAACGACCTCGGCGCGGACGACCGAGCCTCGGCCGGTCAAAACCCGGCCCATGGCCACCATGGCGGCGGTCAACTGGCGCTCGTCCAGGCGCATCCAGTCGCCGGGAAGGGCGTAGGAGCGACGGTGGGTGGCGCGGATCAGGGCGTCGCGGAAATAGGGCTCCTTGGCGCGCATGCCCTCGGGTGTCAGGCCAGAGCCCAGGTAAAGGCGCAGGCTGACGAAGACATAATTCCTCAGCCGTCCGTCCTGGATCACCGGAAGCCCCAGGCCGCTGATGTTGTACGCGGTCTCGCCGGAAGGCTGGTCGCTGGCGGCGGGAGCGGACGACGGCATGGCCAGACGCTAGGCGAACAGGGTTAGCGCTTCCTTATCCTTCAGGCGTGGGTGAAGCCGGGACGGGCGATCTGAACGGGGCGTTTCAGGTGGCGGGCGGTGAGGCCCCGGCCCCGGGCGACCTCGCCGATGCGCGTAAGCCGAAGGTGGCGACGCTCGGCCTCGCGCCTCAGGACGGCCTCGTGCGAGGGATGGGCGGTGAAGGCGATCTCGTAGTCGTCGCCTCCGGTCGCCAGATCGATGAGAGCCGCCTGTTCGTCCACCCGGCCGTCGAACCAGGCCTGGGCGGCGGCCGACAAGGGGGTGGTCTCCAGGTCCACGGCGATGGCGACCTGACTGGCCTCGGCGATATGGCCGACATCGGCGAGCAGGCCGTCCGACACGTCCACGGAGGCCGAGGCGTAGTCCCGGATCACCCCGGCGAACTCCACGCGTGGGCTGGGCCGGCGGTAGTGTTCGACCAGGGCCGCCAGCCGGGGCGGCTCCAGCTTCAGCTTGCCGGCCGTAGCCGCGAGGCCCAGGACGCCGTCGCCGATGGAGCCGGTGACGAAAACCAGGTCGCCGGGTTCGGCCCCGGCGCGGGACACCGCCCTGCCCTTCGGCGTCCAGCCCATCATGGTCATCGAGAAGGTGGCGGGACCGGGCGTGGAGACTGTGTCGCCCCCGAGTAGATGGATGCCGAACTCGGACTGATCGGCGGCCAGCCCTTGGGCGAACAGTTCCCGTTCCGGCCAGCCGCAGCGGGACGACCAGGCGCAGGCCAGGAGGTAGCCGAAGGGCTCGGCGCCCTTGGCGGCGAGGTCGGACAGGTTCACCCGGATCAGCTTCTGGGCGACCGTGTCGAGCGGATCGTCAGGCAGGTAGTGGACGCCCTCGACGATGGCGTCCTTGGTCAGGACCAGATCGTGGTTCGGTCGCGACGGCAGGACCGCGACGTCGTCGAGCAGCCCCCGCGCGAACTCCGGATGGGCCAGGGGCGCCAGCAGCTTGCGGATGGTCTCGAACTCGCCTGCGGCGTCGAGCGCCGGCATCAGGCGCCGCGAGCGTCGCGGGCCACTCCGTCCAGGGCCGCGTTGACGAACTTGGCCTCGGCGGCGTCGAAGAAGGCCTTGGCCAGTTCGACGTACTCGTCGATCACCACTTCGCGCGGGGTCTCCGGCTGCTCGCGCAGCTCCCAGGCTCCGCAGCGCAGCAGGGCCCGCAGCGTGGCGTCGAGCCGTTCCATCCGCCAGTTGGAGGCCAGGCGCGCCTTGATCGCCTCGTCGATAGTCCGCTGACCATCGACCACGCCGCGCACGATGGCGGCGAAATAGTCCTCGTCGGCCTCGGCCAGGGGTTCGCCCTCGATGTCGGCGTCGAAGCGGTGGTTGCGGAACTCGGTGATGACGGTCTCCACCCCCTCCCCGGCCAGCTCCATCTGGTAGAGGGCCTGGACGGCGGCCAGGCGCGCCACGGTGCGGGCGCGGCGCTGGCGCGTGGTCAGCTGCGGATCGGCGGCGCGGGCGGATTCAGCCTGCGTCAGCTGGGCCATGACGGCCTGGAGGCTCTGGGGTTCGGTCATCCGCCGAGCCCTACGCGCAGACGGCGCCTCAGTTCAATGAGGTCGAGGCACGCACGCGCCGCGCCGCCGCCCTTGTCGCCCTCGCTGACCCGGGCGCGGGCCCAGGCCTGGTCCTCGTCCTCGGTCGTCAGGATGCCGTTGCCGATCGCCAGGCCCTTTAGGCCGAGGTTGCGCAAGCCCGCGGCGGACTGATCGGCCACGATCTCGAAGTGATAGGTCTCGCCGCGAATGACGCAGCCGAGCGCGACATAGCCGTCGTAGCGCGGCGCCGTCGGCAGGCGCGCGGCGTCGTCGGCCATGGCGATGGCGGTCGGAACCTCCAGCGCGCCGGGCACGGTCACGACATCGAAGGTCGCGCCGCGCGCAGTCAGCGCGTCCTTCGCGCCCTCCAGCAAGGCGTCGGCCAGATCGTCGTAGTAGCGCGCCTCAACGATCAGGACGCGCGGAGCTTCGTTCAGGATTGGTCTTCTCCGTCCATGTCGCGCCAGCCGACGATGCGCAGGCCGTAGCCTTCCAGCGCCGTGGGATTGGGTCGCGTGGAGCTCATGACGATCATGTCGCGAACCCCAAGATCGAGCAGGATCTGGGCGCCGACGCCGTAGTTGCGAAGCGACCGGTCGATGGCGGCGGGCTTGTCGCCGCCGGCCAGACGTTCGGCCAGGCCGTGCAGGTCCGGATCGCGCAGGAAGACGATGACGCCAGCGCCGGGATGGTCGCTGATCTGGCGCATGGCGCTGGGCACATAGCCCTGGCGGTGCTCGGCGTGGCCCAGGAGATCAGCGGCGAAATCCACCTGGTGCATCCGGACCAGGGTCGGTTTGGCCGGGTCGATCTTGCCGTGAACCAGGGCGACGTGTTCCGCGCCCTCGACGGTGTTGCGATACAGGATCAGCCGGAAGGGGCCGCCGTGGACGCTGTCGAACGGCGTCTCCAGGACCCGTTCGACAAACCGCTCGGTGCGGCGGCGGTAGGCGATCAGGTCGGCGATGGTCCCGATCTTCAGTCCGTGCAGCTGGGCGAAGGCGATCAGGTCCGGCATCCTGGCCATGGTCCCGTCGTCATTCATGATCTCGCAGATCACGCCGGCGGGCGTCAGGCCGGCCATGCGGCTGATGTCCACGGCGGCCTCGGTGTGGCCGGTGCGGACCAGGACGCCGCCGTCGCGGGCGACCAGGGGAAAAACGTGGCCTGGGGAGACGATGTCGTCTGCGCCCTTGGTCGGATCAGCCGCAACCTGGACCGTGCGGGCGCGGTCGGCGGCGCTGATGCCGGTGGTCACGCCCTCGCGCGCCTCGATCGAGACGGTGAAGGCGGTGCCCATGCTGGTGCGGTTCTCCGCGGCCATGGGCGGCAGGCGCAGCTGGCGCGCACGGTCGGCGGTGATGGCCAGGCAGATCAGGCCGCGCGCGTGCTTGGCCATGAAGTTGATCTGGTCCGGCGTGGCGAACTGGGCCGGAATGATGACGTCGCCCTCGTTCTCCCGGTCCTCGGCGTCGACAAGGATATAGGGCCGGCCGTTGCGGGCGTCCTCGAGGATGTCCTCGATGGGCGAGATCGGGCTGTCGTTCATGTTCGCTGCGGCCTGCATCACGCGGTCTCCTGCCACCGCGCGAGGTAACGCGCCAGCATGTCGATCTCCAGGTTCACGCCATCGCCGGGCTGGAGGGTGCCCAGGGTGGTGGCGGTCCAGGTATGCGGGATGATGTTGACCCCGAAGCGGCGCCCCCCAACCGCATTCACCGTCAGCGACACGCCGTCGACGGTGATCGAGCCTTTCGGCGCGATGAAGCGGTGCAGGGGCTCGGGCGCCTCGATCTCGATGCGGTGGGAGCCGCCCTCGGGCGCGATCGAAAGGACACGGCCGACGCCATCGACATGACCCGAGACAATGTGGCCGCCCATCTCGTCGCCCAGTTTCGCGGCGCGCTCCAGATTGACGCGGGAGCCCTCGGTCCAGGCGCCAAGGCACGTCTTCGACAGGGTTTCGTTCGAGACCTCGACCGCGAACCAGCCGGGGCCGGTCTCGGTGACGGTCAGGCAGCAGCCGGCGTGACTGATGGAGGCGCCGAGGTCGATCGTGGCCGTATCCCACGCGGTCTCGATCTCGTAGCGACGGTCGCGGGCGGTCTGCTGGACGGCGCGGACGCGGCCGATATCGGTGACGATGCCGGTAAACATGTCAGGCGACCTGAGACGCCGGGAAACCCCGTCTCACCGTCTCGCGAGTCTCACCCTGGCGCTCAGCGGATCGCATCGTAGCGTTCCCAAAGGTCGTCGCCGAGGGGTTCGGCGGACAGACGCCGGAACTTGGGGGCGTCGGCCAGCTTTGCAAGCGCCAGGGCGGCGACGCAGGGCCGGCCCTCGGAGCCCAGCAGGATGGGGGCGCGGAACCATTCGATGCGGTCGACGGCGTGGGCGCGCAGGAAACTGGCCGCGACCTGGCCGCCGCCCTCGATCAGGATGGACGTTACTTCGCGCTCGAAGAGGAAGCGCAGAACGGCGTCAGGTTGAGGGCGTCCCTCAGAGGCGATCCGGACAACTTCCGCGCCCCCCACTGGCCGAGGATTCGTGGCCGTCAGGATCAGAGTGTTGGCTCCAGCAACCTTGGCCGTAGCCGGTGTGCGCAGGCGGCTATCCAGGATTACCCGCAGCGGCTGATCATCGGGATCAAACCAGGTCGCTCGCCCGCCCGGATGACGGAAGGTGAGCATCGGATCGTCTGCCAAAACGGTCTCTACGCCCACCAGGATGGCGGAATGAGCGTCACGAAGCCAGTTCCCCTCCAGCCGCGCCGCCTCGCCGGTGATCCATTTCGACTCGCCGGTCGCCGTGGCGATCCGGCCGTCGAGGGAGGTGGCCAGCTTTAGCGTCACCCGTGGCGCGGTCGCGCCCATCAGCCCTCGTCCAGGCCTTCGTCGCCGAGAAAGCGGGCGAAGTCGCCGGTGTGGCGGAAGTCCTTGTAGACCGAGGCGTAGCGGACGTAGGCGACCTCATCGACGCCCTTCAGCGCCTTCATGATGAAGTCGCCGACGGTCGAGGACGGGATCTCGGTCTCGCCCAGGCTCTCGAGTTGGCGGGTGATGCGGCTGACCAGCTGTTCGACCTGTTCGGGCTGGACCGGGCGTTTGCGCAGCGCGATGCGGAGCGACCGCTCCAGCTTGTCACGGTCGAAGGGGGTGCGGCGGCCGTTGCGCTTGAGGATCATGAGCTCGCGCAGCTGGACCCGCTCGAAGGTGGTAAAGCGGCCGCTGCACTGCGGGCAGGAGCGACGACGGCGGATCGCGGCGCCGTCGTCGGACGGGCGGCTGTCCTTAACCTGGGTGTCGGCGCTGCCGCAGAAGGGGCACTTCATCGGCGGCTCATCCGTAGATCGGGAAGCGGGCGGTGAGCGCCCGGACCTCAGCGGCGACGCGCTGCTGGACGCCGGCGTCGGCCTCGTCGGAGCCCTGCATGCTGTCGATCACATCGGCGATCCAGTGGCCGACCTGCTGGAACTCCGCCTCGCCGAAGCCACGCGTCGTGCCGGCAGGGGTGCCCAGACGAACGCCCGAGGTGATGGTGAAGGGGGCGGTGTCGAAAGGCACGCCGTTCTTGTTGCAGGTCATCAGGGCGTGTTCGAGCTGGGCCTCGGTGGCCTTGCCGGTCACGCCCTTGGGCCGCAGGTCGACCAGCATCAGGTGGCTGTCGGTGCCGCCCGAGACGATGGCCAGGCCGCGATCGACCAGGACGGCGGCCAGGGCGCGGGCGTTCGCCACTACCTGCTGGGCGTACTGCTTGAACTCGGGCTTCAGCGCCTCGCCGAAGGCCACGGCCTTGGCGGCGATCACATGCTCCAGCGGGCCGCCCTGGAGGCCCGGGAAGACGGCGGAGTTGATCTTCTTGGCGATGTCGCCGTCGTTAGTCAGGACCATTCCGCCGCGCGGGCCGCGCAGGGTCTTGTGGGTGGTGGTGGTGACCACGTGGGCGTGCGGCACCGGGTCCGGATAGACGCCGCCGGCGATCAGGCCCGCATAGTGGGCCATGTCGACCATCAGATAGGCGCCAACCGAATCCGCGATCTCGCGGAAGCGCTTGAAGTCGATGTGGCGCGAATAGGCGGAGGCTCCGGCGAGGATCAGCCTGGGCTTCTCCTGTTCGGCCATCTGGGCCACGTGATCGTAGTCGATAAGGTGGTCGTCCTCGCGCACCTTGTAGGTCACGGGCCGGAACCATTTGCCGGACTGATTGGCGGGGGAGCCGTGGGTCAGGTGGCCGCCGGCGGCCAGGTCCATGCCCAGGAAGGTGTCGCCTGGCTGCAGCAGGCTCATGAACACCGCCTGGTTGGCCTGGGCGCCCGAGTGCGGCTGGACGTTGGCGAAGGCGGCGCCGAACAGCCGCTTGGCGCGCTCGCGGGCCAGGTCCTCGGTGACGTCGACGTATTCGCAGCCGCCGTAGTAGCGGCGGCCCGGGTAGCCCTCGGCGTATTTGTTGGTCAGGACCGAGCCTTGCGCTTCCAGCACGGCGCGCGAGACGATGTTCTCGGACGCGATCAGCTCGATCTGCTCGCGCTGACGTCCCAGTTCCCCCTGGATGCCGCCGAAGATCTCGGGATCGGCATCCGCAAGCGGACGAGAGAAGTAGTCGGCGTGGGTGAAGGCGGTCACGGGGGCGCTTTCCGAAATCTAGGACGGCGGAGAAATCGGAAGACTATCTACGCCGGAGGTCGAGGAGCCACAACATCTTGTGGCGTTCGGCCGCGCTCAGCGGGCGGCGAGCGCGCGCCTCAGCTTGGCGACGGCGAGGCGTTCGACGGCCCTGGGCTCAGCCGCCGGCCCCACGGCGGCGGCCTCCACGCCCGTCGCCACGTGGACGGCCGAGCATTTCAGGAAGGCGCCCATGCGGATGGACTCGACGATGATCTCGCCGATGTCGTCGGGCATCAGATACGCTTGAGGCTCTGAAGCAGTTCGACGGTGTCCAACTCGCCGTTCCAGTGGCCGAGTAGGGCCGCCTCGTTCAAGCTGATCCACTTCTGGACGAGCTTTAAGCTCTCGGGATCCAGGGGGCCTTCGATCAGTGTGGGTTCAGGCCTTACGCCCACCACCGCCATATCGTCGATGGCGAGACGATCACCGGGCGAGCGGCAAACCTTCACTCGCGCGTCATGCCGCGCCCGCCCCTTGTGGCTGACCCAGATCACCATGGGCAAGCCGGTGTGCTTGGGACGCAGGTTCGACATCTCGAAGAAATCTTCCTCCTCGACCGTCGAATCCGGGATCGGCTGATGGACGTTCATGCGTCCAGCTTACCGCAAAACGCCTTACCCGGAAACGGCGTCACGCCGCGGTGGGCATCCGGGCGACGTTGCAGCGGGTCCAGAGCTTGTCCATGGCTTCGACCAGCTCGTCCATCATGCCGTCGTCGTGGTTGGGCGAAGGAGTGAAGCGCAGGCGCTCGGTGCCTTTGGGGACGGTCGGATAGTTGATCGGCTGAACGTAGATGCCGTGCTGCTCCAGCAGCAGGTCCGAGATCATCTTGGTGTGGACCGGGTCGCCGACGAAGACCGGGACGATGTGGCTCTCGCTGTCCATCACCGGGATGCCGGCGGCGGCGAAGCGGGCCTTGAGGGCGGCGGCGCGCTCCTGGTGCGCCTCGCGCAGCTCCGGGTGAGCCTTGAGGTGGCGCACCGAGGCCAGGGCGCCGGCGGTGAGCGCGGGCGGCAGGCTGGTGGTGAAGATGAAGCCCGAGGCCCAGCTGCGGATCGCGTCCACGATCACGGCGTCGGCGGCGATGTAGCCGCCCATGACGCCGATGGCCTTGCCCAGGGTGCATTCGATGATGTCGATGTCGGCCAGAACGCCGTCGCGCTCGGCCACGCCTGCGCCGGTCGGGCCGTACAGGCCGACCGCATGGACCTCGTCGAGGTAGGTCATCGCGCCGTACTTGCGGGCCAGGGCGATGGTCCCGGCCAGGTCGGCGATGTCGCCGTCCATGGAATAGACGCTCTCGAAGGCGATCAGCTTGGGCGCGTCGGCGGGCGCGGCCTTCAGCAGGGTCTCTAGGTGCTCGAGGTCGTTGTGCAGGAAGACATGCCGCTCGCAGCCGCCGTTGCGGATGCCGGCGATCATCGAGGCGTGGTTCAGGCTGTCGGAAAAGACGATCAGGCCGGGGAGGATGCGCTGAAGCGTCGTCAGGGTCGCCTCGTTGGCGACGTAACCGGAGGTGAAGAGAAGGGCGGCGTCCTTCTGGTGCCAGGCGGCCAGTTCGGCTTCCAGGTCCACGGCCGAGCGGGTGGTGCCGGAGATGTTGCGCGTACCGCCGGCGCCGGCGCCTGTCGCGTCGATCTCGTCCTTCATGGCGTCCAGCACGACCGGATGCTGGCCCATGCCGAGGTAGTCGTTCGAGCACCAGACCACGACGTCCTGCTCGGAGCCGTCCTCGCGCCGACGCACCGCGCGCGGGAAGCGGCCGGCCACGCGCTTCAGGTCGGCGAAGACCCGATAGCGGCCCTCGCCCTTCACCTGCTCGACGGCGGACTGGAATGCGGCGGTGTAATCGAACAAAACCGGCGGGTCCCGCGACGGAAAAACTTTCCCGCGTGATGCTCCCCCGCGGCCGATTTGTCCACGGAACCGCCCGGACAAAACGCCGCGAGCGGCCAATTGATAACGGTTCTCAGAAAACGTGCCCGTCAGCCCTTCGGCAGTTCGTCCAGCTTTCCGCGCAGCATCTGAAGGATGGCGGAGAAGTCGCGGCCGCCGTAGCCAAGGCCGTTGAACATCTGGAACAGGGCCTCCGTCTGGGCGCCCAGCGGGGTCGAGGCGCCGGCCTTGGCCGCCGCGTCCTGAGCCAGCTTGAGGTCCTTCAGCATCATGGCGGCGGCGAATCCGCCCTCGTAATTGCGGTTGGACGGCGCGGTCGGAACCGGGCCCGGCCAGGGGTAGTAGGTGGTGGTCGACCAGCTCTGGCCCGACGACTTGGCGACGATGTCGAACATCCTGACCGGGTCCAGGCCCAGCTTTTCGGCCAGGCCGATCGCCTCGCAGGTGCCGAGCATGGTGATGCCCAGGATCATGTTGTTGCAAATCTTGGCCGCCTGGCCCGCGCCGTGGTCGCCGGCCCGGAAGGTGGCGCGGCTCATGGGCTCGAGCGCCATTTCGATCCGGGAGAAGTCGGCTTCGTCGCAGCCGACCATGAAGGCGAGGGTCCCGGCGTCGGCCGCCATGGTGCCGCCGGAGACGGGCGCGTCGGCGAAGGCGTAGCCGGCGTCCCTGGCCAGGCCCGCGACCTTGCGGGCCGTGTCCACATCGATGGTCGAGCAGTCGAGCAGAAGCGCACTCGTCGGCGCGGCGCCGATGATCTGTTCGGAATAGACCTTCAGCACATGCGGCCCGGCCGGCAGCATGGTGATGACCACCTCGGCGTCGGCGAAGGCCTCGGCGACCGAGGCGACGGGATGACAGCCAGCGCCCTCGGCCCGCTTCAGGGCGTCAGGGCTGAGGTCGAAGGCCGCGACCTGACGCCCGGCCTTCGCCTGGTTCGCGGCCATCCCGCCGCCCATGTTGCCCAGGCCGATGAAGGCGATCCGCGTCATGTTCCGTCTCCCTGAAGTCTTTGGGCGACGGCCTAGCGCCTCAGGCAGCGGGGAGCCAGCGGGAGTTGCGCCGCCGGCTCAGCGACCGCCGTATTTGGCGTATTCCAGCCGGGCGATGGTGCGGTTGTGGACTTCGTCCGGACCGTCGGCGAGCCGCAGGGTGCGGACGCCCGCATAGAGCTCCGCCAGGGGCGTGTCGCCCGAGACGCCGGCGCCGCCGAAGGCCTGGATGGCGTCGTCGATGACCTTCAGCGCCATGCGGGGCGCCGCGACCTTGATCTGGGCGATCTCGGACTTGGCGTTCTTGGCCCCGGCCTCGTCGATCATCCAGGCGGCCTTGAGCACGCTGAGGCGGCACATCTCGATGTTGATGCGGGCCTCGGCGACGCGCTGCTCCCACACCGAATGCTCGGCGATCTTCTTTTTGAAGGCGGTGCGGGTCAGCAGGCGCTCGGTCATTAGCGCCAGGGCGTGCTCGGCCGCGCCGATGGTGCGCATGCAGTGGTGGATGCGGCCCGGGCCCAGCCGGCCCTGGGCGATCTCGAACCCCCTGCCCTCGCCCGCGATCAGGTTCTCGACCGGCACGCGGACGTTCTCCAGCACCACCTCGGCATGGCCGATCGGGCGCTCGTCGTAACCGAACACCGACAGCATGCGCTCGACGCGGAAGCCGGGCGTGTCGACGGGGACCAGGATCTGGGACTGCTGCTGGTGGGTGGCGGCGCCGAAGTCGGTCTTGCCCATCACGATGGTGATGGCGACGTTCGGGTGGGCCATGTTGGTCGACCACCACTTGCGGCCGTTGATGACGTAGTGGTCGCCCTCGCGCTCGATGCGGGTCTCGATGTTGGTGGCGTCCGACGAGGCCACGGCCGGCTCGGTCATCAGGAAGGCGGAGCGGATTTCGCCCGCCATCAGGGGGTTCAGCCACCGGGCCTGCTGGTCGGGGCTGCCGTACATATGCAGCACCTCCATGTTGCCGGTGTCGGGGGCGTTGCAGTTGAACACCTCCGCCGTCCACAGATGGTGGCCCATCATCTCCGCGAGCGGGGCGTATTCGAGATTGGTCAGTCCGGCGCCGTGTTCGCCCGGCAGGAACATGTTCCAAAGGCCGGCCGCACGCGCCTGGGCCTTCATCTCCTCCATGACCGGAGGCTGGCGCGTGTGGTCCTCGCGGACCTGGGCCCAGTATTCGGTCGAGCGCGGCAGGACGCTCTCGTCGAGAAAACGACGCAGGCGCTCCTGCCAGTGGAGGGCCTTGTCGCTGTGGCGGAAGTCCATGGGTAATCCTCCCCCGTTGGGGGAGGGGGACCGCGAAGCGGTGGAG
>JAEWJI010000029.1 GCA_023386645.1 Pseudomonadota bacterium
CGTCATCACCGGCGGGGCGCTGGCTGTCGCCGTCGGCTGGGCCGCGACCGGCGCGGGCTTGCCGGCCCAGTTGAGGTAGCGCAGCGATGCGGCCCCGGCCTGCTGGGCCAGGGCGGGGGCGGCGGCCAGCAGGGGCGCGGCGGCAGTGATCACGAGGAGGGGCAGGTGGCGCACGGTCGGCTCCGAAGGCTCGGCCGACTATGCGAACCTCCGCCTTAACGGCCGGTATAGGGTCTGGCGAAGCGGCCGGCCGCCCAGGCGACGACCGCGTTCAGACCCAGGCCCAGGGCGCACAGCCAAGCCAGGGCCGCCAGCATCTCCGCCGTGCGCAGCCGATTGCCGGCCTCCAGCAGACGCCAGGCCAGGCCCTGGGCCGCGCCCGAGCCCGACACGAACTCGGCCACTACCGCCCCGATGACCGCCAGGCCCGCCGCGACCCGAAGGCCCTCCAGCGCGAAGGGCACGGCGGACGGGAGGCGCAGTCGCCAGAGGCGTTGAAGCGGGCTGGCCCCATGGAGGTCGAACAGCCGCTCCAGGTCCGGATCGGCGGATCGGAGGCCGGTCAGGACGCCGGAGAACAGGGGGAAGAAGGCGACGGCGGCGGCAAGGGCGATGACCGCCCGCTCGGGATGGTCCAGCCCGGCCCAGATGGTCACCAGCGGAGCGATGGCGACCACCGGGGTGACCTGGAGAGCGATGGCCAGCGGCCGGACGGCGGCCTCGGCGGCGCGATGCAGGGACACGGCTATCGCCAGGCCTCCGCCCAGCAGGGTCGCGACCGCCAGGGCCTGGAGCGCCATCGACAGGGTCTGGAGCGCGGCGGGCAGGAGGATCGGGGCGCGGACCACCAGGGCCTCGGCCACCGCGCTGGGCGGGGGCAGGAGATAGGGCGGGACGTGGAGCAGCCGGCAGGCCGCCTCCCAGCCGACGAGCAGCAGGGCGATGAGGGCGGCGGGGGCGACGATCTCGGGCCAGCGGCTCATGCCTGGGCCCCCTCAAAGGCCGCGATCACTCCTTCGACCGCGCCGCGATAGGCGGGGTCGGCGCGCCAGCCGGTCGGGCGGGGCAGAGGGCCTGGACAGAGCAGGTCGGCGGCCACGGCCCCAGCGGGCCCCAGAACGACCACGCGGGCGGCGACATAGACGGCCTCCTCCACGTCGTGGGTGACGAAGACGATGGCCGGCCGGTCGACGGCCCAGAGCCGGTGCAGGTCCTCGACCAGGGCCCGGCGGGTCAGGCTGTCCAGCGCCGCGAAGGGCTCGTCCAGCAGCAGCAGCTCGGGGCGGGTCACCAGCGCCCGGGCCAGCGACACCCGCATGGCCTGGCCTCCGGACAGCTGGTGCGGACGGGCCTCCGCGCGGTCGGCCAGGCCGACGGCCGCCAGCGCCTGACGGGCGCGGTCGCGGGCCGGGAGCTCAGGGACGCGGGAGAGGCGCAGGGGCAGGGCGACGTTCGCCAGGGCGGTCGCCCAGGGCATCAGGGTGGAGGCTTGGAAGACCAGGCCGGTGCGTCCGGGCGGCGGGGTGGAGGCCTCGCCCTCCGACGGCCGTTCCAGACCCGCCAGCAGTCGCAGGGTGGTGGACTTGCCGGCGCCGGAAGCGCCGACCAGAGCGACAATCTCGCCGGGTGCTATGGAAAGGTCGATGGGGCCGATGGGCCGGCCGAGGCCCCGGTAGCGGACGATGGCCCGATCCAGAGCGGCGGAGGCCTCGGTCATATCCTCCCCCGCGAAGCGGGGGAGGGGGACCGCCCGAAGGGTGGTGGCGGGGGCGACCCCACACACCGACCGTGGCCCTCGCCCCCTCCACCACTTCGTGGTCCCCCTCCCCCGTGAAGAACGGGGGAGGATAGATCCGCCCTACCCACGGCCCGGGAGGTAGTCGGTGGTGAAGGCGCGGCGCCAGTCCAGGGTCTCGGGATAGATGCCGTTGGCGGACATGACCTCGAAGAACTCCCGCCAGCGGGCCTCGGTCATGGCGCCCAGGCCATACAGGGCCGCGTCGCCCCCATCGACCACGCCGTTCTCGACCAACAGGGCGCGGGCCTGGTCGAGCAGGTCCTGGGTCATGTCCGGATTGTGCCGCTTGATCAGGGCGTCGGCGCCCGAGGGGTCGCCGTGCAGATAGTCGCGCCAGCCCTCGGCCGAGGCGGCGATGAAGGCCCGGAGCGCCGCCGGATTGTCCCGCGCGAAGGCGGTCGGCGACAGGACCAGGGTGGCGTAGGCCGGGTAGCCCTCGTCGGCCAGGAGGAAGACCTTCGGGTCGAACCCCGCTTCCTTGCGGATCGTGTAGGGCTCGCTCGTCAGATACCCCTGCTGGACCGCCCGCTCGTCGGCCAGGAAGGGGGCGGGGTTGAAGGTGTATTTGCGGACCTGGTCGTCGGTGAAGCCGAACTTGGCCTTCAGCCAGACCCACTGGGCCGTCAGGTTGGCGTCCGACAGCAGGATGGGCCGGCCGGCCAGGTCGGCGATGCTGTCCAGACCCGGGTCCGGATGAGCGATCAGGACCTGGACGTCCTTCTGGAAGAAGGCGGCGACGGCCTTCACCGGAGCGCCCTCGGCGACCAGGTTGAGCGGGATGAAGCTGTTGGAGCCCATGCCGAGCTCGACCGCGCCGGAGGCCAGCAGCTGGGGCACGTTCACGCTGGGTCCGCCCTGGACGATCTCGACGTTCAGGCCGCGCCGGGCGTACCCGCCGGACGCCAGCGCCTGGTAGAAGCCGCCTTGCTCGGCCTGGGCCCGCCAGTCGGTCGCGAACCGCAGCCGCACCCGGCCCTGATCGTCGACCGGAGCCTCGGTCCGCCCGCAGGCCGACAGCGCCGCCGTCGCGCCGAGCCCGGCGAGCAGGGCCCGGCGGTCGGTCAGAATCGGTCGGGGCCCGGGGCGCGACATGGCCAAGGTGTAGGGCGGCGGAGGGGGGTTGGGAAGGATGTCCGGGGCCGAAGGGTGGAAGAGCCCCTCCACCGCCTTCGGCGGTCCCCCTCCCCATCTGCGATGGGGAGGATAGCGCTCAAGTCGTGAGGGCCCGTGGCCCGAGCATAGCGCGGCGCGTCAGCGCCCTGACAAAATGAAAAGGGCCTGAGCTTTCAGGAGCCGCCCGGCCGGAGCCGTTTGATCCCTGAAAAAACTCAGGCACTTCAAGTCCGGGTTGGACTTGGCCATTGAGGGTCTGGACCTTGGTCCGTGCGAGGTCGGGGCGAACCCCGATCCCGGCGGGCTGTATCCTGGCGGCTCCTGGTCTCCGGCGTTCCACGAGGTCGCCCTCGCGCCGTCCATCGATCCCGGCCTGGTTCTCTTCCGGACGAGGGGGCGTGGGCCTTTTCGTCCTTGGAGCCTGGGCCCTGCCTGGGCCTTCCGTCCGCCTCCGTAGAGGCTTTCGGTCCCTGGGTCAGAGAGCCGGACCGACCCGCTTGATCTCCAGGTCTCCCCGGATTTCCGCGCCGCCGTGTCCCTCGGCCTGATCAAGCTCGCTCAAAGCCCGGATGTCAGCAATAGGCGGACGACGTTCCTCTGTGGACTGTTCAGAGGATAAATCATGCGCTGGGCAGCGCTTCGCGGTGCAACATAGCAAAAATCGTGTTCTGCGGCCGCAGCTTGGGCGTTAACCACAGGCACGGCTCAAACGCCGAGAGAGGCCTTCTTTTCCTCTAGCTCAAGCCATTCGAGCTCGACGGACTGCAACTGCTCCCGGGCGGCCGCGGCGGATTTCATGTGCCGGTCGAAGGCCCTGGGATCGCGGGTGTAGAGGTCGGCGTCGGCCAGGGCCGTGTCGTGCCGGTCGATCTCGGCGGGCAGGGTTTCGAGCAGGCGTTCCAGCTCCTCCAGGCGGCGGGCGTCCTTGTAGGAGAGTTTCTTGGGAGGGGCGGGGGTCGAGGGACGAGGGGCGAGGGGAGGCGTGGGGGCGTCGACCCTCGCCCCCCGGCCCTCGTCCTTCGCCAAGAATCCCGGATTCTGGCGGATGAAATCGGACCAGCCGCCGGGCGTCTCGACCACGTCGCCGCGGCCGTTCAGGGCGATGGTGGAGGTGGCCAGGCGATCGACGAAGTCTCGGTCGTGGGAGACGAGGATGAGGGTGCCGTCGTAGCTCTCCAGCAGCTCCTCGAGCTTGTCGAGGGTGTCCATGTCCAGGTCGTTGGTCGGCTCGTCCAGCACCAGGAGATTGGCCGGCTTGGCAAGCGCCCGGGCGAGCAGCAGGCGGTTTCGCTCACCGCCTGACAGGGTTGAGATCGGCTGTTTGAGCTGGCTTTCCTGAAACAGGAAGTCCTTGGCGTAGGCGGCGACGTGCATGGAGCGGCCGCGCACCAGGATGCTGTCGCCGCCGCCGGGCGTCAGGGCGTCCCACAGCGTCATGTCGGACTTCAGGCCTTCGCGGGACTGGTCCAGATAGACGGGCTCCAGGTTGGCGCCGAGGCGGACCGTGCCCGTGTCGGGCGCGAGCTCGCCCAGCAGAACCTTGACCAGGGTGGTTTTGCCCGCGCCGTTCGGTCCCACGATGGCCAACCGGTCGCCGCGCAGGATGCGAGTGGTGAGGTTGCGGAAGACCGTCCGGTCGCCGAAGCTCTTGGAAACGCCCTTCACGTCCGCCACGAGCTTTCCGGACAAGACGCCGGAATCGACGCCGAGATTCAGCTCGCGGGGCAGGTCGCGGACGCGTTCGGCGCGGTCGGCGCGCATGGCCATCAGGGCGCGGGCGCGGCCCTCGTTGCGGGTGCGCTGGGCGGTGATCGAGCGGTAGAAGGTGTAGGTCTCGGCCTCGATCTTCTTGGTCAGGCGGCGCAGGGATTCCGCCTCCTCCTCCATGACCTTGGCGGCCCATTCGTCGAAGGCCTCGAAGCCCTTGTTGAGGGTGCGGACCCGGCGGCCCTCAAGCCAGTGGGTGGTGTCGGTGACGCGGTTCAGGAAGGCGCGGTCGTGGCTGACCACCAGGACGGCGAAGCGGGCGTCCAGCAGCTCCTTCTCCAGGAGCTCGATGGCCAGGATGTCGAGGTGGTTGGTCGGCTCGTCGAGCAGGAGCAGGTCCGGCTCCTCGGCGAAGGCCTTGGCCAAGGCCACGCGGCGGGTCTCGCCGCCGGACAGGTTGACGGCGGGCTTGTCTGGATCGAGGCCAAAGGTGGTCAGCCAGGCCTCGGCGGTCCAGCGTTCTGCCGCGCCGGAGGCGGCGTAGTCCAGCAGGGTGTCGCCGAGGATTTGCGGCTCCTGCGGCACATAGGCGAAGCGGGTTCCGGCCTGGACCGAGCGGTCGCCGGCGTCGGGTTCGATAAGGCCCATGACCACCTTCATCAGGGTGGACTTGCCGGCCCCGTTGCGGCCCACCAGGGCGGCGCGGGTGCGGGGCTCGACTGCCAAGTCGACCCCGTCGAACAGCGGGCGCGGACCGTCCTGGAGACGGACATCCTTCAGGGCGACGAGAGGGGGGCGGGCGGCCATGGGGCGCGGATATAGGCGGGCTGACCGGCTTTGTCTCGAAGGGCGCGGAAATGTCGGGATTTGCGGTAGAATGGAGGAGATGAGCGCCGTCGAAATCCTCTCGCGCCCCTTCTGGGAGACCAAGACGCTGGCCGAGATGAGCCCGGCGGAGTGGGAGAGCCTGTGCGACGGGTGCGGGCTGTGCTGCGTGATCCGGTTCGAGGACGAGGACACCGGGGAGGTCATCCCGACGCGGGTGCACTGCAAGCTGTTCGATCCGGACCGGTGCGCCTGTTCGGACTATGCGAACCGCAAGGCCCATGTGCCGGACTGCATCAAGCTGACGCCCGGGAACATCGAGGCGCTGGAGTGGATGCCCAAGGGGTGCGCCTATCGCCGCATCCATGAGGGGCGGCCGCTGGCGGAGTGGCATCCGCTGGTCTCGGGCGATCCGGAGAGCGTGCATACGGCCGGGGTTTCGGTCAGAGGGCAGACGATTTCCGAGCTGAGCCTGAAGGAGCCCGAGGACGCGCTGGATTTCGAGGCGCCGGAGTGGGCCCAGGAGCGCGGCTGAGGCCCGGAATACGGGCGCAAGTCGACGATGATCCGGTCGCTGGGCCGAAATCGGCCAATGAAATCAGCGCCGATGCGTTTCTCGAGCCGTTCTGCGCCCCCTATGACGCTGGCGCCTTACTGTTCAGGCATGGCGGGAAGAAGCGGTTTGAGCGGGGCGGGCGGGGAACATGCCCGGGCGATTTTCGACATGCTGGCGCCGTGGCTGGAGGAGACGACAGCCGCGACCATCAGGGCGAACGCGCCGACGGGCGACCTGAAGCAGACGGAGAGCATCGCCAAGGCGGCGACCCTTCTGGCCAAGGCCGTCCTGACGAACAGCGCCCTCTCGCCTGCGGTTGAAACGGTCGGGGGCGGAATGGGTGGGGAAGACGAGGGGGACGGGGACGGCTGGGAGCCGATGGACCCGGAAACGGAGCAGCGCCTTCGCGACGAACTTCAGTCCCGCATGGATCGCATGGTCGCTGGGCTGGAACGCCAGGACCTGGGTGCAGGCCCTGCCGGCGAGCGAGTTGAGGTCGAAGCTGAGGGCGGCCCACCCTCTGCACGACCACCAGTCGCCGCCTCTGACGGCCTGGAAAACCTGGGTGTTGTTAGGGGGCCGTGGGGCGGGGAAGACATTCGCCGGTTCACACTGGATCACTGAAGCGGCGCGGAACAAGAACAGGGTGTTCGCGCTGGTGGGGCCGGCGCTCCACGACGTGCGCGAGGTGATGATCGACGGGCCGGCCGGTTTGATGGCCCTGCCGGAGGACAATCATCGGCCGACCTGGGAGGCGAGCCGGCGCAGGCTGGTCTGGCCCTCCGGCTCGGTCGCCTACGCCTTCTCGGCGGAGGATCCGGACAGTCTGAGGGGACCGCAGTTCGATGCGGCTTGGGCCGACGAGTTCTGCGCCTGGCGCAGGCCGGAGGCGGTGATGGCCAACCTGAGGATGGGGCTGCGGTTGGGCTCCGATCCCAGGCTGGTGGTGACGACCACGCCCCGGCCGATGACCGCGCTGAAACGCCTGATCGCCGACCCCGGGACCCGGGTGAGCCGGGCGGGCACGATGGCGAACGCCACCCACCTGGCCCCGGATTTCCTGGAGCACCTGCGGGCGCTCTATGGCGGGACCCGGCTGGAGGCGCAGGAGCTGGAGGGGCTGATCGTCGAGACCGAGGGCGCGCTGTTCCGGGCCGAGGATCTGGCGCGGGCGCGAGGGGCGCGGCCGCCGATGCTGGACAAGATCGTGCTGGCCGTCGATCCGCCGGCCAGCGCGCATGGCGACGCCTGCGGCCTGGTGGTGGCGGGGCGGTACGGGCGGATGGCCTTCGTCCTGGCGGACCGGTCGATCCGGGGGCTGTCGCCGAACGGCTGGGCCACCCGCGCGGTCGAGACGGCGGTGGAGTTCGGGGCGAACCTGATCGTGGCGGAGGCCAACCAGGGCGGCGAGATGGTGCGCGCCCTGTTGAACCAGGCGGGCGGCTCGGTGCGGGTGAAGACGGTTCACGCCTCGCGCGGCAAGCGGGTGCGGGCCGAGCCAGTGGCGGCCCTCTACGAACAGGGGCGGGTGATCCACTGCGACGCCTTCCCCGCGCTGGAGGAGGAGCTGATGGCGCTCGGCGGCGGAGGAGGCGGCGGGGCCAGCCCGGACCGGGCCGACGCCCTGGTCTGGGCGCTGACCGAACTGATGCAGGGGCGAAACGCGGGACCGCCGAGCGTGCGGTTGCTGTGAGGGCTGCGGGGCAGGGTTGGGCTCCGGCCGTACCGTTCGCCCCCTCCACCATCCTCCGGATGGTCCCCCTCCCCCGTGAAGGACGGGGGAGGATAAGCAATGGAGACGACGATGACTGACATCTATTCCAGCCGCGCACCGAGCGCGCAGGGGCCTGCGCGGCGGGCGGGGGTGGTGACGCCCAGCGATGAGACGAACCTGCAGGACGTGGCCAAGGCGCTGTATGTCGGCGGGGCGGGCGACCTGAGGCTGATCCCAGCGGGCGGATCGGAGGCGGTGACGCTGAAGAACCATCCGGTCGGCTATGTGGCGGTGCAGGCCAAGCGGGTGCTGGCGACCGGGACCACGGCGTCGCACATCCTGGCCCTGTTCGACTGATGCTGGGCATCGACCTGGGGCCCGTGAGGGCGGCGGGCCGCATGGCCTCGGCGCCCGAGACGGTGCTGGATTTCGCCACCGGAGCCTATGTTGCGGCAGGGGTGGTCCAGCCCGACCTGGCGAGCGCCCTGACAGTCTCGGGCGGGAGCTTTTCGCGGAGCGGAGCGGGCACGGCCCGGCAGGCGGACGGGTCGTTGGCGGCGTTCGCGAGCGGCTCGGCGCGGGTCACCGGAAGGGGGCTGCTGATCGAGGCGGCCTCGACCAATCTGGCGCCCTGGAGCTGGACCCCGTCCAACGCGGGCTGGTCGGTCGGAGCGGGGACGAAGACGCCGGGCCAGGCCGATCCGCTTGGCGGCACGGGCGCGGCCCTGTTCACCGCCGACGGGACCAACGCCCAGCACTATCTGTTCATGCCGAGCGCGACGATGACCGCGGGGACGACCTATGTCGTCTCGGTCCTGCTGAAGGCGGGGTCGACCAGCCGGGTGCAGCTGTTGTTGCCCAGCCCGAGGTTCGCGGTCACCCCCTACGTCAATCTGCTGCTGAGCGGGACCGGGTCGGTGACAGCCAGCGGCGGATCGCCGGCGAGCGCGGGCGTGGAGGCCGTGGCCGGCGGCTGGGTGCGCGCCTGGCTGGCGGGGGTCTGCACCAGCTCGGGCGCGTCTCCCGTCGGGGGGCTGTTCCCGCTGGCGACCGGAGCGGAAGGCATCGCTCAGGTCTCGACCAGCACGGGGAGCTTCCTGGCCGTCGGGGCCCAGTCGGAGGCCGGGAGCCAGCCGAGCTCGGCGATCGTGACCAGCGGCTCGGGGGCGACGCGGGGGGGCGACGAGATCTCCGTCGGCCTGGCGGACGGCCAGCAGACGATCACGGTGGACTGGGGCGAGGCCGAACGGACCGTGATCGCGCGGTCCAGCCTGGCCGATCCGGGCCTGTTCGCCTTTGGCGCCTCGAGCGGGCGGCCATGGGTCGGGTCGTACGTGCGGCGGGTGCGGCTGGGCTGATCCCGGCTTGCGAGACATCGAAATTGGAGGAGACGCCGATGGCGACCCTGCCCTGGCCGTTCGGCCGCAAGGCCGGCGTGAGTGCGCCCGAGACCAAGGTGAGCCGGGCGGGGCCGGTGATCGCCCTGACCGGCGTCGGCCGGCCGCGCTGGACGCCGCGCAACTATCGCGACCTGGCCGAGCAGGGGTTCGGGCGCAATCCGGTGGCCTATCGCTGCGTGCGGATGATCGCGGAGGCGGCCGCCTCGACGCCCTTCGCGGTGTTCGAAGGCGGTGTGCGGACGCAGGATCATCCGGTCGCGCGGCTGCTGGACAAGCCGAACCCCGAGCAGTCCGGGCCGGAGCTGATGGAGGCGGTCTATGGCGGCCTGCAGACGGCGGGCAACGCCTATGTGGAGGCGGCCGGCGATGAGTCGCCGGAAGAGCTCTGGGCGCTGAGGCCCGACCGGGTGAAGGTGGTTCCGGGGCGGCACGGCTGGCCCGAGGCCTATGAGTATGGCGGCGACGCGGGCGCGGTGCGGATCGCGCGCCAGGCGGACGGCTGGCTGCCGGTCATGCATCTGAGGCTGTTTCATCCGACCAACGACCACTATGGATTCTCGCCCCTGGAGGCGGCGGCCGACGCCATCGACGTGCACAATGCGTCCGGCGCCTGGAACAAGGCGCTGCTGGACAATGCGGCGCGGCCCAGCGGGGCTCTGGTCTATGGGGCGCGGGACGGGGAGCGGCTGACGGCCGAGCAGTTCGACGCGCTGAAGGCGGAGCTGACCGAGGCGCACGCGGGCGCGGCCAACGCCGGACGCCCGATGCTGCTGGAAGGCGGGCTGGACTGGAAGCCCATGAGCCTGACGCCGGCGGACATGGATTTCATCGCGGGCAAGCACGCGGCGGCGCGGGAGATTGCGCTCGCCTTCGGGGTTCCGCCGCAGCTGCTGGGCATCCCCGGGGACGCGACCTACGCCAACTATCGCGAGGCCAATGTCGCCTTCTGGCGCGGGACGGTGATCCCGCTGGTGAGGAAGACGGCGGGGGCGTTGACCGGATGGCTGGACGGGCGCTTCAGCGATGTGCGGATCGAGCCGGACCTGGACGCGGTGGCGGCCTTGCAGCCCGAGCGGGATGCGCTGTGGGCGCGGATCGGTGCGGCGGGGTTCCTGACCGACGAGGAGCGCCGGCGGATGGCGGGGGTGGGAGAATGAGCGACGAGATGAAGCGGTTGGCGACGGCCCTGGCCGTGGCGCTGGCCGTGCAGACCATCGGCGGCCTGATGTGGGCCGGCGGAGCGGCGGCGCGGATCGCGACGCTGGAGGAACGGGTCGGCGAGCAGCGGCTGGTGGCGGAACGGTTGGCGCGGCTGGAGGAGCAGGGGGCGGCCACGCGCGCGACCCTGAACCGGATCGAGGCGCGGCTGGAGCGGGGGCGGTGAGGAGGGTCCTTGATCTCCCCCCGCTGGGGGGAGACAGGCGGCGTGAGCCGCCAGAGGGGGGCTGGTTAGAGCGGCGCGTGCGGTTAGCCCCCTCCACCCCTTCGGGGTCCCCCTCCCCCAATGGAGGAGGATTGTGGATCGAGGGCTACGCCTCTCTGTGGGGCGTGGCGGACCTGGACGGGGACGTGGCGGCGCGCGGGTGTTTCGCCGAGAGCCTCGCGCGCACCGGCGCGGCGGGGGTGCGGATGCTGCACCAGCACGAGGCGCGGGCGCCGGTCGGCGTCTGGGACGAGATCGCCGAGGACGAGCGCGGCCTGCGGGTCCGGGGCCGGATCCTGGACTGGTCGCCCGAGGCGCGGTTCGCGGGGGCGCTCGCGAGAGCCGGGGCGCTGGACGGGCTGTCGATCGGGTTTCGCAGCGTGCGGGCGCGGCGGGATGGGCGGCTGAGGGTGCTGAGCCAGGTGGAACTGTGGGAGGTGTCGGTGGTGACCTTCCCAATGCTGCCGGGAGCGCGGTTCCGCCGCGGCTGAAGACGTGTCGCCCGTCGGCGACGGCGTAGGTTCAAACAGGAGACAAGATGACTGAGACCCTTACCGGCTCGGGTTCGCCCGAGGCGCACGCGGTGCTGCGCGAGATGATGGCGGCGTTCGAGGCGTTCAAAGGCGCCAACGACGCGCGGCTGGACGAGATCGAGAAGAAGGCGGCGGCGGATGTGCTGCTGGAGGAGAAGGTGGCGCGGATCGACCAGGCGGTCGGGCAGGCGCAGGCGCGGCTGGACCGGGCGCTGAGCGAGGCGCGACGGCCGCACCTGGATGGGACCGCCGTGCCGGTGACGCCGGCGAGCTCGCCCGAGCAGAAGGCGGCGTTCGGCGGCTATCTGAGGGCGGGCTCCGGCTTCGGCCTGGAGGTGAAATCGGGGCTGTCGTCGGCGGCGAACTCGGGCGGTTATGTGGTGCCGCCCGAGACCGAGCGGGCGATCGAGCGGCGGCTGATGGCCGTGTCGCCGATGCGCGAGATCGCGACGGTGCGAACGGTGGGCTCGGGCGTGTTCAGGAAGCCGGTGTCGACCGCGGGCGTGGCCTCGGGCTGGGTGGCGGAGACGGCCGCGCGGCCGGAGATGGATCCGGCGACCCTGGCGCTGCTGGAGTTTCCGTCGGCCGATCTCTACGCCAGCCCGGCGGCGACGCAGAACCTGCTGGACGACGCCCTGATCGACCTGGACGAATGGCTGGCCGCCGAGGTCGAGGACGCCTTCGCGGCCCAGGAGACCCAGGCCTTCGTCACCGGCGACGGGACTAACAAGCCCAAGGGCTTCCTGAGCTACACCACGGTGGCGGACGCCAGCCAGGCGTGGGGCGAGATCGGCTATGTGGCGTCGGGCGCGGCGGGGGCGTTTTCGTCCACCAACCCGACCGACCGATTGATCGATCTGATCTATGCGCCCAAGGCCCAGTACCGGCCGAACGGGCGGTTCGTGATGAACCGCAAGACGGTCTCGGCCGTGCGCAAGTTCAAGGACGCGGACGGCAACTATATCTGGTCGCCGCCGGGGCGGATGGGGGAGACGGCGAGCCTGCTGGGCTATCCGGTCACCGAGATCGAGACCATGCCGGACATCGCGGCCAACAGCCTGTCGATCGCGTTCGGCGACTTCCAGCGGGGGTATCTGATCGTGGATCGCGCGGGGGTGCGGGTGCTGAGGGACCCGTATTCGGCCAAGCCCTATGTGCTGTTCTACACGACGAAGCGGGTCGGCGGCGGAGTGCAGAACTTCGATGCGATCAAGGTGATGAAGTTCAGCGCGACGTAGGTCGCCGAGCGGCAAGGTGATGAAGTTCGCGGTGAGTTGATGCGTCACGGCTCCCTCTCCCGGCGGGAGAGGGAGTTCGCGCACGGCGGCGACAGCCGTCGTCCTGGCGCGAACGGGTGAGGGGTTTCGGCGGCCAACCCGTTTCGACCTGAGCCCCTCACCCTTTCGCACGAGAACGACCGCTGAGCGGTCGTGTGCTCAAGCCCTCTCCCGCCGGGAGAGGGGTCCAGACATCGAGGTTGATATGACCGCACCTGTCTCGCTGACAGAGGCGAAGCTGTTCCTGCGCGTCGAGCACGATGCGGAGGATCAGCTGATCCAGACGCTGATCGACGCGGCGCGGGCCCGGGTGGAGGGGGAGGTGGGGTTGAGCCTGACCTCGACCTCGGCCGCGCCGCTGAGGCTGGCGGTGCTGATGCTGTGCCTGCGCGGCTATGAGCGGGGCGAGGCAGAGATGCCGATCGCGCCGGTCGAGGCCTGGATTGCGCCGTATCGCGTGGTGCGGCTGTGAGGCCTCCCTCCTCGGGCCGCTATCGCCCTTCGAGCTACTTGAGCGCCCGCCTTTTGGCTGCTGGAGCCCGTGGAGGCGGAGACGCCGCAGGGCGGGCGGACGGTGAGCTACGAGCTCCTGGGGGCCGTGTGGCTGGCGCTGGGCGCGCGGCGCAGGCGCGAGGCGACGGAAGCGGGTGTGACACGGTCCGAGGAGATCGCGACGGCCGGGGCGCGGGCCGATCCACGCCTGAGCGAAGGCCGGATGCTGCGTTTCGGCGGGGCGGACTGGCGGATCGTGGGCGTCGACGGCGAGCCCGGGCGGCCGGGGCGGGTGAAGATCAGCCTGGAGCGGGCGCGATGACGGATCATGAGGGCGCGCTGCAGGCGGCGCTGATCGCGCACCTGCGGGGCGACGAGACGTTGCAGGCGCTGCTGGGGCAGCCGGCGAGGATCTGGGACGAGCCGCCGGCGCAGGCGGCGTGTCCGCACCTGCTGATCGGTCGCGGCGAGAGCCGGCCGGTGGCGGCGGAAGGCTGCGGGATCGAGCACCGGCTGACCCTGACCTGCGTGTCGCGCTTCGGCGGGACGGAGGAGGCGCGTGCGGTGGCGGCGGCGGTGCGGGCGCGACTGCACGAGGCGACGCTGGAAGGCGACGGACTGAGGACGGTGAATCTGAGGGCGGTGTTCACCGACGTGTTCCGCGCCGAGGATCGGCACAGGACGTACGCGGTGGTTCGCCTGCGGGCGGTGACGGAGGAGATGTGATGGCGGCTCAACCCGGCAGGGACATGCTGTTGAAGATCGGGGACGGCGCGTCCTCGGAAGTATTCACGACGGTGGCGGGCCTGAGGGCGCGGACGCTGTCGCTGAATGCGCGTTCGGTGGATGTGACGGACGGAGACTCGGCCGGGCGGTGGCGCGAGTTGCTGGCCGGCGCGGGGGTGAGGGCGGCGGCGGTGTCGGGGCAGGGGGTGTTTCGCGACGCGGCGTCGGACGCCCTGATCCGCGAGGCCTTCTTCGCCCAGGCGGCGCGGACGTGGCGGATCATCGTGCCGGACTTCGGCGTGATCGAGGGGCCGTTCCTGGTGGCGGCGCTGGAATACGCCGGCGAGCACGAAGGCGAGGCGACCTTCGCGATCAGCCTGGCGAGCGCAGGGCAGGTGGGGTTCGCGGCGGTTTAGCGTCTGTCCTCACCCGCGAAGCGGGGGAGGGGGACCATGCGGAGCATGGTGGAGGGGGCGGAAGCTGGGCTGGGTGGTGGGTATTGGGCGCCGAGCGCGTGGCTCGCCCCCTCCACCGCTTCGCGGTCCCCCTCCCCCGTTCGCTCCGCTCCGGGGAGGATATCCGAATGAACACCATGCGTGGCGAGGTTTCGGTCGACCTGGCGGGCGCGCCTCGGCGGCTGTGCCTGACGCTCGGGGCCCTGGCGGAGATCGAGGGGGCGCTGGGGGCGGATGGGATCGGCGGGCTGGCGGAGCGGATGCGGACGCTGTCGGCGCGGGACCTGGTGGTGGTGCTGGGCGCCTTGCTGCGGGGCGGGGGCGAGGATCCGGCGCTGGCCGAACGCGCGGAGCCGCGCGTGGCGGCGGAAGGCGTGGCGCGGGCGTTCGCCGCCTCGGTCTGAGCGGATGGACTGGGGCGCGATGATGCGGGCCGCGCTGGCGCTTGGGGTGGGGCCCGAGGCGTTCTGGCGGCTGTCGGTCAGGGAGTGGCGGATGATGACCGAGCGGCCCGAGGGCGTGCGGCCGATGAGCCGCGACGAACTGGTGAAGATGCAGGAGGCGTGGCCGGATGAGTGATGATTTCAGGCCGGATGCGCTGGATGGAGTGCCGGCGCGAGCGGCGGAGGCGGCGGCCGCCCTGGAGGGACTGCGCGAGCCGGCGGAGCGGGCTGCGCTGGCGATCGAGGATGCGTTCGGGCGCGCCGGCGAGAGCCTGACGCGGTCGCTGGCGCGGGCGGCGGCGGACGGTGAGGTGACGCTGGCGGAACTCGCGCGCGCGGTGCTGGGGGCCGTGAACGCGGCCGCGGGAGCGAAGGGCGGCGGGCTCTCAGGCGCGATCGCGGCGGCGGTCGGCGGCCTGTTCGGCGGAACGCGGGCGGACGGCGGGCCGGTAACGGCCGGTTCGGCCTATCTGGTCGGAGAGCGGGGGCCGGAGGTGTTCCGGCCGGCCTCAGCGGGTGTGGTGGAGACGCCTGGCGTGGGCGCGGTGACGGTGAACGTCCGCGTCGACGGCGGGGTTCAGGCGCTGCTTCGGTCGGAGGCGCAGGTGGCGCAGGCGCTGGCGCGGGCGGTGATGCTGGGGGCGCGGAGGGTCTGATCCTCCCCAGGAGCGTAGCGAACGGGGGAGGGGGACCGCGCGAAGCGGGGTGGAGGGGGCGACAGCAAGCGCCGGTGTCTGGGACCGCCCCCTCCACCACTTCGTGGTCCCCCTCCCCCGCGAAGGGGCGGGGGAGGACGATTTGGTGAGGCTTATTCGCCCTTGGGGTTGGGGCCGTACTTGTTGTCGCCCTTCTGGCCTTCCATCAGGCCGATCCAGAGCAGGAAGGCGACGTTGACCAGGAACAGCAGGCCGAAGATGCCCAGCACCGGCCCCACGATGGCCATGACGGCGGCGGGGTCCTCGTTCTCGAGCGCACTCATGTTCATGAAGGCGGTCAGGCCGACGGTGCTGATCATCACGCCGAAGCCGATGATGTTGGCGACCCAAGGAATGGCCACCAACCAGCCGGTATGACCCATGTCGTGCAGGCGCTTCACCTGAATGGCCAGGTTCGGCCAGATGAGGACCAGGCCGAGGATGGTCCCGAGGATCGGGATCAGGCCGAGGATAAAGCCGCCGACCAGCAGGATCAGCCAGGCGATCCAGAAGTGCGAGCGGCGGATGCGGCCGTTGAAGCTGATGAACAGGTTCTTCCAGTCGATGCCGTCCCCGCCTGAACCGGCGACGCCCGGGGTCCCGCCGACGCCGCCCAGGATCATGACTTCAGAAGCCTCCGAGCCCGAGCCGACGAAATCGACCCGCTGGCCCGCGCGCACCGAGCCGGGCTGGGCCAGGCTGGAGCGCGAGAAGCCGTAGCGTTGGCCGTCGTCGCCGGAGATCAGGCCGGTGCCCGTGGTTTCGTCGAAGCTGAGAATCTCGCCGCGCATGAGTGTCGCTCCCCTGTCGAGGGCCGGCCCGCGCCGGCCTTTCCAAGCGTGACCATGAACGAGCGGCGCTCGCCTAACAAGTGAGAGAGACTGAACATGGCCTTTCATGAGGTGAGCCTGCCAGCGCGTCCCCGCTTTCGCGGGGATGACAAGGCATCGTGCGGGGGTGAGGCATGAGTTTTCATGACGTCAGCCTGCCAGCGCGGTTGGCGTTCGGGTCCACGGGCGGGGTGGAGCGGCGAACGGAGGTCGCGACCCTGGCGTCGGGCTTCGAGCGGCGCTCCACGCCCTGGGCTGAGGGACGCAGGCGGTATCTGATCGGGGCCAACCTGCGCTCGCTGGATGACATGGCGGAGCTGACGGCCTTCTTCGAGGCGCGGCGGGGGCGGTTGCATGGGTTCCGGTTCCGGGACTTCGCGGACTTCAAGTCGTGCGTCCCATCAGCGACGCCTGGCCCGCTGGACCAGCGGATCGCGACGGGGAACGGCGCGGCGACCAGCTTCGGCCTGATCAAGGATTACGGCGGGTTCAAGCGGCGGATCGCCAAGGTTGTCGTCGGGTCGGTGCGGGTGGCGGTGGCGGGAGCCGAGCTGGTTCCGGACGAGGATTTCGATGTCGATCCGCTGACCGGGACGGTGCGGATCTTCCAGCCGCCCGACGCGGGTCAGGCGGTGACGGCTGGGTTCCTGTTCGACACGCCGGTGCGGTTCGACACCGACCGGTTGGATGTGACGCTGGAGAGTTTTGGCGCGGGGCGGATGGCGGCGGTTCCGCTGATCGAGGTCAGGGTCTGAACCATGCGCGACATCCCAGACGAACTGGCCGACCGCATCGAGGGCGGGGCGGCGACGATGTGTCATGCTTGGGTGGTCAGGCGGGCGGATGGGGCGAGTTTCGGGTTCACCGATCATGACCGGGATCTGACCGTCGAAGGCGTGGTCTGTCGGGCGGGAAGCGGGTGGACCGCCGGAGCGGCGTCGGGCGGCGAGGGATTGAGCCCTGGCACGGTCGCGGCGGCGGGTGTGCTGGACGACGCGGCGATCACCGAGGCGGCCTTGGCCGCCGGCCTGTGGGACGGGGCGCGGGTGGAGCTGTGGCGGGTCGACTGGGACCGGCCCGACCTGAGGGTGCGGCTGTCGGTGTCCACCGTGAGCAAGGTGTGGTGCGAGGGAGAGGCCTTTCGGGCCGGGCTTGACGGGCCGATGGCGGCGCTGGAGCGGGTGGTGGGGCGGACCTACGGCCGGGCCTGCGACGCCATTCTGGGCGACGCGCGGTGCGGGGTGGAGCTGGACGAAGGCTCGGACGCGGTCTGCGACAAGCGGTGGGCGACGTGCCGGGCGGTGTTCGGCAATGGGCTGAACTTTCGCGGATTTCCTGACATTCCGGGCGACGATTTCCTGACGGTCCATCCGGTGGGCGGCGGGACCCATGACGGCGGGAGCCGGCGGTGAGCGTCCGGGAGGCCGCGCTGGCGGCGGCCCGGACCTGGCTTCAGACGCCCTACCGACATCAGGCGAGCGAGAGGGGCGAGGGGGCGGACTGCCTGGGGTTGGTGCGCGGGGTCTGGAGGGCGGTGGTTGGCGCGGAGCCGGAGGCGGTCGGGCCCTATAGCGCCAACTGGGCCGAGGTCGGGGGACGCGAGACCCTGCTGGAAGCGGCGGGGCGTTGGCTGAGGCGGATCGCGGTGGAGGACGCGCGGCCGGGCGACGTGCTGCTGTTCCGGATGGTCGAAGGGGCGCCCGCCAAGCACTGCGCGATCCTGAGCGCGATCGGAGCACCGGAGCGCAGGATGATCCACGCCTACTGGGGCCGGGCGGTGGTCGAGAGCTGGATGGGGCCGTGGTGGGCGAGACGGTGCATCGCCGCCTTTACCTGGCCCGACGTGGAGGGCTGAGGCTTGGCGCAGGTGGTTCTGGGCGCCGTCGGCGGCGCGATCGGCGGTGGCGCGGGGCAGGCGCTGGGCGCGGCCCTGGGCGGAATGGCGGACCGGGCCGTGGTCGGCGCGCTCACGCCGGCCCGACAGCGAGGGCCTAGGCTGGAGACCTTGCGGATCCAATCGTCGGCCGAGGGCGCGCCGATGGCCTGCGCCTTCGGTCGCGCGCGGGTGACGGGCCAGGTGATCTGGGCCGCGCGGTTCCTGGAGCGACGAAACGAGAGCGCCGGCGGCAAGGGCGGGCCGAAGACGGTGGACCACGCCTATTCGCTGAGTTTCGCGGTGGCGGTTTGCGAGGGGCCGATCAACGGGATCGGGCGGGTGTGGGCGGACGGGCGGCCGCTTGACCTGGCCACGGTGACCATGCGGGTGCATCGCGGGACCGAGGACCAGACCCCCGATCCGCTGATCGAGGCGGTCGAACAGGACGCGCCGGCCTATCGCGGCACGGCCTATGTGGTGTTCGAGGACCTGGCGCTGGGCCCGTTCGGTGACCGGCCGCCGCAGTTGAGCTTCGAGGTGTTCCGGCGTCCCGAGGGCGGTCCAGAGGCGCTGGAGGAGCTTGTCGAGGGCGTGTGTCTGATCCCTGGGGCGGGGGAGTTCACCCTGGCGACCGAGCCGGTGTTCCGACGCGTGGGCCTGACGCGGACGATCAGCGAGAACGTCAACAACGGCGAGGGACGGCCGGACCTGCTGGTGTCGGTCGACCAGTTGAAGGCGCAGTGTCCGTATCTGAAGCGGGTCAGCCTGGTGGTGGGCTGGTTCGGCGACGATCTCCGGGCCGCCGAATGCCGGGTGCGGCCGGGCGTCGAGCGGCGGGACAAGGCGACCGAGCCGCTGGAGTGGGGCGTCGCGGGGATGACGCGCGAGGACGCGCATCTGGTGTCGCGGGTGGACGGGCGGCCGGCCTATGGCGGCACGCCTTCGGACCAGACTGTGAAACAGGCTATCGCGGCCCTGAAGGCGCGGGGTCTGGAGGTGACTCTCTATCCCTTCGTCTTCATGGACGTGCCAGCGGACAACGACCTGCCGGACCCCTATGGCGGCGAGAGGCAGGCGGCCTATCCGTGGCGCGGGCGGATCACCGGGCGAAATGGAGCGGACGCGGTAGCCGATGTGGCGGCCGTGTTCGGCGGGCCGAGCGATTGGGGCCTGAGGCGGCAGGCGCTGCACTATGCGGCTTTGGCGGCCGAGGCGGGCGCGGACGGGCTGCTGATCGGGTCTGAGCTGCGCGGGCTGACCTGGACGCGAGATGCGGACGGCGACTTTCCGGCGGTGGCGGAGCTGCGGGCGCTGGCGGCGGAGTGCCGGGCGATCGTGGGGCCGGAGGTCAGGCTATCCTACGCGGCCGACTGGTCCGAGTACTTCGGATACCAACCAGCCGACGGTTCGGGCGACGTGATCTTTCACCTCGATCCGCTGTGGGCCGATCCGGCGATCGATCATGTGGCGATCGACTGGTACCCGCCGATGGGCGACTGGCGCGAGGAAGAAGGCGGAATCGACGCCGAAGCCTATCCGGCGGCGTCCAGCCGAACCTATCTGGCCGCCCAGGTCGCGGGCGCGGAGGGGTTCGACTGGTTCTACGCCTCGGTCGAGGACCGGGCCGCGCAGGTCCGTAGTCCAATCATCGACACGGCGCACGGCGAGGACTGGGTGTTCCGCAACAAGGACCTGGCCGGATGGTGGAGTCATGCGCACCACGACCGGCCGGGCGGGATGCGAGAGGTTGAGCCCACGGCCTGGGTTCCGGGGATGAAGCCGATCCGCCTGACCGAGGTCGGGTGCGCGGCGGTCGACCGTGGCGGCAATGCGCCGAACCTGTTCCTCGATCCCAAGAGCGCCGAAAGCTTCCTGCCGCCCTTTTCGACGGGCGTGCGCGACGACCGGATGCAGCGCCGGATGCTGGAGGCGGTGCTGCGCCACTACCAGGACCCTGAAAACAACCCACCGTCTGGCCTCTACGACGGGCGAATGCTGGAAGGGGCGGACGTCTGGTGTTGGGACGCGCGGCCCTATCCGGCTTTTCCGGCGCGAAAGGATCTGTGGGCTGACGTCGGCGCGTGGCGGACGGGCCACTGGCTGAATGGCCGGATGAACGGCGACGCGGGCGACCTGCTGGCCGCCACCCTTCGGCGTGGCGGGCTGACCGAGGACGACTATCGGATCGAGCTGACGGACGCCGAGGCCGTGGGCTTCGTCATCGACCGTCCGATGCGGACGCGGGACGCGGTGGAGGCGCTGCTGCCGGCGCTGGACCTGATCCCGGCGGAGCAGGACGGGCGGCTGGTGTTCCTTGGCGCGCCGGTGGAGGCGCTGGAGCTTGGGCCGGACGATCGGACGATCGGCGACGCGGGCTTCGATCTGGACGCCGAGCGGACGCTCGAGCCCGCACCGGGGCAGGCGCGGGTGCGCTACATCGCCGAGGGGGCGGACTATCAGACCGGATCGGCCACCGCGCGCGGGCCGGGCGAGGGCGGGGTGGTGGACATCGACCTGCCCGTCGTCTGCGGACCGGGGACGGCGGAGGCCGTGGCCGAACGGGCGCGGGAGAGCGGGGGCGCGCGTGAGCGGGTGACCGTCGGGCTGGGGCCGCTGGCGGCTCTTCGGATCGAGGCGGGGGATGTGGTCACCCTGTCGGAGCGAGAAGGTCTGTGGCGCGTCGAACAGGTCGCCCTGGACGAGCGGCCGCGCGCGGTGCTGCGGCCCGAGGTGCGCGTCCTGCCCCGAGAGGCCCCCATGGAATGGCGGCCGACCGAGCCGCCGATGACCCCGGGAGCGCCCTTTGTCGTCCTGCTGGACCTTCCGCCGCTCGCGAGCGGCGAGGACGGGGGCGTGTTCGCGGCTGCGGCCGCTGAGCCGTGGTCGCCGGTGGCGGTGCATGCGGGGCCGGATGCAGAGACGCTGACCGAGCGCGGCCGGGCGGCGAGGCCGGCGACCGTTGGCCGGCTGACGACGGCCCTGGCGCCCGGACGGCCCGATCGCTGGGACGAGGTGAGCCAACTGGTGGTCACGCTGGAGGGCGGGGCGCCGCAGAGCCAGTCGCGGCTGGCCGTGCTGGGCGGCGCCAACGCCGTTGCGGTCGAGGTGGTCGGCGGGTGGGAGGTCGTTCAGTTCCGGCAGGCTCAGTTGATCGGACAGGGCGAATGGAGACTCACCGGACTGCTGCGCGGTCAACAGGGGACGGAGGACGAAGCCGCCTTGGGCGCAGACACGGGCGCACGGGTCGTGGTGCTGGACGGGGCGCTGGCGTCCGTTCGGCTCTCGGTCGAGGAGCGGGGTCTGCCCCTGATTGTGCGGGCGGGGCCGGAAGGCCTGCCGCCGGGCGGGGCCCGCTTCACGGAGGTTGGGTTCACGCCCCGAGGCGTGGTCGACCGTCCATGGAGCCCGGCGAGACTAACGGCGCGATGGAATGGGAGCGACCTCGAGCTGTCCTGGCTGCCACGACCGAGGCGGAGCGGTGACGTGTGGGACCGGGAGCCGGCGGAGGTCGATCCCCGGCTGTTCCGGTTGACCCTCAACCTGGGCGACGAGGTGCGGATCGAAAAGGCGGTCGAGGGTCTGGCGGGTGGGTGGTCGGGAGACGAACTGGCCTCGGCGTTTCCGAACGGGCTGGATAGCGCGGAGGCCAGGGTGGCCCAGTGGGGCGAGAGTTTCGGCTGGGGCGTCGAGGCGCGGCTGTCGCTCACGCTCGCATGACAGGCGTTGCTTCGCCCGGCGCATCGCTTAACTGACGGTTGGAGACGCAAGGTCAACGAGTCGACAGGAGCGAGAAACCGGGTGGCGGGCGATCCCTACAAGGAACTGGGGGTTTCGAGGGGCGCGAGCGCTGACGAGATCAAGAAGGCGTTTCGACGCCTGGCCAAGGACCTGCATCCCGACAAGAATCCCGGCGACAAGACGGCCGAGGATCGGTTCAAGCGCGTAACCGCCGCCTTCGACATCCTGGGCGACGCCGAGAAGAAGGCGAAGTTCGATCGTGGCGAGATCGACGCAGACGGACGCGAGCAGTACGCCGGCTTTCGGCCCGGCGGCCAGGGGCCGGGCGGGGGACCGTTCGGGTTCAGAACCGAGGGCGGTCCCGGCGGCCGGACGGCGTTCGACGACATCGACCTGGAAGCCCTTTTCGGCCGGTTCGGCGGTGGCGGGTCGTCGCGAGGCGGCTTCTCTCGCGGACAAGACGTGCGCGCGACCCTGGAGGTCAGTCTGGAGGACGCCATCTCGGGCGCGACCCGGCGCATCCAGTTTTCCGATGGACGAACGCTGGACGTGGCGATCCCGAAGGGCGCGTCGGACGGCCAGACCCTGAGGCTGAAGGGCCAGGGCGCGCCGGGGCGGGGCGGCGAGGCGGGCGACGCCCTGATCGAGCTGAAGATCGCGCCTCACCCGCTGTTCAAGCGCGAAGGCGCGGACCTGACCATGGACCTGCCGGTCTCGCTGTATGACGCGGTGCTCGGCGGCAAGACGCCGGTGCGGACGCCCGAGGGCACCGTTTCCATGACCATCCCCAGGGGATCCAACTCCGGCCAGGTGTTGAGGCTGAAGGGGCGCGGAGCCTTCGCTAACGGGCGGCGAGGCGACCTGCTGGCTAGGATCATGATCGTGTTGCCGGAGGGCGGCGACGAGGCGCTGACGAAGCTCGCCGAGCAGATGCGCGATAAGAAGCCCTACGCGCCGTGGCGGTGAAGCCGACCGTCAAGCCGGCGCGGCCGTGGTTCTCATCCGGGCCGACGGCGAAGCGGCCGGGGTGGTCGTCGCAGTCCCTGCCGCACGCCTTACTTGGCCGGGGCATCCGGGCGCCCGAGGTCGTGGCGCGGTTCGCCCACGGACTGGAGCTGACCCGGCGGGTGCTGGAGGTCCCTGAGGACTACGTGCTGATCTATACGCCCGCGTCCGACACCGGGGCGGTCGAGGCGGCCCTGTGGTCGATGTTGGGGGCGCGGCCGGTGCAGGTGCTGGCCTTCGAGAACTTCGGACAGCAATGGGCGACCGATGTGCGCGACCACCTGGGGCTGGACCCCGAGGTGCTGGAGGCGCCCTGGGGCGGATGGCCTGACACCAGCCTGATCGATCCCAAGGCGGACCTGGTCTTCCCCTGGAACGGCACGACCTCAGGAGTGCGGGCGCCCAATGCGGACTTCATCACCGAGGATCGCGAGGGGCTGACGATCTGTGACGCCACCTCGGCCGCCTTCGCCACACGCCTGCCGTGGGCCAGGCTGGATGTGGTGACCCTGTCGTTCCAGAAGGCGCTCGGCGGCGAGGCCGGGATCGGGATCATGGCCCTGTCGCCCCGGGCGGTTGAGCGACTGGACGGGTTCGTTCCCCCCCGGCCCGTGCCCAAGGTGCTGCGTCTGCGCGACGCCCGCGGGTTCGACCGGGCCCTGGCCAAGGGCCAGATGATCAACACCTATTCGGTTTGGACCATCGAGGACTGGATCGACGCCTTGGAGTGGGCGGAAGGCGTCGGGGGGCTGTCCGAGCTGGTGCGGCGGACCGATGCGAATTTCGTAACGCTGCGGGCCTGGGTCGAGCGGACGCCCTGGGTCGAGTTCCTGGCCGAGCGGCCGGAAACCCGTTCGACCACCTCCGTGTGCCTGAAGATCGTCGACGAGCGGGTGACCCGCCTGGCCGAGCCGGCGCGACAGGCCTTCGTCAAGGGGATGAAGAGGCTGGTCGAGAACGAGGGCGCGGCCTTCGACATCGAGAGCCACCGCAACGCCCCAGCCGGTCTGCGCATCTGGTGCGGTTGCACGGTCGAGACGGCGGATGTCGAGGCTCTGACACCCTGGTTGGACTGGGCGTTCGAAGAGGCGCTGGCGGGCTGAGTTTAGAGGCCAGCCGCGATCCAGCGGCCGTCGGACAGGCGTTCGACGTGGCCGTAGCGATGAAGGGTCGTCAGGACGCGGTCGATTTTCGGTCTGAGGCGCAGGCCGCCGCTGAAGCCGCGAGCCAAGGCGTCGGGTCCGACCGGACCGGCGGCCTGGGCCAACGCGGCCTGAAGCGCGAGCGGCTGTTCGTATTTGTCCGAAGGGAAGGCTGGACGGCGAGCGCGTTCGCCTTTGGCCGGTGCGAGGTCCGGCGTGTCGGGCCTGCCGATACGGCGGGGCCCAGAACGCGGCGCCTGATAGCCGGGACGCAGCCAGCGCACCTGACCGCGAGCCTCCTCGACGCCGCGCGCGCGGTTGAGCGAGGCTAGCGCCGCGACGATTTCAGCATCGGTTTGATCGGCCTCCCAGCCATAGGCTTCCGCGACCTGGCGATCGATGTCGTCGTGCAGTTCTCTCAGGATGGCAGTCCGGGCGCGGCGAGCCGTTTCCTGATCGGAGGGGCTGAGCGGATCGCCGGATTTATTTGCCTCCAGCGAGTTATAGAGCCCGGTCAGGGTGAGGTCGGGATGCTCGGACAACACCTGCTTGCGATGAGCGTCGAGAGCCTCGCCGACGGCGCGGAGGCGACGGCGCTGATCGTCTTCGAGGACAGGGAACGGAAAGGGGTCGAAGCAGCGGGATTTCACATAGACCGCATCCCGGTCGTAGACCCCCAGCTTGCCTGCGTTGGCGAGATACCAGGTGCGATGCGCCCTGGAGCTTAGGACGGCGAGCTCTGCCGCGTCATCGAGCGCGAAAGCCAACAGCTTGTTATCTGGGATGATCGCGGCGTCCAGGAACTGGAAGACGCGGTGCTTGGCCGTTTCCACCGTGGCAATGTAGCGGGGCAGACCGGCCAGTGCGGGCCGCAAGTCGCCTCGTGGTTCGCCGAAAATCCACCAACCATCGCGATATGCAGCGCGCGCATTGGCATCCCGTCCGACAAGTCGGCCGCTGGCGTCCCGCGCTTCCTTCACATTCTCGACCAAGTGCACATAGACCTCCGGGAACCGGTCGCGGACCTCCTCGCGCTCCAGGCCGAACAGGTCGATGACGAAGGCGTCGCGGCTTCGGCCGGTGAGGTCGCGGCCGTTGCGATAGGGGCGGAGATGAGCCTCCAGGCCCTGGCGTTGGCCAAGGCCGAGGATGGCGGCTTGTGCTCGGGTGACGATGAAACCCGAGCCGTGGAGTTTCACGCCGGGCGAACAGAGACCGGCGTTGGCCTTGAGCGGCCGGGCGCGGGTGACGTCGGTTCCCACGGTCAGATCGGGATTGATCCGACCGCGCATCGACTGAAGCGCGATCACGGGCGCGTCGGTATCGAGTTCGGCTTCAGAGGCGACGGTCAAAAGCTCGCCTTGGTGATGCCCGGCCTCAGCGACCGACATGGCGATGCGCACGGCGGCGCTGTCCTTCGTCGCACGGGTCCAGGGGTGGTCGGGGATGGCGTAGACCAGGCTCAGCGGGCGGGGTCCACCGGTCCATCGCTCGACCGTGCGCCGCTGAAACACCTGGGTGATCGAGTTGGTCGTCACGAAGCGAAGCGGCGCAGGCGGCTGTTCGGCCGGGTCAGCAGGTCGGCGGCGTGGTCCCACCAGTACATGACGAAGTCGGCGCTGTCGTTCATCTTCGGATGGGCGCGCCACAGCGCCTCGGCATAGCCCTCGTCCATGCGCGAACGCAGATCCTTGCCACCGATGAAGGGCGGGTTGCCGACAATGAAATCGGCGTCGGGCCAGTCTGGGCGGCGGGCGTTCGGCCAGTCGGGTTGCGGGCCCTGGGCCGTCATCCGGAAGACCAGGTCAGGCGCGCCGTCCCAGGCCAGCGCCGCGTCCTGACGGCGGATGTTGCCGTGCGCCTGGAGGATCGGCTCGGCCGGATGGCCGGTATGGTTGCGATAATACTGCTGGATAAAGCCGATCCACAGCACGAGGTCGGCGATGGCTGCCGCCCGGGGGTTCACTTCCAAGCCCAGGAACTGCTTCGGGTCGATGACCGCGAGCTCGAGTCGGTCGGTCGCGCCGAGGTCAGTCAGGGTTTCGAGCACCTCGGCTTCCAGGCGCTTCAGCAGGTCCATCGCGACGTAAAGGAAGTTGCCTGTCCCGCATGCCGGATCGAGGACGGTGGTTCGGCAGAGGCGGTCATGGAAGTCGCGGGCGAGCCGCATCGCGGCAGGCGTATCGCCCCCGTCGCGTGCAAGCTCGATCTGGGTGAGCACCTGACGCCAGTCGCGACGTAGCGGCTCCATGATGGTGAGTTCGACCAATCGCTCGACATATCGGCGGGGCGTGTAGTGAGCTCCCAGCCGACGCCTGTCCTGCGGCCTGAGCGCGTGCTCAAGCAGGGCGCCGAATATCGCCGGCTCTACATGCCGCCAGTCGCGCTTGGTCGCGAGCAGCAGGCGCTGGAGCTCCGGCGCGTCGAGAGGCAGGGCGTCCGTCCGAGTGAACAAGCCCCCGTTGATGTAAGGCAGCCGGCAGTCCAGGCCCGACGAGTATCGACCCTCGAAAGTCGGCTCGTCGAAACGTCTCCAGATGTCCTCGAACATCGGCGGGAAGCTGGCGGGCGATCGGATACAATCCTGCAGCAGTTCGATCAGCTTGTCCTTACGGATCAAGCCGACATCCGCGACGAAGATCGTGAAGATGCAGCGCATCAGGAAATGGCCGACATCCTCGGCGTCGTACCCTCGGCTCTCCAGCCGTTGGGAGACCACGGCCAGCTCGTCGATGATCTCTCGTGTGATCCTGGCGGACTGCTTGGTGGGATCGAGCGAGTGGGGATCGGTCCAGATCGCCCGCAGTCGAGCCTGAATCCCAGGGTCGGCCAGTTCTGTGTGGTCGAACCGGAACCGCTTGCGATCCGGAAAGTGGCTGTAGCCGCGGCCCGTGCCTGTAAAGTCCGCCCACACCTCGAAGCTGCGCGCCACGTCGCAGATCAGGATGAACGGCGGCGCGGGGTGGTCGGCGGGCAGATCCGAAACGTAGGCCTTGGCCTGCGCTCGCGCGTTTCGCATGAGAGTATCCCAGCCGCGACCCTGGCGATGAGACGGGCCGGAAAGGGCGTCGGCCTGCAGTTCAGCATCTCCGAACGGACCGGCCTTGGCGCGTCCTTTCCAGCGGGATTGCTTGGCCTCCAGGACGAAGCAGCCCTTCTTGTACAGGTCGATGCGGCGGGGCTGCCCGCCGTTGTCGAAGGTCGAGCGGACGGCGCGTTCGAAGACGTAGTCGTTGTGACGGGTATCGGCGCTGGCGCAGTCGGGGGCGGAAACGCCAAGCGCCTGGGTCAGCTCGGTCAGATACATCTGGGCGTTGGAGCGCTCGGCCCCACCCGCACCGTTGCTCCACTTGTCGATGAAGGCCCCAATCTCTATCTACAACTGCAAGCATGTGAATTCGCGTTATTCAACTGCAAATTGTGACAGGGGAGCGTCGAGGCTCTATTGGCGCGTCCGGCGGCGACAGGTCGCGTCCACCCCGCTATAGGCTTCGCCCGCATTCAGCGGAGGCGAGTCTCTTGGCGAACGTGGCGGTGGTCGGGGCCCAGTGGGGCGACGAGGGCAAGGGCAAGATCGTCGACTGGCTGTCGAACCGGGCCGATGTCGTGGTGCGGTTCCAGGGCGGGCACAACGCCGGGCACACGCTGGTGGTGGGCGACGTAGTCTACAAGCTGAGCCTGCTGCCGTCTGGGGTGGTGCAGCAGAAGCCGTCGGTGATCGGCAACGGGGTCGTGGTCGATCCCTGGGCCCTGCTGGACGAGATCGCGCGGATAGAGGCGCAAGGGGTCTCGATCACCCCCGACATCCTGATCCTGGCCGAGCACGCGTGCCTGATCCTGCCGCTGCACCGCGACCTCGACCAGGCGCGTGAGGCCCAGGCCGGCAAGACCAAGATCGGCACCACCGGTCGCGGCATCGGACCGGCCTATGAGGACAAGGCGGGGCGGCGGGCGATCCGGGTGGGCGACCTGGCCGATCCCGAGGCGCTGGACGCCAAGATCGAGCGGCTGTTGGCGCACCACAATGCGCTCAGGAAGGGTCTGGGGCTGTCGGATGTCGACGCGGGCGCCCTGAAGGCCGAGCTGTTGGAGGTCGCGCCCAAGGTGCTGCGCTTCGCCAGCCAGCCGGTGTGGCGGATGCTGGACCGGACCTACCGCGAGGGCCGCCGCATCCTGTTCGAGGGGGCGCAGGGGTCGCTGCTGGACGTCGACCACGGGACCTACCCCTATGTGACCTCGTCAAACACCGTGGCGGGGCAGGCGGCGGCGGGGTCGGGCCTGGGGCCCCGGTCGGTCGGCTATGTGCTGGGCATCGTCAAGGCCTACACCACCCGGGTGGGCGAGGGGCCGTTTCCGGCGGAGCTGTTCGACGATGACGGCAAGCGGATCGCAGAGCGCGGGCGGGAGTTCGGGACGGTGACCGGGCGGGCCCGGCGCTGCGGCTGGTTCGACGCGGTGCTCGTGCGCCAGTCGATCGCGATCAACGGGGTGCACGGCATCGCGCTTACCAAACTCGACGTGCTGGACGGGTTCGAGACCCTGAAAATCTGCACCGGCTACCGGATCAATGGCGAGGTGTTCGATTACCTGCCGGCCGGGCTGAAGGCGCAAGCCGCCGCCGAGCCGATCTATGAGGTCATCGACGGCTGGAGCGAGAGCACGCAGGGCGCGCGTTCGTGGAAGGACCTGCCGGCCAATGCGGTGAAATATGTCCGCCGGATCGAGGAGCTGATCGAGGCGCCGGTGGCCCTGTTGTCCACCAGCCCGGAGCGGGACGACACCATCCTGATGCGCGACCCGTTCCAGGGGTAGGCCAAGGCCAAGCGTTACAGCGGATCACGCGATGTTACAGGCGCGGGGTTGAAACCCGGCGGCCGGGGTTCCATTGAAGCGCCAACCCGATCAGCGCTTCAAGGAGACCCCAGCTCATGACCGTTCGCGTCGCCATCAACGGCTTTGGCCGCATCGGCCGTCTCGTGTTGCGTTCCATCGTCGAGCATGGGCGGCGCGACATCGAGGTGGTGGCGATCAACGACCTGGGGCCGGTGGCCACCAACGCTCACCTGCTGCGCTACGACTCGGTCCACGGACGGTTCCCGGGGGCGGTCGAGGCCGGCGACGACTGGATCGACGTCGGCCTGGGCAAGATCCGCGTCACCGCCGAGCGCGACCCGGCCAACCTCCCGCACAAGGATCTGGGCGTGGACATCGCCCTGGAATGCACCGGCATCTTCACGTCCAAGGACAAGGCGAGCGCGCATCTGAACGCCGGCGCCAAGCGGGTGTTGGTCTCGGCGCCCGCCGACGGCGCGGACAAGACCATCGTCTACAAGGTCAACCATGATGCGCTGACCGCCGACGACATCGTCGTCTCGAACGGCTCGTGCACCACCAATGCCCTGGCGCCCGTCGCCAAGGTGCTGAACGACCTGTTCGGGATCGAGCGCGGCTATATGACCACGATCCACGCCTACACCGGCGATCAGCCGACGCTGGATACGATGCACAAGGACCTGTACCGCGCCCGCGCCGCCGGCCTGTCGATGATCCCGACCTCGACCGGCGCCGCCAAGGCGCTGGGGCTGGTGCTGCCGGAGCTGAAGGGCAAGCTGGATGGCTCGTCCATCCGGGTGCCGACGCCGAATGTCTCGGTGGTGGACCTGAAGGTGGTCGCCGCCCGCGAGGTTACGGTCGAGGAGATCAACGCCGCCCTTCAGGCCGCCGCCGACGGCCCGATGAAGGGCGTTCTTCACACGACCATGGACCCGGTGGTGTCGATGGACATGAACCACATCTCCGCCTCGTCCACCGCCGCCCTGCCGCAGACGCAGGTCGTCGACGGCAAGCTGGCGCGGGTGCTGAGCTGGTACGACAACGAATGGGGCTTCGCGACGCGGATGAGCGACACGGCGCTAGCGATGGCGAAGTTTCTCTGACCCTCTCCTCCCTGTCGCGAAGCGATAGGGAGGGGGACCACGAAGTGGTGGAGGGGTTCTTCGTGGAAAGAGCCCCTCCGTCTCGGTCGCTATCGCGCCCGATCCACCTCCCCACTCGCTCTGCTCCTGGGGAGGAGACAGGAGAGCATCATGACCTTCCGCACCCTCGACGACGCGACCGACCTCGGCGGTAAGACCGCGCTGGTGCGGGCGGATTTCAATGTGCCGATGGAGGACGGGCGGGTGACAGACGACACCCGGCTGCGGGTCGCGCTGCCGACCATCCAGCGGCTAAGGGACGCCGGGGCGAAGGTGGCGCTGCTGGCGCATTTCGACCGGCCGAAGGGCCAGCGCCTGCCGTCGATGAGCCTTGAGCAGGTGGTGGACGAGCTGTGTGAGGTGCTGGGGGCTCCGGTGCAATTCGCCGGCGACTGTGTCGGTGATGAAGCCAAGGCCGTGCTGGCCGATCTCGATCCGGGCGGAGTGGCGCTGCTGGAGAACGTGCGCTTCCACGTGGGCGAGGAGAAGAACGATCCCGAGTTCGCCGCGCAACTGGCGGAGCTGGGCGACCTCTACGTCAACGACGCCTTCTCGGCCGCGCATCGGGCGCATGCGTCCACGGAGGGGCTGGCGCGGCTGCTGCCGGCCTATGCGGGCGAGAGCATGCGGCGGGAGCTTGAGGCCCTGGACGCCGCGCTCGGGAATCCGGTCAAGCCGGTGATCGGCATCGTCGGCGGCGCCAAGGTCTCGACCAAGCTGGACCTCTTGAAGAACCTCGTCGGCAGGCTGGACCGGCTGGCGATCGGCGGGGGCATGGCGAACACCTTCCTGTTCGCGCAGGGCGTTGACATCGGCGGTTCGCTCGCCGAGCGCGACATGGCCGAGACCGCGCGCGAGATCATGGAGGAGGCGCGGCGTCAGGGTTGCGAGCTGCTGCTGCCCGCGGATGTCGTGGTGGCCCAGGACGTCAAGCCGGGCGCCGAAGCGGGCGTGCGGGCGCTGGACCGCATCGGGCCGGACGACAAGATCCTGGACGCGGGGCCGGAGACGGTGGCGCGGCTGAAACGGGCGATCGACCTGTCGAAGACCCTGATCTGGAACGGCCCGCTCGGGGTGTTCGAGGTCCCGCCCTTCGACAAGGCGACCGTCGAGGCGGCGCGGCATGCGGCGGCGCGGGCCAAGGCGGGAGAACTGATCGCGGTGGCGGGCGGCGGCGACACGGTGGCGGCGATGAACCATGCGGGCGTGATCGACGACCTGACCTTCGTCTCGACCGCCGGCGGCGCCTTCCTGGAGTGGATGGAGGGCAAGGCCCTGCCGGGCGTCGAGGCCCTGCGGGCGTAGCGGAGCTGCTCCCGGAACCGTAAAGCTTCGCGGCTGTTACAATGCGTGACTTCGCCGGCCCCCGGGGGTAGGACGGCGGCCAATCACAATATCGCAGGGGAAGCGCACATGGATCTCGCCGCTCTGAACGCCGTCGCCAACGCCATGGTCCAGCCGGGCAAGGGCATCCTGGCCGCCGATGAATCGACCGGCACGATCAAGAAGCGGTTCGACGCCATCGGGGTGGAGAACACCGAGGAGAACCGGCGCGACTACCGCGAGATTCTGTTCCGCGCCGAGCAGACCATGCGCGAGCACATCTCGGGCGTCATCCTGTTCGAGGAGACCCTGTACCAGGACGCCAAGGACGGCACGCCGCTGGTGGACCTGATCACGGCCGCGGGTTCGATCCCGGGCATCAAGGTCGACAAGGGCGCGACCAAGATGGCCGGCTTCCCCGGCGAGACGGTGACCAAGGGCCTCGACGGCCTGTCGAAGCGCGTGCGCGCCCACTACGAGCGCGGCGCCCGGTTCGCCAAGTGGCGGGGGGTGATCGACATCGCCGACGGCATCCCGACTTGGGGCTGCATCAAGGCCAACGCCCATGCGCTGGCCCGCTACGCCCGCATCTGCCAGCAGGAGCAGATCGTGCCGATCGTCGAGCCCGAGGTGCTGATGGACGGCGCCCACGACATTGACCGCTGCGACGAGGTGACCCGCCAGGTCCTCCAGACCGTGTTCAGCGAACTGTTCGAACAGCGGGTGGCGCTGGAAGGCATGGTGCTGAAGCCCAACATGGTGATCTCGGGCAAGGGCAGCCGCCGTCAGGCCTCGGTCGAAGAGGTGGCCGAGCGGACCATCGCGGCGCTGAAGGCCACCGTGCCCTCGGCCGTGCCGGGCATCGCCTATCTGTCGGGCGGCCAGACGGACGAGCAGGCGACCGCGCACCTGGACGCCATGAACCGCATCGGCGGCTTCCCGTGGAAGATGACCTTCTCCTACGGGCGTGCGCTCCAAGCGGCGCCGCAGCGGGCTTGGGCGGGCAAGGCGGAGAACGCCGACAAGGCGGCGGCGGCCTTCCATCACCGCGCCCGCATGAACGGCCTGGCCTCGCTGGGTCAGTGGGAGCAGACGCTGGAGAAGAAGGCGGCCTGAGCCGCCTTCAGCCCCCTCACCAATACCCGTATCGCCCGGCGAAACGGTAGCGGACTTCCCGCGCCTCGCGTTCGGCCCACTCGGCCGCACGTTCCGCCTCGCGCCAGGCGCGGCGGTTCTGCTCGCGCTCGTTGCGGAGTTCGCCGATGCGCTGGCAGGCGCGCTGGCGTTCTTCCTGCGACAGGTCGTCGTCGGCGCATTCGCGGCGCTTGGCCTCGATCTTGTCGTCCAGTTCCTCCAGTCGGCTGGCGTAGCCGTTCAGGCTGCTGATCGCCGACTCCAGCGCGCTTTCGGCCGCGTGCACGATGCGGCCGTCCTCGTAGGCCGGCAGGAAGTCGCGTTCCAGGTCGGCGGGGCAGACCTGATGATAGCTGTCGCCCTCGCGCCCTTCCTGGAAGCCCCGCTCGCGGGTGCAATAGACCAGGAGGCCGTCCTGACGCCCCGAACGATAGGGCGCCTCTTCGGGCACGACGCCGTGCTTGGCGCAGGCTTCGGCGTGGGCGCTCAACCGGCTCATCGGCAAGCCCTGCGCTCCGTCGCGATAGCCCTGGCCGCCCCAGTCGCCCGCCAGGCACTGGTCCTCGCTCATGGTCGCGCAGCTCCCCAGCCAAAGCGCTCCCGCACAGACGCCCGCAAGCGCCAATCCCCGTCTCCACATGTCCTGGTCCCCTCCGAAACGGCCACGCTTGCCGCTACGGCCACGCTACATGGTAGATGGCTCTGTGTCAGATGAACCGGCGATGATCGAGGACGAGGAGGCGTCGTCGCCGCTGGAGGCGAGGCTCGACGCCGCCGGCGGGCGGCTGGACAAGGTTCTGGCCGAGCTCTTTCCGATGCTGTCCCGAGCACGCCTTCAGGGACTGCTGGCCGAGGGCGCGGTATCGCTGGATGGCCGCGTCATCGACGGCGGGTCCGCGAAGGCCAGGCCGGGCCTCTACTCTGTCTCCGTGCCTCCGGTCGTTCCGGCGGAACCCCGACCCGAGGCCATCCCCCTGACGGTCCTGTTCGAGGACGCGGACCTGATCGTGGTCGACAAGCCGGCGGGGATGGCGGCTCACCCGGCGCCCGGCAGCGAGGCGGGGACCCTGGTCAATGCGCTCCTTCACCACTGCGGCGACAGCCTGTCCGGCGTGGGCGGGGTGGCGCGGCCGGGAATCGTGCACCGGTTGGACAAGGACACCTCGGGCGTCATGGTCGCGGCCAAGTCCGACCGGGCCCACGCCGGCCTGTCGAAGCTGTTCTCCACCCACGACATCGAACGGACCTACATCGCCCTGGTGCGCGGCGCGCCCCAGCCGGCGAGGGGGCGTATCGAGACCCGCATCGGCCGATCGTCGTCGGATCGCAAGAAGATGGCGGTGCTGAAGAGCGGCGGGCGGGAGGCGATCACCGACTACCGAACGATCGCCGTCTTCGGCCCGGCGTCCAAGCCTCTGGCCGCGCGCGTCGCCTGCACGCTGCACACTGGCCGCACGCACCAGATCCGGGTCCACATGGCCTCGATCGGCTGCCCGATCCTGGGCGATCCGGTCTACGGCTCTGGCGCGCCTGCGGCGCCGGTCAGGGGGGTGATCGCCGAGGCGGGGCTCAGCCGTCAGGCCCTGCACGCGGCAGTGCTCGGGTTCGTACATCCCGTGACGGGCGAGGTTCTGCGGTTCGAGACGGGCGCGCCCCCCGACATGGCGCGGCTGGAGCGTCTGCTGACGGCTCTCTGATCAGGTTCCGGCAGCGGACAGGTCCCACACCGCCAGGTCAGTCTGGCCGCTCGTGGAGGTTCCGATGCCCCTGCTCGCCGTGCTGATCGTTATGGCTGATCCTGGAGACGCGCGGGAAGAGGCCGAACGCCGCAACCGGATAGAGCCGCTGATCGCGGAGGCGGTCGCCGCCTCGATGCCGGACCTGCGGTATCCCTGGCAGCTGGAATGGCGCGCCTTCGGAACTTACGCCAGCCGAGAGATCCGCTGGCATCTGACGCCCGCGCGGCCCGGGTATGAGCGAAACCCGCCGCCTGAGGGCGTCACCCGCCGCACCGGGTGGATCAGCAACGGCGCCACGGCCTCGGTCGCCGTGTGCGGCGATGACGAAGAAGTCGGGGCGATGATGATCGAGACGAGCGATCTCTGGCTCGGTGACGGCGACCTGGCGCCCGAACTCGCCGCCCTTGGCGTGAGCGCGACGTTGGTTGAGAGCCAGGCCCATCATCCGATCACCCTGGCTCAGCAGGCGAGGGCCGACGGCTGGCCGGACTGGGCCCGGTCCGTTTCCGACTACCCCGGCTATCGCGTCTGGCGGCTTCAGCGTGAAGGGCGCGAACCTGTGCTTTTGACAGCGTCCTACATCTGCACGCCCCCTGGCACGCGCCACGCGACCCACTGCTCCATGGCCTGGACCGTGGAGTACCGACCGGCGAGCGAGCGCCGGTCCGAGCCATGTCTTCCAGGCGAACGACCCAGGGGGCAAAGTCCGTCTTGAAAAAGGACGGTCAATCTGCTACAGATGCTGCATCAGATTGAGTGACGCGGAAAGCACGGTCACGCTTCGGTGTGACAAGCCGCCTCTGCCACGCGGCGAAACCCGTCACCATCTGATCGGTTGAGGGGTGAGGCGTCGGTGCACATTCGGTGGCCGGCGGCCGTAGGGCCCGCTCATAAAGGTCTGGGAGGACCAGAGAGAATGGCTGCCACGAAATCGCTCGCGGTGATGTCGCCTGAACAGGGACTGTCGCGATACCTGACGGAAATCCGCAAGTTTCCGATGCTGACCAAGGACGAGGAGTTCATGCTGGCCAAGCGCTGGTCTGAACACCAGGATCCCGAGGCCGCCCACCGTCTGGTGACCTCCCACCTGCGTCTCGTGGCCAAGATCGCCATGGGCTACCGCGGCTACGGCCTGCCGATCGGAGAGGTGATCTCGGAGGGCAACGTCGGCCTCATGCAGGCCGTGAAGAAATTCGACCCGGACAAGGGCTTCCGCCTGGCGACCTACGCCATGTGGTGGATTCGCGCCTCGATCCAGGAATACATCCTCCGCAGCTGGTCGCTCGTGAAGATGGGCACCACGGCGGCGCAGAAGAAGCTGTTCTTCAACCTGCGCAAGGCCAAGAGCCAGATCTCGGCCTTCGAGGAAGGCGACCTGCACCCCGAGCACCTGTCGGCCATCGCCACCAAGCTGGGGGTGTCGGAGGAAGACGTCACCAACATGAACCGCCGCCTGGGCGGCGACGCCTCGCTGAACGCGCCCTTGCGCGCCGACGGCGAGAGCGAGTGGCAGGACTGGCTGGCTGACGACACCGCCGTCAGCCAGGAGACTGCGCTGGCCGAAAGCGAGGAGAAGTCGCTGCGCATGGGCCTGTTGCAGGAGGCCATGGAGGAGCTGACCGACCGCGAGAAGCACATCCTGACCGAGCGTCGTCTCAAGGACGATCCGGTCACCCTGGAGGAGCTGGCCGGCCAGTACGGCGTCTCCCGCGAGCGGGTTCGCCAGATCGAGGTCCGCGCCTTCGAAAAGCTTCAGAAGGCCATGCGGGCGGCGGCCGAAGAGCGGAACCTGGTGGACGCTTAAGCGGCCTTTTTTTCCGCTCATCCGGCAGCGGGGGTGAGCGGACCTGGGGTCAGCCCGCTCTCGCCAGGGTCACCGGGTCCGCGAGCGCCAGCAGCCCCCCGATGGGCCCGGCCAGCGATGCCTTGCTGACGCCCGTGGCCAAGGCGCCTTCCAGCGTCGTGGCCGCCACGGCCAGGGCCGCGTCGCGCTCCTTCAGCGCCACCGCCTTCAGGATCTCGGCCTGTTTGCGCGCGGCGCGGACGGCCTGGGTCGGGTCGTCGTCGAACTGGGCGAGCGCGGCGGCCAGGATGCGGAAGGCCTGGCCCTTGGCGGCCACGATCTTGGCGCGGCCGGTCGGCTCGTCGTTCTTGCGCTTGAACTCGCCGACATAGTCGCCCGAGTTGAACCGTCGCCGGTCCGGGCCGACGTAGGAGACGCCCTCGACCCAGCCGCGCGGTCGGGTCGCCACCGTCTCGACCCGTCGAGCCAGGTCGGCCGCGGTGAAGGGCTTTCTCAGAAATTCATGCACGCCCGCGTCGCGTGCGCCCTTGATGGTGCTGGCCGTGGCGTCGGCGGTGACCATGATCACCGGGGCCTGGCGGCAGGCCAGGGTGGAGCGGCGCAGCATCCGGGTCAGGTTCTCGCCGTTCAGCCGCGGGCCGATGCGCTCGGTCAGGATCAGGCCGGGCTCGAACTCCGAGGCGAGCGTCAGGATGCGGGCGTCGTCGACCTCGATCAGGATCTCGCGCGCGCCCAGCCCCTTCATCAGGTCGACCAGAAGCCGGGCCGACGCCATGTTCGGATCGGCGACGATCACGCGCCGAACTGTCGGCTCGAGGTTGGCGAGAGTGCGGTTGTCGACGGCGAACAAGACGGGCCCCGGTCTGGACCCGCCGACCGTAGCCGTTCCCAGTTAAGACGCCTTGAACGTGGAGTTTTTCTCGGAGCCGTCAGCCGGCGACCGGCCGAACCCTGGCCGCCGCCGTGCGCGCGCGTTCCCGGGCCTCCTCGGTCGTCGCGCCTCGCGCCAGCGCCACGCCCATGCGGCGCCGTTCAAAGCTCTCCGGCTTTCCGAACAGGCGCAGATCGGCGGTCGGAACTGACAGCGCCTCGGCCACGTCCTCGAAGGCGATCCCGGTCGCCTCCATGCCCCCATAGATCACCGCGCTGGCGCCCGCCTCGCGCTGGGCCACGTCGATCGGCAGCCCCAGGATGGCGCGGGCGTGAAGCGCGAACTCGGACTGAACCTGGGTCGCGAGGGTGACAAGTCCGGTGTCGTGCGGCCGGGGCGAGACCTCCGAGAACCAGACCTGGTCGCCCTTCACGAAAAGTTCGACCCCGAAGACGCCCAGACCGCCCAACGCCCCGGTCACTCTGGCGGCGATGTCCTGAGAAGCGGCCAGAGCCGTCGGGCTCATGGCCTGGGGCTGCCAGCTCTCGACATAGTCGCCCTTTACCTGGCGGTGGCCGATCGGGGCGCAGAAGTCGGTGACGACCTGGCCATCCCGTATCGAGCGGACGGTCAGCAGGGTTATCTCGTAGTCGAAGTCGATCCGGCCCTCGACGATCACCCTCGCCGTCTCCACCCGACCGCCGGACTGCGCGTAGGCCCAGGCGGAGGGCGCGTCCTCCAGCGCCTCGATCATCGACTGTCCCTTGCCCGAGGACGACATCACCGGCTTGACGAAGACCGGCAGGCCGATGCGGTGCGCGGCCTTGATCAACTCTTCACTCGACCCGGCGAAGGCGTAGGGACTGGTCGGCAGGCCCAGTTCCTCGGCCGCCATCCGACGGATGCCCTCGCGGTTCATGGTCAGCTGCACCGCCCGCGCGGTCGGCACCACGGTCGCCATGCCCGCCGCCTCGATACCCGCCAGCACCTCGGTGGCGATCGCCTCGATCTCCGGCACGATGATGTGCGGCGCCTCGGCCAGGATCACGCCATTCAGCACCTGGGCGTCGGTCATCGGGATGACATGGCTGCGATGCGACACCTGCATGGCCGGCGCGTTGGCGTAGCGGTCGACCGCGATCACCTCGACCCCCAGCCGCTGCAGCTCGATGGCCACCTCCTTGCCGAGCTCTCCCGCCCCCAGCAGCATGACCCGGACGGCGGTATCGGACAGCGGCGTTCCCAGCTTCATCGGGCGGTTCCTCGGCTGAATCGGATCATGGCGCCTCGACCGGTCGCGAAGGCTGAATCGTAGGCTAGCGTCTTACCGGACCCGTTCGCGTCCGCTACGACGTCCGGACGCGCCGGAGACACCCCGTCATGATGACCGCCATCTTCGTCTTCATCAAATGCGAGCTGGGGTATGCCAACGACGTGGCCGCCGATCTGGTGGACAACGTCGAGCGGGTCTCGGAGGTCTATTCCACGTCCGGCCAGTACGACCTGCTGGCCAAGTTCCAGCTGCCGCGCGACACCGATATCGGCACGTTCGTGACGCGTGAGGTGCAGACACGGCCACACATCCGCGACACTTTCACCGTTATCACCTTCTCGCCCTTCCTGCCCAAGGCCTGAACATGCACCGTTCCTCTTCCTTCCTCGCCAGCCGTCGGTCGGTGCTGGCGGGCGCCGCGTCCCTGGGGCTGCTGGGCGCCGGGTCGGTCCGGGCTCAGGACGCCGATCCGCGCGATGCGGCCTTGGATGCGGCGATGGCGCATGCCGCGGCGCCGCCGGCCATCGCCGCCGCCGTTGTCGGCCGCGCAGGCCTGGAGTGGTCTGGCGTCCGGGGCGTCCGGCGCAAGGGCGAGGAGGACGCGGCCACCCAGGACGATCGTTGGCATCTGGGTTCGAACGCCAAGGCCATGACGGCCGCGGCCTTCGCACGGCTGGTCGAAAGGGGGCAGGCGCGCTTCGGGATGCCGCTGGCGGAGGTGTTTCCCGATGTCTCGATCGACGCCGGCTTCGAGGGCGCGACGCTGGATGACCTGATGCGCCACCTGGGCGGGCTGGAAGATCGTGTGGCCATGGCCTCTCCGGTCGAGGCGCGCGTCGACCCCCGCTCCCCGGTCGAGCAACGGGCGGCGACGGTCGCAAGGGCCTTGGGATCCGCGCCGACCAAGCCGCGCGGGACCTTCGCCTACGCCAACGTCAACTATGTGATCCTGGGCGCGGCGCTGGAGCGCATCACCGGCAAGTCGTCTGAAGAGGTCCTGACGGAGGAGGTGTTCCAGCCGCTGGGCCTGAGCTCGGCCGGCTTCGGCGCGCCGGTGACCAACGCGGCCGGCGGATCGAACGTCTGGGGCCACCGCCCGAACGGCGCGCCGGTCGACCCGGCCAGTCCCTTCTCGGACAATCCTCCCTTCCTCGTTCCAGCGGGCGCGGTCCACATGACCGTAGCCGACTATGGGCGCTACATGCAGGCGACCGTTGGCGGCGGTCCCGTCGACTGGCTGAAGCCCGAGACCCTGGCGGCGCTGACGGCCCAGACCGAGGGCGCGCCGGGCTATGCCCTGGGCTGGCTGACCCAGCCGGCGTCCTGGGCTGGCGGCAAGATCGGCATCGGCCATGAGGGCTCCAACACCCTGTGGCATTCGTTCGCCATCGGCTCGATGGACCTGGGTCTCGGCTTCATCGTCCTGTCGAACGGCGGGTTGGGTGGTCGCCCGGCGGCCGTCGAATTGATGCGCAGCCTGATCGCGATCAGGACGGGCACGGCCTGAGGCGGCTTGCCCGGCGGGCGGGCTGGCGTCAGGGTCGGCGGCGATGGATCGCGATTTCGCGGATTTCTGGAACCTGCTGTGGGAATTGGGCCTGGGGCTGTGCGCCGGCTTCGCCCTGCTGAACGCCTTCGCGCCCGTCCAGGACCTGCCGTGGAAGCCGCTGGACCTGAACCATCCCATCGGTCAGGCGACCGGCGCCAAGGTCGCCGATTTCGAGATCGCCCGCACCGCGGCGGCCGAGGAGGTGGTCGCCCAGACCGAGGCCTGCATGCAGACGCTGCGGGAGGCGGGGGTGACGGTCGAGCGCGCCGAGGACCGCGACGACGGCGGCTTCTGCGTGGTCAAGGGCGCGGTCCGGATCACCGGCGGCATGGTGACGCCGCTCAGCCCGGGCGGGCTGGTGATGCAGTGCCCTCTGGCGGTGCGATACGTCATCTGGGACCGGCAGGTGCTGCAGCCGGCGGCGCGCGAGCTGCTGGGGTCGGAGGTGGCGCGGGTGGAGAACTACGGCTCCTATTCCTGCCGCCGCATCTACGGCTCGACGGAGGTGAACGAGCGACCGAGCGAGCACGCGCGGGCCAATGCGCTGGATGTCGCGGCGATCAGGCTGCAGGATGGACGCACGATATCCGTGGCCCACGACTGGCGCGGCGACGGGCCCGCGGGGGAGCCCGGCTCGGCCTTCCTGAAGCGGATCCGGGGCGGGGCCTGCCGGGTGTTCGCCACCGTCCTGACCCCCGACTACAACGCCGCTCACGCCGACCACCTGCATCTGGACGGAGCACCGCGCGGCCTGTGCGCATGAGGTGACGCCGGCATACGCCTGATGCGCGAATCGTTTCCGGTTGACTCGATGAAGCCAGACAGGAGAGAAAGCTGGCGCAACCCGGATACTGCGTGGGGTCCAAACCCGCGTTCGCTCCTTCGCTGAACGAGCTGATCCAGATGGGCTGTCGGGGACCTCCGCGTGGGGCTCCGCCTGGAAAAAGCGCGTTTACGGAGACGCACAATGGCGACCGGTACGGTCAAGTGGTTCAACCCGACCAAGGGCTATGGCTTCATCCAGCCCGACAGCGGCGGCTCGGACGTGTTCGTCCACGTCACCGCCGTTCAGAAGGCCGGGCTTCAGGGCCTCGATGAAAACGCCAAGGTCGAATACGAGCTGGAATCCCAGCGCGGCAAGACTTCGGCGGTGAACCTGAAGGTTCTCTAAGGTTTATCGGCCGCAGCGGGCGCATCGCCCGCAACGGACGTAAGATCGACGGGCGCGGGGCTTTCGGCTTCCGCGCCCGTTTTCATTTCGGCCCTTACAGCGGACCGTTGGGCCAGTATGACGCCGGCCAGGACCACCGCGCCGCCGAAGGCCTGGGCCCAGCTCATCCGCTCGGCGAACACCAGCCACCCCAGCAGGGCCGCGACCACCGGCTGGACCAGGATGGTGACCGCGGTGATGGAGGCCGGCAGCCGGCCAAGCGCCCAGGCCACGCCCCCCTGGCCCGCGACATGCACCAGGGCCAGACCCACGGCGGCGCTCCATCCGGCCAGGGTCTCGGGGGTCAGGTCCTCGCGCAGGACGAGGGCGGCCAGCAGCATCAGCGGCGCCCCGGCGGCCGTCGACCAGGCCATGACCCGCTGAGCGCCGGCCGAGCGGCGCGCGGCCTGGATGGCGAGGAAGTAGCTGGCGTACCAGAGGCTGACAGACGCCGACAGGATGTCGCCGAGCAGGGGATTGGTCCCCTGGCCGGCTGGGGCCCCCGAGGCCATGGCGATCGCGCCGCCGACCGCGAGCGCCAGGGCGACCAGGAACAGCGGCCGGGGCCGTTCGCGATAGACGAACCAGGCGAAGGCGGTGACCACCACCGGCGTCAGGTTGCAGAGCACGGTGGCGTTGGCCACCGAGGTCATCACCAGGCCGTAGTGCCAGAAGCTCATGTCGAGCGCGAAGAACAGCCCCGCCAACAGGGCCCACTTCCCGGGAGAGCCGAGACCCTGTTCCGGGCCCGCGCGCGAGGCGATCAGCCACAGCACCGGCAAGGCCAGGGCCAGTCGCCAGAAGCCGGCGGCCGCCGGTCCGGTCTCCGTCAACCGCACCAGGATGGGCGCGAGGCCCAGGACGGCGGCCGCGAGGACGAGGATCACGAGGGGCAGGGCGCGGGTCTGCATGGGCGGGCTGTAGCGGGCGCGAGAGGGCCAGAGAAGCGACGATTGCGCACGGGCGCTGGCGTTCACGCAGCGGAACGGCCATGTCCGACCGATGCGCCGTCGCGATCTTCTCATCCGCCTGGGATTGGCGGCCTCGGCCGTGGGTGGGCTGTGGTGGCTCAGGGACAATGTCATCTGGCGTGCGCCCGAGCCGGTGTTTCCGGCCGCCGGGCGCACCGACTGGCTGCCCTTCGTCGCCCGGGCCAACGTGCCGGTGGTCGAGGCGACCGTCGCCGGCCGGCCGGTCCGCGCCCTGATCGACAGCGGCGCCCAGTATTCCGTGGTCGATCGGGCCCTGGTCGAAAGCCTGGGCCTGCGGGCGACCGTCGAGATGCCGCTGGTCGCCTATGGGGTCAGCGGACAACCGCAGCTAGGCCGGGGACTGTCGCTGGATGTCGCCCTAGGCGGGGTGGCGCTGAACGGCCTGCGGACGGCGATGCTGGACCTGGGGCCGCTGGCGGCGGGCGAAGGACCGGGCACGGCCCTGATCCTTGGACAGGACGTGCTGGGCACCCTGATCGTGGAAATCGAACCCGAAAGGCGACGGCTCCGGCTGACGCGTCCAGAGGCCTACAGGCCGGGCGAGGATCTGCGGCCGGTCGAGGTGAAGCGGTCCGGGCGGGCGCTGGCCACCTCGGTCACCGTCGAGGGCGCGGCGATCGAGGCGGTGGTCGATACCGGTTCGTCGGCGCTACTGGCGCTCAGCCAGGCGACCGCCGCCGAGGCGGGGCTGCTCGACGGACGGCCGGCGCGGGCGGGGTCCAGCATCGTGCTGGGCGGCGCCATGGCGTCGCGGATCGTCACGGCGCGGACGTTGACCTTCGGCGACCTGCTGTACCGGCGGGTCGAAATCCCCATCTATCCGGACGTGGCCATCCCCGGATTTCCTGACGCCCTGCTGGGCATGGAGGCCTTCGCCGAGCGCAGAATGGCTCTGGATCTAGGCGCCGGGCGGCTGTGGGCCTCTCGGCCCATGGACGTGACCGTCAGCTGAAGGTGTCGCAGGCCGCCGGGTCGCCCGACTGATAGCCGCGCCGCAGCCACTCCATCCGCTGGGCCGAAGATCCGTGGGTGAAGCTCTCGGGCGAGACGCGGCCGCCGCTCCGGCGTTGGAGGGTGTCGTCCCCGATGGCGCTGGCGGTCTGCAGCCCCGCCTCCAGGTCGCCCGCCTCCAGGGCCACCTGGCCGTTCGAGACGGTGGCGGCGTTGGCGGCCCAGACACCCGCGTAGCAGTCGGCCTGGAGCTCCAGCGCGACGGAATAACGGTTGGCCTCGGCCTCTCCGGACGCGCGCTGCTGGGCGCGGCGGACCTGATCGGACGTGCCGGTCAGGGTCTGGACGTGGTGTCCGATCTCATGGGCGATGACATAGGCCCGGGCGAAGTCGGCCGAGGAGGCGCCTAGCTGGGTCTCCATCTCCCGCCAGAAGCCCAGGTCCAGGTAAACCGTGCGATCGCTCGGGCAATAGAAGGGTCCCATGGCCGACTGGCCGAAGCCGCAGCCGGTCGACGTGCCCTGTTCGTACAGGACGATGGTCGGGGCCTGGTAGCCGGAGAGGCGCGTCGACCAGACGTCGTTGATGTTGGCGCCGATCACATCGACGAACTGGCCGGCCTGGTCCTGGGGCGTGCCCTCCACGCCCCGCTCCGACGCGCCGACGCCGCCGAGCGAGCTGGCGACCTGCTGGGTCGTCGAAGGGTCGATGCCAAAGACGAAATAGCCGATCAGGCCCAGGATCGCGACGCCGATGCCGCCGCCCGCGACCGCGCCGCCGCCCATGCCGCGTCGGTCCTCGATGCCGCCGCCCCGCCGTCCGCCCTGCCACCGCATGCCTATGTCCCTCCGCTGGTTGCTCGAACCTAGGCCGTAACGCGGGCCATGGGGAAGGGATGCGGGCGAGCCTCCGATCACCGAAGGCCGCCCGGCGAGTTAGCGTGGAGCGCGATCGAGCCAGGCGTCGATCTGGCCTGTCTCTTCGACCAGGCCCCGGCGGCGGGCCTGAGCCGCCTCGCGAGCGGCGCGCTCTTCTTCGGGCGAACGTAGCAAGCGGACAGGCGGCTCGACATAGGGCGCGGGCTGACGGGCGGCCTGGAGCTGCTGGATCGTCAGCCAGGTCTCCATCCGTTGCTGGCGGGCCAGGGCCTCGTTGCGTTCGGACACGGCGCGCAGGCGGTCCATCTCGTAGCGGTGCTGATCGGCCACGCCGGCGGGGCGCCAGGGCGCGTGGGACTGGGCGCTGGCCCCGGCCGGCGCAAGGCTTACGGCGATAACAAGGACGATCGGCTTCATGGCGCTCAAGATGGCGTTTGACCCCGCCCGCTCCAAGCGGAGCCGTCTTCCGGACGTTCGGGAACCGGCCGCCGTCGCGGTCGTTGAGTACGGTTCCGTTGAGGCGGCCAGAGGGGGGCTATGGACATCGAGAAGCGGCCGAGTTCGCTCCCGGCCGACGAAAGCCGGTATCGGCTGCTCGTCGACGCCATCACCGATTACGCCATCTACATGCTGGATCCGTCCGGCCAGGTGTCCAGCTGGAACGCGGGGGCCCAGCGGTTCAAGGGCTACCGTCCCGAGGAGATCGTCGGCGACCACTTCTCCCGCTTCTACACGCCCGAGGACCAGGCCGCCGGACTGCCCGCGCGGGCGCTGGGCATCGCGGAGAGCGAGGGGCGCTTCGAATCCGAGGGTTGGCGGGTCCGCAAGGACGGCGCCCGGTTCTGGGCCCATGTGGTGATCGACCCCATCCGGTCCCCGGATGGCCAGTTGGTCGGCTTCGCCAAGATTACGCGGGACCTGACGGAACGGAAGGCGACCCAGGAAGCGCTGAGACGCAGCGAGGAGCAGTTCCGCCTGCTGGTTCAGGGGGTGACGGACTACGCCATCTACATGCTCGACGCCGATGGCCTTGTGACCAACTGGAACGCCGGGGCGGAGCGGATCAAGGGTTATGCGCCCGACGAGATCGTCGGCCAGCATTTCAGCCGCTTCTACACCGAAGAGGACCGCGACGCCGGCGAACCGGAAAAGGCCCTGGCCACAGCGCGCGAGCAGGGCCGGTTCGAGAAGGAGAGCTGGCGCCTGCGCAAGAACGGCGAACGGTTCTTCGCCCACGTCATCATCGATCCGATCCGCGATGACCGGGGCGAGATCCTGGGCTTCGCCAAGATCACCCGTGACATCACCGAGCGGATGGAGGCCCAAAAGGCGCTGGAACAGGCGCGCGAGGCCCTGTTCCAGGCCCAGAAGATGGAGGCGATCGGCCAGCTGACCGGCGGCGTCGCCCATGATTTCAACAACCTGCTGCAGGCCATCGGCATCAACCTGCATGTCATCGACAGCCGCACCGAAGACGAGCGCATCGCCGGACCGGCGCGGCTGGCCCTGCAGGCGGTGGAGCGGGGGGCGACCCTGACCCAGCATCTGCTGGCTTTCTCGCGCCGTCAGCAGCTTCGCCCGGTCCCGGTCGACGTCGCGGCGCTGGTGGAGCGGGTCAGCCGTCTGCTCGGCCGCACGCTGGGCCAGTCGGTGCGGATCGTGACGGAGGTCGCGCCCGACCTGTGGCCGGCGATGATCGACCCGACCCAACTGGAAATGGCGGTGCTGAACCTGGCGCTGAACGCCCGCGACGCCATGCCCGGCGGCGGCACGCTGTGGATCCTGGCCGGCAACCGGTCGGTCGGCGCCGGGCCGGTGCTCGGGATGGCGGCCGGCGACTATGTCGTGCTGCGGGTGCGCGACACCGGCACCGGCATGCCGGCCGAGGTGCAGGCCCGCGCCTTCGAACCCTTCTTCACCACCAAGGAGGTCGGGCGCGGCACCGGGCTGGGACT
>JAEWJI010000037.1 GCA_023386645.1 Pseudomonadota bacterium
CGGCTTCATCGCCGGCCGCACCGCGCCCAAGGGCCGCACCATGGGCCACGCCGGCGCGGTCGTGTCGGGCGGCAAGGGCGACGCGGAGTCCAAGATAGCCGCCAAGGAGGCCGCCGGCATCCGCGTCTCGCCCTCGCCGGCGCGGCTGGGCGCGACCCTCGTCGAGGTCCTGAAGGGCTGAGCGCCTGTCCCACCAGTGAGGCATGAAACGGGCGAATTTCGCGGAATTTGCGACAAATTCCCCCGCTTCGCCCCCATTCGGTCATGACCCATAAGGAAACAGCGCCTATATCAGCGGCGCCGGTTTCGCGCAGACGTGCGCGCGCCGCTCAAGGGACGCGACGAGAACAATGGCGGACGATGCCGGTCGGCTGAATCAGGTCTTTGCCGAGACCAGCTTCCTGTATGGGTCCAACGCCGCCTTCATTGAGGACCTGCACGAGAAGTGGGCCGACGATCCCGCTTCGGTGCCGGGCGAGTGGCGCGCCTTCTTCGACCAGCTGCGCGACAACGTCGACCAGGTGAAGGCCTCGGCCGCCGCTGGCGCCTGGGGCCGCTCGCAGGTGACCGAGCCCAGCGAGGACTCCGCCGTTTTCGACGGCCGCTGGCCGGCGCCCAGGCCGGACCCGAAGAAAGCCGGCGGCAAGGCTGCGCCGGCCGCCGCCGCGCCGGCCTCCGCCGATGACATCCGCGCCGCAGCCCAGGATTCGATCCGCGCCCTGATGCTGATCCGCAGCTGGCGCGTGCGGGGCCACCTCCAGGCCACCCTGGACCCGCTCGGCATCGAACAGCCCGCGTCCAACCTGGAACTGACGCCGGAATTCCACGGCTTCACCGCCGCCGACCTCGATCGCCCGATCTTCCTGGACGGCGTCCTGGGCCTCCAGACCGGCACCATCCGTCAGGTGCTGGGCATCCTGAAGCGCACCTACGGCGGACACATCGGCGTGCAGTTCATGCACATCGCCGAGCCCGAGGAGAAGTCGTGGCTCCAGCAACGGATCGAGGGGCCGGACAAGTTCGACGAGAACGCCTTCACCAATGAAGGCAAGCTGGCGATCCTGTCGAAGCTGATCGAGGCCGAGACCTTCGAGCGCTTCCTGCACAAGCGCTTCCCCGGCACCAAGCGGTTCGGTCTGGACGGCGGCGAGGCCATGGTCCCGGCCCTGGAGCAGGTCATCAAGCGCGGCGGCCAGCTGGGCGTTGACGAGATCGTGCTGGGCATGGCCCACCGCGGCCGTCTGAACGTGCTCGCCGCCGTCATGGGCAAGCCCTACAAGGCGATCTTCCACGAGTTCCAGGGCGGTTCGACCGTCCCCAGCGACATCGAGGGCTCGGGCGACGTCAAATATCACATGGGCGCCAGCTCGGACCGCGAGTTCGACGGCAATCGGGTCCACCTGTCGCTGACCGCCAACCCGTCGCACCTGGAGATCGTCAATCCGGTCGTGCTGGGCAAGGCGCGGGCCAAACAGGCGTTCGACATTCGCGAGGCCAACGCCGGCCAGCCGGAAGAGAAATGGGCGCTGGATCGCTCCAAGGTCGCGCCGCTGCTGATCCACGGCGACGCCGCCTTCGCGGGCCAGGGCGTGGTGGCCGAGTGCTTTGCCCTGATGGGGCTGAAGGGCTACCGCACCGGCGGCACCCTTCACTTCGTGGTCAACAACCAGATCGGCTTCACCACCTCGCCGCGCAACAGCCGGTCGAGCCCCTATCCGTCGGACGTGGCGCTGATGGTCCAGGCGCCGATCTTCCACGTGAACGGCGACGATCCCGAAGCCGTGGTGTTCGCCGCCAAGGTCGCGACCGAGTTCCGCCAGAAGTTCCACAAGGACGTGGTGGTGGACATGTTCTGCTACCGCCGCTTCGGCCACAACGAGGGCGACGACCCCACCTTCACCCAGCCCCTGATGTATTCGAAGATCCGGGCGCTGCCTTCGACGCGCGAGATCTATTCGAAGCGGCTGATCGAGCAGGGCGTGGTCACCCAGGCCGAGGTCGACGCCCAGATCGAGGCGTTCGAGCGTTTCCTCGACGAGCAGTTCGAAGCCGGAAAGGCCTTCAAGGCCGACAAGGCGGACTGGCTGGATGGCCAGTGGCAGGGCCTGAGCCTGCCCAAGGAAGAGCTGCGCGGCGAGACGGGCGTGGCCCTGGCGAAGCTCAAGGACCTGGGTCACAGGCTGACCCAGATTCCGAACGCGGTCGACGTCCACAAGACGCTGAAGAGGGTCATCGAGGGCCGCCGCGAGGCCATCGAAACGGGCGCCGGCATCGACTGGGCCACGGCGGAGAGCCTGGCGTTCGCATCCCTGCTGGACGAGGGCTATCCCGTCCGCCTGTCCGGCCAGGATTCGGTGCGGGGCACCTTCTCGCAGCGTCACGCCGGCATCGTCGATCAGACGACCGAGGCCCGGTATGTGCCGTTGAACAACCTGCGCGAAGGCCAGGCGCATTTCGAGGTCATCGATTCCGCCCTTTCGGAAGAGGCGGTGCTGGGCTTCGAGTACGGCTACGCCCTGGCCGATCCCAACACCCTGGTGCTGTGGGAGGCGCAGTTCGGCGATTTCGTGAACGGCGCCCAAGTGGTGATCGACCAGTTCATCTCGTCGGGCGAACGCAAGTGGCTGCGGATGAACGGCCTGGTGATGCTGCTGCCGCACGGCTACGAGGGTCAGGGGCCGGAGCACTCCTCCGCCCGGCTGGAGCGCTTCCTTCAGCAGTGCGCCGAGGACAACCTCCAGGTCGCCAACTGCACGACCCCGGCCAACTACTTCCACATCCTGCGTCGCCAGATGCACCGGCCGTTCCGCAAGCCGCTGGTGATCATGACGCCCAAGAGCCTGCTGCGACACAAGAAGGCGGTGTCCACGCTGAAGGACATGGCCGAGGGCTCGGCCTTCCACCGCGTGCTGCACGACGACGCCCAGACCCGGCCCGACATCGTCAAGGTCAAGCTGAAGGTGGACAAGGACATCCGGCGCGTGATCCTGTGCTCGGGCAAGGTCTATTACGACCTGCTTGACGCGCGGGACGAGAAGGGCGCGGACGACGTCTACATCCTGCGGCTCGAGCAGTTCTATCCGTGGCCGATGAAGTCGCTGATGACCGAACTGGCCCGCTTCCCGAACGCCGAACTGGTCTGGTGCCAGGAAGAGCCTAAGAACATGGGCGGCTGGACCTTCGCCGCGCCGTGGCTGGAGCTCACGCTCGAGCGGCTCGACATCAAGGCCAAACGGGCCCGCTATGTCGGACGCCAGGCCTCCGCCTCGACGGCGGCGGGCCTGATGAGCCGCCACCTCGCCGAACTGAAAGCCTTCACCGACGAGGCCTTCGCCTGATAAGCGTCCCGGATCGTCGCTCCGCGCCGTCCGGGATGACAACCTAAAGACCCTGAGACCGAGACCATGGCCGACATCCTGACCCCCGCCCTGGGCGAATCCGTCACCGAGGCGACCATCGCCAAGTGGACCAAGACGGTCGGCCAGCCCGTGAAGAAGGACGAGCTGCTGGTCGAGCTGGAGACCGACAAGGTCTCGCTAGAGGTCGTGGCTCCGGCCGATGGCGTGCTGGGTGAGATCAAGGCGGCCGAGGGCGACACCGTCACCCCGGGCGCCGTCCTGGGCTCGATCACCGAAGGCGCGGCGGCGCCCGCCGGCAAGGGCGAGGCGCCCAAGGCTGAGCCTGCGAAGGCCGAGGCCCCGAAGCCGGCCAAGGCCGATGCGCCGGTCGCCTCGGGCGCGGGCGGATCCGATCTGCCGGTCGCCGTGCCGACCATGGGCGAAAGCGTCGCCGAGGGCTCGATCGGCAAGTGGCTGAAGAAGGCCGGCGACGCGGTCAAGAAGGACGAGCTGCTGGTCGAGATCGAGACCGACAAGGTGGCCGTGGAGGTCTCCTCTCCCGCCGACGGCGTCCTGAGCGAGATCAAGGCGGCCGATGGGTCGACCGTGACCCCGGGTCAGGTGATCGCGACCATCTCCAGCTCCGGCGTGGCCCCCGCGGCGACGGCCCCGGCTTCGGCGGCCCCCGCCAATACCGGCTCCGCCCAGGTGAAGAGCGAGCCGCACCTGTCGCCGGCGGTCCAGCGCGTCGTCGCCGAGAACAATCTCGATCCCAAGGCCATCGCTGGCACGGGTCCCAAGGGCAACATCACCAAGGGCGACGCCATGAAGGCCGCGACGCAGCCGGCCTCGGCCCCGGCGGCCCCGGCCCCGGCGGCCGCTCCGGCCGCGCCTCGCGCCGACCAGTCGCGCGAGGAACGGGTGAAGATGACGCGCCTGCGTCAGACCATCGCGCGGCGCCTGAAGGAATCCCAGAACACGGCGGCCCAGCTGACCACCTTCAACGAGGTGGACATGAGCCAGATCATGGCCCTGCGGAACAGCTACAAGGACGCCTTCGAGAAGCGCCATGGCGTGAAGCTCGGCTTCATGAGCTTCTTCGTGAAGGCCGTGGTCAACGCGCTGCACGAAATTCCGGCCGTGAACGCCGAGATCGACGGCACGGACATCATCTACAAGAACCACTACGACATCGGCGTGGCGGTCGGCACCGACAAAGGCCTGGTCGTGCCGGTGCTGCGCGACGCGGACGTGCTTTCGCTGGCGGGCATCGAGAAGGGCATCGCGGCGCTTGGCAAGGCGGCCCGCGACGGCGACCTGACGCTGGACCAGCTGCAGGGCGGAACCTTCACCATCACCAACGGCGGGGTCTACGGCTCGCTGATGTCGACGCCGATCCTGAACATGCCGCAGTCGGGCATCCTCGGCATGCATAACATCGTCCAGCGGCCGGTGGCGGTGAACGGCGCCGTCGAGATCCGCCCGATGATGTACCTGGCGCTGAGCTACGACCATCGCATCGTCGACGGCAAGGAAGCCGTGACCTTCCTGGTGCGGATCAAGGAGCACCTGGAAGACCCGCAACGGTTCCTGCTGGACCTGTAAGGCGCACGAGAAGGTTCCGTCAGCGGCGCCTGTGAGCCTCGGCGGCTAAGCCGGGCCCATGGAATGGGTCGCGCGGGCGCTGGGCGCTTTCTATCTCTTCGCCGCCTTCGTGGTGCTGCGGCAGGTGCGGATGAACGCCTTTCTCGATAAGGCGCTGGCGGCGATCGAGATGAAGCCGACGCCCGTGGTCGAGCGGGTGGCCAATGCCTCGGGCTGGGTGATCGGCGGGCTGACGGGGCTGTCGGGGCTGGGCCTTGTCCTGCTCCATCCCTGGACCGTCTGGGCCTTTCTGGCGTGCTGGACGGTGCAGGCCGTCTACCTGCTGTGGGCTCAGCGCTGGTACGCGCCCGAGGATGAGACGGACGCGCGTGGACGACGCAAGACCATCAACGCCTTCGCGGTCTGGAGCGTGGCCACCCTCGCCGTCATCTGGTGGACGCACAGCGGCCTGTTGGCCTAATCGCGCAAGCCGCCCAGAACCTCGTCGGTGTCCGCCCCCAGGCCCGGTGGAGGACGATCATAAGCGACCGGGGTCTTCGACAGACGGATGGGAGAGGCGACGGTGCGCACTGGCGTCGTCAGGTCGTCGCGAGTCTGCTCGACGACCAGGCGGCGGGCCTGGGCCTGGGGTTCCTCAAAGACCTGATCGACAGTGTTGACCGGGCCGCAGGGCACGCCCGCCGCCTCAAGCCGCGCCATCAACTCCCGCATCGAATAGGGGGCGGTGAGGGCCGACAGGGCCTCGGTCAGGGCCGCGCGGTTCGGGATGCGCACGGCGTTGGTCACGAAGCGCGCATCCTCGGCCAGGCGCTCGGCTCCGAGCGCGCGGGCGAGGGCGCGAAACTGACCGTCATTGCCGACCGCGATCACGACCATCCCGTCCGCGCAGGGGAACGGCTGGTACGGCGCCAGGTTGGGATGCGCGTTGCCCATTCGGGACGGCGTCTCGCCGGATACGAAATAGTTGGTCGCCTGGTTCGCCAGGACGGCCGCCTGGACGTCGAAGAGGCTCAGATCGATGTGCTGGCCCTCGCCGGTCGCCCGCGCGTGCAGCAGGGCGGCCAGGATGGCGTTGGACGCATAGAGGCCGGTGAACAGATCGACGACCGCGACGCCCACCTTCATCGGCTCGGCGCCCGGGGCTCCGTCCGGCTGGCCAGTCACTGACATCAGCCCGCCCATGGCCTGGATCATGTAGTCGTAGCCCGGCTGGGCCGCCCGGGGCCCGGTCTGGCCGAAACCCGTGATCGAGCAATAGACCAGACGTGGATTGATCGCGGCCAGGCTATCGTAATCGAGCCCGTATTTCCGCAGTCCCCCCACCTTGAAGTTCTCGACCATGACGTCGCACCCGGCGGCCAGTCGGCGAACCGCGTCCGCTCCCTCGGGCGTGGCGATATCGAGCGCCACCGACTTCTTGCCTCGGTTGGCGCACAGGAAATAGGCGGCGTCGCCGCGCGTACCGTCCGCGCGCGTTGTGAACGGCGGGCCCCAGGCTCGGGTGTCATCGCCGACGCCTGGCCGTTCGATCTTGATCACCTCGGCGCCCAGGTCGGCCAGGGTCTGGGTCGCCCAGGGCCCGGCGAGAACTCGCGACAGGTCCAGGACGCGCACGCCCTGCAGGGGTCCGCTCATGGCGTCTTCCTCTAGAGGCCGGGGTCGATGACGCCGGCTTCGCGCATCCGGCATTCGCGCGCCTCGCGCGCGCGGCCGCCCATCTCGTCCGCCATCCGGCAGATCTCGTTGGAGACCGTTGTCTTGTGCACCCCGGGAACGACGCCGTGCAGAAAGGCGGCGCCCGCCAGGCGCAGCAGTTTGAAGCCGAAGCCGAAGGCCGTCGCGAAATGCTGGCCGTAGGTCTCGCCCACCTCGCGTGGGTGGTCGCTGAACAGGCGTCGCAGGGTGCGGCTCATGCAGGCCAGCATAGCTCCTGTGTCGGCGCCTCTCCAGCCGCCCCTACCCTGTTGCGGCGATCGGGCCTAAACAGCGCGCGAACTGAAGGATGATCCGCTCATGGCCGACGGCGCCGCCTCCACCGTCCAGACCTTTCGCTGGGACGACCCGTTCGACATGGAGAGCCGCCTGACGGACGACGAGCGGATGATCCGCGACGTGGCCCGGTCCTACGCCCGCGAGCAGCTTCTGCCGCGCGTCGTGGCCGCCTTCCGCGACGAGACCTTCGACCGCGCGATCATGACCGAGATGGGGGAGCTGGGCCTGTTGGGCGCCATGCTGCCCGAGCGCTACGGCGGCTCGGAGGTCAGCCACGTCGCCTATGGCCTGATCGCGCGCGAGATCGAGGCCGTGGACAGCGGCTACCGCTCGGCCATGAGCGTTCAGTCGTCCCTGGCCATGTACCCGATCTACGCCTTCGGCTCCGAGGAGCAGAAGATGAAGTTCCTGCCGAAGATGGCGGCGGGCGAGCTGGTGGGCTGTTTCGGTCTGACCGAAGCGGACGGCGGATCGGACCCGGCCTCGATGAAGACCATCGCGGTCGCGGTCGACGGCGGCTATCGCCTGAACGGCGGGAAGTACTGGATCACCAACTCGCCCATCGCGGACCTGGCCGTGGTGTGGGCCAAGCTGGACGGGGCCATTCGCGGCTTCATTGTCGAGCGCGGCGCCGAAGGGTTCACGACCGGAGAGATCGGCGACAAGCTCAGCCTGCGCGCCTCGATCACCGGCGACATCGGGCTGAACGACGTCTTCGTGCCGGAAGCCAATCTTCTGCCCGGCGCGAAGGGGCTGCGTGGACCATTCTCCTGTCTCAACAAGGCGCGCTACGGCATCGCCTGGGGCGCGATGGGGGCGGCGGAGTTCTGCCTGCACGCGACGCGGGACTATGTCGCCGAGCGCATGCTGTTCGGTCGGCCGTTGTCGTCACGCCAGCTGGTTCAGAAGAAGCTGGCAGACATGCAGACCGAGATCTTCCTCGGCCTTGAGGGGGCCTATGCGCTGGGCCGGCTTCTGGACACCGGCGCCTGGGTTCCGGAAGCCATCTCCCTGATGAAACGCAACAACTGCGGCAAGGCCTTGGCCGTCGCGCGCGAGGCCCGCGACATGCACGGCGGCGCGGGCATCACCGGAGAGATGCACGTCATGCGCCACGCCATGAACCTGGAGACCGTCAACACCTATGAGGGCGCCCACGACGTCCATGCCCTGATCCTGGGCCGCGCGATCACGGGCCAGGCCGCCTTCTAGCGCGGCGTCTGGCCCCGGACCCCTTGGGTCTCGGGCACATAGAGGCCGGTCACCAGCCGGGTCAGGAAACCGCCGGGCTGGCTGCGCGGGCCGAAACGAGCGCAGGGATCGGGATCGGAGATCGGCCGGACCTTCCGGTCTTCGGGGGCGAAGGTGTCACCCACCTGGTCGCCGAACACTTCCGCGAACTGAAGGGCGTCGCCGACGCGTGAGAGGGACGGCGTGTCGGTGCCAACGACATTTGCCGCACGCGCCCAGGCCAGAGCCGCAGCCTGGCGGCCGTCCATGGTCAGCAGCTCCGCTTCGGCGGCGAGCATGCCGGTCGAGCCGGGCGCACGAAGGCCGATCGGCCCGGGGATGAAATAGCTGGCGACAGCCGCGGCGCCCGAACCGACCGGGTTGGTGGGGGTGATCCGCACCACGGCGGCGCGGACCCGCGCGGCGTCGGGCGCCGGTTCGGCCAGAACGGTGAAACGTTCGCTGAGCTCGTAGCAGACCTGACGATCCACCTCGCCGAGAACCAGGCCCGTCTCGGCCTCGGTCAGCCCCTCTGAGGCGCCGGGAAGGAGGACGGACGGTTCGATGAACAGGCGGTCGACGGTCGCGGCCAGTGCGTCGTCCCGACGTTCGCGGATCGCGGCGCGAAGCGAGCTCTCGTTCGTCTTCAGACCCTCGTAGCTCTGGAGGAAGCCGGCATCCGGCGTGGGCGTCGTCTGGCAGGCCGCCAGGCCCATGAAGCCCATGAGAAGAAACGGGGCGAAGCGCGCGGATCGCGTCAAGGAAACCTCGGTTTGATGCGAAGGGTCCGCTTCAACGCGGCTCGGTCAGAAAGGATCAGCCGCACGGAAGCCCAAAATGACGCATGGCCGGAGACCGACCGATTGTGTGGACGCGGCAGTCGGGTATCGTTGATCGCGGGAGGGCGAACGGGTGGGCCACGAGCCGATGGAAGTCATGGCGGACGACGACCCGTTCGCTCAGTTGCGAGAGGTGTTCGCCGACCGCCGGGCGCTGCTGCTCGAGGACGATCCGGCCTTGTCGGAGCATGTGGCGGAGCGCCTCACCCGCGCCGGGTTCGAGGCGGTGGACCGGGTCGATTCCGGCGAGGCTGCGCTCGAGGCCGCGGACACGCGCCCCTACGACGTGCTGATCCTGGACCGCCTGACCCGGGGACTGGACGGACTGGAGACGTTGAAGCGCATCCGTTCCGGCGCCGGCCCTTCGGCGGATGCGCCCGCCCTCATGCTGACCGCCTTGGGGGGCGAGCGGCAAAAGGTCGAGGGCCTGCTGGGCGGCGCTGACGACTATCTGGCCAAGCCCGTCGGCGATGAGGAGCTGCTGGCGCGGATCGCCGCGCAGCTGAGGCGGGCGGCGCGCCGCGCCCGGCCGGCCGGGGCGGATATCGTCAATGGACCCTTTCGCCTGTCGCTCGGCGCCCGGACCCTGAAGCTCGAAACTCCGGACGTCGCCCGCACCCTCGACCTGTCGCCGCTGGAGTTCGCCATCGTCGCGGAGCTGATGAGCGCGCGCGGCCAGCCGGTGACCAAGACCATGCTGTGGGACCGCTGCTGGATCGAGTGGAAATTCCTCCCGGACAACTTCGTCAACATCATCGACGCCCGGATCAGCGCCCTGCGTCGCCGGCTGAAGGAACAGGCTCCCGAGCTGGACGAGGCCCTGCATCCCCTGATCGTCTCGGCGCGTAGCCAGAGCCTGGTGTTCCGCGATCTTTCGGGTCTGGGCTAGGCTGGCGTGGTTCCGCGCGCGGTGAGGGCCTGGCTCGCGGGACGCACCTCGACGCAGCTGGCGTCCGGCATGGCGGTGCTCACCGCCCTGGCCCTGACCGCCGCCCTCTGGGTCACCGGACTGGCGGTCCGGATGGATCAGCGCGAGAAAGCCGCGCTCCAGGCGCTGGCGGACTACAGCGCCATGGTGCTGAAGCTTGGGGCCGATCCGGGGCTGGACGCGAACCGGGTGACCCAGGCCGACGCCGACTATCTGTCGGCCTGGCTGGCCGCCTTCCAGAGCGGCCCGGCGCGCGACGCACGATCGCTCGAAGAAACCTGCCGCACCGGGAGAGGCGGGGCGGGCGTCCGTTTCATACAGGCGCCCGGAGGCAAGGCCGCCGGCGTGGCGGCGCTCGGCACGGTGCGAGCCGAACGCCAGCCCCGGCTGGGCGACGACGTCTATCTGATCAAGCTCGGCAGGGGCGTCCTCTGTCCCGGGCGGCCGATCGAGGTGGTGGCGGTCCGCCGAGACGTCGGGGCCCTGTCGGTCATCGTCGGCCGCATCGTCGAGCGTTCGGGCGAGGCTTGGGGGCGCGCCGTGCTGGCGGTGGCCCTGGGCGGCGTCGTAATCCTGGTCTCCGGTCTCGCGGCCTCGACCTTCGCGCGCCGACGACTGACGAGCGCGCTCGCTCAGGTCAGCCAGGCCCTGGACCGGGCCGCGGTCGGGGACTTCTCGCATCGCGCGCCGGAGGTCGGGGTGGCGCCCGAACTCACGGAGCTGACGCACCGGGTGAATCTGACCCTGGATCGGCTGGAGGAGCTCCTGACCTGGCTTAGGGACTCCTCGGACCAGCTGGCGCACGACTTCCGCACCCCCCTGGCCCGCGCCTCGGCGCGCCTGGACCGGCTGGGCGATGCGACCTCGCCGCAGGAGAGGACCATCCTCGCGGCCGAGGCGCGGCGCGACCTGGCGGAACTGACGCGGGCCATGAACGAGGCCATGGTCCTGCGCGACGGCGAGGCCTGGGTGTTCGAGCCCGTGCGGCTCGACGAGCTGGCTCGGGCCGCGGCGGAACTCTATCAACCCCTGGCCGAGGCGCGTGAGATTGTAATCCTGGCCGAAGGCCCCCCCATCGAGGTCTTGGGGGTGCGTTCGCTGCTGCAGCGGGCCGTCGCCAACCTGGTCGATAACGCGGTGAAGTTCTCTCCCGATGGCGGCCGCGTGACCATCCGCGCCTTCCAGGCCGACGGGCGCCCCTGCCTCTCGGTCGCTGATCAGGGGCCGGGTCTGGATCCCGCGCTCGCGGAGCGCGGCGGCGTGCCCGCGAGGGATCGCGAGGACAGTCACGGCATGGGTCTGGCCTTCGTGAGGGCGACGCTTCGGCGCCACGGTGGGCGGATGACGATTGATGACGCACGGCCGGGGGCTGTCGTCACGGCCTGTTTCTCCGGCTAGGGTCTGTTCGAGGCGCGGACGTTTGCGCCGGGGGGACTACGAAAATGACGTCGCGAACCTTGATCCTGGCCTCGGTCGCTGCTCTGGCCCTGTGCGGCGAGGCCACGGCCCAGACGCCCTACCCCCAGGCGGCACGGGACACCCCGCCCACGGCGGAGTTCCCCATCCCCTACGACAGTCAGCGCGGGGTGTTCAGCTTCGCCGCCGGGCTGGACCGATCGCTTCCGGCGGTTGTGCAGGTCACCACGCTCGGTCAGTCCGGGGGGCCTACCTCGGGCGAAAACGAACCCAAACCGGTCTCCGGCGGCTCGGGCGTCATCATCGACGCCGGCCAGGGCATCGTGGTCACCAACAACCATGTGGTCGAGGGCGGGACCAAGTTCACGATCGACCTGACCGATGGCCGGCTGTTCGACGCCACCCTGATCGGGGCGGACAAGGCGACCGACATCGCCGTTCTCAAGATCGAGACGGATGATCCCTCCGGACTCCGACTCAGCCAGGTCGAGACCGCGGACTCAGACACCCTTCGCACGGGCGATCTGGCGTTCGCTGTCGGGTACCCGTTGGGACTGGACCAGACCCTGACCATGGGGGTCATCTCAGGACTGGGGCGCTCGGGAATGGGCGATGCGGTGGAGGACTACATCCAGACCGACGCGGCGGTGAACTCGGGCAACTCCGGCGGGCCGCTGCTGGACAGCCGGGGGCGGCTGATCGGCATCAACACCTCGATCCTGTCCGGAGGGATGGGCGGCGGCAACGACGGCATCGCCTTCGCCGTGCCGACGCGGATCATGCTCTATGTGGCCGAACAGTTGCGCACCCATGGCGAGGTGACGCGCGGTCGCATTGGCGCGGTGCTGGGCTCGCTGACCGCTCAGCGCGCGCGAGAGCTGGGCCTGCGGATCATCCGGGGCGCGGTGGTGGTCGACGTCTCCCCGGGGTCGCCTGCCGAGGCGGCGGGGCTCAGGCGCAACGACATCATCACCCGTCTGCACAACCGTCCGGTGATTAACGCGGGCTCGGTCCAGGCGACTGTCGGCGTCGCCCAACCCGGAGCGCGGCTGGAGCTGGTCTATCTGCGCGACGGTCGTGAAGCCCGAGGCGAGCTGGTCGTCGGGGAAATGAACCCTGGCCCGGTCTCCCTGGGCTCAGAGGCGCTGGAGGCGTTCGGCGCCTCGTTCCGTCCGCTTCGTCCGGCCGACGGACTGGAAGCCGCCGAGGGTCTGCTGGTCACGGCCGTCGAGGGCGGTTCCAACGCCGCGAGCGCGGGGCTGGTGGCTGGCGACGTGGTGATCGGGGCGAATGGCGCGACGGTCGCCGACCTGGCCGGTCTGGCGCGGGCCTTGCGGTCGGATTCCGCCGAGCTCGCGGTTCGACGCGGCCAGGAAACGCGGTCGATCCTGCTGGCGGGTGACGAATAGGCCGGCGCGCCTTCCGCCGACCTCAGGACCACCCCGGACAGCAAAACGCCCGCTCTGCCGGAGGGGGGAGGGGTGGCGGAGCGGGCGTCTCGCTTGGAGGAAGCGTCGGCCGATCGAAGCCCTTGATGGAATGATCCAGGGGGCTGGGGGGGCTGTTCAGGATCCGGGATCGCTCCAGGCTCCGACGGGCCGACGGTCTTTTCTCACGCGCCAACCGGGCCGCCGCTGGACCGAAAGGGGGCCATTTCGTGTTCCCGTGCGAATCTTTCGCAACGGCGGTCGTCGCGTGGCGCTGGCCGGCCTTTTTGACCCAGTCGCCCAAAGGCTCCGCTGGCTTTGGTCCAGACCAGGCCTAGATTGGTCGGATGACGCTCGATCCTGGGGCCGACGCCTCGCCCCTTCCCGGTCCGGTCTTTTTCGACCGACGCGAACTGGACCTGATCCTGAGGGTCTACGGCCGGATGGTCGCGTCTGGCGAATGGCGGGACTACGCCATGGTCGGCCACAAGGACGTGGCAGAGTTCGCCGTCTTCCGCCGTTCCGGTGACGCGCCGGCCTATCGAATCGAGAAACGCCCCGCCCTTCAGCGTCGCCAGGGTCAGTGGGCGGTGGTCGGGGAGGGCGGCCTCGTCCTGCGGCGCGGGCGCGACCTGGCCCAAGTCCTGCGCGTCTTCGACAGCCGCAAGTTCACCGTGGTCGAGTAGAGCGCCTCAAATGAAAAGGGCCCGGCGTCGAGCCGGGCCCTCAGATATAGGATTAGCGCAGTCCTATTCCCGATTGCCGCCCATGAAGGCGAGCAGGAATTGGAACAGGTTCACGAAGTTGATGAACAGGCTGAGCGCGCCAAAGCCCGTGGCGACGCCGAGGGCCGCCTGGTTCCCGCCCAGTTCATAGTAGGTCAGCTTCAGGCGCTGGGTGTCGTAGGCGATCAGACCCGAGAAGATCAGGACGCCTAGGCCGCTGATGATCCAGTACAGCGGACCGGACTGGAGGAACATGTTCACGATCGAGGCGATGATCAGGCCGATCACGCCCATGATCAGGAAGCTGCCGATCCCGGTCAGGTTCTTCTTGGTCGTGTAGCCGAACAGGCTGAGCGCCCCGAACGCCGCCGCCGTCACGAAGAAGGTGGAGGCGATCGATTCGCCGGTGTAGCGCAGGAAAACCAGGCCCAGGCCGGCCCCGATGGTGGCGACGACGGCCCAGTAAAGCATGTTCACGCCACGCGCCGTCGGGTTCTTCATGAAGAACATCGAGCCGAACAGCATGACCAGGGGCGAGAACTGGACGATCATGCCCAGCATCGTCAGGCCGACGCGGCCGTCGGCCGTGCGGGCGAACAGCAGCTGCTGCACCTCGGGCACGTTCCCGGTGATAAAGGCCAGGGCGCCGGCGACCACGAGGCCCAGCGCCAGCTTGTTGTAGACGCCCAGCATGAAGCTGCGCAGACCCGCATCGACCGACATGTCGGCCTGGATCGGCGCCGGCCGGGCGTAGCCGTTTCTGAAATCGCTCATGGCGATTGTATCTCCCTTGTCGCCCGAGGGTCCGGGCGTTGTCGTGAATATCGGAGTCAACGCCAGCCCGCGCAAGCGGTGGCCCCGGCGCGACGGGATGCGGCCTTTCGGCGCGGCCCCGGCCCGGCTACGAACGGATCCGTGGTCAGACTGTTCTCCGCCATCGCCATTCCTGACGACGTCGCCGAGGTGCTTACGCGTCGCCAGACCGGCCTCCCGGGCGCCCGCTGGCGCACGGCCGAGCAGCTGCATGTGACCCTGGCCTTCTATGGGGATGTGGAGGAGCCGCGCGCCGACGACTTGGCCGGCGAACTGTCGCGGATCGGCGGTGGGCCCTTCGAGATCACCCTGTCCGGCGTCGGCTCGTTCGGCGAGGCGCACCGCAACGGCACCATCTGGGCCGGGGTCGAGTCGTCCGAGCGACTGAACGTCCTGGCCGCTCGTTGCAAGGCCGCCGGCGAACGGGCCGGGGTGCGGATGGAGAAACGGGAATATCGCCCCCACGCCACCCTGGCCTATCTGAAGTCCCATACCGACCCGGCCCGGGTCGGGGCATGGATCACCAACCACAACCTCCTGAGATCGCCGCCGATCCGGGTCGATCGATTCGGCCTGTATTCGAGCGTGCTTAGCGCCTCGGGCAGCCAGTACGAACTGGAACGGAGCTATCCGCTTTGACTGAAGGACCCATGATCGAGACCGCCCGCCTGATCCTGCGTCCGACCAGGGAGGAGGACTTCCCCCGCTGGGCCGAAGCCATGTCCGATCCGGAGAGTTCGCGCTTCATCGGCGGGCCGATGACGCCCCAGATGTCGTGGCGCGGACTGATGACCATGGCCGGAGCCTGGTCGCTGACGGGCGTCGCCATGTTCTCGGTGATCGAGAAATCGAGCGGCCTGTGGCAGGGCCGGGTCGGTCCCTGGCGGCCGCATGGCTGGCCAGGCAACGAGATCGGCTGGGGCCTGCACAGGGACGCCCACGGCAAGGGCTACGCGCTGGAAGCCGCCGTCGCCAGCCTGGACTACGCCTTCGACGGGCTCGGCTGGAACGACGTCATCCACTGCATCGACCCGGCCAATACGCCCTCGCAGAAGCTGGCGGAGCGGCTCGGCTCTCGCCTGATCGGCCCGACGCAGCTCCCGCCGCCCTACGAGACCGTACCTTCGGAGAAATGGGGCCAGACGCGCGACGAGTGGCAGGGACACCGGAAGCGTTTCGCCTCCTGAGGCGGGGAAAGCCAGTCGCCTCCCGCCGGCCAGATCCGGTCAGCCCCCCATGGCGCTTCGCAGCTTCTCGGCCGCCGTGTTGAACAGATCACCAGTCGTCTCGCCCAGCGCCACGACAGCGCCGATGAAGACGAGGAACATCAGCGCCATGATCAGCCCGTACTCAAGGGCCGTCGCGCCGCTCTGATCCTTCAGGAAGCGGGAGAAGAGACGTTTCGGCATCGGTCTTCCTCACAGCAGGTCCCGCAGCCACGCCACCAGCGGTTCGTCCGCGGGAGGCATCGGATAGTCCGCCAGGCGGGCGGGCTTCACCCAGGCGAGAGCCGAATGCTCCCGCGCCCGGACGTGTCCGCGCCAGCGCCGGCACAGATAAAGTGGCATCAACAGGTGAAAGGATTCGTAAGCGTGGCTCGCGAAGACAAAAGGCGCCAGGCAGGCCTCCGCTACCCCGATGTCCAGTTCCTCGCGCAACTCACGGATCAGGGCTTCTTCCGGCCGCTCGCCCGGGTCCACCTTGCCGCCCGGAAACTCCCACAGGCCCGCCAGCTGCTTGCCCTCCGGCCGCTGGGCGATCAGCACCCGTCCATCGGCATCGACAAGGGCGGCTGCGACGACAAGGACGGTGGGTAGGGACAAGTCGGTCTCCGGAGGTTCATCGGGTCCAGCGGTTAGAAGCCGGCGGACGCCCCTGCAATCTTTCGTCTCGCACTGTGACCGTCACGCGCTTGCGGATTGTGGCGAGGATGGGGCAAGCCTTTCCGCACCCTTCGCCGATCTCCAGGATGACATCCCTGTCGGATTTTCTCGCCACGCCAGAGGTCCAGGCCTTCGCCAGCGGCTTTCCGGTCCTGGTGCTGCATGTCGCCGCGACCTTCGCCCTGCTGATCCTTGGGGCTGTGATCTACGGCCTGCTGACCCCATGGAAGGAGATCGCTCTCATCCGCGAGGGCAACGCTGCCGCCGGGGTCGCCTTCGCGGGGGTCCTCCTGGGGCTCGCCATCCCCCTGGCGGTGTCGCTGGCGGCCTCCGCCTCGATCCGGGACATCGCCATCTGGGGCCTGGCGACCCTGGTGCTCCAGCTGCTTGCGTTCCGGGTCGTGGACGTGGTGCTGACCGGTCTGCCCCAGCGCATCCAGGAGGGCGAGGTGTCAGCGGCGGTGCTGCTCGTAGCCGCCAAACTGTCGACCGCCCTGGTGCTCGCCGCCGCTCTGTCGGCCTGAGGCCGTGGAACTGCTCCGCCGTTTCGACTGGCTGGCCTATGCAGGGGTCGCCATGGTGCTGGTGGTCTTCTCCCTGGCCCGGCGCGAGAACGCCGACGCCCCGCCAGCGCCGCCGCCCCCTGATGAAGTCGAGGGCGCCCTGCTGGGACCGATCACCCCCTTCGACCCCTCCGTCACCGTTCATGCCCCTGACACGCCGTTCCAGCCCCAGGCCGGCACGGCCTTCTCGATCTCGGCCGAGGGGCGCTGGCTGACGGCGCGGCACGTGGTCGAAGGTTGTCGCAAACCCGCCCTCGTGGTGGGCGGCGGCCGAGCGGTGGCCGCAGACGTTAGGCTGGCTCCTGAAGCCGATGTGGCGCTGTTGATCACCGAGGGCGGGCCTCCCGCCATGCCCCTGCATGTCGATGGCCCCTTGAGACGGGGGCAGCGAGCCTTCCATCCCGGCTATCCGAAGGGTCGGGCCGGCGAGGTGGCGAGTCGCCTGCTGGGCCGCGAGACGCTGAGAGCAGGCGGCAGGGATGCTCGTGACGAGCCGGTCCTGGTCTGGGCCGAGGTCGGACGCACGCGCGGGCTGGATGGGGGGTTGGAGGGGTTGTCCGGGGCTCCGGTGCTTGACCGGCAGGGACGGGTGGTGGCCCTGACCATCGCCGAAGCGCCCCGACGTGGGCGGATCTACACCACCGCGCCCGAGACCCTGGGACCAGCCGTGCGCGGCGAGCAGCGTCCGGACGAGCCCCTGCTGGGCGAGCCTGTGACGGTCGAGAACTACGGCCGGGTCGCCGACGATCTGAGGCGTGACCTGCGCGTCGCCCAGGTGGTCTGTCTGTCGACCTGACCGCGCGTCAGCGCCCGAAGACCTCCACCCCGATCTCGCCGGACGGCCTGAGCCAGGCGCGCTTCATCCCCTCGCTGTTGAAGGGATCGGCCAGGTTCCCGTCCCGGTCGAGCGCGATCAGCCCGCCGTCACCGCCCAGCGAGCCGATATCGTCGATCGTCGCCTGCGCCGCGTCGGCCAGAGACTGCCCGCCCGCCGTACGCCAGGCCACCTGCACCGCCGCCGCGGCCCGCAGGAAATATTCGCCCGTCCCCGTCGAGGACACCGCCACGCGGCCGTCGGCCCAGGTTCCGGCGGCCGGGATGGGGGTGTCGCCGACCCGGCCCGGCATCTTGCCGAACACCCCCGCTGTCGAGGTAGCGGCCGCGATCCGGCCCTGATCGTCCAGCACGCAACACCCGACGGTGCCGTGGGCCAGCCTGCCTTTCGGCGGATGGTTGTCGTCGCTTTGTCCGGCCCTGGTGAACCAGGCCTCCGGATGCTCGATCCGCTCAAGACCCTGTTCGGCGGCGAACAGGGCGGCGCCGTCGCCGGCCAGCAGCACGTGCGGCGTTCGCTCCATCACGGCGCGGGCGACCTTGATCGGATTGCGAAACCCCTTCAACGCCGCAACAGCCCCGGCCGATCGGTCAGTCCCGTCCATCAGGCTGGCGTCGAGCTCATAGTCTCCCGCCAGATTGGGCGAGCCACCCCGCCCGGCGACGTAGAGGCCCGAATCCTCGAGCAGGACCACCGCCTCGACCGCGACATCGAGCGCGGAGGCGCCCTCGTGCAGACGACCGGCCATCGCCGTCACGACCTCGCGCATATGCACCGCCTCGCGGCCGTAATCGGTCCCGCGCCGGGCGCCGGCGCCGCCGTGCAGGATGAGGGCGGGTTGGGGCATGAGAGAGCTCTTTCCTGTAACCGGCCCGACCGTTAGCGTCGCGGCCCGCGCCGGAGCAAGCCGGCTGATCCAACCGCCATGACCCAGAGCCGTTCCACATTCGCCATTGACCCGACCCTGCGTCCGGACGCGATCAGCGGTCCGCTGCGCCGGTTCGGGAGGGCGCATATCCCGGGATTCCTGGCGGCCGGCGGCGCGGACCGGCTCCACGGGGCGCTGGAAGCGGAGACCGGGTGGGTGCGCTCGACCCGCAGCAACGGTCAGGCGCGCGATCTTCCGGTACAAGCTCTCGAGGCGTTAGACCCGGCGCGTCAGGCCGCGATCGTCGAGGCGGCCCACGCCGAGGCGGCTCGTGGGTTCCACTATCTGTTCGACACGATCCGGATCAGCGATGTCGCCGAGCGCGGCGAGCCCTTGCAGTCGCCTTACGACGCCCTGTTCGGGTTCCTGAACGGTCCGGATTTCCTCGGCTTCATCCGGGCCGCGACGGGCGAGCGCGCCTGCGCCTATGTCGACGCCCAGGCCACCCGCTATCGTCGAGGGCATTACCTGACCTGTCATGACGACCACGCAGAGGGCAAGGAACGGCTCTACGCCTATGTGCTCAACCTGACGCCGCGGTGGCAGGCCGACTGGGGCGGGCTCCTGGCCTTCATCGACGGGGACGGCCACGTGGCGGAGGCCTACGCTCCCGCCTTCAACGCCCTGAACCTTTTCAAGGTGCCCCATCCTCATGCCGTTACCTATGTGGCTCCGTTCGCTGGCGGCGATCGGCTGTCGGTGACGGGCTGGATCCGGGCGTCTGGTCCCGGTTGAGCCCTTGCCAAAGCAGACGACGCCGTTAGCGTCGCGGCGACGCTGATCGGGGGTTCTCATTCCATGCGCGCAGTCCTGTCCAAGACCGTCGGCGGTCCCGGCTCCCTGGTGGTCGAGGAGGTTCTCGATCCGACTCCCGGCCCCGGACAGGTGGTGATCGAGGTCATGGCGGTGGGGATCAACTATCCCGACACGCTGATCATCGAGGATCGGTACCAGTTCCGGCCCCAGCGACCGTTCTCGCCGGGCGGAGAAGTGGCCGGGGTGGTCGAGGCGGTGGCCGACGACGTGAAGGGCGTCTTCAAGGGCGACAGGGTCATCGCCGTGCCCGGCTGGGGCGGGCTGGTCGAGCGGATCGCGGTTCCTGCCGCTTCGGTGATCAAGATGCCGGACGGCATGTCCTTCGAGGAAGGCGCGGCCCTGGTGATGACCTATGGCACCGCCTACTACGCGCTGAAGGATAGGGCGCAGCTCCAGGCGGGCGAGAGCCTTCTGGTTCTGGGCGCGGCCGGCGGCGTAGGCGCGGCGGCCGTGGAGCTCGGCAAGGCCATGGGCGCCAAGGTCGTCGCCGCCGCCTCGACCAACGACAAGGTCCAGTTCGCTCTGGAGCTCGGCGCCGACAACGGCCTGATCTATCCGTCGGGCGACATGGACAAGGAGGCGCAGAAGGCGCTGTCGGGCGAGTTCAAGCTGGCTAGTGGCCGCGACGGGGCTGACGTGGTCTTCGACGGGGTGGGCGGCGGCTACGCCGAACCGGCGCTGCGGGCCATGGACTGGAACGGCCGCTACCTGGTCATCGGCTTCCCGGCCGGCATCCCGTCCTTCCCCCTGAACCTGACGCTGCTGAAGTCCGTGTCGGTGGTGGGCGTCTTCTGGGGCGCCGCCGTCGCCCGCGATCCCAAGGGTCACGCCGCCAACATGGCCGACCTGCTGAAGTTCTGGAGCGAAGGCAAGATCAAGCCGCGCGTGTCCGGGACCTATCCGCTGGAACGCGCCGGAGACGCCATCAAGGCCCTGGGCGAGCGTCGGGCCATGGGCAAGATCGTGGTCACGGTCGAACAGTGACGGCGACGCTCGCCCTCGCCGAGCTCGATATCGCCTCGGCCCAGGCGGCGCTGACCACGCGCGGACGGGCCCGGGTGGACGGATTTCTGGCGGGCGACGGCGCGGAGCGGCTGCTGGCCGCCATGACCGATCCGGCCATGGTCTGGATGCGGGCCATCCACAATCCCTACAACGCCGATGTGCCGCTGGCCGTCTTCGAGGCCGAACCTGTCGAGGAACAGGCCCGGCTGGTCGGGATGGCGCTATCGGAGGCGACCGACGGCTTTCAGTTCATCTTCGATCGCTTGCGGATCGGCCAGGCCCGCGCCGTGGGGCTGCAGGCGCCGCCGGCCCTGTTCGAGCTGCACGAACTGCTGAACAGCCCGGCATTCCTTGCTTGGGCGCGACGCCTGACTGGCGACGACCGCATCGCCTACGCCGACGCCCAGGCCACGCGCTATCTGCCCGGCCACTTCCTGAACGGCCACGACGACCGCCACGAGGACGCCGGCCGGCTCTACGCCTACGTGCTGAACCTCTGTCCGCGCTGGCGGCCGGAGTGGGGTGGTCTGCTCGCCTTTTTAAGGGGCGAGGGCGCCGGCGAGCCCGAGGTGGTCGAGACCTTCACCCCCGGCTGGAACGTGCTCAACGTCTTCCGCGTGCCCCAGGCCCACGCGGTGACCTACGTCTCGCCCTTCGCGGGGGCGGCCCGACACTCGATAACCGGCTGGTGGCGCACCACCCCGCCGCCTGGACGGTCGATCTGATGCTGCGGCTGTCTTCGGAGCTTGATCCGGAAGCCCTCAAGGCCGCCTTTTCCGAGCGCCGGCGACTGCACATCCCGCGCATCCTGGCGCCCGAGAGCGCCGACGCCGTGGCCGCGGCGCTCGAGATAGATGCGCGGTGGAAGACCACAGTCGCTGCGGGCGGAGCCTTCCTGGAACTTCCGCTCGAGAACCGCCGCGCCGCCGACCCGGCCAAGCAGGCTTGGCTGGACGAGGCGCGGGTGGATGGCGCGAGCCCGCTGACCCAGTACATCTTCGACACCCGGCGTCTCGCCCACGACGACGCGGACCACGAGCCTGACGCCGCCGGCCAGGTCCTGCCGCTGCTCAACGGGCCGGAATTCATCGGCCTGATGCGCACCATTACCGGCGACGACCGCATCGACCTCGCCGACGGCCAGGCCAGCCGGTATCGCCCGGGCCACGTCCTGACCGCCCATAACGACGTCTCGGCCGGCAAGAACAGGCTCTTCGGCTACGTGCTGAATTTCACCCGGGAATGGCGCGCCGACTGGGGAGGCAACCTGGTCTTCTACGGCCCGGACGGTCACATCGAGATGGGCTGGACCCCGGTGTTCAACGCTCTGAACCTGTTCGTCGTACCGACGCGGCACGCGGTGACCGAGGTCGCCAGTTTCGCACCGTGCGACCGGCTGTCGATCGTCGGCTGGCTTAGATCCAACAGCCCGATCGGCCCCCAGACTCGGGACGAGGCGAAGCGCGCCTACTGAGCCTTCAGCCGTTCCAGCGCCTCGGCTGCCTGGTCCTTGTGGCGCTTCTTGACGCTGGCTCCGACGGCCGCGACCAGGGCCGCGATCACCGCCGCGTCGTCGGTGAAGCCGATGCCGGCGAAGATGTCGGGAATGGCGTCGACCGGAAGGACGAAATAGGCCAGCGCCCCCAGCATCATGCCCTTGGCGGCCGTTGGCGTCTCGGGGTCGCGCGCCGCGAACCACACGCTCAGAGCCTGGCCGGCGAACGGGACGCGCGAGGCCGTGCGCGCGATCTTGGGCCAGAAGCCCCGGCGCACCCGCACCTCATTGACCTTCTGGACCTGCGGAACCAGGGCCTTGGCCGGGTCGATGGCGTCCGCCGGATCGGCGGGATTGGCGTTCGCGGGCATGGCCGCTAAACCCTCGCGACTTCTTTCAACATGGACAACATAGGGGCTCTGGCGATGAAACTCGATGGATCGATCTCGGCCGTGGTCACCGGCGGCGCCTCCGGCCTCGGCGAAGGGACGGCCCGCGCCATCGCCGCGACGGGCGCAAAGGTCGCCCTGTTCGACCTGAACGCCGAGAAGGGCGAGGCCATCGCCGCCGAGATCGGCGGGGTCTTCTGCCAGACCGACGTCACCGACGACGCCTCCGTCGCGGCCGCGTTCGAAAAGGCCCGCGCCGCCCACGGCCAGGAGCGCCTGACCGTCAACTGCGCCGGCATCGCCACCGGCCAGAAGACCGTGTCGCGCAAGAAGGACACCGGCGAGATCCGCGCCCACGACATGGCCGCCTTCGAGCGCACCATCCGGGTCAACCTGTTCGGCACCTTCCGGGTGCTGAGCCAGTCGGCCCTCGGCATGGTCCAGCTCGACCGGATGGAGGACGGAGAGCGCGGCCTGATCGTCAACACCGCCTCGGTCGCCGCCCAGGACGGCCAGATCGGCCAGGCCGCCTATTCAGCCTCCAAGGGCGGGGTCTACGCCATGACCTTGCCGATCGCGCGCGACCTGGCCCAGGAGGGCGTGCGCTGCAACACCATCCTTCCGGGCATCATGTGGACGCCGATGATGGCCGGCATGGACCAGAAGATTCAGGACGCGCTCGCCGCCGCCATCCCCTTCCCAAGCCGCCTGGGCACCCCGGCGGACTATGCGTCGCTCGTGCTGGAGCTGGCCCGCAACGTCTACATCAACGGCGAATGCATCCGCCTGGACGGCGCCATCCGGCTCGCTCCGCGCTGACGCGGATCCGGTCAGGGCTGCAAGGCCAACTGGCCACGCCTGACCTGCCGTCCTCTATCGAGGAAGAGACGCCGGCGACCGTCGATTGGCAAGAGGCCTGGATCAGTCCTCGTCTTTGTAAACCCGACCGTCGCGCATCACGAAGTCCACGTCCGTCAGCCGGCTCACGTCTTCGAGGGGATCGCCCTGAACCGCGATGAGGTCGGCACGGCGGCCTGGGGTAAGCTGCCCGACCTCCTCGGCGAGGCCCAGCAGGTCGGCGGCGTTGACGGTGGCGGCCTGGATGGCCGTCATGGGCGTCATTCCGTGCTGGACCATCAAGGCGAACTCGTCGGCGTTGCGCCCGTGCTTGGAGACCCCGGCGTCGGTGCCGAAGGCGATGCGCACACCGGCCGGGACCGCTCGCTCCAGCGACTGGCCGGTGATGGAGACGCGCCACAGGATCTTGGGCAGGACCTCGGGCGGATAGGCGTTGGGGTCCGCCGCCAGGCGCTCCCGGTAGCCGTTCACAGTCGACAGGGTCGGGACGTAATAGGCGCCGGAACGCCGGAACAGGCCGACGGTCTCATCATCGAAGATGGTGCCATGTTCTATGGAGTCGGCCCCCAGCCGCAGAGCCAGATCGATGCCGTCCGCGCCGTGGGCATGGACCGCGACCTTCTTGCCATAGAGGTGCGCCGTCTCGATCAGGGCCCGGGCCTCGTCCTGGAACATCTGTGCGCCCAGGCCCGCGCCGATGCGGCTGTTCACTCCGCCGGTGGTGGCGATCTTGATCACATCCACGCCCCGGCTGATCTGAAGGCGCACGGCCTCCCGGCAGGAGGCGATGTCGTCGCAGACGTTGTCATGCGCCGTATGCTCGCGCGTCTCGTCGTTCAGGCCGTTGCGCCCATCCATGTGACCAGAAGTGGTCGAGATGCTGCGGCCCGCGTCCACGATGCGCGGCCCGGGCAAGGCGTGGCGCGCCGTCGCGTCGCGCAGCGCCAGGGTGACGCCGTGCTCGTCGCCCAGGTTCCGCACGGTGGTGAAGCCGGCCATCAGGGTCTTGCGCGCATTGTCCGCCGCCTCGTAGGCGCGAGCCGGCACGCTGTCGGTGAAGTCGGCCAGCAGGCCTTCCTGTCCCGCCCGGTCCGACACCAGATGCACATGGCTGTCGATCAGCCCCGGCAGGACGAACCGGTCGGACAGGTCGATCACCTCGGCTTCTGGAAAGGTCTCCGCGCCCACCAGACCGTCGCGCACCTCCGCCACCCGGCCATCGCGGATCACCACCGTAGACGGCCCGCGCGGCGCATGCCCCGGCCGATCGAGCAACCGTCCGGCTTGGACGAGGGTGACGGGGCCGGCGGCGTCAGCCACCTGGGCGGCGGCGGGAAGGCTGGAGAGGAGGGCGGCGACGGCGGCGATCACAGCGGTTTTCATGCCGAAGATTAGGCACGGCCTGAGCCCCGACGCCAGCCTTGGCCGTCGGTGGGGCGCCGCGAAGGCCGCATCACATAAAGATATCCTTATATGTTCATTGCCGCCGGGCGTTCCGGCGTCTATAGGCGCGCGCACACAAACGATCCGCGCCGGGAACTTCCGCCAATGACCGACTACATCGTCCGCGACATTTCGCTCGCCGCCTGGGGCCGCAAGGAGATCGCGATCGCCGAGACCGAGATGCCCGGCCTGATGGCGCTGCGCGAGGAATACGGCGCGGCCCAGCCGCTGAAGGGTGCCCGCATCGCCGGCTCACTGCACATGACCATCCAGACGGCGGTGCTGATCCAGACCCTGGAAGCCCTGGGTGCTGAGGTCCGCTGGGCCTCGTGCAACATCTTCTCGACCCAGGACCACGCGGCGGCGGCCATCGCCGACGCCGGCACGCCGGTCTTCGCCGTCAAGGGCGAGACGCTGGAGGAGTACTGGGACTATGCCCACAAGATCTTCGAATGGGCCGACGGCGGCTATCCGAACCTGATCCTGGACGACGGCGGCGACGCCACCCTGCTGTGCGTTTTGGGCCCGAAGGCCGAGAAGGACGCCTCCGTCCTCGATAACCCTCAGAACGAAGAGGAAGAGGCCCTCTACGCCGTCATGAAGCGGTATCTGAAGGAGAAGCCCGGCTTTTATTCGGCGATCCGCGACGCCATCGGCGGCGTGTCCGAAGAGACCACCACGGGCGTCCACCGCCTGTATCAGATGGCCGAGCGCGGCGAGCTGCCGTTCCCGGCCATCAACGTCAACGACAGCGTCACCAAGTCCAAGTTCGACAATCTGTACGGCTGCCGGGAATCGCTGGTCGACGCCATCCGTCGCGGCACCGACGTGATGCTGTCGGGCAAGGTGGCCGTGGTCTGCGGCTACGGCGACGTGGGCAAGGGCTCGGCCGCTTCGCTGCGCCAAGGCGGCGCCCGGGTGATCGTGACGGAGATCGACCCCATCTGCGCGCTTCAGGCGGCCATGGAAGGCTATGACGTCCAGACCCTGGACGATGTCTGCGACAAGGCCGACATCTTCGTGACGGCGACCGGCAACAAGGACGTCATCACCGTCGATCACATGCGCCGCATGCGCAACAACGCCATCGTCTGCAACATCGGCCACTTCGACAGCGAGATTCAGGTCGCGGGCCTGAAGAACTTCAAGTGGGACGAGATCAAGCCGCAGGTGCACCACATCGAGTTCCCCGGCGGGAACAAGATCATCCTGCTGTCGGAAGGCCGTCTGGTGAACCTGGGCAACGCCACGGGCCACCCGTCCTTCGTGATGTCGGCCTCCTTCACCAACCAGACCCTGGCCCAGATCGAGCTGTGGACCAACGCCAAGGCCTACGACAGGCAGGTCTACACCCTGCCCAAGCATCTGGATGAAAAGGTCGCCTTCCTGCACCTGGCCAAGCTCGGCGCGAAGCTGACGACCCTGTCCAGGGAACAGGCCGACTATATCTCGGTGCCGACCGAAGGCCCGTTCAAACCGGCGCACTACCGCTACTAGGGCCGACGGCTTAGGATGTCGGGCATGACCCTGTTCGACATCCTCATAGTCGCCGCCATCGCGGCGGTCGCCATCACGCTCGGCTTCGGATTGAAGGCGCTCTACACCGGCGGCGACGAGGCGCGCAGCCAGTCCAACAAGCTGATGCGCCTGCGCGTCGGTCTGCAGGCCCTGGCGATCGTGCTGCTGGTCACCGGCATGTGGTGGAAGTCCACGCACGGGGGCTGAGGCCTTGGTCGTCCTGAACAAGATCTACACCCGCACCGGCGACGAAGGCTCCACGCGGCTGGCCTCGGGCGAGGCGACCTCCAAGACCAATCCCAGGGTCGAGGCCTACGGGACGGTCGACGAGCTGAACGCCGTGATCGGCGTGGCCCGGCTGCACTCGGGCCAGAACGACCGCATCGACGCCATGCTGGAGCGGATCCAGAACGAATTGTTCGACCTCGGCGCCGATCTGGCCACCCCGCACGAGCCGGAGCCCAAATGGGAGGCGCTGCGCATCGTCCAGTCGCAGGTCGACCGGCTGGAGACCGAGATCGACTGGATGAACGAGAGCCTCAAGGCCCTGGACAGCTTCATCCTGCCGGGCGGATCCCCGCTTTCGGCCCATCTGCACCTGGCCCGCACCGTCTGCCGTCGGGCCGAGCGCGACGCCATTCGAGCGGCGGAGGCCGGCCAGGCCCTGTCGCCGGTCGCCCTGAAGTACCTCAACCGCCTGTCGGACCACCTCTTCGTGGCCGCTCGACGCGCCAACGCCCACGGCGGCGGGGACATCAAGTGGCGGCCGGGGGCCACGCGCTGAGATCATCGCGCGTCCGGCGCGAAATCCCTTCCAATGCGCGGATGACGCTGATTTTATCCTCGTGCCCGTCGATCGCCATGATCGCGCGGCCAAGGTGCGGCCGGCTTCTTCCGGCCAGTGAAAGAGACTGAATGCGCAAGCTGCTTATCGCCGGTTCCGCCGTCCTGGCGTTCGGCCTGTCGGGCATGGCGGTGGCCAGCCAGACGCCCCGGAACGAGACCTTCCGGATGCTGGAGCTGTTCGGCGACGTGCTGGGCGTGGTCGAACAGGCCTACGTCGTTCCGGTCGACAACAAGAAGCTGATCGAGGCCGCGCTCCAGGGGATGATGACGGCGCTCGACCCGCATTCGAACTACCTGGCGCCGACCGACTTCACCGAGCTGCGGGAGCGCACCGAAGGCCAGTATTCCGGCGTCGGCCTGACCATCTCGGCGGAGGGCGGCCTGGTGAAGGTCATCTCTCCGATGGACAACAGCCCGGCCTCGCGAGCGGGGGTCAAGGCGGGCGACGTCATCTCCGCCATCAACGGCCAGAGCGCCTCGGGCCTGACGGTGTCGCAGGTCTCGGAGAAGCTGCGCGGGGCTATGGGCACTTCGGTCGACGTCACCTTCCTGAGGGATGGGGAGGAGCCGCTCGAGGTCACCCTGGTGCGGCAGGTGATCAAGGTCGAATCCGCCTCGGGCCGCGTCGAGGGCGATTTCGGCGTCCTGCGCATCTCGACATTCAACGAGAACACCGGCCGCGAACTGGCCGCGGCCATCGAGAAGATCAAGGCCGAGAAGCCCGACGTGAAGGGCTATGTGCTGGACCTGCGCAACAATGGCGGCGGACTGCTGACCGCCGCCATCGCGGTGTCCGACGCCTTCCTGGAGCGGGGCGAGATCGTCAGCCAGCGCGGCCGTCGGCCCGACCAGATCGAGCGCTACGCCGCCCGCCCCGGCGATCTGACGGGCGGACTGCCCGTGGTGGTCCTCATCAACTACGGCTCGGCCTCGGCCTCCGAGATCGTCGCCGGCGCGCTGAAGGATCAGGAGCGGGCGACGCTGGTCGGCCTGACCAGCTTCGGCAAGGGATCTGTCCAGACGGTCATCCCCCTGCGGGGCGGCCAGGACGGCGCCCTGTCGATCACCACGGCGCGCTACTACACCCCGTCCGGCCGCTCGATCCAGAAGATCGGCATTGAGCCGGATCTGGAGGTCGCGCGCTCGGCCGCCGAGGCGCGCATCGTGTCGCGTTCCAGCTTCATCTATTCGGAAGCCGCCTATGCGACCGCCCTCGACGCTTCCATCGGAGAGGAGCGGCGTGGATCCCACACCCCGCGCGAGGCGCCCGGCGAAGACTACGACAAGGACGCCGACTACCAGCTCCAGCGGGCCTTCGACGTCCTGCGCGCCGGGGGCGACCTTTCGCGCCTAGCGGCCGCGCCCGAGGGGATCGTGGTGACCGAGGCGACGGCTGTCGAACCCGCCGTCGCCGCCCTGCCGACGACCCCGCCCGAACCCGTGTCGCCGCCGGAGATCACCCCCGGCAACCAGCCGACGCCGGAGTAGGGGAGGCGGGCGCCAGATCGAAGGCGACGTGGTGAATCCCGCGTTAGGCTTTCTTAACCGGCGCGCGTGCAGGCTCAGGTCCGTAAGGACCCGTCCGTCCGCGCCTGTTCGCCATGTTCGCCAAACGCCAGTCCGCCCTCGCCGCCGCCGCCGGTTCACCGCCGTCCGCTGACGGCCGCCTGTCGCTCAAGCCCGTGGTCGCCCTGCTGCGCAAGCCGGCCGCGGCCGCGACCGGCGCGGGCCTTCTGCTGGTCGCGGCGGTCGCACTCTTCGTGGCCGTTCTGGGCGATCCCCGCGCCGGCCTGCCCAGCGCCCGGGTCGCGCTCAAGCGCGAAGCCCCCGTCGCCGAGCCTGCTCCGACGGGCTGGGAGGCCTTCTCGATGGGAGCGGCGGGGCTCTACCAGGATCTGCTGGACCCTTCGGCCGACCCCGGCGCGGTCGGGCCGGGGGGCGAGGCGATCATCACCCTGCCGGACGGGGCCTCGGTGGGCACGGGCGCCGCCCTGGCCGCTCCGCGCCGCGCCCCCTCCGGTCCGTTGCCCGCCGCCCCCATCGCCGGCCTCAGCCAGCCTGGGCCGAACGGGCCCCTGCCGGTCATCGCGCCGGATGGCCGCACGCCCGCCGTCGCCTACGCCCGTCCCTTCCGACCGAATGGCAAGCCGCGCGTGGCTCTGATCGTCGGCGGCCTCGGATTGAACGCCGTCACGACCCGCGCCGCCATCGAGCGCCTGCCGTCCGAAGTCACCCTCAGCTTTGTGCCCTACGCCGAGGGCCTGCAGGGCTGGATCGACCTGGCCCGCGCCCAGGGCCATGAGGTCCTGATCGAAATTCCGATGGAGCCCACCGGCTATCCGGACAATGACCCGGGCGCCCAGACGCTGCTGACCTCGTCCAGCCCCGACGACATCCAGGCCAAGCTCGCCTGGGTGCTGGGCAGGGCGACCGGCTATTTCGGCGTGACCAACTACCTCGGCGACCGCTTCGTCACCTCCGACGCCGGCATGACCGCCCTGATGAGCGTTCTGCGCCAGCGGGGCCTGGCCTTCCTAGACGACGGCACGGCGCGCGGCAAGCCGGGCGCCTGGTCGCGGGCCACCGCGGACCGGGTCATCGACGAGACCCAGAGCCCCGCCGCCATCGCCGCCCAGCTGAACGCCATCGAGGCCCTCGCCAAGTCGCGCGGCCAGGCCTTGGGGTCGGGCTTCAGCTATCCGGTGACTGTCGAGGCCGCCGCCCGGTGGACCGCCGGTCTGGACCAGCGCGGCCTGCAACTGGCGCCCGCCTCCGCCCTGGCGGCGCGTCCGGGGCGCTGACGCGACCTCTCCGAACCGCTAGGAAGCCGCATGGCTTCTGACGGTTTTCCCAACCATCGACCCAATGTCGGCGTCGTCCTGTTCAACGCGGACGGCCGGGTCTGGTACGGCCGGCGCCACGCGACCCCGCCGCCCCACAACTGGCAGTTCCCGCAGGGCGGGGTGGATGAGGGCGAGGACATCGAGGCCGCCGCGCGTCGGGAGCTCTACGAAGAAACAGGCGTCCGCTCGATCGAACGTCTGGGCCGCACCGAGGATTGGATCGTCTACGACTTCCCGCCCGGCTACGGCGGCTCGAAACAGGCGCGCGGCTTCCTGGGCCAGAAGCAAGTCTGGTTCGCGTATCGCTTCACCGGCGAGGACGCCGAGATCGACCTGGAGGCGCACGGGGAGATCGAGTTCGACGCCTGGCGCTGGGGCCAGCTGTCGGAGGCCTGCGACCTGATCGTGCCGTTCAAGCGCCCGGCCTATGAACGGGTGGTCGAGGCATTCGCCCGCTTCGCCGCCTAGTCAGCCAGGTCCCAGACCGCGTCCAACAGGGCGGGCTCGTCATCCACGGCCGAGGGGGTGACGGTCCAGGTCAGGATGCCGCCCGGCCCGTCGCGGCGACGCCGGGTCAGACCGTTCAGCGGCCCTTCCATGCCAGGCTCCAGACCGCGCCGGTCGGCCCAGCGGCGCAGGGTGGCGTCGACGCGCTCGGCCTCCCGCCGGTTCAGCATGAAGGTCAGGGTGCAGGGGGACGGCGCGTTGGGCCCGAACCGTACATCGATGGAGCCGTTCGCGGCTTCGAACTCCACGAAGTCGCCCCAGTAGGAAAAGTCGTGGCGGGTCGCCAGGGCGCGCACCTGGTCGGGCGTGCGATCGTCGGGCGACAGGGCGCACATCGCCTCCAGCGCGGGCGCCACCCCTCGCGCCACGTCCCGATGGCCGCCGGGGGGCGTGGCGGTCGCGCAGCCGGTCAGGAGAAGGGCGGTGGTCAGGGGCAGGGCGAGGCGCATGGCGGCGGCTCCGGACCCGACGATCCTGCGCCCGACGCCCCGCCTGCACAGGCCTCGAAACCTGACGGGCGCTCAGCTCGACTGGCTGGACAGCCGCATGAGCACCAGGCCCGAGACGATCAGCAGGGCGGCGACGACCTGCAACGGGCCCAGCCGCTCGCCCAGGACCATCCAGCCGACCAGCAGTGCGCCGACCGCGCCGATCCCGGTCCAGACGGTATAGGCCACCCCCATGGGCAGGCTCTTCATGGCCAGGGACAGAAGGGCGAAGCTCACCCCCATGAAGGCCAAGGTCGCCACGCTGGGCCACAGGCGGGTGAACCCTACCGACTGCTTCATGAAATAGGCCCAGACGATCTCGAGCAGTCCGGCGGCGAATAGATAGACCCAGGCCATGGCGGCCCTCCTTGCAAAGGGCCGGGCCGTCCCGGACTTGGCCCGCGACGTGCGCGGGGCGAGGACGTGGCCTCGTCTTTGGCCGCCCTATCTAGGACCGCGGGGCCCGGGGTCAAGACGCCTCCCGATCAGGCCCCGCGCGGTCCGAACAGGATCACCCCGGCGCCAACCAGGCAGACCGCGGCCCCGATCAGGTCCCACCGGTCCGGCGTCCGATGCTCGACCAGCCAAAGCCACAGCAGCGACGCGGCGATATAGACCCCGCCATAGGCCGCGAAGGCCCGACCGGCGGCATCCGCCTCGACCCGCGTCAGCAGCAGGGCGAACAGCACCAGGGACGCAGTCCCCGGCGCCGCCCACCACGCCGACTGCCCGAGCCTCAGCCAAGCCCAGAACGCGAAACAGCCGGCGATTTCCGCGCCGGCTGCCAGCAGATAGATCAGGGCGGTCATGTCGCCCGGGCGGCGGCGCTTAAGCCGCCGCCAGTTCCGAGGCCGCTTCGGCCAGGATGGTCAGGCCCGCGGGGGTGACGTCGGCGAAGCCGCCGCGCACCTCGAAGGTGCGCCGCTGGCCGCCGTCGAACACGACGACCGGCCCTTCGCGCAACGCCGTCATAAACGGCGCGTGGTCGGCCAGGACGCCGAAGTCGCCTTCGACGCCCGGGGCGTCGACCTGATCCACGAGGCCGGAGTAGACCTCGCGTTCAGGCGACACCAGTGAGAACTGCAGCTTGCCGGCCATGGATCAGGCGGCCTCGGCGGCCAGCTTCTGGGCCTTCTCGACCGCTTCCTCGATGGCGCCCACCATGTAGAAGGCGGCCTCCGGCAGGTGGTCGTATTCCCCGGCGACGATGCCCTTGAACGAGCGGATCGTGTCTTCCAGCGAGACGAACTTGCCCGGCGAGTTGGTGAACTGCTCGGCCACGAAGAAGGGCTGGGACAGGAAGCGCTGGATCTTGCGGGCGCGGGCGACGATCAGCTTGTCCTCTTCCGACAGCTCGTCCATGCCCAGGATGGCGATGATGTCCTTCAGCGCCTTGTACTGCTGCAGCACTTCCTGCACCGAACGGGCGACGCGGTAGTGCTCTTCGCCGATGACCAGCGGGTCCATGATCCGCGAGGTCGAGTCCAGCGGGTCCACGGCCGGGAAGATGGCCTGGGCGGCGATGTCGCGGCTCAGCACGGTGGTCGCGTCCAGGTGGGCGAAGGAGGCGGCCGGGGCCGGGTCGGTCAGGTCGTCGGCCGGAACGTAGATGGCCTGGACCGAGGTGATCGAGCCCTTCTTGGTCGAGGTGATCCGCTCCTGCAGGTTGCCCATCTCGGTCGCCAGCGTCGGCTGATAGCCCACCGCCGACGGGATGCGGCCCAGCAGCGCCGACACTTCCGAACCAGCCTGCGTGAAGCGGAAGATGTTGTCGACGAACAGCAGCACGTCCTTGCCTTCCTCGTCGCGGAAGTACTCGGCCTGGGCCAGACCGGTCAGGGCGACGCGGGCGCGGGCGCCCGGCGGCTCGTTCATCTGGCCATAGACCAGGGCGCACTTGGAGCCTTCGGTCGAGCCGTTGTTCTTGGTCGGGTCCACGTTCACGTTGGACTCGATCATCTCGTGATACAGGTCGTTGCCCTCGCGGGTGCGCTCGCCCACGCCGGCCAGAACCGAATAACCGCCGTACGCCTTGGCGATGTTGTTGATCAGCTCCTGCATGGTCACGGTCTTGCCGACGCCGGCGCCGCCGAACAGGCCGATCTTGCCGCCCTTGGTGTAGGGGCACATCAGGTCGATGACCTTAATGCCGGTGACCAGGATCTCCGACGAGGTCGACTGCTCCTCGAACGAGGGCGCCTCGCGGTGGATCGGACGATACATGGTCGTCTGGATCGGGCCCTGTTCGTCGATCGGCGCGCCGACGACGTTCATAATCCGGCCGAGCGTGCCCGGGCCGACCGGCGCCAGGATCGAGTTTCCGGTGTCCACGACCGGCTGGCCGCGCGTCAGGCCTTCCGAGGTGTCCATGGCGATGGTGCGAACCATGTTCTCACCCAGGTGCTGGGCGACTTCCAGCACCAGGGTGAAGGGCTCGCCCGTCTTCTGGTCGACGTTCTGGGTCTCCAGGGCCGACAGGATGGCCGGCAGGTGGCCGTCGAACTCGACGTCGACGACCGCGCCGATCACCTGGGCGATGCGCCCGGTGGCCACGGCGGCGGTCGGCTTGGCGGTGGCGGCGGCGGCGGCGGGCGCGGCCTTCTTGGCGCGGGGGGCGCGGGTCTTGGGGGCGGTGGTGTCGGTCATCGGGTGCGTTCCGTTCGGAATGTCGTCGTCTGCGTCGGGATGGATCGGATCAGAGGGCTTCGGCGCCGGCGATGATCTCGATCAGCTCGGTGGTGATCTGGGCCTGGCGCTTGCGGTTGTACTGCAGCGTCAGCGAGTTGATGAGGTCGCCCGCGTTGCGGGTGGCGTTGTCCATGGCGCTCATCTGGGCCCCGAAGAAGCCGGCCTGGTTCTCATAGAGGGCGGCCAGGATCTGGGTCGTGATGTTGCGCGGCAGCAGGGTCTCGAGAATGGCCTCTTCCGAAGGCTCGTACTCATAGACCGCGCCGTTCAGGTTGATCGGCTCGGCGTCGCCGTCGACCACCGCCGGAACCAGCTGGCGGGCGGTCGGGACCTGGCTGATCACCGACTGGAATCGGCTGTAGAACAGGGTCACGACGTCGGCGTTTCCGGCCTCGAACTCCTGGGCGATTAGTTCGGCGATCGGCTCGGCCGAAGGCAGCCCGACCGTCTTGTGCTCGCTCAGTTCGAAGGTCCGCACGATCCGGTCGCCGAACAGGCGGGCCAGGCCGTCGCGGGACTTGCGGCCCACGGCGATGATGCGGACGTCCTTGCCTTCGTTGATCAGGCCCCGGATGCGCTCGCGCGCGGCCCGGACGACGTTGGAGTTGAAGCCGCCGGCCAGACCCTTGTCCGCCGTCGCCACGATGACGAGGTGGCGCTGGTCGGCGCCGGTCCCGGCCAGCAGCCTGGGCGCGCCGTCGCCGGACACGCCGGCCGCCAGGTTGGCGATAACCGCGGCCATCTTGCGCGCATAGGGACGCGCGCTCTCGGCCTGCTCTTGCGAGCGCTTGAGCTTGGCCGCGGCGACCATGTTCAGGGCCTTCGTGATCTTCTGCGTGGACTTCACGCTTCCGATCCGATTGCGCATTTCCTTGAGGCTGGCCATCCGGCGCTACTCTCTTGTGGCTATCCGGCGGGGCTTCAGGCGAAGGTCTTGACGAAGGCGTCGAGCACCGACTTCAGCTCGGCTTCGAGCTCGGCGGTGAGGTCCTTCTTGGTGCGGATGCCTTCCAGCAGTCCGGCGTTCGAGGACTTGATGCGGGCCAGCAGCTCGCTCTCGAAACGGCCAATGTCCGAGACCGCGACGTTGTCGAGATAGCCGCGCGTGCCGGCGTAGATCGACACGACCTGCTCTTCCATGGTCAGCGGGCTGTACTGCGGCTGCTTCAGCAGCTCGGTCAGGCGCGCGCCGCGGGCCAGCAGCTTCTGGGTCGAGGCGTCCAGGTCCGAGCCGAACTTCGCGAAGGCGGCCATTTCCCGGTACTGGGCCAGCTCGCCCTTGATGGTGCCGGCGACCTTCTTCATCGCCTTGGTCTGGGCCGAGGAGCCCACGCGCGACACCGAGATGCCGACGTTCACCGCCGGGCGGATGCCCTGGTAGAACAGGTCGGATTCCAGGAAGATCTGGCCGTCGGTGATCGAGATCACGTTGGTCGGGATGTAGGCCGAAACGTCGTTGGCCTGGGTCTCGATCAGCGGCAGCGCCGTCAGCGAGCCCGAGCCGTTCTCGGCGTTCAGCTTGGCCGAACGCTCCAGCAGGCGGCTGTGCAGATAGAAGACGTCGCCCGGATAGGCTTCGCGGCCCGGCGGACGGCGGAGCAGCAGCGACATCTGGCGGTAGGCGACGGCCTGCTTCGACAGGTCGTCATAGACGATCAGGCCGTGCATGCCGTTGTCGCGGAAATACTCGCCCATGGCGGTGCCGGCGAAGGGCGCCAGGAACTGCAGCGGGGCCGGCTCCGAGGCCGTGGCGGCGACCACGATCGTGTAGTCCAGCGCGCCGGACTCCTCGAGGGTCTTCACGATCTGGGCGACGGTCGAACGCTTCTGACCGATGGCCACATAGATGCAGTAGAGCTTGGCGCTCTCGTCATCGGTCGCGTTGACCGACTTCTGGTTCAGGATGGTGTCGATGGCGACGGCGGTCTTGCCGACCTGACGGTCGCCGATGATCAGCTCGCGCTGGCCGCGGCCGATCGGGATCAGGGTGTCGATCGCCTTCAGGCCGGTCTGCATCGGCTCGTGAACCGACTTGCGGGGGATGATGCCCGGCGCCTTGACGTCCACGCGGCGGCGCTCGGTGAACTGGATCGGGCCCTTGCCGTCGATCGGCTCGCCCAGCGGGTTGACGACGCGGCCCAGCAGGCCCTTGCCGACCGGCACGTCCACGATCTCGCCCAGACGACGGACCTCGTCGCCCTCGGCGATCTGGGCGTCGGCGCCGAAGATCACCGCGCCGACGTTGTCGCGTTCCAGGTTCAAGGCCATGCCCTTCACCCCGGCCTTGGGGAATTCGATCATCTCGCCGGCCTGGACGTTGTCCAGGCCGTGGATGCGGGCGATGCCGTCGCCGACCGACAGCACCTGGCCGACGTCCGAAACGTCCGCCTCGACGCCGAAGTTGGCGATCTGCGACTTGAGGATGGCCGAGATTTCGGCGGCGCGGATGTCCATTTGGATCTCTTTCGTCTTCGTCTCTTCGGCGGGCCGTCAGGCGCGCTGCAATCGGTAGGGTTGCGCGATCAGGCGCGCTTGAGGGCGAACTTCATCTGGTCGAGCTTGGTCTTCAGCGAGGCGTCGAACAGGCGCGAGCCCACCCGAACCTTCAGGCCGCCCAGGATCGACGGATCGACACGGGCGGTCAGCTCCGGGGCCTTGCCCAGGCTCTGCAGCAGGGCGCCCCTGATATGCGTCAGCTGGGCGGTCGTCAGTTCCTGGGCCGAAACGACCTCGGCCGACACCACTCCGGTGTGGCACGCATACAGGGCCTCGTATCCGGCGATCACGGCGGGCAGGTCCCGCGCGCGGCCGTTCTGGGCCAGCAGGCCCAGGAAGTTGCGGGTCGAATCCTCGAACCGGGCCGATTGGGCGATGGCCGTCAGGCCCTTGACCTGGTCGTCGTTGGCCATGATCGGCGAGGTCGCCAGGCGGCGCAGGTCGGCGCTCTCGCCCCAGGCGGCCTTCAGCGACTTCAGGTTGGCGCGCACCTGGTCCAGCTTGCCGGTCTCGAGCGCCAGATCGAACAGCGCCTGAGCGTATCGATCGCCGACTTCCGTCGTCCTGAATTCGTCAGCCACGTATGGGTCCGCCACAAAGGTTCGGGTCGCGGCCGGCGGCGGGGGCCCGCGCCGGCCAAAGGCTTTGAAATGCTTCTGAAAAGCACGCCGGGGCGAAGTTCTTTCGAACCCGCCCCCGCTCAGCCGGGCGCCGGATAGCACCTATCCCCGCCCGCCGCAACCGAGGCAGGGCGCATGGGCGCGGCGCGGGTGTCGCAGGCGCCGGCACACATGTCGCAGGTCCGGGCGTCCTTCGAGCGATTGTCGCGGGCCCCGTGGGCCGCTAGGGCTGCGCAGGACAGTCTTGGAGACCGCCGTATGTTCGACTTCGTCGCCCTCTTCTCCGACCCCGCGGTCTGGGCCGCCCTGATCACCCTGGTGGTGATGGAGGTGGTGCTGGGCATCGACAACCTCGTCTTCATCTCGATCCTGTCGAACAAACTTCCGCCGGAGCAGCGCCAGCGCACCCGTCGCATCGGCATCGGCCTGGCGCTGATTATGCGGCTGGGGCTGCTGATGACCATCGGCTGGATCGTCGGCCTGACGGCGCCGGTGTTCGACCTGGGACTGGTCGGCCCGGCCGGGGCTCATGGCGAGCCGGCGTTCGAGACGGCCTTCAGCTGGCGCGACCTCATCCTGATCGCCGGCGGCCTGTTCCTGGTGTGGAAGGCGACCAAGGAGATCCACCACACGGTCGATCCCACGCCCACTCACGACATGCTCGACAAGAAGGCCGTGGTCATCAACAACATGGGCGCGGCCATCTTCCAGATCATCATCCTGGACCTGGTCTTCTCGATCGACTCGATCCTGACCGCCGTGGGCATGACCGATCACATCCCGATCATGGTCATCGCGGTGATCACCGCCGTCACCGTCATGCTTCTGGCCGCCGATCCCCTGGCCAACTTCATCGAGAAGAATCCGACGGTCGTGATGCTGGCGCTCGGCTTCCTCTTGATGATCGGCGCGGTCCTGATCGCCGACGGCTTCGGCGTCCATGTGCCCAAGGGCTATATCTACGCCGCCATGGCCTTCTCGGCCCTGGTCGAGGGTCTGAACATGATGGGCCGGGCCTCCTCGGCGCGGAAGCTGAAGGCCGAGCAGGCGCGCCAGGCGGAGCTGAACCGCGCCGAGACGGCCGAGCCGGGCGTCTGACCATGCTGCGGCGGCGGTCCCTGCTGCTTGGGCTGGCGGCGGGGCTCGTCCCTGCGCCGCTTCTTGCGCAGGCCGCCACCCGGTCGGCGCCCGTTCCGGTCTACGGCTACGAGGTGGTGCGGGAGTATCCGCATGACGTCGGCGCCTTCACCCAGGGGCTGGTGATCCGCGATGGCGTGCTGCTGGAAAGCACGGGCCGCTCGCCGTCGTCCCTGCGTCGGGTGCGGCTGGAGGATGGCGAGGTGCTTCTCCGTCGCGAGCTCGATCCCCGCCTGTTCGGAGAAGGCCTGACCGAGATCGACGGCCGCGTCATCAGCCTGACCTGGCGCGATGGCCTGGGCTTCGTATCTCGCGCATCGGACCTGGCCGAGGTCGCGACCTTTTCGTACGCAGGCGAGGGCTGGGGCCTGACCCACGACGGAACGCGGCTGATCCTGTCGGACGGTTCGCCGCGTCTGCGATTCCTCGACCCGCGAACCTTCGCGGAGACCGGCTCGGTTCCCGTCACCCTGCGTGGCCAGCCGGTCGGCGGGCTGAACGAACTGGAATGGATCGAGGGCGAGGTCTTCGCCAACGTCTGGCAGACCGACTACATCCTGCGCATCGACCCCGCCACCGGAGGGGTGGTCGGGATAATCAACCTGGCCGGGCTCATGGCGCCGCAGCCATGGATGGATCCGACCGACGACGTCTTGAACGGCATCGCCTGGGACGCCGCGAGCCGCCGCCTGTTCGTCACAGGCAAGCGCTGGCCGAAACTCTTCGAGATCCGTTTAGTCGAGCGGACTTAGCGATCGGCCTAGGTGCCGAGATCGGGGACACGCGCGCGCGATCCAGGGGATCGGCACGCATCCTGATGCTCGATCCTGCAGAACCAATGACTTGCCAGCTATGACCGGCTATCGGCGCACCGGCCCACGCGCCCATGTCATGCTCACGACATGACCTTCGCCTTCGTCAGTGTTTCCGCGCGAGCCGATCCTGGCGTCGATCGGCCCTGGGCGCGCGCGCCATTGCACCGTTGCACTGCTTTGCACTGCGTTTCGCGATTACAGTGCAATCCCTCGCCTACAGGAAGCTGTAGGGATCCACGTCCACCGTCAGCCTGACCGAGCCGGGGATCTTCACCCGCGCCAGCCACGCCCTGAGGAAGCCCTGAAGGTCCACATCCCGGTCCGCCCGCACCAGCAGCCGCTTCCTCCGCCGCCCGCGCACCAGGGCCAGCGGCGCGTCCGCCGGACCATAGACCTCCAACCGCTCGGCGTTGGGTATGGCCTGGGCCAGGGCGTTGGCGGTCGCCTCGACGGCCTCGGCCTTCTCGCCCGACAGGATCAGCGCCGCCAGCCGGCCGTGGGGAGGCAGTTGGGCCGCTTCCCGTTCGGCCATCTCGGCATCCACAAAGGCGTCCCGGTCCCCGGCCGCGAGCGCCATCAGCACCGGATGCTCGGGCGTCCAGGTCTGCAACAGCGCCCGTCCCGGCCGATCCGCCCGCCCGGCCCGACCCGTGGCCTGGGTCAGCAGCTGGAAGGTCCGCTCGGCCGCCCGCAGGTCGCCGCCGCGCAGGCCCAGGTCGGCGTCCACCACCCCGACCAGGGTCAGGCGCGGGAAGTTATGGCCCTTGGCCGCCGCCTGGGTGGCCACCAGGATGTCGATCTCGCCCTCGACCATGCGTTGGATCAGGGCCCGGGCCGACCGGGCGTCCGGGGCCGTGTCGGAGCTGAACACCGCCGTCCGGGCGTCAGGGAACAGGGACCGGACCTCTTCCTCGACCCGCTCCACGCCAGGCCCGACGGAGACCAGCGTATCCTCCGCCCCGCAGGAGGGGCAGAGCCGGGGCCGGGTCATGGTGAAGCCGGTCAGGTGGCACACCAGCCGCCCGGTGTAGCGATGCTCCACCAGCCAGCTGTCGGTGTCCGGCGCCGTCATCCGATGGCCGCAGGCGCGGCACAGCACCACGGGCGCGTAACCCCGGCGGTTCAGGAACAGCAGGGTCTGCTCGCGCCGTTCCAGGGTCTCGGCCATGGCCTCGCGCAGGGGGCGGGACAGCCAGGTCTGCGGATCGGGCGGGCATTCCCTCAGGTCCACCAGCCGGATGTCGGGCAGGACCGCCGCCCCGTGTCGGGCCCCGAGCCTCAGCCAGCCATAGCGTCCCTGGTGGGCGTTCCACAGGGTCTCCAGCGACGGCGTGGCGCTGGCCAGCACCACGGTCGCCCCCTCGATCCGCGCCCGCGCCACGGCCAGGTCGCGGCCGTGATAGACGAGGCCATCCTCCTGCTTGAACGAGCCGTCGTGCTCCTCGTCGACGATCATCAGCCGCAGGTTCCGGAACGGCAGGAACAGGGCCGACCGGGCCCCGACCACGATCGAACAGCGGCCCGCGACCACCGCCTCCCAGACCTGTCGTCGCCGACGCGGCGGGGCCACGCCTGAATGCCATTCCGCCGGGGCGGCGCCGAACCTCGCCGCGATCCGTTCGATCAGGGCCTGGGTCAGGGCGATCTCGGGCAGCAGGATCAGGACCTGCGCGTCCGGCTCGACCCCCAGCACCCGCGCCACCGCCTCCAAATAGGCCTCGGTCTTGCCCGAGCCGGTCACTCCGTCCAGCAGGAAGGGATTGAAGCCGCCCGCGACAGTCGCCGTCGCCAACGCCTCGGCCGCCGCAGCCTGGTCGGGGTTCAGCCGCGCCGGCGCATGGTCGGGGTCCGGTGTCGGAAATCGGCTCTCGGTGGTGAGCTCGACCACCGTCAGCACCCCCTCGTCCAGCAGCCCCTTGACCACGCTCGACGACACCCCCGCCATCCGCGCCAGCTCCGCCGCCGGCATCGCCTGTTCGCCCAGCGCCTCCAGCGCCGCCTGCCGAGCTGGGGTCGCCCGCGCCGGATCGCGGCCAGCCACCCGCCGCACACGCCGCTCCGGCCGGGGCGCGGGGGCCCTCAGGCCTTTGAGCGCCGCCGCCGCCACCTCGCCTGGCGGGCTCAGGGTCCAGCGCGCGGCCCACTCGATGAAATCCACTGTCCGCTCGGGCAAGCCCGGATCGTCCAGCCGCATCTCGACCGCCTTCAGCCGCCGGTTCGAGCCGGTGGTCTCGCGCACCTCGGCCACCACTCCGCGCACCAGGCGGGGGCCAAGCGGCACGGCCACCTGATCGCCTCGCGCGGCTTCGATCCCGTCCGGCAGCTCATAGTCGAACGCCTCCGGCACCGGCAGGGGGATGAGGACTGATGCGACTTTCACCGACCCCCGGCCTCCGCTAGACAGCCGCCCATGAAACTCTTCCTCGACACCGCCGACGTCGCCGTCATCCGCGAGATGGTTCCCACCGGGATGGTGGACGGCGTCACCACCAATCCCTCCCTCATCGCCAAAAGCGGTCGCAACATCGCTGAGGTCATCGCCGAGATTTGCGACCTCGTCGAGGGACCGATCTCGGCCGAGGCGGTCGCAACGGACTTCGAGACCATGGTCAAGGAAGGCGACAAGCTAGCGGCCATCGCCCCGAACGTCGTCGTGAAGCTGCCCCTGACCTGGGATGGCTTGCGCGCCGCCCGCGCCTTCGCCGACAAGGGCGTGCGCACCAATGTCACCCTGTGCTTCTCCGCCGCCCAGGCCATGCTGGCGGCCAAGGCCGGCGCGAGTTTCATCTCCCCCTTCGTCGGCCGGCTGGAAGACCACGGCGCCGACGGCGTGGGCCTGCTGGAGGAGATCCGCGTCCTCTACGACACCCACGGCTTCGACACCGAGATCCTGGCCGCCTCGCTTCGCAACCCCGGCCACGTCTCGGCCGCAGCCATCGCCGGCGCCGACGCGTCGACCATCCCCGCCGACGTCTTCAAGGCTCTCGTCAAACACCCCTTAACCGACAAGGGGTTGGATGCCTTCCTCGCCGACTGGGGCAAGACCGGCCAGTCCATTTTGTAAGCATTCCCCGGGGGAGGGGTCTTGAAGCAGTCGCCCGACCTCTTGTCCGCGCTCGAGGACGACCTCCACTGGCCGCGCGTGCGCGATTGGCTCCAGGCCCAGCCCCAGCACTTGGTCGAGGACCGGGCGCTTCTGGAGGAGCTTGGCCTCAAGGCCGCCGGCCGCAACGTTGTCGATTTCGGCCGCGCCGCCCTGACCCGGCTGGAGGCCGTCGCCGAGCGCGAGGCGGGGGCCAGGAAACAGATCGAAACGGTCGCCCGCGCCAACTTCGCCGCCCAAACCCAGACCCACGTCTCGGTGCTCGACCTCATGGAGGCTCGCAACGCCTCGGACCTCGCGCGCCGGCTGGACGCTGCGGCCCAGGCCCGCTTCGGTCTGGCCTCGGCGGTGATCGGGCTGGAGAAGCCGGGCGGCGCGCCGTTCGGCTGGCGCCTGCTGGAGGCCGGCGCGGTCGACGGTCTGCTGGGCGAGCATGGGCTGAGCTGGCTGGGCGAGAGCTTTCCCGGCCTGGACCTGTTCGGCGCCGCTTCCGACGAGGTCCGGTCCGTCGCCCTGATCCGCATGGCCCCGCGCTTTCCCGGATCGGACCCGCGTCCGGCCCTGTGCGCCTTCGGCTCGCCGGAGCCGGACGGCTTCTCGCCGGAGATGGGCTGCGAACTGGTCGCCTTCCTGACCCGGGTGGTCGAACGGGTCGCCGAGCGCTGGCCGATCCTGTCGTGACCGCCGCCGAGGCGCTCTCTGCCTGGCTGGAGCACCTCGCCCACGAGCGCCGCCTGTCGCCCCGGACGCTGGAAGCCTATGGCCACATCGGCCGGTTGTATGTGGCCTTCCTCGACCGTCACCATGGAGGTCCGCGAAGCCTGGCGGACCTCGGCCGGGTCACCGCAGCCGACGTTCGCGCCCATCTCTCCGAACGGCGGACGAAGGACGGCCTGGGCGCGCGCTCGATCGGCCAGACGCTCGCGGCGATCCGGGGCTTCCACACCTTCCTGGACCGCAGATTGGCGACCCCCGCGCCGCAGTTGGCCCTGGTGCGCGGCCCGCGCGTCGCCGCTTCCCTGCCGCGCCCGGTCAGTGAGGACCAGGCGCGCGGCTTGCTGGCCGAGCCCGGCCACGACCCTGATGCCGAGGAATGGGAGGCCCTGCGGGACCGGGCGGTCCTGACCCTGCTCTACGGCTGCGGTCTGCGGATTTCCGAAGCGCTGAGCCTGAAGCGGTCCGACGCCCCGCTCGGCGACCGTCTGCGCGTGCTCGGCAAGGGCGCCAAGACCCGCCAGGTCCCGGTCCTGCCCGCTGTCGCGGAGGCCATCGACGCCTACCTGGCCCGCCAGCCCTGGGCGCTTGGGCCGGACGACGCCCTGTTCCGCGCCCGGCGCGGCGGCCCCTTAAGTCCTCGCCATGTCCAGGCCACAGTCCAGCGATTGCGCGGGCGGCTGGGCCTGCCGGATCGAGCGACGCCGCACGCGCTCCGCCACAGCTTCGCCACCCACCTGCTGGGCGCCGGCGCCGACCTGCGCTCGATCCAGGAGCTGCTGGGCCACGCCAGCCTGTCGACGACCCAGAAATACACGGCCGTCGACGCCGAACGCCTGCTCGGCGCCTATGCCGCGGCGCACCCTCGCGTCTGACCAGGGTCGGCGATCTCCCGGACTGCGGCGATCACCTGTTTTTGGGCGAAATGGTCAGCCATGTGGCCGAGGCCGCTCAGCATCGTGAAGCTGCTGTCGGGCGCCAGGGCGGCCAGGGTTCGGCCATGCAGGAGATTGACCACCGGGTCGCGGTCCCCCTGAAGCACGCGCACCGGAACCCGGCAACCAGCGGCGGAAGCCGTCAGGCGGCCGAGATCAGACACAAGATGCGCGGTTTCTTCGGCCACGGCGCGCAGACGCGCCCGCTCTCCCGCCTCGTCGACGGGATAGGTGGCGCGAAAGGCGGCTGGCATCGCCTGGGGCAGGAACATGCCGCGCCAGAGAAGGGGCAGCAGCAGCCCATCGAGCGGCATGGCGGCGTAGGACAGCAGATCGCCAGCCCCCCAGGGCGCGCGGGGACCGAAGATCAGGAGTTCCAGCCTCGGCTCGGGGACCACGATGGGCGCCACGGCCACGACGCCCGCGACCTCTTCGGGGTGCGCCAGGGCCCAGGCCGTGGCGATCGATCCTCCTTGAGAGTGTCCGACCAGCACGGGTTGCTTGAGTTCGAGCCGCCGGGCCGCGTCACGCAGCCGCTCCGCCTGGCCCCACATCGAAGCCTCGCCTGGGAGACGCGTGCTTTCCCCGTTGCCCGGTCGGTCGAAGGCGATGACGCGGAAGCCCGCCTGGACCAGAGCGGGGCCCAGCGCCATCAGCGGATCGTTCAGGCTGGTCAGGGTTCCATGCAGCAAGACCACGGCGGGGCCCTCGCCCCCACCTGCCCAGGCGACGGTCTGGCCGTCGATCTCGATCCGCTGTCGTTCGATGCGCATGGGCGCCAAGCGTGCGGCGGATCAGGGGGTTCCGGGGGTCGATCCAAGGGCCTCGGCCGGGACCTGAGGCGTCGCTTGGCTGACCGCGATCAGCGCGGCCAGGGCCAGGGGTCGGATCAGCTGCGAACCTCTCGCCCCCTGGCGCGCAGGCTCAGGCCTGCATGGTCCAGCCTTCGACGCCCATCGAGGCCTGTTTCACGGCCTCGGAGCGGGTTGGGTGGGGGTGGCAGACACGGGCGATGTCTTCGCTAGCGCCGCCGAAGGCCATGGTCATGCAGGCTTCGCCGATCATCTCGCCCGCCTGGGGGCCAAAGATATGGACGCCCAGGACCCGGTCGGTCGCGGCTTCGGCCAGCACCTTCACGAAGCCCTCGGTCTCGTGGTTGATCTTGGCGCGCGAGTTGGCGGCGAACGGGAACTTGCCCGACTTGTAGGCCACGCCTTCGGCCTTCAGCTGGTCCTCCGTCTTGCCGACCCAGGCCACCTCCGGCGCGGTGTAGACCACGCTCGGCACCAGGTCGTAGTCGACATGGCCGGCGCTGCCGGCGATCAGCTCGATGCAGGCGACGGCGTCCTCTTCGGCCTTGTGGGCCAGCATCGGGCCGTGGGTCACGTCGCCGATGACCCAGATCCCATCGGCGACCTTGAAGTGGTCGTTAGCGACGAAGCCGCGCTTGTCCAAGTCGACGCCGACCGTCTCCAGTCCCAGACCTTCGGTGTAGGGACGCCGGCCGATGGCGACGAGAACCACATCGCCCTTGAGCGTCTCGGCCGCGCCGCCCGCCGCAGGCTCCACGGTCAGTTCGACGCCGTCCTTGCCGGTCTTGGCGGCCGTGACCTTGGCGCCGAGCTTGAACGTCATGCCTTGTTTGGTCAGGGCCCGCTGGAAGGCGGTGGCGACCTCGGTGTCCATGCCGGGCGTGATCCGGTCGAGGAACTCCACCACCGTCACCTCGGCGCCGAGCCGGCGCCAGACCGAGCCCAGTTCCAGGCCGATGATGCCGGCGCCGACCACGATCAGCTTCTTAGGGACGGCCGGCAGGGACAGGGCGCCGGTCGAGTCGACCACCTTGCCCGGCTCGAAAGCGACGCCCGGCAGCGGGGTGGGCTCCGAACCCGTGGCGATGACGATGTCTCGCGCCTGGATCGTGCGGGTCGAGCCGTCGGCGGCGGTGACCTCGACCTGCCCCTTGCCGGCGATCCGGCCCCGGCCCCTGATCCACTCGACCTTGTTCTTCTTGAACAGGAATTCGATGCCCTTGGTCAGGGCGGTCACGCTGTCGCCCTTCTGCTTCATCATCTGAGGCAGGTTCAGCTTGGGCGTTCCGACCTCGATGCCCAGGCCGGCGAACTCCTTGCCCGCCGCCTCGAACAGCTCCGACGCATGCAGCAGGGCCTTGGACGGCATGCACCCGACGTTGAGGCAGGTCCCGCCCAGGGTCTCGCGCATCTCGACGCAGGCGGCCTTCAGTCCCAGCTGGCCGGCGCGGATGGCGGCGTTGTAGCCGCCGGGTCCGCCTCCGATGATCACCACGTCGTATGCGGGGCTGTCGGTCGCGGCCATGGGGTCCTCGGGGTCTGTCAGGCGGGCGGAGAGGGCGCGGAAACTAGCGGCCGCGCCTGCGGGGTCAACTCACCCGCCCATATAGGCGCCCCGGCTCAGGCCGCGAACTGGCCGGGGGTCCGCACCCGTCTGCGGCGGCGCGAGACGATGAGGATCAGCAGGCCAAGAGCCAGCAGCGCTCCCAGCACCAGCCAGGTCGGATCGACCGGCAGGCCCGCCGGCGCCGCCTCGGCTGACCGGGCCAGGATGTCGGCCTGGGCGCTGTCGGTGGCCGGCGACCCGCCCCGCGCGATCGCCAGCCTCAGCACCGCATCCGCCGCGAAGCCAAGGAAGTAGGCGACGACGGCCTTCGGGTTTCCCGACCCCAGCATCAACGCCGCGATCACATAGAGGGCGACGGCGCCGATCCAGAGCGCTGGCGTCATCCAGCCGCCGGACGCATCGACCGCGGCCCCCGCCCGCGCACTGGCGGCCCCAGGCGCCGCGCCTTCGAGGAAGGGCGCGATAAAGGGCCAGGCCAGCCAGCCGGCGTAGCCGATGACCGCCAGCACCAGGACGAAACGCAGGATCTTCATGGTCGCCTCCCCGAAATTCTGGGAACCTTTACCATAGTTCAGCGTCCGGCGAGCCGCCGTCGGTGAGCTCGGGCGATGAACTCAGGCGGCGAGCGGCAGTATGATTGACACCTCCGCCCCTTCGCCCGGGCGGCTGTCGATGCTGAACTCGCCGCCGGACTGGCGTGCGAAGGCCTCGGCCTGGGCGAGCCCAAGTCCGGCCGAGCCGGGACGCGTGCTGAAGAAGGGCTCGACCGCGTGGCCGGCCGATTCCGCGTCGAAGCCTGGACCGTTGTCCCGCACGCTGAGGCGAAGCGCCCCGTCCAGCGTCTCCAGCCGCACCGCCACCGAGCCCTGACCGCCTACCGCCTCGACCGCGTTGCGGGTCAGCGCCTCAACGGCCCCGTCGAAGGCGACGGGGTCGATGCGAGCCTCCGCCGGACGGGCGGGGCCCTCGATCATCAGATCGACCCCGGGCCCGGCCAGGGCGCGCAGCCGGCCCTCCATGCCCTTCAGCAGAACTCCGGCGTCCAGCACGTGCCGGCCCGTCTCATCGCCCTCGGACAGGGCGGCCAGCCGGCGGGTCAGGTCCTCGCCCTTCTGGCCGGCCGTCAGGGCCGCCTGGGCCAGCCTGCGCACGCGGCCCGGATCGTCGGCCTGCTTCGCCATCATGTCGAGGGCCGAGGTCATGACCGCGAGCAGGGCATGGAAGTCCTGGGCTACGCCGCCGGTCATCCGGCTGACGGTTTCCAGACGCCGGGCCGCCTCGCCTTCCTCGCGCGCCTGGTCGCGCGCCCGCTCCAGCGCGGCGTGGGCCTCCGTCAGTTCCCATTCGGCGGTCTCGGCCCGTTCGCGCAGGGCGGCGAGGGTCTCGTCATCGACGGACGCCGATGGCGGGGAGGCAGGAAGAGAGGCTTTGGGCGTCTCGACAGTTTCGACGGAAGGCTCTGCGGCGCGCTCGCCTGCAAGCAGAAGGGCTGTCGGGCCACCCGCGTCGTCGGCAAGCGGCAGGATGCGCCAGGTCAGCGGCGATCCATCGCGGCCGCGCGCGGTGATCGGCTCAGCCTCTCCGGCGGGCGCCGAGCCGGCGGCCTTCAAGGCCTGACGGGCCAGAACGCGCTCATCTTCCGCCAGAAAAAGATCGGCGAAGTCCGCGCCCGACGAATCGGAGGAGACTAGGCGGCGGGCCACGGCGTTCGCCTCCTGGACCCGGCCTTCGATGTCCAGAACCACCAGGGCGCTGGAGGCGGCCTCGAAGACGCGTCGGGTCAAATCCGAGGAGGGGGCCGGCGCTGGGGTCGGCGCGACCGGCTCGACCTCGGCGGCAGCGGGGGTCGCCAGGCTCTCGGTCTCGACGATGGCGGCGATGGAGCCGATCACGGTCCCGGTCTCATCCTCGATGGGCATGGCCGTAACCGAAACCAGCATCTTCTTGCGGGTCGCGGGGTTGGCCAGCAGGTGCTGGAAGCCCTTGACGGTCTGGCCCCTGAGGGCGCGAGCGCTTGGCAGGAGGTCGGGCGGGATGGGTCGACCGTCCGGAAAGGTGATGCCCCAGGTCGCGGAGTGGAACCGCAGGCCGATCAGCTCAGCATCGCGCCGGCCCAGCAAGGTGTGCGCCGCCCGGTTGGCGAAGACGAATTTGCCCTGCCGGTCGGTCTCGACCAGGGCGACCGGGATGGCGTTCATGGTTTCGAACAGTCGCTTGTCCGCCGCCTCTGCGACCTTCTGGACCATGTCCAGTTCGCCGGTCGCGCTGACGTGCCTCACCCGGTGGGTGACAGCGTAGGTCAGGGAGGCGAGCGCGATCAGAAGGCTGACGCCGGCCGTGATCGCCAGCACCAGTAGCCAGTTGACTTCGCCTTCCATGAACATGACGCGACTGAATCCCATTCTGGCGCCCGCGTCCGGGCCTCGCGTGTCGTCGTGCAAAGGCCGGGCCGCTCTCGCCTCGAAGGCGACTAATCGCAGGGAATACGTCGGTCCAGTGGCGGAGCGGGTCCGCTCAGTCCAGGCCGGCCGGAGCCGCCTGCTTCTGGCGAGGCCCCAGAATGCCCCGCCCGGTCCGGCGACGGATGATCAGATTGGCGAAATAAATGCCCACGGGAATCAGCCAGTAGGCGAAGCCCGGCGCCCACGGGGCGAGGCGCAGCGGAATCGCCCATGCCAGGGTGACCGACAGCAGGCCGGCCAGGGTGATGACGCCCCAGATCGCGCGGCTCTCGCGCACCTCGTCGCAGTCCTCCGGGGCCACCCCCGCCACCGGCCCGCGCTTCAGGGCGTGGCCGAAGAGCAGGAAATAGAGCCAGCACAGGAAGGCGAAACCTACGCCATATACGGTATAGGCGCCGCGCAACTGCTCCCAAGACCGGATCAGCTCACCCCCTGGCAGCCGTCCACCCGAGAAATAGGCCATCCCCGCCTCGGTCAGCAGACGCAAGGGAAAGACGTAGATCAGGATGGTGAACACGATCACGAGGCTGAGGGTCGCCGACCAGCTATCGCGGATGGTCGAAAGCCGGCCATAGCTCCGGTGCCCCAGCCAGAACATCACCACTAGTCCGAATCCCGCGGCGAAGGCCGGGATGCGTCCCAGCGCCCGTGTGAGATCGGCGAAGGTGTTAAGCGGCTCGGCCCCGGCTATGATCAGCAGCGTCACGGCGAAGGCGAATGAAGCGTCGACAAAGGCGTCCAGCCTCTGGGTCTCGATTGGCCGGATCGTCGCTGTCGCCGCTGCGGCGTTTCCTTCGTCCATCCCCACCTCCCGCGTCCGAAGGTGCGCGAGAACACCGGTCCCCGCAACGGCGATCTACAGCTTCTCGCGCGCGGCCTTCAGCTTGGCGACGAGCTCGCGCCGGGTCTTGTCCTGAGCCGCGTCGAGCTGTTCGCCTTCCTTTTGGAGCGCCTCCAGCCGCCTGTTCAGGGCTTCACGGGCCTCGGCCTGTTCCGCGTCGAGTGTTTCCAGCCGCGCTTCGAGGGCCGCGACCCGCTTGCGGTCGGCGGCGCTCGGCCCCTTTGGCTTGCGCCTGTTGGACACGGGGGCCGCCTTGCCGACGTCGACGGAGAGGCCCCGCTCGATCAGTTCGCCCGGACGCGCCAGGGCGGCGTCGTGATCCGGCCCCTGGTCGACCTCCCGCGCCGATCCGTCCTTGAACAGGTCGCGCTCGAAGCCCCACGCCTGGAGGGCGGCCTTTCGCGACGGGGCCGCGACGGTGAAGGCGTGAAAGCCGTCGGACCAGCAGAAGACCTTGAGCTTGCGCGCCATCGCCGTTCCTTCCGCACCGCCGTTGCCACGGGGAAACCCCCAAGGCTAACGTCCGGCTCCGTCGCGGAGTGCTCGAATGAAGTCCTGGATCGCCGCCTTCCTGCCCGCCGTCGTCGCCCTGGCGCTGGTCGGCGGGTGTTCACGCGAGGACCGGTCCGGTGCGGACGAAGGGGCCCGGCCCCTGGTCACTCCCGATGAGGTCCGGAGCCTTCTGAATACGCGCGGCGCGGAGGGTGCGATCGCCGAACTGAGCGGCGGTGAAGGTCCGAACCGCTATCAGGCGGTGCTAGCTGGCATGGCGGATGGAGAGGCAGGTTGGCTGGAGCTCGCGCCGCTCTTGCGGCCGGGCGCGGAAGGCGAGGCCGGCGACGGTCTGATGGCCGCCCTCTCGCGGGGCCTGATCCGCAATCCCGCCGGTGTGCTGGCTCTGGCTTCGGATGCCCTGCCGCTGGTCGAGATCTGCGGCGAAAGCCGGATCGGGCCGGCCGAGGCCGACGTGGCGGCCTTCAAACGCGAGGCGACGGCGGCGGTCCGGGCGCTGGACGCGCCCGCGCTGAAGACCGCGCGAGCCACCTGTCTCGAAGGGCTTGAGGCGATCCCCTAGGAACCTTGGCCGGACCAACCGGTTGAGGCGAAACAACAGGAGTTTGCCAATGACCGTCCCTGCCAGCGATCGGCCTATTCAGGATCCTCACGTGCACGCGCACGCGAATGTCGGGACGCCGTGGCATCCGCTGCACGCCCTCGTCTCCTGGCCCGCTGTCATCGCCGGCGCGATCGTGGCCGTGGCGGCGGGGGCGATGTTGAACCTGCTTGGCGTCGCCCTCGGCGCTGGCGCGTTCAACCCCTACGACCTCGATGGCGGAGACGCCGAAGGCTTCGCCGCCGCAGCCGGCATGTGGGCCACGCTCGCCAACGCCATCGCCCTGTTCGTCGGCGGGGCGGTCGCCAGTCGCGCCGCGAAATACGCCGATCATCACAAGGGCGCGCTTCACGGTCTGTGCGTCTGGGCCGTCGCCTTCCTGATCGCCATCCTGATCACCACGGCTTCGGCCGCCGCGAGCACAGCCACGGTGGCGGGCGGAGAAGCGGCTCGGGCCTCGTCCGAGGACACGATCCTCAGCGATGCGCTCGCCCCCGAGCGTCGCCTGGCCGATGGCCAACTGGTCGTTCCTCCGGAGGCCAGGGTGGAAGCCGAGCGGGCGGCCGACAACACCTCGACTCTGGCTCTCTGGGGCTTCCTGACCATGCTGATCGGTGGGATCGCGGCCGTGGTCGGAGGGCTGTATGGCACCCGGAACCATCGCTGGATGGCCAAGGCCGGCATGGTGGACGACCGCGTCCAGCCCTGAGCCGAATGACGCGCGCCGTGACAGGCCGTCCCGGGGGCGGCCTGTTTCGCGTCGGCGCGCCTCGGTTAGGCGGCTTGGCGTCGACGTTGCAGGTGAATCACCGCCCCGCCGGCCAAGCCCGTGGCGAACAGGATCATCGCCCATTCCGTCAGGGTTGGAATGATCGGTACATCGAAGGCGACGCTGAAGTAGCTGTCGTCTCCTATTCCCCAAATGCCATCAACCCAGAACTGGCCGTCAGCGTAGTAGTCGGTTCCCGAATTCACCACCTCCGGCGAACCCGAGATGATGTTGCGGTGGATCAGGTAGGTTTCGCCAGGGCTAACCGGCACACCCCCCGGGATCCCGATGGCCACGATCTGGTAGGTCGGCGCCGTCGCGCTGACGGATAGCACGGGCGATACATGCACGAAGGTGTTGGTGCCGGCGTCGCTCTCCCGCTGCAGCCCCAAGGTGAAGGTTCCAGAGCCCGTTAATCCCAGTTCGATACGGTCGATCCGGGTCACGCCCGCCGGTACGGTGAATATCTGACCGGCATAGGCTTCCGAGGCGGAGAACGGCGCGACGCCTGGACCCTTGTCGCCGATCGTGGTCTGAGCCGCGGCAGAGCCGCATACTGCCAGCGCGGCGGCGCACGCCAGGGTGGCGATGATGGCTTTCATGGATGCCCCCCTCGTAATCAGGCTTTCCGTTATGTGGCGGAAAGCGCTGGGCCAAGTCAAACCGTCAGGTTCACGCCCGGGCCGTCTGATTCCGAGGTCTCGACTGGAGCGGGCGAGGCGATTCGAACGCCCGACCCTCACCTTGGCAAGGTGATGCTCTACCCCTGAGCTACGCCCGCGCTCCGTGACCGGCCAAGCAGCCAATCCGTCGAGAGGCGGGCGTATAGCGGCCGGGATTTGACCCCGCAAGCCCTTTTCCGAGCCCCGTGACGGGTAACGACGCCTTAAAGGCCGGCGGGCCATGCTGGACCGCATGGATCGTCGCGCTCTCCTAGGCCTGGCCACGGCCGCGGTCGCCACCCCGGCCCTGGCCGGGGGCGGGGGTGGCGGCGCCAAGTCGGGCTATCTGCCGGTCCCCACGGTCACGGCGACCCTTGTCCGCATGCACGGCGACCGAGGCGTCCTCACGGTCGAGACAGGGATCGATACGTCCGATGCCATGCTCTACGCGCTCGCCCAGCAAGCTCTGCCCCGTCTACGGGCCGCCTACGCTGAGATCGCCCAGCGAGCGGCCGCCGGCCTGCGCCCGGGCTTGGCGCCTGACGTCGATCGTCTGGCGAGCGAGCTCCAGACGGCCACGGATGCAGCTTTGGGCCGGCGCGGGGGCCGGCTTCTGCTGGGAACTGTAATGGCCATCTAGGAGCAACCTCTCGTTAACCTCGGGGCCTCACCTCTGCCCCAAAGGCGTGGCGACATCCGGGACGACGCGCCGGGAGACAAAGCATGCATCGCCGCCATCTGATCCTGTCCGGTCTCGCTGCCGCGACGCCGCTCGCCGCCTGCGCCACCCGCCCGGCCGCCGACCCCAACTATCCGGTGCGATCTGACCAGACCGCGCCGGCCTATACCGCTGACGAATTGATTGCGGCCGGCTCGCGCGAGCTGGGCATCGCGGCCGAGGCCATGGGCGGCGCCATCGAGCGCATCTTCGCCGATCAGGGCGACCGCCCGACCGCCTATATCGCGGGCGAGGAGGGCGCGGGCGCCGCCGGCGTCGGCCTGCGCTACGGACGCGGCGCGCTTCACATGAAGGATCTGTCAGCCTCGCAGGAGGTGTTCTGGCAGGGCGTTTCGATCGGCTGGGATGTGGGCGGAAACGCCAGTCGCGTCTTCACCCTGGTCTATGGCCTCTATCACCCCGACATGATCTATCGCCGCTACCCCGGCGTGGAGGGATCGGCCTATCTGGTCGCCGGTCTGGGAGTGAACTACCAGCGCGCCGATGGCATCGTCCTGGCGCCGGTGCGCACCGGCGTGGGCCTGCGCCTGGGCGCAAACGTCGGCACCATGGCGTACAGCCGTCAGCGGAATATTCTGCCTTTCTGACCGCGTGTTCGGGTTAGCGCGGCCTGCTTCCGAGGTCCGGCGACCCTAAGCTTGACAGTGGCTCGCCGTCGGCAATGTTCGCTGTTATGTCCTTAGGATAGCGGAGCGGGGACGCGATGGCAGGCAGCGACGCCAGGTCCACCAACTCGGTGACTGCGCTCCGCCCTGCGGCTGAGGCATCCCTGCGGACGCCGGGCTTCCGGTTGCTGGCCCCCGAGCGCGCGGACGGGCCTTCCTAATGCCCATGGGTTCCATACAGCGCCGGCTCAAGCGCGGCGTGGACATAGTCGTGGCGGTAGTCGGCCTCGTGATGCTGGCGCCGGTCATCGCATTGATCGCGCTGGCGGTTCGGCTTGATCTGGGCGCTCCGGTCCTGTTTCGACAGCCCCGCCCAGGTCTGTGCGGCAGGCCCTTCGTGCTCATGAAATTCCGGACCATGACGGCGGGCGAGGGGGCGGATGACGCTCGCACCACTCGCCTTGGCCGGACCTTGCGGGCCTGGAGCCTGGATGAGCTGCCCCAGCTCTGGAACGTGCTGAAGGGCGAGATGAGCCTGGTGGGGCCCCGGCCGCTGCTGATGCGCTACCTGCCGCTCTATTCGCCGGATCAGGCGCGCCGTCACGAGGTGCGGCCGGGTCTGACCGGCCTGGCGCAGGTCAGCGGCCGCAACGCCCTGTCGTGGGAGGACCGCTTCGCGCTCGATGTCCGCTACGTCGACGAGGCGAGCCTGCCGCTGGACCTCATGATCCTGTGGCGCACCCTGCTCAAGGTCGTCCGGCGCGAGGGCGTCTTGCCCGACGGCCAAGCCGTCACCCCGCCCTTCGACGGACCGTCCGGGCGCGGCCCCGGCGCCTGACGCGAGGGATCGGTTCGTTCCGTCTGGTCGTTCCGCAGAGGAAGGTTTATGAGCCGCCAGCCCCGGCAAGAGGGCGAACATTTCAGGGATTGGAAGATCATGCGCGTCGGCGTGCCCAAGGAAATCAAGAAGAACGAGCACCGCATCGGCCTGACGCCGACCGCCGTCCGGGAATATGTCGCCCACGGCCACCAGGTCTCGATCCAGGAGGGCGCGGGCCTGGGCGCCGGCTTCACCGACGCCGACTACAAGAAGGCCGGGGCCAGGATCGTCTCCACCGCCCAGCAGATCTTCGCCGACAACGACATGATCGTGAAGGTCAAGGAGCCCCAGAAGGTCGAGTGGGAGATGCTCCGCCCCGACCAGATCCTGTTCACCTACCTGCACCTAGCGCCCGACCCGGACCAGACCCACGGCCTGATCGCCTCGGGCTGCGCCGCCATCGCCTATGAGACCGTGACCAATGCCCAGGGCGGCCTGCCGCTGCTGGCGCCGATGTCCGAGGTCGCGGGCCGGATCGCCGTCTTCTCGGCGGCCGAGACGTTGCTGAAGCACAACGGCGGCATGGGCCTGCTGTTCTGCGGCGTGCCGGGCGTGGCGCCGGCGCGGGTGCTGGTTCTGGGCGGCGGGGTCGTGGGGCTGAACGCCGCGCGCATGGCGATGGGTCTGGGCGCCGAGGTGGTGGTGCTGGAACGGTCGATCCCGCGCATGGCCTATATCGACGAGGTCACCAACGGCCGGGTCATCACCCGCTATTCCTCGATCGGGGCGATCGAGGAGGAGATGGTCAAGGCCGACGTGATCATCGGGGCTGTCCTGGTCCCGGGGGCCGAGGCGCCCAAGCTGATCAAGCGCGAGCACCTGAAGCAGATGAAGCCGGGCAGCGTGCTGGTCGATGTCGCCATCGACCAAGGCGGATGCTTCGAGACATCCAAGCCCACGACCCACGAGGACCCGACCTATGTGATCGACAACGTGGTCCACTACTGCGTGGCCAACATGCCCGGCGCCGCGCCGCGCACCTCGTCGGAGGCGCTGAACAACGCCACCCTGCCGTTCGGCCTGGCGCTGGCGGACCATGGGCTGGACGCCTTGAAGACGAACCCGCATCTGGCTCGCGGCCTCAACGTGCTGGGCGGCAAGATCACCTATCCTGCCGTCGCCGAGGCCCTGGGCCTGGAATGGACCGACCCCTACGGCGTCTGGGCCGCCTGACCCGCGAGACGAAAACCGGGCGTTCACGCAATTTTTGCGGGTGAGCGCCCAGGGTCCCCCGTTCAAGGGGGCTCCATGACCATCGATGCGTCGATCGCGCACCAGCTGAAGGCCAGCGCGCAGGAACGGGCGAAACAGATTCCGGTGCGGGTCGTCCTGGCGATCCTCATCGCCTGGTCGCTTTACGCCGCGGGCCATGTCGATTGGGTCGCCCCCTGGTTCGCGCTCAGCGCCGCGGTCCAGGCCTTCGAGTATTTCGGCATGGCCGGGGTCAGGCGAGCGGAGGGGCCGGTCGGGCGGACGTCGATGATCACGGCGCTGGTGGCGGTGGGCCTGATGTCCGGAATCCACGCCGCCCTGGCCGCCGGTCTGTGGCTGAGCGGCCTGCCGGCGTTGGTCACCGTGGCGGTCCTCATCCTGTGCGGCGGGCTGCTGAACAATGTGGCCTCGGCCGGTTCGTCCCGTCCGTTGTTCTTCCTGGGTGCGGCGCCCTATCTGGCGGCCCTGGTCTTCATGCCGGTGGTCGTCACCATCAGCGGCGTCGAAAACGTCCACCTGCCGCTGCTGCTCATGGCCGTCTGTCTGTTCTCGATGGGCATGTTCAGCGTGTGGAACCGGGTGAACGGCGCCCGCAAGGCGGAGGCCCAGGCCCGCGAGGAGGCCGAACGCCGGCTGGAGGTCGCCGAGGCCGCGATGGCCGATCGGGCCGCCATGGCCGCGATCGTCAGCCACGAACTGCGCACTCCCGTCAGCGCCATCCTGGCCGGCGCCCATGTGATCCGACATGGCGACCGCCCCGAAAGCACCGACGACACCGCCGATCTGATCATCGACGCCGGACGGCTGATGACCGGCATGCTCAACGACCTGCTCGACCATTCCAAGATCGAGGCGCGGGCCATGACGCTGGAGGCGCGGGACTTCGACCTGACCGCCTTCGTCCAGGACACGGCGCGCTTCTGGGCCGCCCCTGCCGCCCAGAAGGGCCTCGCCTTCGTAGCGCCCGAACCGGCCGAGCCCCTGTGGCTGAGGGGCGATCCGTACCGCCTGCGCCAGATCCTCAACAACCTCCTGTCCAACGCGCTGAAGTTCACCTCCGCCGGGACCGTGGCTTTCGAAGCGGCGACGCGCGCGTCCGGCGAAGGCCGCTTCGAGCTTCGCCTGACCGTCCGCGACCAGGGTCAGGGGATCGCTCCCGACGCCATGGCCCGCCTGTTCGCGCCCTTCGCACAGGGCTCGGCCGAGGTCGCCCGCACCTACGGGGGAACCGGCCTGGGCCTGACGGTCAGCCGCGATCTCGCGCGGCTCATGGGCGGCGAACTGGTGGCCGTGAGCGAGCCCGGCCAGGGGGCGGCCTTCACCCTGACAGTCGAGCTGGAGGCCGGGAGCCCGGTCAAGGAGGCCGACGCCTTCGACGCTCCGCCACTGGACCTGAACCGCAGGCTCAAGGTGCTGGCCGTCGACGATCACGAGATCAACCGCCGGACCCTGGCCCTGGTCCTGCAGCCGCTGGAGGTCGAACTGACCACCGCGTGCGACGGTCAGTCGGCGCTCGAGGTCCTGGCCGATCAGGTCTTCGACGTGGTCCTGATGGACGTGAACATGCCCGGCATCGACGGTAACGAGGCGACCCGTCGCCTGCGCGCCTCGGACGGTCCGAACGCGACCGTTCCCGTCATCGGCTTCTCGGCCGGGGCCGAGCCCGCCCAGGTCCAGGCCTGTCGGGACGCCGGCATGACCGACTGGCTGCCCAAGCCTCTGGAGCCTCGCCGGCTGTACGAGGCGCTCGATCGCGCCGTGTCGGCGGTCAACCCTGCCCCGGCTGAGCACGAGTTGGAAGTGGCCTGACAGCCTGCCTGTAATTCGCCGCTGTCTTAAGCCATAAGCCCCCGGTGAAATTCCTAGACCAGGCCAAGATCTACATCCGCTCCGGCTCGGGCGGCGCGGGCTCCGTGTCCTTCCGGCGGGAGAAATTCATCCCGAACGGCGGCCCGGACGGCGGCGACGGCGGACGCGGCGGCGACGTGTGGATCACCGCTGTCGAGGGGCTGAACACCCTCATCGACTACCGCTACCAGCAGCATTTCAAGGCCCAGACCGGCCACCACGGCCAGGGTCGTCAGATGCACGGCGCCAAGGGCGAGGACGTGATCCTCAAGGTTCCGGTCGGCACCCAGGTGCTGGACGAGGACAAGGAGACGGTGCTGCTCGACATGGACCGGGCCGGCAAGACCGAGCTGTTGCTCAAGGGCGGCAACGGCGGCTGGGGCAACACCCGGTTCAAGGGGCCGGTCAACCAGGCGCCGCGTCACGCCAACCCAGGCCAGGAGGGCCAGGAACGCTGGATCTGGCTGAGGCTCAAGCTGATCGCCGATGTCGGACTGGCGGGCCTGCCGAACGCTGGCAAGTCGACCTTCCTGTCGGCCGCCTCGGCCGCGCGGCCCAAGGTCGCGGACTATCCGTTCACCACCCTGACCCCCAACCTCGGCATGGTCGACCTGTCGCCGACCGAGCGGTTCGTGATCGCCGACATCCCGGGCCTGATCGAGGGCGCGAGCGAGGGCGCTGGCCTAGGGACGCGGTTCCTCGGCCACGTAGAGCGCTCAGCATCGCTGATCCACCTGATCGACGGGACGCAGGACGATGTGGCCGAGGCCTATAGGATCATCCGGGGCGAGCTGGAGGCCTATGGCGAGGGCCTGGGCGACAAGGCCGAAATCCTGGCGCTGAACAAGATCGACGCCCTGACCCCCGAGCTACGCGAGCAGAAGGCCGATGAGCTGGAGGCCGTCGCCGGCCGCCGCCCCATGCTGGTCTCCGGCGTGTCGGGCGAGGGCGTGCCGGAACTTCTGCGCGCCGCCTGGGTCGAGGTCCGCAGGACGCGCGGCGAGGTCGCTGTGGAGCAGGACGACGAACCCCCGGTGGAAACGCCGGGCGGCTGGACGCCGTAGACCCTCTATCCTCCCCATCGCTTGAGATGGGGAGGGGGACCACGAAGTGGTGGAGGGGTGGAGGAGGCGCGCATGCGCGCCGACGACGGAGGCTGCACGAAGAACCCCTCCGACTCGATCGCTGGCGCTGGGACCGATCCACCTCCCCATCCGCTAAGCGGACACTGAGGAGACGGAACCGCTCCCCCGTCCAAACCGCTCCTTCGTCAAAGGAGCTTTGCCATGTCCGACATCCAGACCCCCGGCCGCGACAAGAACGGCGCCATCCCTCTGGGCCGTCCCGACGCCTCGACCTCCAATGCGGAGGTCAAGAAGAACGCCGAGCGCGAGCGTCGCAGCGCGGGCCCCGACGGCCCGGACGCCACCGAGGTCGGCGACACTTTCAAGACCCAGGGCTCAGGCGGCGGGAAGGTCTCGACCACCTGACCCGCGACATTCGGGCGCGACCGTGCTAACAGGGCTTAGCTCAATCGTGAGCAAAAGCCCCGCGAGCGCCGCCCCCCGTGCCCTTCTTCCACGCCGGTCCAGCGCCCCGCGCGGCGGGTCCCCGTCCGGGCCTGCTGAGGGACGGTCTGGACCTGGCGCCTGGCATGGCGGTCGGGCTGTTCGGCGGATCCTTCAATCCCGCCCATGACGGCCACGCCCATGTGGCCGAAACCGCCATGCGCCGCCTGGGGCTGGATCGTGTGGTGTGGCTGGTGTCGCCCCAGAATCCGCTGAAGGACGCCTCCGAGACCGCTCCGCTCGCCGAGCGGATGGCCTCCGCCCAGGCCGCCGCGCGCCTCGCCGCGCATGGCCCGTCGATGATCGTGTCGGACGTCGAGACCCGGCTGGGGACCCACTGGACGATCGACACCCTCCGGGCCCTGTCCTGCCGCCATCCGCAGGTGCGGTTCGTTTGGCTGATGGGCGCGGACAATCTGGCCGGTTTCCACCGCTGGCGCGGCTGGACGGACATCATGCGGTTGATGCCCATGGCGGTGATCGCGCGGCCCGGCAGCCTGCTCAACAGCCGCTCGGCGCCTGCGGCGGCCCGTTTCGCCGAAGCCCGGGTTCCATCCGAAAAGGCCCTGCTGTTGCCCCACATGCGGGCCCCGGCCTGGACCTATCTGACCGCCCCCCTGAACCACCAGTCTTCCACGGCCCTTCGCGCGGCGGCCCGTTCGTGATAGGATCAGGGCTTGAGTAAACCTGCTGGAGCCATCCGCTGACCCCCCCGCCCGCGCACGATGCGCAAGATGAGGCCGTTTCCAACGCGGCCCATGAGATGGAGCCGATCGCGCCCATCCACGCCGAAGACGATTTCGACTATGACGGCGACGACGCCCTGGACACGGCGTCCGGCGAGTCCGCGCCCCTCCCGGTCGGCGCGACCGAACTCGAGAACGCCGTCCTCGCAAGGCTTGACGACGACAAGGCCCAGGACATCGTCCTGATCGATCTCAAGGGCAAGTCGCCCATGGCCGACACCATGATCGTGGCGTCGGGCCGTTCGCACCGCCATGTCGGCGCCATCGCCGATCACCTGCAGCGCACCCTCAAGGACCACGGCCTGGGCAAGGTGAAGGTCGAGGGACTGCCGCATTGCGACTGGGTTCTGATCGACGCGGGCGACGTGATCGTCCACCTGTTCCGGCCCGAAGTGCGGACCTTCTACAACATCGAGAAGATCTGGTCGGTCGACAGCGCCCACCGCACCGCCCGCGACTGAGCATGACCGCCCCCGCCCTGAAGCAGCCGCGCTCGGGCGCGGCGGTAGGGCCCCGATGAGGATCGCCATCGCCGCGATCGGCAGGCCCGGGCGCGGGCCCGAGGCCGAGCTCGCGGCCGACTACGCCCGTCGCGCCACCCTGGCGGGGAAGTCCCTTGGCCTGGGGCCGCTGGACCTCATCGACCTGGAGCCGCGCAAGCCGGGCAAGGCCGCAGAGGCCGAGCTTCTGCTGGCCGCCGCCGAGGGCGCCCACCTGATCGCCTGCGACGAACGCGGCAAGGCCTATGGCTCGCGCGCCTTCGCCGAACACCTGGGCCAGATTCGCGACGCAGGCGAGCGCCGGCTGGTCTTCGCCATCGGCGGGGCGGACGGGCTGGACGCCTCGGTGCGCGCCGTCGCCCGCTCGACCTTGGCCTTCGGGCCCCAGACCTGGCCCCACGCCCTGGCTCGCGCCATGCTGGCCGAACAGGTCTATCGCGCCGTGACCATCCTGGCCGGCGGGCCCTATCACCGGGACTGAGCGTGCGCCGCCTGCTGATCGCCACCGTCCTGGTCACGATCGCGGCGCCCGCCGCCGGGCGCCAGGCCGTGTCGCCTCCCGAGGGCTCCCGCTTGCAGGCCGAACTGCGCGACGCCCGGCTCAGGGCGCGGCGCCTGCGCGCTGACGCCGCCGAGGCTCGGGCCGAACTCGCCGCCCTGGACCGGCGGCTGGCCCGGCTGACCGGAGAGGCCGCCGCCGAGGACGCCCGCCTGGCCGAGCAGCGCCGGCGTCTGGACGAGCTCAACGCCCGGGAGGCCGCCCTGGCCGCCCGGCTGTCCAGGGAGAGGGGCGCCCAGGGACGGCTGCTGTCCGCGCTGCAGCGCCTCAGCCGCGATCCGCCGCCCGCCCTGCTGATCCCCGCCGACCAGGCGGTGGACACCGTGCGGGCCGCCATCCTGATCCGCGCCGTCAGCCCGGAGATCGAGCGCCGCGCCAAGGCCCTGGAGGCCGAGCGGGCGGAACTGGCCCGGATCCGACGCCTGGCTGTCCTGTCCAGCGAGGCCCTGCTGACGCGCGAGAGCGAGGCCGGCGACCGCCGCTCGGACATCGAAAGCCTGAAAGCCCGTCGAACGGCGCTCCTGGCCATCCTCTCGGCCGAGGCCGCGGAAGCGGAGAGCGCGGCCCGTACGCTCGAGGCCCGCATTCGAGGTCTGGGCCTGTCGCCCCTGCCGCTGGACGAGTCCGGAGCCGAGGAGGCCGCGCGCCTGCCCGGTGGCCGGACGCGCCTGGTCGCCCCGGTCTCGGGCGCGCCCGATCAACGATTCTCGCGCGGGGCCCCGGGCTGGCGGTGGAAGGGCGGCCAGGCGGCCTCGGCCCCCGCCGCCGGGACGGTCGCCTACGCCGGTCCGCTCGACGGCTGGGGTCAGGTGGTGATCCTGGACCTCGGTCCCGGCTGGCGCGCCGTGGTCGCGGGCCTGGACAGTCTGGACGTCGATGTCGGCCAGCGCGTCGCAGCCGGAGCGCCTCTGGGCCGCGCCGGTCGGGACGGCGAGACCTATTTCGAGCTTCGGCGTGGAGACCGCCCGGTCGATCCGGGTCCCTGGCTCGACTGAGGACGAGCGAAGGGACGCTATCCCGTCCGCGCCTTTCGCTTCATCACCCGGTCGGCCATCGCCTCGGCGTGCCGCATGGTGAAGGCGAGAGCGGCGGGATTGCCGCGCTTGGGGCCCACCGTGTCCGCTACGATCGCCCCGCGCTTGCCCATCTCGCGCGGCGCGCCGGTGGTGGTGTCGATCGCCGTCTGGTGCTCGATCTCGGCGTTCAGCTCGGCCCCCATCAGGATGATCTGCACCGAGAGCCAGGTCCACAGCAGGAAACCCATCAGCGCCGCCAACGGACCGTAGGACGCCGTCTTCACGAAGGTCTGCAGGTACCAGCTGAACAGGAGCGACAGGCTGAGCGACAGGGCGGCGGCGAACAGGGCGCCCGGCGTCAGCCAGCGCCAGCGCGCCCGCGCCCGGCAGGGCCCGAACCGATAGATCAGGGTCAGGGCCGAAATGTAGAACAGCAGCAGCAACGGCCAGCGCAGGATGGCCAGGCGGCCCCACTCGGCTTCCAGCCCGAACAGGCCGAGCACCAACGGCACCCCCACCACCAGTCCCGAGGCGATCAGCACCGCCGCCAGGCCGCCTAGGGTGAAGACCATGCACTGCAGGTTGTACTTGATGATGTTGCGCTTCTCGACCTCGTGATAGGCGACGTTCAGGCCGTAGAAGAGAACCTTGACCCCTCCGTTCGCCGTCCACAGCGACAGCAGCAGGGTCCAGACCAGGGTGAATGTCAGCGCCTCGGTCGAGTTCTCCGCCAGCCTCTGCATCTCCGCCGCCAGGAACTCCGCCACCGTTGGGGGCAGGACGGAATAGAGGAAATAGATCCGCTCCACCGCACCCGTCGGATCGGCGAACAGGCCGTAGATCGTCACGAAGGCCGCAAGCGTCGGGAACAGCGACAGGACGAAGAAGAAGGTCACCCCCCCGGCCACGAATCCGACCCGGTCGCCGAAATAGGCTGCGCCAGTGCGCCAGAAGATGTCGATCCAGCCCTTCTTCGGAATGTGTTCGGGCCGGGTGGCCAATCGGCCGCGCCCGGGCTCCCGCACCTCATAGTCCTCCGGCGTCGGCGGAGCGGGCGGGCTCGGCTGCGGGCGATAGGCGCGCAAGTCCAGGCCCAGCCGGTGGCCCTGGGTGTGCAGCAGGTGGGTCGCCCCCATCCCGGCCGCCAGCCCGCCGACGACGGCCGCCGCCAGCGCCCAGAGACCCGTAGACGACGCGGATCGTCGGCGAAGAGCCGGCAAACGGACGTTCGGGAGACGGGCCTTGGTCAACGGCGGCATGGCCGCAGGAACGGGTCAGCCCGCCGCCCCGTTCCGCAAGGGCTCGTCTCGTTCATCGTCTTGCCAGCCGAGACGCCCTCGGGCACGGACGGGCCGCTTATTCGCCGACGCCGCCCGGGACGCCCTGATGACCGAGACCCTGCTCACCACCTGGAAGGCCGCCCAGGCCAAGCTCAAGGCGGGGCGCATCGACAGCCCCTCGATCGACGCCCGCCTGCTGCTGGAAGCCGCCGCCGGCGTCACCCGCACCGACATCCTGACCGACCCCTACCGGCCCATCGCCCCCGACCAGGCGGCCCGGCTGGACGGCTACATCAAGCGCCGGCTGCGGCGGGAGCCGGTGTCGCGCATCCTGGGCCGCAAGGGCTTCTGGAAGATCATGCTGAACGTCACTCCCGATGTGCTCAGTCCCCGGCCGGATACCGAGACCATTCTCGATATCGGCCTCCTGGCCTTCGAGCCCGGCCGTTCCTTCGAGATCGCCGACCTGGGAACGGGTTCAGGAGCCATCCTGCTGGCCCTGCTGGCCGAGCGGCCGGCGGCCAAGGGCGTGGGCACGGATGTCTCCACCGAGGCGCTCGCCGTAGCGCGTGAGAACGCCGCTAACCTCGACCTCGACGGCCGCGCCGCCTTCCTGCGCACCGAATGGGCGACTGGCTTCGCCGATCACAGCTTCGACCTGGTCGTTTCGAACCCCCCCTATATCCCTTCGGACGACATCGACGGGCTGGAGCCGGAGGTGCGCGATCACGATCCGCGACTGGCGCTGGATGGTGGTCCGGACGGCCTCCAGGCCTATCGCGACCTCGCCCCGGAGATCCGGCGCGTTCTGAAGCCTGACGGAATCTTCGCGGTCGAGATCGGCTGGGACCAGGGGCCGCAGGTCAAGGCTTGGTTCGAAGCGGTGGGCTTCTCGGATGTGAAGGTGGTGCTTGATCTCGCCGAACGTCCCCGCGTGGTCACCAACGGCCCGGATCCTCGGACGACCCCGCGCGCAGCCTGAGAAATCCTCTTCCCTCGCGCCTCCGCACGCGCTAAGTCTCGCCGCGTCTCCCGATCCCCTCGCAGCCGATCGCGTCCTGGCACGACGCGGCCGTACTCGACGGGGACGCGCGTGAGGCCCGGGTGCTCCCCGGGCGAACCACGGCGGGGTGACGACGGCTTTCCGAACAGATCGACGCGGGGATAGGCCCCGATCGAACGGATCACCCGAGGACGGCACGGCCCGCGATCCACGCGTCCGAACCCATCCCCAACACGAGCACGATAGCGTCCGATGAGAGATTTCAAGGGCATGAAGCGCCAGCGCGGACGCAACCGGAAGCCCGGCGGCGGCAATGCGAATGCGGCCAACCCGAACCGGTCGTGGGATTCGCAAGGCCCTGAGAACATCAAGGTCCGGGGCAACGCCCAGACCGTCTATGAGCGCTACCAACAGCTCTCGCGGGACGCCGCCTCTTCCGGCGACCGGGTGCTTGCCGAGAACTATCTCCAGCACGCCGAACACTATTTTCGGGTTCTGAGGGCGCTCCAGCCAGCTCGCCCCGTTTCCGAGATCGCCGCCCGCGAACTGGCTGGCCAGGGCTTCGATATCGACTTTGAGGACGAGAGCGGCGCCCAGGCCGCCGCCTTCCTCGCCGCGCAGCAGGCTGCCGAGGCCGCCCAGCAGCGCCAGCAGGAACAACGCGAGCAGCGCGAGAACCGCGATCGGGATCGCGATTTCGACCGCGATCAGGGCCGCGACCGGGATCGCGACCGCGATCAGAACCGCGAATGGCGCGACCGCGACGACCGTCCGCGTGACGCGCAGCGGGAAGGTCAGGGCGGAGAGGGCGAGGGCCGCGAAGGCGGCCGTCGTGAGACCCGACGCGAACGCTGGGAGCGCCGTCGCGAGGAACGCAACCGCCGCTTCGAGAGCGAAGGCCGGACGCAAGGCGATGACGGCGAGGGCCGCACCGACTCGGACGATACGTCCGATACGTCCGCGCCGGTCGAGACCGTGGTTCCGGCCCCTGTTCAAGCTCCCGTCGAGGACGCCGCCCCCGCTTCCGCCCGCACCCCGCGCCGCTCGCGCGCGGCCGCACAGGACGCCGACGCTGGCGAGGCTCCGACCGCGCTTCCGGGCTTCCTGACCCGCTCGACTCCGCCCCGCAGCGAGGCCCCGGCCGCGTCCGGCGATGGTGAGAGCGAGGCCGCACCGGTGCGTCGCCGCGCGCCCCGCAAGAAGGTCGAGGCTCCGAGCGAGGGCGAATAGCCGCGCTTCGTCGGGTCGAGACGGCTTGACGATCCAGGTCTGGGCGGGCCTTTGAGCACGCCCGCGCGTTCCCGCGGGTCGTCGGAGGTCGGACCATGCGCAACCTGACCGCACTCCTGGTCGCCGCAGCCCTGCCGGCGCTGGCCGCGGCCTGCGCCTCGGCGCCGCCCGCGCCGCCGCCCCCGCCGCGCCTGGGCCCGACGGGCGAGGTCCTGCCGGACTGGCGCGCCCTGATCACCTCAACCGACCGCGATCGCTACGCGCGTCGCGACGCCGCCTGGCGTCTGGCCCTGGAGCAGGCGCGGCGCCAGCCGGGCTCCGGCGACCTCAACGCGCTCGGGGACCTGATCGAGCCCGACGCGGCCCGTCCGCATCCGGCCCCGCCGCCCGGCCAGTACCGCTGCCGCACTGTCAAGCTTGGCTCTCAAGGGGGCGAACAGGGGCTGGGCTATGTCGTCTACGGCTGGTTCGCCTGCCGCATCGAGGACACGCCCAAGGGACTGAAATTCGTCAAGCTGACCGGCTCCCAGCGTCCGTCCGGCCTCCTGTTCCCGGAGACCGACCGTCATCTGCTGATGCTCGGCTCGATGGCCCTGGCCTCCGAGCCGGCCGCCAACTCCTACGGCCAGCGCCCGGACCGCGATCTGGTCGCCGTGCTGGAACGCGTCGGTGAGACCCGCTGGCGGCTGGTGATCCCCTGGCCCCAGAACGAATCCAACCTCGACCTGATCGAACTCGTTCCGGCCTGAATGAGCCGCTCCGTCGCGGTCGCCGGCGCGGGCCCCAGCGGTCTCGCCGTCGCGCTCATGCTGGCGCGGCAGGGTCGGCGCGTCGTGGTCCACGAACGGTTCGACCAGCCCCGGCCGGTGGGCGCCGGCTTCATGCTACAGCCGACGGGGCTGGCGGTGCTGGACCGGCTCGGCCTGACCGCCCAGATCGAGGCCCTGGCCCAGCCGATCACCCGCATCTTCGGCCGCGCCGGCGACCGGGTGGTGCTGGACGTCCACTACGATCGACTAAGGCGTCCCCGCCCCGCGCTGGGCGTCCACCGCGCCGCCCTGTTCCAGGTGCTCTACGACGCCTGCCGGGACGCGGGGGTGGCGTTTGAGACGAACTGGACCGTCACGGGCGCCGCGGACGGCCGCCTGCTGGGCGAGGCGGGTCGACGTAGCGCGGCCTTCGACCTGATCGTCGACGCCTCCGGCGCTCGCTCCGCCATCGCCGCATCGCAACCAGCGTTTCGGGGGCATGGTCGCCGGGATCTGGAATGGGGCGCCCTGTGGGCCACCACCCCCTGGCCAGAGGGCGCGGACTTCCATCCCCATGCGCTGCAGCAAGTCTATCGCGCCGCCGACCGAATGATCGGCGTCCTACCCGTCGGCCGCAGGCCCGATACACCCCATCCCCTGGCAACCTTCTTCTGGAGCCTGAAGGGCCGCGACCATCCGGCCTGGCTCACCGCAGGGCTGGAGGCGTGGAAGGCCGAGGTCCTGTCTTTCTGGCCCCAGACCGAGCCCCTGCTCGACGCCATTACCGACCCCGACCAGCTGACCCTCGCCCGTTATGGGCATCACACCCTGGCCCTGCCGGTCGCGGATCGACTGGCCGTCATCGGCGACGCCGCCCATTCCACCAGTCCTCAACTGGGCCAGGGCGTGAACATGGGCCTGCTCGACGCCTTCGCCCTGGCCGAGGCGCTGGACCGCAACGGGGCGCTCGACGACGCGCTCATGGACTACGCCACGACCCGTCGCTGGCATCTGCGGCTTTACCAAGCTCTCAGCCTGGTCTTCACGCCCTTCTACCAGGCGGACGGCCGGCTCCTGCCCTGGGTCCGCGACCACGTCCTGGGTAGGCTCGCCCGCCTGCCCCTGGCCGACCGCCTCCTGGCCGCCACCGTTTCCGGTCTGCTGCTCGACCCGAGACGGTAGTCCAGTCCTGGCTCTTCGGTCAGCTAGGGTCGAGAGGACAAGACTTCCCAGTCCTAAACCCGCACCAGCCTAAGGTCGTGGTAGTCGTAGCTGAAGTCGGCATCCGGAGAGACCGCCTTCATGGTCGCCGCGACCGGCTGGCCGCTTTCCAGCTTGAAGGTGATGAACAGATCCTCCTCCCGTTTGTCGGGGAAGCGCGTCCGCATCATCTCGCCGTCATAGGGCTCCAGCGGACCCTTCAGGGCCGGGGTGCGGCTGAACGCGAGCCACAGGCCGCCGTCTCGCTCTTCGATCAGAATGTCCCCATACCAGGGGTCCCGCCACGTCCCGGCAAAGGCCGACAGCGGCAACGAGGGCGGAGCCCCAGCTGCCTGCTTGGCCTCGATCTCGGCCGCGGCGGCCACCGACTTCGCATCGCCCTCATCGCGCAGCCGCACACTGTCGACGATCCAGTCGAAGTCCGTCTTGTCCATCACGATGTCGGCGATCCCCGATCGTAGGGCTCGCAGCAGATAGCTCTCCTCGGCGTTGGAGAAGATCGAGAATCCGACCTTTCGCCCAGGGATCAGCACCGTCGCCGAAATGCCGCCGGGCGAGCCGCCGCCGTGGGTGATGTACCTCTCGCCGCGATAGTCCTGAACCTGGAAGCCCATAGCGTATGTCGAGGCGATGGCCCGCCCGGGAAGCTCTGCGGTCGGACCGGCCGAGGACGAGATGATGATGTTCGGCCGGACCATTTCGCGGGCCCGGTCCTCCGAGAACAGCCGCGTCCCGTCGGGCAGGGCGCCGTCGGCCAGGCGCAGGGCGATCCACTTGGACCAGTCATGGGCGGTGGTGCAGATGCCTCCCGCCGCCGCCGCATTGTCCCAGTTCCAGACCTCGGCGATCGAGTCGGCGATCGGAACCATCGGGCCCTGATAGCGCAGTGGCGGCCCGATCCGGGCGTGGGGCAGGGCGGATTTCGCCGGATCCGGCATGCTGGTGAGCGGCACGGTCTCGCCCATCCCCACCCGGTCCAGGATGCGGCTCTGAACGAAGGTCTCCCACGGCATGCCTGACACGGCCGCCAGCACCTCTCCGGCCACCACGAACATCAGGTTGTTGTAGTGGTAGCTCGTCCTGAATTGATCCTCGATCGGCACATGCGGGATGGCGGCCATGATCTCCGCCCGCGTCCGATCCCCGTTCGGCCAGAACAGCAGGTCGCCGGCGCCCAGCCCGAACCCCGCCCGGTGGCTCAGGGTGTCGCGCACCGTGATCCGCTCTCCCACGAAGGGGTCCGACAGGGTGAAGCCGGGCAGATAGGTGCGCACCGGCTCGTCCCACTTCACCTTGCCTTCGTCGACCATCATGGCCAGGGCGGCGGCGGTGACGTTCTTGGTGTTGGAGGCGATGGCGAACAGGGTGTGTTCGTCGGCCGTGGCCGCCTCACCCTGGCGCCTGACCCCATAGCCCCGGGTCAGAAGCGTCTCGCCGTCCTTCACGAGGGCGATGGCGACGGCGGGCTGGTCCGGAAAGGCGGCCATGGCGCGCCGGACGTAGGCGTCCACGGCCTCGGCCAGTCCCGCGTGGTCGTTGGTCGCCTCCCGGGCCCAGGCGCTCAGGGGCGCGGCCGCTCCGATGCCGAGGGTCGAGGCCAGGGCCGTGCGACGCGTGAGACGAAGGGACATGCGGGACGCTCCACCGAAAGACGCGCGGACGCTAGCCCGGCTGTCCGTCCCCCGCCACCCGGAAACCTTGGCCGCGCTGGAGGGTTGAGCCGACCAGGAGGAGCTTGGCCATGAAGAAGTACGCCTACGCCTGGATCACCTTGGGTTTCTTCGCCGTCTCATTCGGCCTGCACTGGATGTTCGGCTGGTTCAGCTTCGTCGAGGAGGCTCGGTCGCATGGCCAGGCGGCCGAGCTGACGCCCTATCTGGTGGAGATGGGGCGCGACACCTTCGAGAACTGGCAGTCGGAGTTCCTGCAGCTGCTGTGGCAGGTCGTGGGCCTGGCCTATTTCCTCTATGTCGGCTCGCCGTCATCCAAAGAGAACGACGACCGTATGGAGGCCAAGATGGACGCCCTCATCGAACTTGTCGGAAAGGAGCGCGGGCTGGAGCTGATTCGCGAGATCGACGACACCCATCTGCGGCGCGGCGGTCATCCGCCCCTGCATCACGAACCGCCGCACAGCGGTGTAGGCGCCTAGTAAGCTAGGCCCGGATCGAGGGCCGCGCGCCCAGGATCGGCAGCGCCTGATCGGCCAGCCGCCGGTCCCCGAGCGCCAGGATGCGGCCGTCCCGGGACGGCGCCTCGCCTCGCCAGTTCAAGACCGCCCCGCCGGCCGCCTCGATCACCGGAACAAGGGCGGACCAGTCCCAGACCTTGAGCCCGGTTTCCGCCACCAGGTCGATCCGGCCGAGGGCCAGCATGGCGTAGGCATAGGCGTCGCAGCCGAACCGGGCCAGTCGTGTGGAGGCGCGCAGCCGGCCCCATGCCGCCCGGTCCTCGCCCTCGAACAGGTCGGCGTCCGTGGTGGCGATCACCGCCTCTGACAACACAGGACAGGCCCGCGTGCGGAGGGACGTGCGCTGGCCTCGCGCGATCAGCAGCGCCCCCGACGGACCGCCCAAGAAGATCTCGTCCAGATAGGGCTGGGCGATTACCCCGACCGCCGGCCGTCCCTCCTGCCGCAGTGCGATCAGGGTGGTCCACAGCGGCAGGCCGGCGATGAAGGCGCGGGTTCCGTCGATCGGGTCCAGGATCCAGACATGCTCGGCCTCGGGCCGGTCCTCGGCGTATTCTTCACCGATCACCCCGTGGTCGGGATAGCGCCCGGCGATCGCGCGCCGAATGGCGGCCTCCGCGGCCCGGTCCGCCTCGGTGACCGGATCGTACCCGGCCGGCCCCCCCTTGTCCTCCTGGGCGTAGTCGCCGCGAAAGAAGGGCAGGGTGGTCTCGGCCGCCACGCGAGCAAGCTCGACGGCGAAGGCTTCAAGCTCGGTCATGGCGCCCGGGTCTGGGGATGAGGATCGAAGGACGAGGGATGAGAAACAGAGCCGTGCAATGCCCTGTCCCTCCGCCAAGAACCAGTCCCCAGGAACCCGTCCCTGGCCCTCGCCCTTCGACCCTCTCCCCCGCTTACGCCGGCTCCCCCTCGGCGTGCAGCGACTTGGCCAGGTCCAGCAGCCGGCGGCGCGGCCGCTCGCCCAGCTGGTAGTAGGCCTGGATCAGGTCGATCGTTTCCTTGCGGGAGAACATCTCACCCCCCGTGCCGGAACCGGAGCCTTCCTTGCGCTCCATGGCTTCGGCCAGGCCGTCGTAGAAATAGTTCACCGGGGTCTCCAGCGCCTCGGCCAGCTGCCACAGGCGGGCGGCGGATATGCGATTGGCGCCGCACTCGTACTTCTGGATCTGCTGGAAGCGGATCCCGACCTGCACGGCCAGCTGCTGCTGCGTCAGGCCCAGCAGGCGTCGGCGGCGACGCAGGCGGCGGCCCAGGTGGAGATCGATATCGGTGGCCATGGCCCCTTCCCCTTCTGTTGCGGGCTGTCCCGGATCGGGACGGCTCGCCTGGGATGCGGCAAGGAGCATGCCCGTCTCCCCCTGGGGGTGAGCGGCGGCGATCAGTCCCGCATCCCCATCGCCTCGGCCAGGATCTCGAAGGACCGGACGCGCGCGGCCGGGTCCCAGATCTGGCCGGTGACCATCAATTCGTCCGCGCCCGTGGCTTGGACAAAGGCCCGCACCTGCTCGCCGACCCGCTTGGAGCCGCCGACGGCCGAGCAGGACAGGGCTTGGGCGATCATGGCCCGGGCGCCCTCGTCCAGGTGGTCCGCATAGCCCGGGACCGGCGGTGGCAGCTTGCCGGCCCGGCCGGTCCGCAGGTTCACGAACGCCTGCTGAAGCGAGGTGAAGAGCAGTTCGGCCTCCGCGTCCGTGTCGGCGGCGAAGACGTTGTAGCCCAGCATGAGGTAGGGCTTCTCAAGCCGGGGCGAGGGGCGGAAGGTCTCGCGGTAGATGCGGATGGCCGACATCATCTCGGCCGGGGCGAAGTGGCTGGCGAAGGCGTAGGGCAGGCCCAGGTGGGCGGCCAGCTGGGCCCCGTAGGTCGAGGAGCCGAGGATCCAGATCGGCACGTCTTGGCCCTCCCCGGGATTGGCGCGGATGCGCTGGCCCTCCACCGCCGGCTCGAACCACTGCATCAGTTCGATCACATCCTGCGGGAAGGCGTCGACCGAGCCGTCCAGCGTGCGGCGGAGCGCCCGCGCTGTGGCCTGGTCCGTGCCCGGCGCGCGGCCCAGACCCAGGTCGATGCGACCCGGATACAGCGCGTTCAGAGTGCCGAACTGCTCGGCGATGATCAGGGGCGCGTGGTTGGGCAGCATGACGCCCCCGGCGCCCACCCGGACGGTCGAGGTCGCCGCCGCTACCGCGCCGATCACCACCGAGGTGGCGGCTGAGGCGATGCCCGGCATGTTGTGGTGCTCCGCCAGCCAGTAGCGCCTGTAGCCCAGCCGCTCGGCCGCCTGGGCCAACTCTATGGTGCTGCGCAGGGACTGGGAGACGTCCGAGCCTTCCGGCACAGGCGCTAGGTCGAGGACGGACAGGGTGATTGGTTCAGATGCCATGGCGGCCATATAGGCGCCCGACCGTTATCCGCATCCGTTGCTGTATCAGTCCCGTGTCGGGCTGACCTGGCTTGAGTCGCCATAGGTCAGGGCCAGGAAGACATCCTCCAGGTCCGGATCCTCGGTGGTGATGTCGGCGATGGTGACGCCGGCCGCCCGGACGGCGGCCAGCACCTGCTCCACTGAAGAGCGGCCCTTCTTGTAACTGACCGCGAAGGCGCCATTCGACCGCGCCACCGCCTCGAAACCGGCGATGGCTGGTACGCCATCAAGCTCGCTCTCGGGCGTCACCACGACGTTGCGGGTGTCCAGCCGGCGCAGCAGCTGGGGCGTCGGCTCACAGGCCACCACCTGGCCGCGGTTCATGATCGCGATGGTGTCGCAGAGCTCCTGGGCTTCTTCCAGATAGTGGGTCGTCAGGAGGATGGTCACGCCCTGGGCGTTGATCTCGCGCACATAGGCCCACAGCTGGCGGCGCAACTCGACGTCGACCCCGGCCGTGGGTTCGTCGAGGATCAGGACCGGCGGGTTGTGGACCAGGGCCTTGGCCACCATCAGCCGCCGCTTCATGCCGCCCGACAGAGCGCGGACGTAGGCGTTGGCCTTGTCCGACAGCCCGAGCGCGGCCAGCAGGGCGTCGGACCTGCGTTCGTCCTTGGGCACGCCGTAAAAGCCGGCCTGGACCTCCAGCGCCTCGCGCGGGGTGAAGAAGACGTCGGCCACGATCTCCTGTGGCACCACGCCGAGAGCCGCGCGGGCGTCTCGCGGCTGGCGGTCGATGTCGCGGCCCCAGATGCTGGCGGTCCCGCCGGTCTTGTTCACCACCCCGGCCAGGATGTTGATCAGGGTGGATTTGCCCGCGCCGTTGGGGCCCAGCAGGCCGAACATCGACCCGCGCGGGATGGCCAGGTCGACGCCACGCAGCGCGGTCTTGGCCGGCGCTTTCTTGGACCCCGCATAGGTCTTCTCCAGCCCCCGCACCTCGATGGCGTTGACGGGCAGGGTTTCGGCTTCGGTCATGGGCGGAGATCGGCTTTCAGTCTGGGCGCGCGTTGACGGTCGGGCGGCCTGACGCCTAGGTATGCCGCCTGTCCCCCGACGCCAAGGTTCAGTCCGCAAATGCCGCCTCGCCACCCTGACGCCCCGGTCCCGCCGCCCGAGGAACTGATGGTCTCGACCAAGCGCGTCGCCTGCGACGGCGGCGGCGGGGCGCTGGGCCACCCCCTGGTCTACATGGACATGGGCGAGGACGACTTCGTCGAATGCGGCTACTGCGACCGCCGCTTCGTCCTGGGGCCCGACGCGCGGCCCGAGGATGAATACACCAGCCCGGCGGCGAGGACGGCCGAGGCGCACTGAGGCTCCGGCCGTCTCTCCGGAGAGCGAACCGTCTTAGTCCTCCGCCAGCACGATCAGGCGGTCCTCGGGCAGGTATTCCAGCACTTCGGACTTCGGCGGGTTGACCACCACCCCGCCCATGTTGCGGTCGTCGCCGTCGCCGCCCTCGCGCTTCCTGCGATAGCCGATGGCGGTTTCGCCCCGTCGGCGGGCCGCTTCCATGAGGGTGTAGAAGCTCACTGGCTGGTCCAGATCGACGTAGTCGCCGATCGGCCGCATGTAGATCTCGGACCCGTCCTCATCCAGCAGGTCGTCGAAGATCGATGACAGGTACTCGTTCTCCGACGCCTGGGCCAGCATCAGGCTGACCAGCTTGTTGGACACGACGAAGTCGTCGGCGCGGGTGACCTCGGCCAGCTCGCGGTTGCGGATGTCGATCATCTCCGAGACGACGCTGATGTGTTCGCCCAGCCGCTCTGACAGTTTGCGCAGGTGCAACAGGGTGATCAGGGTCCGTGTATCGGCCGACTGGGCCTCCATGTGGTCGGAGTAGCCCAGGACCATGACCGAGTCGTAGGACAGCGGGTCCAGGGCCTCCAACGAGGCCGCGTGGGAGGTATCGATCCGGCGCGCCTCGACCTTCATGTTGGTCGAGCCCAGGGGCATGGAGGTGATGACCTCGTCGAAGTCCGGAATGTCGCCCGCGACGGTCAGGACCGAACCGGGCTTCACATAGCGCGACAGTTCATAGGCGATCATCGGCGCGCGTCGGTTCCAGCCCAGGATCAGCACCCGCTCGGCCGCCCGACGCACCGCCTTGGGCTTGCGGATGGCCTCGACCGCCACCGCGTCCTCCGGCATCGGAGTCAGTTTGATGGCGTCGTCATCCTCGGCGATGATGATGGCGCGTGCGCCCTCCGGAATGACCTCGCTCATCGGCGGGTTCATCCGCACCCGGCCGTCGGCGTAGCGCAGGCCGATGAGGGCGGAGTCCTCATAGCCCATGATCGCCTCGCCATAGGTCTTGCCGACCAGCTCCTCGATCTCGGTGGTGTAGATTTCGCAGCCGTCGAAATCGAGCAGCTCGGAATAGACCGCCGACAGGCCGGCCTGGCGGCTGGACTGGACGACGATGCGGCTGATCAGGTCATCGGCCAGGACTAGCTGGACCTCGTCGCCGCCGACGATGCGGGCGACCTCGGCGTTCTGGGCGTCGCGCAACTCAGCGGCGATCTGGTACCGCTCGCTGCGCCGCTTCGGGTCGTTGGTCAGGGCCAGGACCGTCTTGATCACCTGGCTGTCGGGATCCTCCGCACCTTCCGGCGACACCACGATGATGGACCGGCAAGTCTGGGCGTTCACTAGGCTCAGGTCGAACAGGTCGGTCGGGTCGCCCGAGCGGCAGATGATCTGGGTATTGCCCAGCTTCTCCACCTTGTCGGCGATCTCGTCCTCCATCTCGACCTTGTCCTTGTTGGCCATAATGACGATGCGCGGCTTCTTCCGGCTCTCGTTGGCGATGACCAGTTCGGAGATGATGTCGAAGATCGACGGCGACCAGTTCAGGATGATGGTGTGGTCGGTCTCCAGCACCCGGGAGCGTCCCTTGCGCAGGCTCTCCAGCGCCGCGTCGAGACCCGCCGAGATGATCGAGATCAGGGCCGAGAAGACCAGAATGCCCATCAGGGTGACGAAGAGGTTCAGTCCCCGGAACGGCCAACCCGCGTCGCCCGCCACCGTGCCGGCGTCCATCGTGCGCATCAGCGACTGCCACAGGGCCTCGAAGAAGTTGTAACCCCCATCAGGCCCCATGCGGGTGAGCGCCAGCACCACCGCCGCGAACAGGATGACGACCAGGGTGACCAGGCTCAGCCAACCGACGAGCGCGATCGGCCCGGCGGCCATGGACTTGTCGAAGCCGTAGCGCAGCTTCTCGCCCAGGCTGACGTCGCCCAGTTGCTGTTCCTTCAGTGTGGTGGTCTTGGACCCCACGCTCTTCATGCCCCCACGCGCGGCGTTCGCCCTGGTCAGCGATCCCATGTCCGATTGTCCCCCGGCGCGCCCCCGCGCCCCGCATTTCCCGCCGGTCCCCCTGACCGACGCACCGTCGATCCGACCACGGTTCGACGATTCCCGTCATCCATACGACGTACGGCGCAGCTTTAGAAAGGCCTGATTTGGCCCTATCCTTAAGGCTCTCCCCAAAAGGCGGCTTTTCGATCATGCGTTACCTGCACACCATGGTTCGGGTCTCCGACCTGGACGCCTCCCTGCGCTTCTGGCGCGACCTCCTTGGCCTCCAGGAGGTCCGGCGGATGGAGAACGAGAAGGGGCGCTACACCCTCGTCTTCCTGGCCGCGCCGAAGGATCTGGGGCGATCGGCGGCGGAACGGTCTCCGGAGGTCGAACTGACCTACAACTGGGATCCCGAGGAATACGGCGGTGGGCGCAACTTCGGGCACCTGGCCTACCGGGTCGACGACATTTACGCCGCCTGCCAGCGGCTGATGGATGGCGGCGTGCTGATCAATCGGCCGCCGCGCGACGGCCACATGGCCTTTGTCCGATCGCCCGACGGCATTTCGATCGAGCTCCTGCAGGAGGGAGACTCCCTTCCGCCGGCGGAGCCCTGGGTCTCCATGCCGAACACCGGAAGCTGGTGAGATGAGGGTTCTGCTCGCGCTCGGCCTGGCGGGGCTCATGACGGCCTGCGCGTCGACGACCGAGACCTATCCGGGCCGCACGGCCACCGAACAGCTGCTGATGTCGCGGGCCGCGGACCGCGCCGTGGAAGGCCTTCGGTTGCCGATCCCGCCGGGATCGCGCGTGCTCGTCGACAACCGTTTCTTCCAGGCCGAGGGCGCGCCCTACGCGATCTCGGCCGTCAGGGGCGCCCTGTCCGAAGCGGGTTTCGCCCTGACCGACGACAGGGACAAGGCCGACGCCGTGTTCGAACTGCGCGCCGGCGCCCTTTCGCTGGAACAGATGCGCAGGCTCGTCGGCCTCCCGGCGCTCGCGGTGCCGATCAACGAGAACCTGAACGTGGTGTCCCTGCCTGAGCTCAGCCTCTACAGCCGTCGCGACCGGGTCGGCGTGGCCGAGTTCTCGGGCTTCCTCTACGACGCCCGCACAGGCGCGCCCCTGGGGGCCGTCTCGCCCATGATCGGCGAATACCGAATCCGCAGCCACAAGCTCCTGATGATGGTCACCTGGGGCCAGCAGTCGACCGAGCCCGGCCAACGGGAGCCCGGCGACAGCTGGAAGGAATTCTAGGCGGCCTTCAACGAGGACATGTCGATCACGGCCCGATAGCGGACCTCGCCATTCTCGACGCGTGTGAAGACGTCATTGATATCGGCGATGTCGACGATCTCGATCTCCGGCGCGATCCCGTTGGCGGCGCAGAAGTCGAGCACGGCCTGCGTCTCCTCCAGATTGCCGATCAGGGAGCCGGCCACGCTCTGCCGCTTGAAGGCGAGCTTGGAGTTGTCGACGCCGTCCACGACATCGAGGTTGCCAACCACCACGAAGGCCGCGTCGCGCTTCAGCAGATCGAGCAGCTCGCCGATCTCGTGCTTGTCGGGAACGGTCGAGAGGATGAGATCGTAGGATCCCTCCAGCTCCGATAGCGCGGTCTTGTCGGTCTCGATGACGGCCTGGTCCGCGCCCATTCGCTTGGCCTCCTCGATCTTTTCCGGCGTCGAGGTGAGGACCGTGACTTCGGCCCCGATACCCTTGGCGAGCTTCAGCGCCATGTGACCCAGACCGCCGAAGCCCAGGACGGCGACCTTGTCGCCCTTCTTCACCCCCCAGTGCTGGAGCGGCGACCAGGTCGTGACCCCGGCGCACAGGATCGGCGCCGCGGCGGCCGGGTCCAGCCCGTCAGGGATGGACAGGACGAAGTCCTCCTTGACCACCACGGTGTCGGAATAGCCGCCGAAGGTGTTGTCGCGGCCGTAGACGTTGGTGTTGTCTTCCGTCTCGGACGCCGGAACCATCGGCCCGTTGTAGGTCGCGAGCCAGCCGTTGGGCCCCTCGCAGTAGTTCTGATCGCCCGACTTGCAGGGTTCGCACGACTGGCAGCTGTCGATCATGCAGCCGACGCCGACGATGTCCCCTTCCTTGAAGCGGCTGGTCCTGGCGCCAGCCTTGACCACTCGTCCGACGATCTCGTGGCCCGGAATGCAGGGGTAGACGGTGTTCTTCCACTCGTTCTTCACCTGGTGGATGTCGGAGTGGCAAACGCCGGTGAACATCACCTCGATCTGGACCTCGTCGTCCTTGGGCTCTTCCCGTTCGATCTCCATCCGCTCGAGCTTGGCGGCGGCGGATTTGGCGCCATAGGCGACGGAGGTGAACATGGGTGGCTCCTGTGCGGTGAGCCGAGGCAACCGGCGCGGGCCGTCTCAGGTTCCGTTTCGTCGACCGTGACGCGCCCCGACCGGCCGCCTATGTTCGCCGCATGACCGACGCCGCCGACCTCCAGACCATCGACCGCCCCCTGACACAGGACGGGCCGGCGCTGCGGCTTTGGATGATCGACGCGTCAGCCTACATCTTTCGCGCCTACCACGCGTTGCCTCCCCTGACCCGCAAGTCCGACGGCCTGCCGGTCGGCGCGGTCCAGGGCTACTGCAACATGCTCTGGAAGCTGCTCAGGGACATGAAGGGAGAGGATGGGCCGACCCACCTGGTCGCCATCTTCGATCACTCCGACAAGACGTTCCGCAACGACCTCTACGACCAGTACAAGGCCAATCGCACCGCGCCGCCCGAGGACCTGATCCCGCAGTTCCCGCTGGTGCGCGAGGCGACGGCGGCCTTTGGCGTCCATTGTCTGGAGCTGCCGGGCTACGAGGCCGACGACCTGATCGCCACCTACGCCTGCAAGGCGCGCGACGCCGGGGGCGAGGCCGTCATAGTCTCCTCCGACAAGGACCTGATGCAGCTGATCGGGCGTGGGGTCGTCATGTGGGACCCGATGAAGGACCGCCGCCTGGCCGAGGAGGCGGTGATGGAGAAGTTCGGCGTGACGCCGGACAAGATGGTCGATCTCCAGGCCCTGATCGGCGACAGCGTCGACAACGTGCCGGGCGCCCCTGGCATCGGGCCCAAGACAGCGGCCCAGCTGCTGGACGAATACGGCGACCTGGACACGCTGCTGGGGCGGGCGGGCGAGATCAAGCAGCCGAAGCGGCGCGAGACCCTGATCAATTTCCGCGACCAGATCCTGCTCAGCCGCGAGCTCGTTAAACTGACCTGCGACGCGCCGGCGACCGAGGCGATCGACGACTTCGCCGTGCGTGACCCCGATCCCGAGACCCTCGGCGCCTTCCTCGATAAGATGGAGTTCCGGAGCCTGCGCACCCGGGTGGGCGACGGCAAGGCGCCGGTCAGGGACGGCTCGGCCTTCGCGCCCAAGCCGATGTCGGCGCCGGTCGCAACCCCTCGCTACGCCCCCACCGAGGAGCGCCCGGCCGAGGCCCAGGCCTTCGACCACGACGCCTACGTCTGCATCCAGACCCTGGAGCAGATGGACGCCTGGATCGCCCGGGCGACCGAGGCGGGTGTGGTCGGCTTCGACACCGAGACCGACGCCCTCTCGGCCACCCATGCCGGCCTGTGCGGCGTCAGCCTGGCGGTCGCGCCGGGGGAGGCCTGCTACATCCCCCTAACCCACGAGCACCCGCCGCTGCCGGGGGCCGGGGGCCTGGACTTCGGGGACCAGCCCGACGAGCGGCCGCCGCTCCAGCAGCTGGACAAGCCCACGGCCCTGGCTCGAATTCGAGACCTTCTGGAAAACCCCGCCGTGCTCAAGGTGGGGCAGAACGTGAAGTACGACATCGCCGTCATGGCGCGGCGGGGGATCCGGGTCCATCCGGTCGAGGACACCATGCTGCTCAGCTATGTGCTGGACGGCGGGCGGCATGCGCACGGGATGGACGACCTGGCGCGGCGGTATCTGGGGCACGAGCCGATCAGCTTCAAGAGCGTGACCGGCGCCGGCAAGAGCCAGAAATCCTTCAAGCACGTCGAGCTGAAACCGGCCACCTGCTACGCCGCCGAGGACGCGGACGTGACCCTGCGCCTGTACCACATCCTCAAGCCCCGGCTGGCGGCCGAACGCCTGACCACCGTCTACGAGACCCTGGAGCGGCCCATGCCCGCGGTCCTGGCCGACATGGAGCTGGCCGGCGTCCGCATCGACCCCGCCCGCCTGCGCTCCCTCTCCAGCGACTTCGGCAAGCGGATGGCCGAGCTGGAGGAACGCGCCCACGCCATCGTCGGCCGCCCCTTCGGCCTGGGCTCCCCCAAACAGATCGGCGAGATCCTGTTCGGAGAGCTGAACCTGCCCGGCGGTCGCAAGACCGCGTCCGGCCAATGGGGCACCGACGCCTCCGTGCTGGAGGAACTGGCCAACAGCCATGAGCTGCCCCGCATCCTGCTGGACTGGCGCCAGCTGTCCAAGCTCAAGGGCACCTACACCGACGCCCTGACCGCCGCCGCCGACCCCGCGACCGACCGGGTCCACACCAGCTACCAGCTGGCCGCCGCCTCCACGGGGCGCCTCGCCTCGTCCGACCCCAACCTGCAGAACATCCCGATCCGCAACGAGATCGGCCGCCAGATCCGCCAGGCCTTCATCGCCGAGCCCGGCCATGTGCTGATCTCGGCCGACTACTCCCAGATCGAGCTGCGCCTGCTGGCCCACATCGGCGACATCGCCGAGCTGAAGCGCGCCTTCAAGGCCGGGATCGACATTCACACGGCCACGGCCTCGGAAATGTTCGGCGTCCCCGTCGACCAGATGGACCCCGAGACCCGCAGGCGCGCCAAGGCCATCAACTTCGGCATCGTCTACGGCATTTCCGCCTTCGGCCTGGCGGCCCAGCTGGGCATCGACCAGGGCGAGGCCGGGGCCTACATCAAGACCTATTTCGAGCGCTTCCCCGGCATCCGCACCTATATGGACAAGACCCGCGCCGAGGTCCGCGCCGCCGGCTACGTCTCGACCGTGTTCGGCCGGCGCATCCACATCCCGGCCATCCATTCCAAGTCGGGCGCCGAGCGCCAGTTCGGCGAGCGCGCCGCCATCAACGCCCCCATCCAGGGCGCCGCCGCCGACATCATCCGCCGAGCCATGATCCGCATGCCCGGCGCCCTGAAGGACGCGGGGCTCAAGACCCGCATGCTGCTCCAGGTCCACGACGAACTGGTCTTCGAAGCCCCCGAAGCCGAGGCTCAAACCGCTATCCCCCTGATCCGCCGGGTCATGGAGACGGCGGCCGAGCCGGCCGTGGCGCTATCGGTGCCGCTGGTGGTCGATGCGCGGGCGGCGGGGAACTGGGACGAGGCGCATTAGGGGCAGGCAGACTGAAGGCCGCACATGTGTTGGTGCATGTGGACCAACGACAAATCGTGCTATATGCACGGGTTCCCTATATGTTCTCTTTGGCTATCAGTTCCTATGAGGCAACGCGGCGTTCCGACGATTGATCTTTTCGCCGGTGCGGGCGGTCTCAGCATCGGAGCCACCTTCGCCGGTTGTGATGTCCGCGCCGCCTTCGAACTCGACGGCGTCGCTTGCGACACAATGCGTCGCAATCCGAAATACCATGGCGCAGTGCTCAAGGCGGATGTCGCGGATCTCACTGGCGATGACTTGCGCCAGGCGGCGAATTTGCGGCCGGGCGATCCTCTGATCATGGTCGGCGGCGCCCCGTGCCAGCCCTTCTCTAAAGCCGCTTACTGGGTCGAAGAAGGCGAAGAGTCGCGTTATCGTCGGGCCCGCGCGGCGGGCGAACAGATGGCCAGGCCGCCTGCGCCGACCGAGCCTCGCCCGGACGATCGTCGTACCCTGGTCGAGGAGTTCTGGCGCTTGATCTTCGAGGCCAACGCCGATGGCTTCGTGTTTGAGAACGTCCCATCGATCAAGCACCCTCGCAACCGACCGGTCCTCGAAGGTTTTCGAAGCGCGGCGCTCAAGGCGGGTTATGAGGTGACCGAGGTTACCGCAAACGCCGCCGAGTATGGCGTGGCGCAGACGCGTGAGCGCGTCTTCCTATTGGGATCGCGTAAGTCCAAGCCGACTGCGCCCGCTCCGACCCACGCCGTCAGGGCTGACCCGAGAACAGATCTGAAGCCCGCGCTCACAGCGGGTGAAGCGCTTGAAGATTTCGACGATGATCGTTTCTTCGAACCTGAAGAAGTGATCTCCGGCCGTTGGGCCGAGCATCTCCGGACGGTGCCTCCGGGGAGCAACTACAAGGCCCATACCGCCTGGGCCGGGCATCCTGAGCCCAGCTTCGTGACCGAAACCCGCTTTTGGAACTTCCTGCTCAAACTCGCGCCGGAGCGGCCCTCTTGGACCTTGGCGGCTTCCCCTGGCCCCTGGACGGGCCCCTTCCATTGGTCCAGCCGTCGACTTCGCACCGTAGAGATGGCGGCTTTGCAGGGCTTTCCTCGCGGATATGAATGGGCGGGATCTCGGCGGGACCGCGTCCGCCAAGTCGGTAACGCCGTTCCTCCGCCCCTTGCGGAGGTGATGGTGCGCGCGGTGGCGGAGACGGTCGCATGAACGGGATCACGCGCCCCTATAAGGCGGTCAGCCTATTCACCGGCTGCGGCGGCCTCGATCTGGGATTGGAGCAGGCGGGCTTCCAGACCCGCTTGGCGACGGACGCCGAGCGACTGTGCGCATCCACTTACGCCGCCAATTTCGGCAAGACCCCTTTCATCGTCGAACGGATCGGCGCCCTGACCCGTCAGGGTTTGCGCGAGCAACTCGGACCGGACGCGGACAAACTGGACCTGGTGGCGGGCGGTCCCCCCTGCCCCCCGTTCTCCAAAAGCCGCTTCTATCGCCAGGACATGCCGCGGGCCTTGGACGATCCCAATGGATGGGAGACGATCAACGGCTACCTCAAGGTCTTGGAATGGTTTCGCCCGCGGACCTTCATTCTGGAGAACGTCAAGGGGCTCGCCTACAAGGTTCACCGTGACGCGCTCGAGACAATCGTCTCGCGCGCCGAGAAGCTCGGCTACAAGGTCACTTGGGGCGTGCTGAACGCCGCGGACTTCGGCGTGCCTCAGATCCGCGAGCGGTGTTTCGTCGTCGGATCGCTGGAGGGCCGGGTCGATCTGCCCGCACCCACCCACGCCCAAGATGGCGTGGGCCTGCCGGCCTGGCGTACGGCGGGCGATGTTCTTGCGGATTTGGATACGGATGAAGCGGCCTGCGACAAGGGGCATTTCGCCGGCGGACGTCACAACGATCTGCTGAAGCAGGTGCCGCCTGGCGACAACTATCTCTTCTTCACCGAAAAGCGCGGCCACCCCAATCCCGTGTTCAAATGGCGCGGCCGCTACTGGTCGTTCTTGTTGAAGCTGAGCCCCGATCTGCCGTCATGGACCATCCAGGCGCGACGCTCTAACAACATGGGCCCCTTCCACTGGCGCAATCGCATTTTGCGCATCGAAGAGATCAAACGCCTGCAGACCTTTCCCGACGCCTTCACGCTGGCGGGCGCGCTCGAACAGCAATGGCGTCAGATCGGCAATGCTGTTCCCCCTCGGCTGGCTGAGGCCGTCGGTCGCCAGCTTGCGGATCATTTGGGCGGCCGATTGGAAGCGGCGGCATGAAGCGGCTTCCGTCATTCAACGACTTTTCGCCCAAGATCATCGGCGACGTTCGCAAGCCGCTGTTGCTGTTCAAGCAATATGCTCCGGATTTCGCCGCCGTGGTCAAAGCCTGGGCGGATGCCTTCTTCGACGGCACCGATAACAAGCGGGCGCGCACGAACGTCACCGCCACCCTGAACACCTTGGGCCTGATCGATCGCCCATCGATGACCTTGACCGGGGCGGGCGAGTTCATCGCCTCCGCGCCGACACCCCGTGAAGGCGCCGAAAGATTGGCCGTCCATGTGGTCGAAACCCGCAACGGAATGTCGGTGATCGAGGCGGCTCGATCCCTGAACGTGCGCGGAGAGCACGTCGGCAAGGACAGCCTCAAGCGCGAGCTCGAGTTCTTAGGCATCGAACGCCTCTCGCGCGCGACGACGGACCACACGACCCTCGCCAACTGGTTCGCCGAAGCCGGTCTTCTCGACAAGAGCCAGAACCTGGCACCGATCGATGAGGCGATGAAACGGGTGCTCGGCATTTCGGCCACTGAACGGGCGGAGTTGAGCGCCCTTCCCTTGGAGCAACAGATCTTTCTTCAGGTCCTGCGTCGTCTGATCGAGGTGGAGCCGACGAAATCCATCGCGGCGAAGGTCGTGACCGACGAATGCCTGAGGGATTATCCGCATCAGTTTGACGAGGATCAACTGAGCAAGAAGGTCCTGCGGCCGCTCGAAGCCGGCGGGTGGTTGAGCCTGGGCGCTCGCTCGGAGGGCCGGGGTGCGAAAAGCGGCCAGGTGTCAGCCGCCGCCAAACTCCTCGACATCCCCTTCAGCGCGATCGTCCCCGATTTCGATGCGGTCGTGCCGGCCGATCTGCGCGAGAAGATCGATCTGCCACGCCCCGAGATCCAGCGGCTGCTGAACAGCACATCGCCGAACGATCGCGGCCTGGGGTTGGAGCTCCTGGCCCTTCGCATGCTGATCGATCTGGGGCTTGATCCGCGCTCGTTCCGCCAGCGGAGCCGGGACACCGCCTATGCGGAGGTCGACCTGACCGCGGAAGGCAAGCAGCTCCTCTTCTCGCGCTGGAACATCCAGTGCAAATGCGTGAAGAGCCGCGTCAGCCTCAGCGACGTCGCCAAGGAGGTCGGCTTGGCGATCTACGCTAAATCTCACGTGGTCATGGTGGTCACCACCGGCGACTTCTCCCGCGAGGCCGTGAACTACGCCCGGGAGATCACGGCCGACACCCACCTGCAATTCGTCCTCGTCAATGGCGCGGCCGTGAAGGGTTATCTCCAGACCGGACCGGCGAGTTTGCACGCCTTCGTTCAAAAGAACGCCGCCAGGGTCATGGCTGAGAAGCGCCGACAGCCAATCGTTCCCAGCGAGGAATACTGAGGCACGCCTTCACGACGAGCCCTCCAAATTTCGGGCGCTGGAGGGGGATCGTCGCGGGGTTTCGCCACGCCGCCACTGGGTTTGCGGGGTTTCAGCGCCCCTGACCATCGGGCGGCTTTAGCCTCTCGCGCATGGCCAGGAGCAAGCTGAGCGAAGAGGCGTGGGCGGCGCTGTTTGCGCGGGACGCGGCGGGGGAGGATCGCCGGGCGCTGGCGGCCGAGCATGGGATCTGTGTGGGGGCGATCAAGTGGCAGGCGGCGAAGCGGGGCCTGCGCAAGTCTGACCGGCCGGGCGAGGCGGTGGATCGGCGGCGGCGTCCGGCGGACGGCTGGGCGCGGGATCGGGTGCATCCGCAGAGCCGCTCGGGCATGAGCGAGGGCCGCTGGGTCGAGTTGTTGGGGCGGAGGAACGCCGGGGAGGCGGACGCGGACCTGGCGGCGGAGTACGGCGTCTGCGAGGCGATGATCGACGGGGCGGCGGCGCGGCTGGGGATGCGCAAGTGCGAGACGCCGGGGGCGGTGTACCGGCCGCGCGGGCCGGGGTCGGGCTGGGCCACCGGGGCGGGCGACTATCGGCGGCGGACCGAGGTGGTGCGTATCGAGATGGACTGGCTGCGCGCCGCGGCCTCGATCCACGCCTTCGACCTGAGGATCGTCGAGAGGCTGAACGGCGGGGACGAGGTGGGGGCCTCGGCCATGTGGAAGTGGCGCGGGCGCTATGCCCAGATGGGCGGGGTGACGGGGGCGGGGATACGGGCGGTGTTGTCTCCCTCCCCTTCATGGGGAGGGATGGCGAGCCTGGGCGAGCCCGGGTGGGGCCGTGTCGGGGGTGCGCAACATCCTTTCGGACCCCACCCTGGCGGCTGCGCCGCCGTCCCTCCCCATGAAGGGGAGGGAGAGGGGCTGGTGCTGCGGGCCGAGCAGAGGGCGCCGGAGGGGGACTGGCGGACCTGGCTGTTCCTGGGCGGGCGCGGGGCGGGCAAGACGCTGGCGGGGGCCAGCTGGATCGCGGACATGGCCGAGCGGTGCGGGCGGCTGGCGCTGATCGGGCCGACGCTGCACGACGCGCGCGAGGTGATGATCGGCGGGCCCTCGGGCGTGCTGGCCCTGCCGAGGTGGCGGGCGACGGGGGCCAATGGAACGTGGAATGGGCCGGTCTATGAGCCGTCGCGGCGCAGGCTGAGGTTTCCGAACGGGGCGGAGGCGTTCGTCTTCTCCGCCGAGGACCCGGAGAGCCTGCGCGGGCCGCAGTTCGGGGCGGCGTGGGCGGATGAGTTCTGTGCGTGGCCGAAGGGGGAGGAGACCTTGTCCCTGCTTCGCATGGGCCTGCGCATGCGCGGAGGCGGCGCTATCGCTCGGCTGGCGGAGCCTCGCTGCTTGAGCGCCGAGAACTCCATCGGGGCTGAAGCCGCGAACGACCGCGTCGTGAGCGATAGCCCCCCACGCCTGTGCGTGACGACGACGCCGAAGCCGACGCGGGCGCTGAAGGGGCTGATGGCGGAGGGGTCGTGCGTGACGACGCGGGCGGCGACGGCGGACAATGCGGCCAACCTGGCGCCCGGTTTCCTGGAGGAGCTCCAGGCGCGCTACGGCGGGACGCGGCGGGCGGCGCAGGAGCTGGAGGGCCGGGTGGTGGAGGCGGAAGGGTCGCTGTTCACCGCCCGGATGATGGCGGACTGCCGCACCGACGAGACGTTCACGCCGTGGGGACGGCTGGGCGTGCGCTCAAGCAGCGCGGAGCGCGGTAGCGCTTTCGAGAGAGTGGTGGTGGGGGTGGACCCGACGACGACGGCGGGGGGTGACGCCTGCGGGATCGTGGTCGTGGGGCGCAGGCGACGCGCGGACGGGCGGTCCGAGGCCGTGGTGCTGGCGGACCGGTCGGCGCGGGGCCTGTCTCCGGACGGCTGGGCCCGGCGGGCGCGGACGGCGGCCGAGGCCTGGGGCGCGCAGGTCATGGTGGTCGAGGTCAACCAGGGCGGAGAGATGGTGCGGGCCGTGTTCAAGGCCGCGGGCTGCGCGATCCCGCTCCAGGAGGTGCGGGCGGCGGTCGGCAAGCGGGCGCGGGCCGAGCCGGTGGCGGCGCTGTATGAACAGGGGCGGGTGAAGCACGCCGGGGCGCTGGACGAGCTGGAGGAGGAGCTGATGGCGCTGGGCGCCGGGGACGACGCCGGGCGGTCGTCGCTGGACCGTGCCGACGCCCTGGTCTGGGCGGTGACGGCCCTGATCGTGGCGGAGACGGCGCCGCCGCGCGCGCGGATGCTGTAAGGGGCGGGGATGAAGACCGAGACCCTGGACGTCCTGATCGTCGGCGCGGGCGCGGCGGGGATGATGTGCGCCATCGAGGCGGGCCGGCGCGGGCGGTCGGTGCGGGTCGTGGACCATGCGCGGGCGCCGGGCGAGAAGATCCGGATCTCGGGCGGGGGGCGGTGCAACTTCACCAACCTGGGGTGTTCGCCGGCGCAGTTCCTGGGCGAGAACCCGCGCTTCGCGGCCTCGGCCCTGAAGCGCTACACCCAGCACGACTTCATCCGGATGGTCGACCGGCACGGCATCGCCTGGCACGAGAAGACGCTGGGCCAGCTGTTCTGCGACGACAGCGCGAAGCAGATCATCCGCATGCTGACCGACGAGATGCGGGCGGCGGGCGTGACGCTGTCGCTGGGCGTGTCGGTCGAGGCGGTGGAGCGGGTCGGCGACCGGTTCGAGGCGCGGCTGGGCGACGGGTCCTCGGTGTCGGCGGCCTCGCTGGTGGTCGCGACCGGCGGCAAGTCGATCCCGAAGATGGGGGCGACCGGCTGGGGCTACGACCTGGCGCGGCGGTTCGGCCTGAGGGTGACGGAGACCCGGCCGGCGCTGGTTCCCCTCACCTTCGAGCCGGGGCTGCTGGACCGGCTGAAACCGCTGGCGGGGGTGGCGGTGGAGGCGGTGGTGAGCGCGGAGGCGTCGCGGGCCCCAGCCAGCCCGAGGGGCGACAGGCCCAGGTTCAGGGAAGGCCTGCTGTTCACCCATCGCGGCCTGTCGGGGCCGTCCATCCTGCAGATCAGCTCCTACTGGCGCGAGGGCGAGGCGATCACGGTGGACCTGGCGCCCGGCGTGACGGTAGGCGAGGCGCTGAAGGGCGCCAAGATCGAGAACGGCCGCCAGCAGGTGCAGACGGCGCTCGGCCACATCCTGCCGCGCCGGCTGGCCGACAGCGTGCTGGAGCGCGAGCCCGTAGCGGGCAAGCTGGCCGAGATCGGCGACAAGGCGCTGGTCCGGGTGGGCGAGGCGGTGAACCGATGGACCGTCAAGCCGGTCGGCTCCGAAGGCTATCGCACCGCCGAGGTGACGCTGGGCGGCGTCGACACGGCGGCGCTGGACCAGCAGACGATGCAGGCGCGGACGGTCCCCGGCCTGTTCTTCATCGGAGAGGTGGTCGACGTCACCGGCTGGCTGGGCGGCTACAATTTCCAGTGGGCCTGGTCGTCGGGCTGGGCCGCCGGCCAGGCGGTTTAGGCGAACGCGGGTTCCAGTCCCCAGGCTGCGACGGCTTGTCCTGTCGAAAACCGACGGGCGACGCCCCAATTGGTTGTTTCGGCTCCCCCGACGCCCTAGGGTCAAGGTTGCGGGACGGGCCCGTCTGGCGTGTCTCCAGGAAGAACCCGAAAGCGCCGTCCCCCGGACGCTGGCGGGGTCTGGAGCAAGCACAGATCGTCGTACCGCATCGGGTGCGCCCGGCGGACCTGTCTCTGACGGGTTTTCCAGGCGCACCCGAACCTCCCGCCCGGGCCGGCCGCCGGCAGGGCGCCCAGAAGGGAACCCCCGATGCCTCTGCTGATGTGTCCGAACGACAATACGGCCATGCAGACCCTGGACCGCTCCGGCGTCCAGTTCGACATGTGCCCGACGTGCCGCGGCGTCTGGCTGGATCGCGGCGAGCTGGAAAAGCTGATGGAAGGCGCCATGGCCGAGGGCCGCGCCTCGGCGCCGCAGGCAGCCCCGCCGTCGCAAGCGCCACAGCCTCACTATCCGCCGCAGCCCTCACCCTGGAGCGGCCAGCCCCAGTACCGCGACGACCGTCCCCGGTATCGCGACGACGACTACCGCTACAAGAAAAGGAAGAGCCACTCGATCTTCGACATCTTCGACTGAGACCCTTCCGGGTCCCAGTCGAGGCCCGGAAGCGCTTCGGGCGGCGGTTTCAGGCCGTGGTGTGGCGGCGGTGCAGATAATGCATCGTCCCGCCTGCCAACATCAGACCAAACAGGATCATGGCCCATTCGGTCAGGGTGGGCACGACGGCCACGGCCGCGACGGGCGCCGACGTGACCACCGTGGGCTGGCTGGAGACGGCGCTGCTGCGGCCCGCGCCTCCCCCATCCAAGTTGCATGCCCCCGGTCCGCTCACGGCTGTCCCGGACGGGCTGCCCCTACCTCCACACACGGCGTTCGCGATCGACTGCGAACCCGTCGAGGCGAGTTGGAAGTAGCTGAAGTGGGAATTGGGGTCCGAGGGAGTGTTGATCGGGTACGGCGGCCCGGGGGTGCGTTCGAGCAGAAGCTGATAACCTGTGGGCAGGCCGCTCGCGTCGGTCCCGAAACGGACGGTGTAGGTCGCCGTGTTAGGACCAGGGCCCGTCGCCGTCCGGACGCCATCACTGAAGCTGTAGGCCGTGATCGCAGCCGTGCGATCCGCGACCGGCAGGTTCGGGGCGAAGGGGGCGGCGAACGTCAGGGTGGCCGTCGGGCGCTGCGCGGTGGTGTAGGTCGTGCATTCGCCGACCGTGCACGCGGCCGCGTTGCTGACGGTAGTGTATAGACCTCCAGTGAAGGTGTAGTTCGTGGCCTGGGCTGCGGCCTGCCCGGCGAGCAGGCACGTCGCGACGGCGAGCGCGCCGAACAGCGCGCGGGCTTTGAGAAGCATATTTGGGTCCCCCCCGGACATTGAACGCGGGGATCCGTGATCCGCCGACGGCTCAAAGAATGATCATTTCCTCGACCCTCGTCAATCGATTAGGAAATCGTCGTTACCGGGCAGGGCCCTTCCGCTCAGGCCGCGAGGCCTTCTTTCCGCTCAGGCCGCGAGGCCGGCGGCCTTCATCAGCCCCTTCAGCGGGGCGATGGTCTCGGGGCGGGCGGTAAGGGCGGCGCGGACCTCAGGGGCGCGGACCAGCTTGATCGCTTCGGCCTTCGCGCGGGTGGAGACGGGACCCAGGGGCGCGGTTTCGCCCGCGGCCAGGCGCAGCAGGGCCGACAGGCGCGCCGGGACGGGCGCCGGGGACCGGGCGAGCTGGGCGACCAGCCGGGCGTCTGCCTCGACCATGCCGCCGACGGCGCCGACGGCGGTCTCGATCTGATGGGTGTCGTTCTGCGACAGGCCGGCGTCGCGGGCGTCCCGTTGCAGGGCGGCCAGGGCCATGAGCTTGTGGCTGACCGGTTGGCCGGACTGGCGCATCTCGTTCTCGAACCGGAGCGAGGTCACGCAGGCGGCCAGCCAGCGGGCGGCGGAGCGCTTGTTGGCCGTCCCGGTGACGTTCTCGCACAGGCGGGCCAGCTGCTCGGCCTCGCACAGGACGGTGCCGCATCCGGCGACATAGGCCTGGACGAAATCGGCGGTGACCAGGCTCCTGGACCGTTCGGTGAAGGCGGACTGGACCTCTTCCAGCGTCAGCAGGCGCCCCGAGGTGGCGGTCAGGGCCATGGCGAGCGCCCTGAGGATGTCGATCTCGCCCGGCGCGTCCGACGGCCGTAGACGGCGCGGCCCCATGAGCTCGCGCAGGACCATGCGGGCCAGGGCGGCGGCCAGCAGGGGATATTCCCCGGCCTCGATGCGGGCGCCAAGGCGGGCGGCGGGGCCGTCGACCATGGGCATGAGCAGGGCCAGCTTGGCGTCCTGAGCGATCAGGGCGTCGATCTCGCGCGGGGCGACCATGCGGGCGACGGCGGCCAGGCTGCCGCCCTGGTCGAGCGCCGGGCCCAGGACCTCGGCCAGGCTGGTGCGGGCGCCCAGCAGTTCGCAGATCAGCTGTTCGATCGCGACCATCACGAGCGCGCGGGGCGCCCCGTCGGCCGGGGCCGCGTCCGCCAGGTCCATCAGGCGGTCGAGGCGTGCGCGCGCGCCCTTCAGGCCCCGCAGGGCGCCGGCCACCGCCCCGCCCATCAGGAAGGCCCGGTCGGCCTTTCCGCTCAGGCGGTGGGCGACATCCGCGATCGAGCGATCCGCGAGGTCGGGGAAAAGGCCGGTCCGGCCCGCCGCCAGCACCCGCTCGATCGCCTTGTCGGACAGGCCCTGATAGTGGCGGATCAGTTCGTGAACCGGCTGGCCGGTGTTCTGGCTCTCCGGGATCGAGATCTTCTGGATGGCGTGCTGGAGCTCGACGCCCGAGGCCTCCAGCCGCTCGGCCAGGTCCGGCCGGTGCAGGAGCTCGAAGGCCGTGGCGCCCTGGCGCGAGAGCCAGTCCTCCAGCACCCGGCCGATCAGCTCGCGCGCATGGGAGGCGTAGAGGTCCTGGGGCCCGTTGCAATTGGGCCCGGCTTGGTCGGGGTCGACGAGCCGCTTGCGGGTCTGCTCCGGAGCGCCCTTGTTCAGGACCGTGAGGGTGCTGAACTCCATGGTCGCGGGGTCGAGCGTCTCCTTCGTCACCCGCACGGCGGCGGCCCGGTTGTCGCGCAGAAGCTCCTCGGCCGTCGAGATCGCATGGGCGCGCTCCTCGGTCGCCATCAGCAGGGACCAGGGCGCGGGCGCGGTCTTGCGGACATAGACTTCGTAGTGGACGGGGCCGGCCATTCGACTCTCGGGAACAATCCCGACCAGGATGGGCCGGAAGGCTTTAAGGCGGGGTTTGCGTCACCGGGTTTGCGTCTTGGGGGCTGGCGACCCATCTGGTGTGGCCGTAATGTCACCACGAACGCAGCGAACGGTTACGCTTGAAGGGCGTTGAAGATCGCGCCCGAGCCGCTCTGGCGCCGATCCGGCGTCGCTGGAACAGAGATTGAGGAGGCCCCGCTTGGCCAACATCACCCTGGTCGACGACGACGAGAACATCGTGGCGTCGGTATCGCTGGCGCTGGAAAGCCACGGCCACAAGGTCACGGCCTATCACGACGGCGCCTCGGGCTTGGAGGCGCTGGAGAACAGCCCGCCGGACCTGGCGATCCTGGACGTGAAGATGCCCCGCATGGACGGGATGGAGGTGCTGCGCCGCCTGCGCCAGACCAGTCAGATCCCGGTGGTCATGCTGACCTCCAAGGACGAGGAGATCGACGAGATCCTGGGCTTCAACCTCGGGGCCGACGACTACATCCACAAGCCGTTCAGCCAGCGGCTGCTGATCGAGCGGGTGAAGGCCCTGCTGCGCCGCACGGGAGCGGATGGGTCCGAGGCCGAGCCCTCGGCCGAGACGAGCGGCAAGGCGATCCGGCGCGGCAAGCTGGTCATGGACCCGGCGCGGCACGAAAGCACCTGGGACGGCAAGCCGGTCAAGCTGACGGTCACCGAGTTCCTGCTGCTGCAGGCGCTCGCCCAGCGGCCGGGCTTCGTGAAGAGCCGCGACAACCTGATGGACGCCGCCTACGACGACCAGGTCTATGTCGACGACCGGACCATCGACAGCCACGTCAAGCGGATGCGCAAGAAGTTCCGCGTCGTCGACCCGGAGTTCGACGCCATCGAGACCCTGTATGGCGTCGGCTACCGATACCGCGAGAGCTGACCGGGCGCGCGCCCGGGCCGACGGACCGCGCCGCCGCCTGATCCGCTTCGGCGGGTCGCGGCTGGGCGGGCTGATCCTGGCGCTGAACCTGCTGAGCCTGCTGATCCTGTTCGGCGGGGCGCTGGCGCTCAACGAATGGCGGCGCGGGCTGGTCGACGCGCGCCAGGAATCCCTGCTGGGCCAGGCCGAGCTGCTGTCGACCGTGCTGGCCGACAAGCAGTACACGCGTGGCGAGCCCGAGCCGGTGCTGGATCGCGAACAGGCGCCGCGCCTGCTGCGCGACATCTACATCCCCCGAGGCCAGAGGGCGCGGCTGTACGACGCCGACGGGGTGCTGCTGGCCGACAGCTACGAGGTCTCGGACATCATCGCGGGCGAGCCCCTGCCGCCCGCGCGGCCGGCCGGCACGGCCGAGCCGGCCCCCGACGTGAAGGCCGAGGCCCGGACCGCGCGCAATCTGGAGAAGGCCGAGGGCGCCCTGGCCGACGAGATCACCGGGGCCCTGGCCGGCGAGGCCCAGACCCGGGTGCGGCGCTCCGAGACCGGCGAGCGGGTGGTGTCGGTATCGATCCCGGTGCGGCACGTGTCGCGGGTGCTGGGCGTGCTGACGCTGGAGGCGGCGGACGTGGACGCCATCCTGGACGCCCAGCGCCGCGCCCTGACGCCGTTCGCCATCGTGGCCCTGGTGGTGTCGCTGCTGTCGTCGCTGCTGCTGCACCTGTTCGTGGCGCGGCCGGTGATGCGGCTGTCGGCGGCGGCGGACCAGGTGCGCCAGCAGAAGGCGCGGGCCATCTCCCTGCCCGACCTGGAGGACCGCAAGGACGAGATCGGCGACCTGGCGCGGTCGCTGGAGACCATGACCCGGACCCTGTCGGACCGGATGGACGCCATCGAGGCCTTCGCCGCGGACGTCAGCCACGAGATCAAGAACCCCCTGACCTCGATCCGGTCGGCGCTGGAGACCCTGGAGCTGGTCAAGGAGCCGGCCCAGAGGGAGCGGCTGACCGCCCTGCTGCAACAGGACGTGCGGCGGCTGGACCGGCTGATCACCGACATCTCCAACGCGTCGCGGCTGGACGCCGAACTGTCGCGCGACCGGCCCCGCCCGATCGATCTCGGCGTTCTGCTCACCGACATCGTCGGGGTCTATGAGGGGACGGCCAAGCCGGGCGAGCCCTCGGTGGTCCTGACCCTTGGGGCCGGCGAGCCGCTGAACGTTCTCGGCCGCGAGGGGCCGCTGGGCCAGGTGTTCCGCAACCTGATCGACAACGCCCGATCCTTCAGCCCGACCGGCGGAGCGGTGCGCGTCGGCGTGGGCCGCGCCGACGACGGCGAGGCCGCCCTCGTCGCCACGGTGGAGGACGACGGACCGGGAATCCCGCCCGAGAACCTGGAGACGGTGTTCGAGCGGTTCTACACCTCGCGCCCGCGCGGGACGGCGTTCGGCGCCAACTCCGGCCTGGGCCTCTCGATCGTGCGCCAGATCGTCGAGGCCCACGGCGGCCGGGTGCATGCCGAGAACCGGACCTCTGCGACCGGGGCGGTCCAGGGCGCCCGGTTCGTGGTGCGGCTGCCGCTGGCCGGGCGTCGCGGGTGACCCCGCCCGTCCACGCCACCGCCGTCGCCCGGCACGGGACCGAGGGCTGGCGCGGCGTCCTGCTGAGGGGGGCGTCCGGGGCAGGCAAGAGCGACCTGGCGCTGCGGCTGATGGCCGAGGGCTGGCGGCTGGTCGGCGACGACTATGTGCATCTGTTCGCCTCCGGCGGCCGGCTGTGGGCGGCCGGGCCCGAGCCGATCCGCGACCGCATTGAGGCGCGGGGCCTGGGCCTGATCTCCCGGCCCGCCCTTCCCGTCAGCCGGGTCGCCCTGGTGGTGGATCTGAGCGACGACACGCCCGAACGCCTGCCGGAACCGGAGACGGTCGCCCTGGCCGGGATCGAGGTTCCGCGCCTGCGCCTGGACCCCAGGCCCGCCTCCGCCTGCGTCATCGTCGCGGCGGCGCTCGACCGGCTTTAACCCGGCGCGGGTTTGGCCTATCTAGGCCGGCTTGCGGCCAGCCCGCCCCCTCGAAAGGGGCGCGGCGGCGAACCGGGGGACGTGCGCGTCTTGGTTGAGCCTTCATGATCGGCCTGGTGATCGTCACCCACGGCGGACTGGCCTCGGAGTTCCTCCACGCCATGGAGCACGTCGTCGGGCCCCAGCGCGGCGTCGCGACCATCTGCATCGGGCCGGAGGACGACATGGAGCGTCGCCGGCGCGACATCCTGGACGCCGCCTCGGCCGTGGACGACGGCGAGGGGGTGATCCTGCTGACCGACATGTTCGGCGGCACCCCGTCGAACCTCGCTATCTCGGTGATGGAGCAGACCCGGGCCGAGGTGATCGCGGGCCTGAACCTGCCGATGCTGATCAAGCTGGCCAGCGTGCGCCATCGCGAAACGCTGGAGGCCTGCGTGGCCCATGCCCAGGACGCCGGGCGCAAATACATCTCGGTCGCCTCCTGGGTCCTGGCGGGGGAAAAATGAGCGAAACCGCGCGCGCCACGGTCGGCATCTGCAACCAGCGCGGCCTGCACGCCCGCGCCTCGGCCAAGTTCGTCAAGCTGGCCTCGACCTTCGACTGCGAGATACGGGTCACCCGCGACGGCGTGACCGTCGACGCCCGCTCGATCATGGGCCTGCTAATGCTGGGCGCCGGCAACGGCTGCGGCGTGGACATCGAGGCCGAGGGCGAGGGCGCCGAGGACGCCGTCGCCGCCCTGGCCGACCTGGTGAACCGAAAGTTCGACGAGGATCAGTAGGCGCGGGCTACCGCACCCGCGCCACGCCCTCGCGGCGATCGTCGGCTCCGGCGTCCCAGGCCCAGCGGCCGTCCGCGTCCTGCCTCCAGACCCCGCCGTGCAGGCCGGAGTTCTCGGCCGAGTTGGGGCGGACGGCGACGCCGAGAGCGGCCATCGCTTCGGCCAGGACGGGATCGAAGCGGGCGCTGTCGCCGGTGAAGGCGTCGCCGCGCGCGACCAGGTTGGGCAGGTCGAAGGCCGCCTGGACCGGCAGGCCCCATCGTAGCGATCCGATCAGGGCCTTGGCGTTATAGGCCAGGATCGCCGGACCGCCGGGCGACCCCATAAGCCCGACCAGCCGCCCTTCTTGGTCCAGCACGATCACCGGCGCCATCGACGAGCGGGGTCGCTTGCCGGCCGCCACCGCATTGGCGGCGGGGGCGCCGTCCGGGCCCGTGGGGGCGAAGGAGAAGTCGGTCAGCTGGTTGTTCAGGAAGAAGCCGGCGGCCATCCGGCCCGAGCCGAAGACGCTCTCGACCGTGGTGGTCATGCTGACGGCGTTGCCCCGCGCGTCCACCACCGTGAAATGGGAAGTGCCGGCGGGCTCGCGGGTCGCGTCCGGGCCGATGAAGACGCCGCCGGGCGGGGTTCCGGGCGGGGCCGCGCCGGTCAGGCCGGGGGCGAGCGCCGCGCGGGCGGCGACATAGGCGGGGTCCAGCAGGCCCTGGACCGGCACGCCCACGAAGGCCGGGTCGCCGACGTAGCGGTCGCGGTCGGCGTACATCAGCCGCTGCAACTGGCCGAAGGCGGCCCAGGCGCGAGCGTCGGCGGGGCCCAGGTCGAGGTCCGGCGCATGCTCGGCCATGGCCAGGAGCTGGAGCACCGCCACGCCGCTGGACGGGGGCGGAGGCACGCAGACGACATAGAGCCGCCAGGGCCGGCACAGGGCGCCGCGCTCGATCGGTTCGTAGGCCGCGAGGTCTTCGGTCGTCAGGCCCCCCGGCCGGGGGCCCTGGCGCACCGCCTCGACGATCTGGAGCCCGATGCGGCCATTGTAGAAGGCGTCGGCGCCCCCGGCCGCGATCTCCCGCACCGTGCGGGCGTACTCCGGATTGCGCAGGACGTCGCCGGCGACGTAGGGGGCGCCGTCGGGCCGGGTGAAATAGGCCTCGGCCCAGGGGGTGCGGGCCTGGCCCCGGGGCAGGGCGATCATGCCGGCCAGGCGCGGCGAGACGACGAAGCCTTCCTCGGCCAGGCGCTCGGCCTCTCCGAACAGTTCGGCCCAGGGCAGGCGGCCGTGCTCCTCCTGGGCCATCGCCAGCATCGCGACCACGCCCGGCGCCCCGGTCGAGCGGCCGCTGAGCACGGCGTCCATGAAGGGCAGGGGCTGGCCGTCTTCGAAGAACAGCTCCGGCGTCGCGGAGGCCGGGGCGGTCTCGCGGCCGTCGTAGCTCGTCACCTCGCCGGTCGCGGCGTCGTAGTGCATCATGAAGGCGCCGCCGCCCAGGCCCGAGGACTGGGGCTCGACCAGACCCAGCACGGCCTGGACCGCGACCGCCGCGTCGACCGCCGAGCCGCCGGCGTCGAGCACCTTCATCCCCGCCTCGACCGCCAGGGGATTGGCCGCCGCCACGAAGGGACCGACGGCGCGGGGGGCGGAGGGCCGGGAAGGGGGAGCGGCGACGCTGTCCGTCGACCCTCGCGGCGCGACGCCCTGGCAGGCGACCAGCAGCAGGGACAGCCCCAGGACGGCGAGGCGGCGCGGGATCAGGCGCATGGACGGCTCCGGCTGAGGCCTCGAAGCGCGGGGCTCCGGGGCGAAGGGACGCGGCCCCTTCGACTAGGCCGCCGCCCGCGCCCCGCCAAGACCGGATCGGCGCCCCAGGCCCCAAAGCCGCTTGCGCGCCCCGGGCCAAGTCGCTAGATACCCGCCCTCGCCTGCCAAGGCCAAGCGCGCCCGTAGCTCAGCTGGATAGAGCATCAGACTACGAATCTGAGGGTCGGACGTTCGAATCGTTCCGGGCGCGCCATTTTCTTCCGACATCGTGAGGCCGAAGCGGACGCTCTTCAGGCGTCCAGCTGGTCCATGCGGCATTGGGTCGGCGCCTTGTCCGGGCGGAAGCGAATCAGTTTTGTGCCGTGGCGGAAGCGGGCGTCGGAGACCTGGTCGAAGCCGACCTCGACGACCCGCTCGGGCCGCAGCGGCTCCCAGGCGGCGGAGCGGTCGGTGGACCAGCGGCTGGGGCCGCCGGGCGCGCGGCCGGTGAAGCCTTCGCCGCCCTTCAGCGCCTCCAGATCGCGGGTCAGGGCGTCGCGGTCGACGCCGGCGAAACCCGAGGTGTGGCCGACGTGGTTCAGCCGGCCCTGATCGTCGTAGAGGCCGAGCAGCAGGGAGCCGACCAGGGGGCTGCCGGTCGCATAGCGGAAGCCGCCCACGACGCAGTCGGCGGTGCGGGCGCGCTTGACCTTGATCATGGCGCGTTCGCCCTCCGCATAGGGGCCGTCCATGCGCTTGGCCACGACCCCTTCCAGCCGGCCGTCGGACAGCCATCGCTCGGCCAGGGCCCCGTCCTCGGTTCCGGGGGTGAGGGTCAACCGGGGGGTCTGAAGGGGCTGAAGGAACGCTTCGAGGCGTCCGTGCCGCTCTGTCCAGGCGCGGGCGCGCAGGTCCGCGCCGTCCGTATCAACCAGCATGTCGAACAGGGCGAAGACCGCAGGCGTCTCGCGCGAAAGCTTGAGAATGCGGCTCTCGGCCGGGTGCAGCCGGGCCTGGAGGACCTCAAAGGAAAAGGCGTCGCCGTCCTGGGCCAGAAGCTCGCCGTCCAGGCCGAAGGTTTTCTCCGGCAACTCCCCCAGCCGGGCGACCACCTCGGGGAAGAAGCGGTTCAGGGACTTGCCGGACTTGGCGACCAACTCGACCCGGCCTCCGTCACGAAAGGCCAGGCAGCGGAAGCCGTCCCACTTGGGCTCGTACCACCAGCCCGGCCCGGGCGGCAGGGCGGGCTGGGAGCGGGCCTCCATGGGCGAGGCGTGCAGCAGGGCCGCCATGGCGGTGGGATCAGTACCGACGGCCGCGTCGACGCATCAGCAGCAGGACGACGCCCACCCCGAACCCGACCGCCGCGGCCGTGGCGATGGCGCTTTCCCGGGATCGGGACTGTTTGACCACGCCCATCTCGACCAGCGGATTGGGCATCCGGCCCCGGCCCAGGTCCTGGACCACGCCCTCGACCGTGTTGATCCGGTCGGCGAGCATCAGCAGCAGCCAGTGGCCCCACTGGCTCTCGCTAAACCGGTAGGCCGCGCGGCGCAGGGTTCCGCTGAGACCCGACGGCGGGGTGGACAGGCCCAGCGCGGCCGGCAGGGCCTTGTGCTCGACCGAGCGCAGGATCTCGACCTCCGGCTCCTGCTGCGGCGGGCGGGTCCAGTTCATGCCGGGGCCGTCGTCCCGGGACCGGTCGCGCATTGGCCAGGTGGGATCGTTCTCGGGGTCGGCGTCCACGGCCCAGCCGACCACGGTCGTCGGGTCGATGCGGGGATAGACCTTGTCGGCGGCGGCCAGCGCCTGATCGCTCTGGGTCTTCATGGCGTTCTCCTCAGGCGGCGTTGGGCAGAAGGACCGGCTTGATGCAGCCGTCCAGCTTGGACGAGAAAAGGTGATAGGCCTCGGCCACGTCCTCGAGCGGGACGCGGTGGGTGATGATCGCCTTGGGATCGATCCGGCCTTCCTTCACATGCTCGATCAGGCGCGGCAGCAGGCGCTTCACCGAGGCCTGGTTGGCGCGGATGGTGATGCCCTTGTTCACGACATTGCCGATCGGGACCATGTTGCCGGTCGGGCCATAGACCCCGACGATCGAGACCACCCCGCCCTTCTTCACCGAGTTGATGGCCCAGTGCAGCGGCACCGCGTTGCCGGCCTCCAGCTTCAGCTTCTTGCCGAAGATCGTGTGCCAGGCGTTCCCCGAGGCGTCCGCGCCGACCGCGTCGATACAGACGTCGGCGCCGATGTCGGTGATCTTCTTGATGAAGACCACGGCGTCGCCGATCTCGCGGAAGTCGTAGACCTCGGCCGGGCAATAGGTGCGGGCGAAGTCCAGCCGGTATTCGATGTGGTCGATGACGATGACCCGGCCCGCGCCGAACAGCCAGGCCGAACGGGCGGCGAGCAGGCCCACGGGCCCCGCGCCGAAGACCACGACCGTGTCGCCCTTCTGGATGCCGCCCATCTCGGCGGCCTGATAGCCGGTGGGCACCACGTCGGTCAGGAGCACGGCGTCGTCCGGGTCCATCCAGTCCGGGATGATTTGGGGGCCGAAGTCGGCGTAGGGGACCCGCACATATTCGGCCTGGCCGCCGTCATAGCCGCCGGCGGTGTGGGAATAGCCGAAGATGCCGCCGACGGCGGTGGCCTGGGCGTTGCTCTCATGGCAGTTGCCGAACAGCCCCTGCTTGCAGAAATGGCACTGGCCGCAGGCGATGTTGAACGGGACCAGGACGTGGTCGCCGGGCTTGAGATTCTGGACGTCCGGCCCGACCTCCTCGACCACGCCGCAGAACTCGTGGCCGAAGGTCATGCCGACCCGGGTGTCGGGCACCATGCCGTGATAGAGGTGCAGGTCCGAGCCGCAGATGCAGGACCGCGTCACCCGCACGATGGCGTCCCTTGGGTGATGGATCTTCGGCATCGGCTTATCTTCGATCCGGACCCGGCGGGGCCCGCGGTAATCCATCGCCCGCATTCGACGCTCCTTGACTGCAACGGGTCTGCTAACCGGCGGCCGGAACGGTTGGTTCCGACCTGTCCGGGCGGCCACGCTGGCGTTTCGGCGGTCTTGCCTGTATGAGGCCCGGCCTTCTCCCCGCAATCACGCCCCTACCTGAGCGGCGCGGACCGATCCGCGACCGAACACAGTCCGTCCGAGCCCGAAATGAACCTGCGCAACGTCGCCATCATCGCCCACGTCGACCACGGCAAGACCACCCTGGTGGATCAGCTTCTGGCCCAGTCGGGCGTGTTCCGAGCCAATGAGGCCACGACCGAGCGGGCGATGGACTCCAACGACCAGGAGAAGGAGCGCGGGATCACCATCCTGGCCAAGTGCACGAGCGTGCTCTGGAAGGGCGAGGCGGGTGAGACCCGGATCAACATCATCGACACCCCCGGCCACGCCGACTTCGGCGGCGAGGTCGAGCGCATCCTGGGCATGGTCGACGGCTGCGTCATCCTGGTGGACGCCGAAGAGGGCGTCATGCCCCAGACCAAGTTCGTGCTGACCAAGGCGCTGAAGATGGGCCTGCGGCCGATCCTGTGCATCAACAAGGTCGACCGCGCCCACGCCGATCCGGACCGGGTGCATAATGAGACCTTCGACCTGTTCGCCGCCATCGGCGCGACCGACGAGCAGCTGGACTTCCCGCACATCTATGCGTCGGGCCGCAACGGCTGGGCGACGCTGGACCTGAACCAGCCCAACGACAACCTGGCGCCCCTGTTCGACCTGATCGTGCGCCACGTGCCGCCGCCCAAGGTGCAGGAGAACAAGGACAAGCCGTTCCAGATCCTGAACGTCCTGATCGAGAGCGACCCCTTCCTGGGCCGCCTGCTGACGGGCCGGATCGAGAGCGGCAAGGCGGTTCCCGGCATGGCCATCCACGCCCTGGACCGGAACGGCAAGGAGATCGAGCGGGGCCGGATCACCAAGGTCCTGGCCTTCCGCGGCCTGAAGCGCCAGGCGCTGGACGAGGGCTCGGAGGCGGGCGACATCGTCGCCATCGCCGGCATGTCCAAGGCGACCGTGGCCGACACCCTCTGCGCGCTTGAGGTCACCGAGGCCCTGCCGGCCCAGCCCATCGACCCGCCGACCATCTCCATGACCGTCTCGGTCAATGACAGCCCCCTGGCCGGCCGCGAGGGCGACAAGGTCCAGTCGCGCGTCATCCGTGACCGCCTGCTGAAGGAGGCCGAGGCCAACGTCGCCATCCGGGTGACCACCACCGAGGGCGGCGACGCCTATGAGGTGGCCGGGCGCGGCGAACTGCAGCTGGGCGTGCTGATCGAGAACATGCGCCGAGAGGGCTTCGAGGTTTCGATCTCGCGCCCGCGCGTGGTCTATCAGACCGGCGAGAACGGCGAGCGGCTGGAGCCGATCGAGGACGTCATGATCGACGTCGACGACGACTACACCGGGATCGTCATCGAGAAGCTGTCGGCCCGCAAGGCCGAGATGACCGACATGGGCCCGTCGGGCGCCGGCAAGACCCGCATCCAGCTGAAGTGCCCGTCCCGGTCGCTGATCGGCTACCAGGGCGAGTTCCTGACCGACACGCGCGGCTCGGGCGTGCTGAACCGGGTGTTCAGCCACTACGAGCCCTACAAGGGTGCGATCGAGGGCCGCCAGAAGGGCGTGCTGGTCTCGAACTCGGACGGCGAAACGGCGGCCTACGCGCTGTGGAACCTGGAGGAGCGCGGCGTGATGTTCGTCGGCGCCGGCGAGAAGACCTACCAGGGCATGATCATCGGCGAGAACTCGCGGTCCGACGACCTCGACGTCAACCCGATCAAGGGCAAGCAGCTGACCAACGTGCGCGCCTCGGGCAAGGACGAGGCGGTTCGCCTGACCCCGCCCAAGATCATGAGCCTGGAGCAGGCCATCGCCTATATCGAGAGCGACGAACTGGTGGAGGTGACGCCCAAGTCCATCCGCCTGCGCAAGCAGGTGCTGAACCCCAGCTTCCGCAAGAAGCGGGTCCGCGAGGACTAGGAACCGGACGGCAAAAAGGGCGACCCGAACGGGCCGCCCTTTTTTTCTTCGCTCAGATGACGCGAGCGATCAGGCGCGGCGCTTCACCAGGCCGACCAGGAACAGCAGGATACAGGCGCCGATCACCGCCACGATCAGGGTGACGATGTTGAACCCGCCGGTCTCGATGCCGAGCAGGGCGCTCGCCAGGAAGCCGCCGATGATGGCGCCGACGACGCCGACGATGAGGTTGGTGATCAGGCCGTGATTGCGGCCCATGATCTTTTCGGCCAGCCAGCCGGCGACGATGCCGATGACGATCCAGGCGATGATGCCCATTGAGTGTCTCCCTTCCAAGACAGTGAAGCTCGGGGGCTAAATGCGCCGCCGCCGTCCGGGTTGCCTGAACGGAGCTATTCTCGGCCTGGAAGGGCCACACCGGTCAGCCTGAGACGGGAGCCGTCCCGCCACGGCATGGTCTGTTTCGTGCGCGCCCACTCGGCGCCGAGCCGCAGCGCCTCGGCGATGTCCTCGGCCGGGGAGCCCGCGTCCAGGCCTTCCACCCGGCGGCGCAGGCGCCCGCAGGAGGACAGAAGCCGCGAGGCCTGGACGGTCTCGGGGTTGCGGTTCTCGATCAGCCCGATGTCTTCCAGCCGCGCGTAGCGCCAGCCATGTTCGGGCGGCTGCTCCAGCACCATCCGCCAGCGCTCCTCGACCGGCAGGTCGCTGGCCAGGAAGGTCCAGGTCACGCCGCCGGGCTCGCGGCGATAATGGCCGGGCCGCGTCGGCAGGCCGTGCTGTTCGTAGAGTCCCCGCGCGGAGGCCTCGATCTCGGCGAGCATGCCGGCCAGGGGCTCGGGCAGGGCGGATTGCGCTTCCGCCTCGCGTTCGGCCTCCCGTGGGTCGTACTCATAGGCGACCGGCAGGGCGGTCTGCCGCTCCTGCCCGGAGCGGCCCAGGCCCAGCCATCGGGCGAGCCCGGCCATGGGATCAATCCACGTTCAGTGTGCTCGTGACCGAGACGTCGTAGATGACGCGGGTGATGCTCTGCACGAACTCGAAGAACTTCCGCGCCTCCGCGTATCCAGCGCGCGGCACATAGACAATGTCCTCGGGCTGGATGGCGAAGTTGCCGGCGACGAAGAAGCCCGAAGCCTCGGCCAGGTTCAGCCGGTAGACGACCGGGACCCCGCGCGGGGTCGGCGGCTGGGTCAGGCCCAGGGCGGCGGCCACTTCGGGCCGCTCGAAGCGGAAGACCAGGACCGAACGGGCGTCGGCGGTGGTGTCGTCCAGGCCGCCGACGGTCGAGACCGCGGCCGCCAGGGTGACTTCGCCCGGAGGCATGTCGGTGCGCGCCACCGCGCCCAGGGCGCCGAAGGTCGAGTAGCGGCGGGGCTTGTAGACGACATTGACCTGATCGCCGCGCGCCAGGCGGACGTTCTCGCCGAAGGCGCCGGTCACCTGCGACAGGGGGGCGGAGAAGGTCCGGTCGCCCCGCTGGATGACCACCTCGACGTCCTGGACAGGGCGGGAGGCGCCGCCGGCCGCGGCGATGACGTCGAGCACCCGGTCGGCGTTGATGGTCAGGGGCACCCGGCCGGCGGTCTTCACCTCGCCCAGCACGACCACGGAGTTGTAGGCGTTGCCGGTGACGCCGACGATGACCTGGGGGTTGCCCACCCGCCCCTGGAGTGCACGCCGGATGGCGCCGGCGGCTTCGGTGGGGTTGAGCCCCGCGACCCGCACCTGACCCGCGAAGGGCACCAGGATGGAGCCGTTGCGGTCGACCACGATGCCGCCCAGGGTTTCGTTGGCGCCCTGGACCCCACCGGCCAGGCTGCGCCCGCCGAACAGGGCGCCGGAGGGTTCGTAGATGGTGACCGACAGGGTGTCGCCCTCGCCGATCAGGTCCGTGGCCGCGGCGTCGCCGGCGACCGCGAGACCGGTCAGGCGCGCGGCCGGGACCGCCTTGATCCGCTCGCTGGCGGCGTAGTCGAGTTCGACGATGGCGTAGCCGCCCAGCGAGTCCATGCCATCGGCGCCGCGCGTCACGGCCCGGCCGGACGGCCCGTCGCGGGGCAGGCTGGAGCAGCCGGCGAGAGCCGCCACGATCATGAGCGAGAGCAGGGCGCGAAGGCGAGGTCCGGCGGTGATCATATGCTGTGCTTACCGGCCTTTCGGCTCGCGTGCCAGTGGTCCGCCGACGCCGCGCGCGAGGCCGCTAGCCGGGCAGGCCGGTGCGGCGCGCCACCTGCGAGAAGTGGTCGGCCCAGGTCGGGGCGCTGTAGGGCGGCGTCGACGGCTTGCCAAGGGTCGCCGTCTCCAGCGCAGCGAGCCACCCCAGGCCGTCCAGCGGATCGATCAACTGGGCCTGGGACACCAGCTCCCGGTGGGCCGGAATGTCCGAGGCGATCAGGGGGACGCCAAGCGCCATCGCCTCGACGGCCGGCAGGTCGAAGCCCTCGACCGACGACGGGGCCAGCACGGCCTGGGCGCCCGACATGAGCCGCGCCAGCGCCTCGTCCGGCAGGTGGGCGGCCTGGTGGACGATGCCCTTCAGGGCCGGCGACCGCTGGAGGTGATCCAGCACCGCCTCGTTCTCCCAGCCATAGCGGCCGATGAGCACCAGCTGGGGCGTCCGCTCGCCCATCGTCTCCTGCAGACGGCGCCAGAGGGTCAGCAGGAAGGCCAGGTTCTTGCGCGCCTCGATGGTCCCGACATGGATAAAGTAGGGGCGGGGCGTCGGCGGTTGGTCCTGACGGACGAACAGCGGCTCGAGGCCCAGGTGGACCGCGTCCACGGGCGGGGCCGTCAGGCCTTCGCGCACGGCGAACAGCGCCAGTTCATGGCCCGTGTAGCTGGAATTGACGATGATCCGGGAGGCGTAACGCAGGGCGTTGAGAACCCGGTCGCGGTGGCGTGGGCCGTCACCGGGGCGGCAGAATTCCGGATGGGTGACCGGGATCAGGTCATGCAGCAGGACGATCGGCTCAACGCCCTGCTGGACGAGGCTGTCCAGAACGCCTCCGGTGTGGAGGCCGGTGTGGCCGACGTTGAAATAGAGGCGTGCGGCCGGCAGACGCGGCGTTCGGCGCGACCGAAACATCTGCTTCCACAGTCGCTGGCGGTTGTGGGGCTGGGCGGGCTCGGCCGCCGGCGGCGGGTCCATGACCGACTCGCGGGCCGCCTCGGGGGCGTGGAGGGCGCGGAGCAGCGCCTCGCCGGAGTTTCCGTTCTGCGCTCCGCCGGTGGACCAGCGGGCCCGAAGCGCGCCCATTTCCCGGGCGAACCAGTCCTGGTCCACGACCATCAACTGGTCCTGCTTGCCGCGCACGGGGATCATCTCGACTCCCGGCAGGGCCATCAGCCATTCGGCATAGGCCAGGCACACGCGGTCGACGCCGGTCGGCGCGGCGCGCTCCGTCCGGCTGAGCAGCCGGCTGGCGTCGAACAGGACGACCTCGCTCACCGGACGCCGACCTTGGCGTAGAGCTCGCGCAATCGGGATTGGTAGGCCTCCGGCGTGAATTTCGCCGCCTGAATGCGACCCCGGCGCACCAGGTCGTCGCGCAGGGCCTCGTCGGCGTCGAGCGCCTGGATGCCCCGGCTCATGGCCTGGACGTCATACGGGTCGACGCTGATCGTCGCGTCGCCCGACACCTCCGGCAGGGAGCCGGCCGTCGAGGTCAGGACCGCCGTGTCCAGGGCCATCGCCTCCAGCACAGGCAGGCCGAAGCCTTCATACAGCGAGGGGAACAGCACCGCCTTGGCGCCGCGGATCAGGCTGATGAGGTGGGAGAAGCTGGCGTATTCGAACCGCCGGATGCGCTTGCCGACCGGCAGGTCCAGCGCCTCGACCTGATCGAGCATCGCCGTCTCGCCGGCGTCCAGCCAGGCCCGGCCCCCGACGATCGCCAGGGGCGTCTTCACGTCCGAGGCCAGATAGGCCTCGACGATCCGGCCCAGGTTCTTCTTCGGCTCGATGGCGCCGAAATGCAGGAAGTAGTCCTTCCAGCCCAGGCCGAAGGCGGTCTCGAGTTCGCGCTGCACCTCGTCCTGCGGCCGCGTGACCAGATGGGGCGGCAGTTCGACCGCCTGATAGGTGTTGGTGACCCGATCCTCCGGCACGTCCAGCATCTGAATGACGTCGCGGCGGGTGGTCTCCGAGACCACGGCGATATGGTCGGTATGCCGGGCGATCTGGCGACATACGGTCAGGAAGGCCGCCTTGTCGTCCACCGTCGTGTGCGGCAACCGCAGCGGGATCAGGTCGTGGAAGGTGTGGATGTTGGCCACACCCTTCGCGTGCATGGGCAGGACGGCGGTCCAGTGCATCACGTCGGGCGCCGGCGCCGAGGCCGTGTCGAACCGCACCGGAGTTGCGCCGCCGTACTTGCGGTAGCCGCGCAGGGCGTAGTGGAACAGGTCCTGGGCCGCCCAGAAGCGGTCGGCGGCCGGGGGCCGGCCGCCGTCCTGGGGCCAGGCGATCTCGGTCGCCGGGGCCACGGCCCTGGCGGTTCGGCCGTAACGGCTCAGCGCCGTGCGCAGGAAGCGCTCCGACTTGTGGACCTTGAACGGCTTTCCTGACGGCATCGTCACGGCCACGGCGTTCAGCAGCGGGTCGCTCCCGATCCGGGCGGGGGGTCCGTAGAGGACCTGGGTGTCGAGCCCGATCGCGCGGGCGTTGACCAGCAGGTTACGGCCGTAGGTGGCGATCCCCGAACCTCTCGGCAGGGAGATGTTGAAGCCGTCGATGCAGACCGAACTCATGCGGACAACCGGGCCCCATGCGCCGGCGCGTCGCGTCGACTTGGCTTGAAGGCCCACGGAGCGGGGCTTGGGGCTGCGTATCGCGAGCCGGACCGGCGGGTCAACTTGGACACCGGCGGTCAGGAGACGTAGCCGGCCTGCATCAGCTCGGCGATGTGCACGATGGCGACCGGCCGGTTGTCCTCGACGACGAACAGATTGGCGATCTTGTTGGCGGCCAGGAGGTCGACCACGTCGCTCATCCGCTGGTCCGGCTCCACGGTCTTGGGGTGAGCGTTCATGATGTCGGACGCCTTCAGCCCGTCGATCCCCTGTTCGAAGGCGCGGCGCAGGTCCCCGTCGGTGATCATTCCGGCCAGCCGCCCCTCGTCGTCCAGGACCGCGACCGCGCCCTTGCGGCCGGCGGTGATGGCCGCGACGACCTCGGCGAAGGGGGTGTCCTGGGCCACGCTGGCGGGCGGGGCGTAGTTGTCGCCCATCCACTCGCGCACGCTCTGCAGGCTCATCCCGAGCGCTCCGCCGGGGTGGTGTAGGCCGAAATCCTGGGCCGAGAAGCCCCGCCGGTCCATCAGCACCATGGCCAGGGCGTCGCCGAGCGCCAGGGTCATCAGGGTCGAGGTGGTGGGGGCCAGACCGTTCGGGCAGGCCTCGGCCACCGACGGCATCAGCAGGGTCACGGCCGAATGCCGGCCCAGGAAGCTCGAGGCCCGCTGGGTCATGCCGATCACCGGAATGCCGTTGCGCTGGCAGAACAGCAGGGGATCGCGCAGCTCGCGGCTCTCGCCCGAGTTGGAGATGGCCAGGAGGGTGGTGTCGGACCGCAGCATCCCCAGGTCGCCGTGGCTCATCTCGGCGGGGTGGACGAAGAAGGCGTTGGTGCCGGTGGAGGCCAGGGTGGCGGCGATCTTGCCGCCGATGTGACCCGACTTGCCCATGCCGGTCACCACCAGATAGCCCGGCCGGCTCATGATGATGTCGCAGGCCCGCGCCAGGGCCACGTCGACCGACCGTTCCAGAGCCGTCAGCGCCTCGATGTTCAGACGCAGCACCTCCCGCGCGCGTTCGGTCATGGCCGCGACCTGATCAGGCGAGGAGGGGGCGACGGAGGCGGTGTCGAAACGCATTCGGAAGGTCCCTTGGAAGCTTCGGCAGGCTGAATGCGCCACCTCCGCCGGCTGTGCAATCCGGGCGGGGGCGTCGATCGGGGTCAACCTTTGCCGTGCTCGTGCGTTGTAGCCCGCGGGGACGTCGAATTCTGGACTGAAGTATGGTTTCCGAGACCGGCCTGATGGAGACGCGAGCCTCCATCGCCGCTGATTTGCCGCCGCCGCCGGACAGGCTGGCCAAGCCCGCCCTGTTCCTGGACCTCGACGGGGTCCTGGCCGAGATCGCGCCGACTCCTTCGGCCGTGGGCCCGGAGCCCCGGCGAACCCGCGTGCTCCAGGGCCTGGAGCGGCGGCTCGAAGGCCGCCTGGCGGTAGTCAGCGGCCGCACCATCGCCGAGATCGACCGGATCACGGGCCTGAGGCTTCCGCGCGTGTCGGGCGTGCATGGGCTGGAGCGCCGCAATGGCGACCTTGCGCTGGACGCGGCCCCGGCCGCCGGGGTCGCCGATGCGCTTTCGGCGTTCGCGGCCTTCGCGGAGGGTCGTCCGGGGCTGATCGTCGAGGACAAGCGGCGCTCTGCCGGCCTGCACTATCGCCTGGCGCCGAACGAGGGACCGGCCGTCCAGGCCCTGGCCCAGGATCTCGCCGACCGCCACGGGCTGGAGGTGCAGCTCGGCCACATGGTCGTGGAGTTGAAGACCCCGGGCGCGGACAAGGGTCGGGCGGTCGCGGCCTTCATGAACGAGCCGCCCTTCATCGGCTCGACGCCGGTCATGCTGGGCGACGACCTGACCGACGAGCACGGCTTTCGCGCCGCCGCCGCCCTGGGCGGCTTCGGCGTCCTGGTCGGGCCGATGCGCGAGACGGCGGCTCGATATCGGCTGCCGGACGTTGAGGCCGTCATGACCTGGCTGGAGACGCTGCGGATCGAGGGGACGCCATGACCGGATCGTCGCCCGCCCCCCTGGCGCCGTCGCTGGATCTTGCGCCGATCGGCAACTGCTCGGTCAGCGCCCTGATCGACCGGCGCGGCCGCTTCGTCTGGGCCTGCGCGCCCCGCGTGGACGGCGACCCGGTCTTCTCGGCCCTGATGGACGGCGCCGATCCGGACCACGGCTTCTGGGACATCGAGCTGGAAGGGCTCAAGCGCGTCGACCAGGCCTATATCCGCAACACGCCGGTGCTGCGCACCATCCTGACCGCCGAGGACGGGGCGGCCGTCGAGATCATCGACTTCTGCCCGCGCCACCTGAAGCACGCGCGGACCTATCGGCCGCTGGCCTTCGCGCGGATCGTCCGGCCGATCGAGGGCTCCCCGCGCGTCCGCGTGCGCCTGCGCCCCGCCGCCGACTGGGGCGCGAGGCGGGCGGAGCGGACCTCCGGCTCCAATCACATCCGCTTCTATTGCACCGACGTGATCCTGCGGCTGACCACCGACTGCCCGGTCACCCATGTGCTGGACGAACGGCTGTTTCGCCTGGAGCGGCCCATGGCCTTCTTCCTGGGGCCCGACGAGGGCTACGACCAGGAGGTCGGGCCGGGCGTCCAGGCCGCGCTGGACCGCACCATCGCCTACTGGAAGGACTGGGTCCGCACCCTCTACCTGCCGCTGGACTGGCAGGAGGCGGTGATCCGCGCGGCCATCACGCTCAAGCTCTGCGCCTATGAGGAGACGGGGGCCATCGTGGCGGCCATGACCACCTCGGTGCCCGAGTTCCCGGAGAGCGGCCGCAACTGGGACTATCGCTACTGCTGGATCCGCGACGCCTATTACACCGTGCGGGCGCTCAATCGGCTGGGCGCGGTGGACATCCTGGAGAACTACCTCGTCTATCTGAGGAACCTCGTGGACGCCTCGGGCGGCGGCCATGTCCAGCCGGTCTATGGGGTGGGGCTGGAGGAGGACATCGATGAGCGGATCACCGACACGGTCGCGGGCTATCGCGGCATGAAGCCGGTGCGCGTCGGCAACCAGGCGCGCGAGCATCTGCAGCACGACGTCTATGGCCAGATCGTCCTGCCCCTGGTGCAGTCCTTCTACGACTGCCGCCTGCTGCGCCCGGGCACGATCGAAGACTTCCACGCCCTGGAGAAGGTCGGCGAGCGGGCCTTCGCCATGCACGACCAGGTCGACGCCGGCCTGTGGGAGTTCCGCACCATCGCGCGGGTCCACACCTATTCCTCGGTGATGTGCTGGGCCGCCTGCGACCGGCTGGCCAAGGCCGCGCTTCGCCTGGGCCTGCGCGATCGCGCCGAGGTCTGGTCCGGGCGGGCCGCCACCATCCGCCGGAGAATCGAGACCGAGGCCTATCTGCCCGAAGAAGGCCGGTTCGGCGCGAGCTTCGGCGGCAAGGAACTGGACGCCTCCCTGCTTCAGCTGGTGGACCTGGGCTTCCTGGATCCGGACGACCCGCGCCAGAAGGCCACCTTCCAGGCCATCGAGCGCGATCTGAAGAAGGGGCCCTACCTGTTCCGGTATGTGGAGCCGGACGACTTCGGCGAGCCCGAGACCGCCTTCAACTTCTGCACCTTCTGGTTCATCGAGGCTCTGCACCTGAACGGCCGCACCGAGGAGGCGCGCGAAATCTTCGAACAGATGCTGGCCCGCAGAACCCACGCGGGCCTGCTCAGCGAGGACATCTCACTGGGGGACAACGAACTATGGGGCAATTATCCGCAGACCTATTCCCTGGTCGGGATCATCAACTGCGCGGTGCTGCTCAGCCGCTCATGGACGGACGTGCGATGAGCGGCGGCCGTCCGATCCTCACGGTATCGCGTTTGACCCCGCCGGGTCGCAGCGGCGTTCAACAGGCATGAGCCGCCTCATCGTCGTCTCCAACCGCGTCTCGGCGCCGACCGATCCCGCCGAAGGATCGGCCGGGGGTCTGGCCATGGCCCTGTCCGCCGCCTTGAGAAAATACAACGGACTCTGGTTCGGCTGGTCGGGCGAGACGACCGAGGTCTTCACCGGAGAGTTGAAGACCGAGGACCGGGCCGGCGTCACCGTGGCCCTGGTCGACCTGGAGGCCCAGGACGTCGACGAATATTACAACGGCTACGCCAACAAGACCCTGTGGCCGCTGTTCCACCATCGCATCGACCTGACCGCTTATGAGCGGTCCTATGGCGAGGGCTACGAACGGGTGAACCGGCGGTTCGCCGAGGTCCTGGCTCCCCTGATCCAGCCGGACGACGTGCTTTGGATCCACGATTACCACCTGATCCCCATCGCCCGGGATCTGAGGCGGCTGGGGATCGAGAACCGGATCGGTTTCTTCCTGCACACCCCGTGGCCGGCGCGGCAGCTGCTGGTGACGCTGCCGCATCACCGGCGGCTGGTGGAATCGCTGTTCGCCTATGATCTGGTGGGCTTCCACACCCGCGAATGGCTGGACCTGTTCCGCGACTATGTGATCAGCGAGGCGGGCGGCGACATCTCGGGCGACGACGGGCTGGAGGCATTCGGCCGCCGGCTCCAGTGCGGGGTTTTCCCCATCGGGATCGATGTCGACGGCTTCATGAAGGCGCGGAATTCGGCGATGGGGGTCAGGACCTACGACCGGATGGCGGCGTCATCGGCCTTCCGGGCCATGATGGTCGGGGTCGACCGCCTCGACTACTCCAAGGGCCTGGAGCAGCGGCTGCTGGGCTATGAGCAGTTCCTGCAGGACAATCCCGACAAGCGCGGCGCGGTCCTGCTGGTCCAGGTCACGCCGGTGTCGCGCGACGAGGTGGATGCCTATCAAGACATCCGGGCCCGGCTCGACGCCCTAGCCGGGCGCGTGAACGGCCAGTTCGCCGACATGGACTGGCAGCCGATTCGCTATCTGAACCGGTCCTATCGCCGCGACCAGCTGGCCGGCATCTATCGCGCCGCCCGGATCGGACTGGTCACGCCGTTGCGGGACGGCATGAATCTGGTGGCCAAGGAATATGTCGCCTCGCAGGATCCGGAGGACCCCGGCGTTCTGATCCTGTCGCGCTTCGCCGGCGCGGCCGAGCAGATGCGCGAGGCCCTGCTGGTCAATCCCTTCAGCCGCGAGGAGTTGTCGGACGCGATCAACCGGGCCCTGATGATGCCGCAGGACGAGCGCCGCCGACGCTGGGAGGCGCTGATGAAGGTGGTGCGCGACACCGACGTCTCGATCTGGCGCGACGCCTTCGTCGGCGCCCTGAAGGCCGTGCCGATCATCGGCGACGGCAGCCAGCCGCCGTTCCACCGCCCGGCCGACGCCGCCTGAGGAGGCTGGCCCGCTAGCCCTGGGCGGCCTGCGCCTTCGTCAGTTCGATCATGCCCTGGGCCGCGCCCATCTCGGGCACGATCTCGCCGGTGCGGTCAGAGATCTCCGCGATGCGGGCCGCGACTTGCTCGGGCGCCTCATCGCCGACGACGCGGATCCCTTGCGTCAGGGTGACATAGGCTCGTTCGAACCCGCCGGCGCCGGCGGCGAGGATGCAGCGGGTCGGCGCCTCTTCGCTGACGAGATAGAGCAGGCCCGGGGTCACCAGCTCAGGCCCCAGGGCCTCCAGCGGCAAGGCGGCGCCGAGATCCTCGGTCATCCGGGTATGGGCCGTGGGCGCCAGGCAGTTCACGCGAATGTCGGTCTTGGCGCCCTCGATCGACAGGGTCTGCATCAGACCGACCAGCGCCATCTTGGCCGCGCCGTAGTTCGACTGGCCGAAGTTGCCGTAGAGGCCCGACGACGAGGTGGTCATCACGATCCGGCCGTAGTTTTGGCCCCGCATGATCTCCCACACCGCCTTGGTGCAGTTCACCGCCCCCATCAGGTGGACGTCGACCACGAAGCGGAAATCGTCGAGCGACATCTTGGCGAAGGTCCTGTCGCGCAGGACGCCGGCGTTGTTGACCAGGATGTCGACCCGGCCCCAGCGGCTCATGGCGGCCTCGACCATCGCCTGGACCGCGTCGAAATCCGTGACAGAGGCCGAATCGGCCATGGCCTGCCCGCCCGCCGCGACGATCTCGTCCACCACCGCTTGGGCCGCCGAGGCGGATCCGCCGGAGCCGTCGCGCGCGCCGCCCAGGTCGTTGACCACGACCTTGGCGCCTCGCGCCGCCAGCGCCAGGGCGTGTTCGCGACCCAGGCCGCCGCCCGCGCCCGTGACGATCGCCACCCGTCCGTCGAACCGCATCGCCATGGCCTTGTCCCTCCAACACTAGTGGCCGTTTCGTAGCAGGCCTCACGGGAACGCCAAGCGCCCCTGATGTGTTGAAACGGCGCCACAGTCGCCGCATTGCGGGCGGGTCTGAGGAACTGGCCTGAAACTGCTCCGTTGGGGCTTGCGAGCACCGCGTCTGCCCGGCGTCGGGTTCCGCTAACTTGAGAACGAGGGACACATGAAGCTGAAACTTCTCGCCAGTGTGGCCGCGGTCAGCCTGATTTCGGCTGGGGCGGCTTCGGCTGAACCCGATGGCTGGTACGGCGCGATCGACGCCGGTTACCACCAGATCGACGACATCAACACCGAGTCCCAAGGGACCGGCGCCAACTGGAACTGGGAGGTCAACGACGGCTGGGCCGCCTTCGCCCGCCTGGGTTACCGGTTCAACCCGAACTGGCGCGCCGAACTGGAAGCCGGCTACCGCTCGGGCGACGTCGGTCGCGTGCGCGCCGTGTCCGGCCCGCAGGGACTGTGCAACTTCACCCCGGCGACCGGCGGCTGCTTCTCGCCCGAGGGCGACATCACGGCCAAGACCCTGATGGCCAACGTCATCTATGACTTCGGCTGGGAATACTGGGGCGTGCGTCCCTTCGTGGGCCTGGGCGTCGGCGTAAACAACGTCGAGGCCGATGTCTCCGGCCGTCTGCGCCAGAATCCGGGCGTCAGCTTCGTGGCCGACGACAGCTCCACCGAGATCGCCTATCAGGCCCTGGCCGGCCTGGCCTGGGCGGTCGGCGACCGCACCAACATCGACCTGACCTACCGCTATCTGACCGGCGAGGCCTCGTTCGACACCGTCGCCTCGGCCGCGCCGCAGTTCGGCGTGCTGGAAGGCGACTACGACCAGTCGCACACGGTGACCCTGGGTCTGCGGTATTC
>JAEWJI010000057.1 GCA_023386645.1 Pseudomonadota bacterium
GCTGGCGATAGCGGAATTCGGACGCGATCTCGACATCGCAGGGCAGGCCCGCGATCCGTTCGAAGGCGTACCGCGCGATCTGGCCGGCGTAGAAGGCGGTGCCGCACGCGACGATCTGGATGCGGTCTACGCGTGCGAAGTCGATCGCCGTCGGCTTGGCCTTGGCCGAGACCAGGTCCAGATACTCCGACAGGGTGTGCTGGACGCTGTCGGGCTGCTCGTGAATCTCCTTCTCCATGAAGTGGCGATAGGCGCCCTTCTCGACCATGGCGGCCGAGGCCGAGACCTGAACAATGGGCCGCTCGACCGGCGCGCCTTCCGCGTCGAACATGTGCGCGCCCGAGCGGTCGACGGCGACGTAATCGCCCTCCTCCAGATAGGAGATCTTCTGGGTGAAGGGCCCGACCGCGAGGGCGTCCGAACCCAGGTACATCTCGCCTTCCCCCCAGCCCACCACCAGGGGCGAGCCGCGCCGGGCGCCCAGGATCAGCTCGTCCTCGCCCTCGATCAGAACGGCCAGCGCATAGGCGCCCGTCAGCCGGTCCAGCACCCGCTTGAAGGCCTCGAGCGGCTCCGCCCCCGTCGCCAGTTCGCGGTCCAGCAGCTGGGCCACCACCTCGGTGTCGGTCTGACTCTCGAAGGTCCGGCCCTCCGCCTCCAGCCCGGCCTTCAGTTCCGCGAAATTCTCGATGATGCCGTTGTGGACCAGGGCCACGCGCCCGGCCTTGTGCGGGTGGGCGTTGGGCGTCGACGGCGCGCCGTGAGTGGCCCAGCGGGTATGGCCGATGCCGATGGTCGACTTCAGCGGCTCATCCAACAGCACGCCTTCCAGCTCGCGGATCTTGCCCTTGGCGCGCCGCCGCTCGATGCGTCCGTCCACCAGGGCCGCGACGCCGGCGGAGTCATAGCCCCGGTATTCCAGCCGCTTCAGACTGTCGATCAGGCGGGGGACGGCGGGGCCGGTTCCGGTCACTCCGATGATGCCGCACATTGTCGATGCTCCTGGTCCGGAAAGGCGGGCCGGTTTTTGCGCCTCGCCCCGCGACGGTCTAAGCCGACGAGGCCTCGGTTGCGCTCTAGGAAGTCTTAAGCCGCCGGGCGACTAAAAAGGCGTTTCGCATGATTACGCGCGCGCCGGCTAAAGGGCGCCTGATGGGAGGGCGAATGGGCGAGCGACGCTATTTCGGTACGGACGGCATCCGCGGCCGGGCCAACAGCCATCCGATGACGGCCGAGGTCGCGCTGCGCGTCGGCCTGGCCGCAGGCCGGCTGTTCATGAGCGGCGACGACCGCCGCCATCTGGTGGTGATCGGCAAGGACACGCGCCTGTCGGGCTATATGATCGAGCCGGCCCTGGTCGCGGGCTTCGCCTCTGTCGGCATGGACGTGCGCACCTTCGGGCCCCTGCCCACGCCCGGCGTGGCGATGATGACGCGGTCGATGCGCGCCGACCTGGGGGTGATGATCTCCGCCTCGCACAACAACTTCGCCGACAACGGCATCAAGCTGTTCGGCCCCGACGGCTACAAGCTGTCCGACGAGATCGAGCTCAGGATCGAGGCGATGATGGACGCCGGCCTGTCCGAAGGTCTGGCGCCGTCCGACCGCCTGGGCCGGGTCAAGCGGATCGACGACGCCCCGCCGCGATACATCGAGATCGCCAAGGCGGCCTTCCCCAAGCGGCTGAGTCTCAAGGGCCTGCGCATCGCCATCGATTGCGCCAACGGGGCCGGTTACCGGGTCGCGCCGACCACCCTCTACGAGCTCGGGGCCGAGGTCTGCGAGGTCGGGGTCTCGCCCGACGGCCTGAACATCAACGCAGACTGCGGCTCGACCCATCCGGCGGCCCTGGTCGCGGCGGTGAAGGCCTATCGCGCCGACATCGGCATTGCGCTGGACGGCGATGCCGACCGGGTGATCATCTGCGACGAGAAGGGCCAGATCATCGACGGCGACCAGATCATGGCCCTGGTCGGGCTGGACTGGGCCCGGCGCGGACGACTGGCGGGCGGAGGCGTCGTGGCCACCGTCATGTCCAACCTGGGACTGGAGCGCCGGCTGACGGCCGAGGGGCTGAAGCTGGAGCGCACCAAGGTCGGCGACCGCTACGTCATGGAGCGGATGCGCGAGGGCGGCTTCAACATCGGCGGCGAACAGTCCGGCCACATCATCCTGCACGACCACGCCACCACCGGCGACGGCCTGATGGCGGCGCTGCAGGTGCTGGCCGTCCTGGTCGAGAGCGGCAAGCCGATGAGCGAACTGGCCCGTCAGTTCGACCCTGTGCCCCAGCGGCTGGAGAACGTCCGCTTCACCGCCGCCCGGCCGCTGGAGGACGCCAGGGTCAAGGCCGCGATCGCCGAGGCCGAGGCCGCGCTGGAGGGCTCCGGTCGCCTGCTGGTCCGTCCCTCCGGCACCGAAAAGCTGATCCGCGTCATGGCCGAGGGCGACGACGAGGCGCTGGTGAAGCAGGTGGTAGCCGACGTGGCCGGGGCGGTTAAGGCGGCGGTCTAGCATCCCTCTCCCGGCGGGAGAGGGCTTGAGCGCCCAAGAGCCCGAGAGGGCGATTGGCTGCGCGAAAGGGTGAAGGGGTTACGGTTCCCGAACGCCCGCAGCCCAGCCCCTCACCCTTTCGCCTTGACCGATCGCTTCGCTCCCGGAGGCTCAAGCCCTCTCCCATCGGGAGAGGGATCCTGTGCTTCCACCCCCGCCTTCAGCGCGGCCAGCTTCGACACCGCACCCCGCGTGTAGGGTGCAAGCCAGCGGTCGTGGACCGCCTTGATCGGCATGGCGTTGAGGTGGTTCCAGCGTTCCCGCCCCTCGCGGCGGACGATGATCAGCTCGGCCTCCTCCAGCACCTTCAGATGCTGCATCACGGTGCAGCGATCCAGCGCCGGCTCGGCCGCGCACAACTGGCCCGTGGTGGCCGGCGCGTCCTTCAGCCCGTCCAGCAGACGGCGCCGAATGGGGTTGGCCAACGCCTTGAACACCCCGTCCAGATCGTCGCCGTTTGACATGTTATGTTTCTATAACATATAGGTCGTTTCCGCAAGCAGCGGAGAGCGGTCATGGACCTGAAGTTTGAAGTCAGCACCCGGGTGTCGAAACCCGTGCACGAGGTGTTCGAGGCGGTCGCCGACCCTGCGATGCTGTCGGGCTATTTCACCACCGGCGGCGCGGTCGGGCGGCTGGAGACCGGCAAGACGGTTCAGTGGGAATTCGCCGACTTCCCCGGCCCCTTCCCGGTCGAGGTCGTGGAGGTGGTGCAGGACCAAAGGATCGTCCTGCGTTGGGAGGCCAACGAGGGCGTGCCCGAAGGCGACGCGTCGGTGGTCGATGCGGGCTACTGGACCACGGTCACCATGACCTTCGAGCCGCTGGACGACGGCGCCCGCACCCTGGTCCGCATCGCCGAGCAGGGCTGGCGCGAGACGCCGACGGGTCTGAAGGCGTCCTACGGCAATTGCATGGGCTGGTCCCAGATGCTGGCGGCGCTGAAAGCGTTCGTCGAGCACGGCATCAACCTGCGCGAAGGCATGTACCGCTAGGCGGCTGGCCTCAGGCTGTCAGGGCCGAGGCCACGTCCTCGATCCGCTTCCGGATATCCGGGACCGCGATCGTCTCCCAGAAGGCGGCGCGAGCGGGCGGGCCCAGGACATAGAGCGTCGGGTCGGGCCGCCCCTCGGCGTCCAGCACGCGCCCATCTGGATCGAGGTCGAGGCCCAGCCGTAGGGCGTCCAGCCGGGCCCGGCCGGCGGCGATCAGCGGGGCGGTCAGTGCGTCCGACGCCGGATCGTGGCCCGGCCCAGTGCAGTCCAGCAGCCATCGGGCGCGGAGCGGCGGCTGGGGCGGCCCGCGACGCGGACGCCACTGTACAGTGACCCCCCGATCCCCGGACGTGACCGCGCCTAGTCTTCCCGCGTGGACCACCAGCCGGCCATCGGCGGCCAGCCGATCGAGGAACTGGCCGATCTGGGGGGCGATGCGGTGGCGATGGACGTCCCACCAGGGTCGCAGGTGGCGCACCAGACTGGCCCGCTCCCCCGTCCCGGCCTCGGCCCACAGACGGGCGGTGATCGGGCGATAGCCCTCCATCACGCGGCGCCAACCGAAATCGTTCGACAGCGCGCGCGCGGCGGCGAGACGGCGCGACGGAGCGCCGGCAACGGCCTCGGGCGACAGCTCGGCCGGCGCATCGGGCAGGTCGCCGTGGGCGCGGGGCAGCAGGCCCCGGCGCGACAGGGCGGTCGCCCGTCCGCGCCAGCCGGCCGCGTCCAGCGCCTGGAGCATGTCGACCATGGTCAGGCCGGTCCCGACGATCAGGACGTCGTCCTCGGCCCCGATCCGGTCCAGCGCGCCGAGCGCCCATGGATCGGAGATGACCCCGGGCAGGGCGGACGCGGTGCGCGGCGCGGGGTTGCCGGTCGCCAGGACCACGGCCCGCGCCGCGACCCGCGACCCGTCGGCCATCCGCACGCCGTCAGGCTCGATCGCCACGGCCGAGCCCAGGCGGCGCTCGATGCGTCCGGGATGCGCCGCCTCCACGGCCGCCAACCGGTCCTGGACGTAGCGGCCGTACAGCCGTCGCGGCGCGAAACCTTCCGGATCGGCGTGGTCCGGCGCATGCGTGCGGAGCCACTCGACGAAATCCCCAGGTCGGCCGTCCACCGCGCTCATCCGGTTGGAGCGGACGTTGAGCAGGTGGCCCTCGAATGGCGTCGAATAGGCGACCCCCAGGCCGAAGTCGCCGGTGCGGTCGATCAGGACCGAGGCCTGGCTCCGTTCCGCCAGGCGCGCGGCCAGCATGGCGCCGGAGAAGCCGCCGCCGACGATCGCGATCCTGTCTTCTGGCGCGGTCACTCTACCCCCGTTGCCGTGTGGTTCTGGACCCCCGGGGCGGCAGGGTCAAACGGGCGGGGAACACGGCCGCAGCTGTGCCGTTCACCGGCGATGCCGTCCGTCGCCCCGTCGTCCTCCCTGTCCGCCGCGCGGCGCCTCCTGGCCCTGGCCCGGACCGAGCTCGCCGCGCTCAGCGCCCTGTTCGTCCTGGCCCTGGGCGTGATGATCTTCGTCGAGGTGGCCGACGACATGACAGAGGCCGACGGCCAAGCCTTCGACCAGGCGGTTCTGGCGGCGATGCGGCCCTGGCCCGGCCAGCCGGACCGGCCGTGGGGGCCATGGTGGCTGCATGAGGCGGCGGCCGACCTGACGTCGCTGGGCGGCATCTCGGTGCTCGGCCTGTTCGCCCTGATCGCGGTCGGCTTCCTGCTGATCCAGCGCAAGCGGCTGTCGGCCGTGCTGCTGGTCGCGGGCCTGGCCGGCGGGGTGGCGCTGAGCGAAGGCCTGAAGGCCCTGTTCGAGCGGGAGCGTCCGCCCGCCGACTATCAGGCCGTCGAGACCCTGAACGCCAGCTTCCCCTCCGGCCACGCCCTGCTCGCGACCGTCTTCTACCTGACGCTCGGGGTCATGCTGACCCGCGCCTTCCCCAGGCGCCGGCTCAAGGCCTACGCCTTGGGCGCGGCCATGGTCACGGCCCTGCTGATCGGCCTGACCCGCGTCTATCTCGGCGCCCACTGGGCCTCGGACGTCATCGCCGGATGGAGCGTCGGCGCGGCCTGGGCCATGGCGCTCTGGCTCGTGGCCCACGCAGTCCAGCGGATGCAGGCGAGGCGTCACGCCCCCCTGCGCGACCTCTCGACGCCGCCGTCCCAGCCCAACGAAACGGTTGTCCGGCCCGGGCCTTCGGGCGCATAGTCGAGGTTAACCACGCGGTCGGGAGCCTGACAGCATGATCGCCTTGATGATGGTTCTGGCGGCCCAGGCCGCCCAGCCGGGGCAGACAGGCTCGCAGGAAGTGCGGGTCAGCCCCGACTCCTGCGTGCTGGAGGAGGGGCGGTGGGTCTGCCGTTACCAGATGCCGGCGCTCGAGGTGGTGCCCGCCGACAGCCGGCTCGCGCCCGGAACCGTGACCATCAGCCCCCCTCCGACGGTGATCGCCGCCCCGACCACGCCCCCCGCCTCGGCCGGCGCCGCGACGGCGGTGGCGGGCGTCCTGACCGACAGCGAGAGCCGGCTGGTGGCCCGCTGCGCCGACGCCTCCTGGCTGTCGCTGTGCCTGCCCAACGACCGGCGCGAGGCCCGGGCCCTGCGCGACAAGCAGGCGGCCTATGAGGCCGTGCGGCTTGAGGTCACCCGCATGCTGGCCGACCGTCGCTGCGACGACGCCGTCCGCGAGGCGCTCGAGGCAGGACACCTCAACCTGGCCCAACAGGCCCGCGCCTTTTGCGCCCTTCCCGCTGGACGGGGCGCGGCCGCCGCCGGGGGATAGGCCGACGCCAAAACGCCCCGAGGTCCTTCGACCCCGGGGCGTCGTGATTTCGAACTCAGGCTCTGGTCGACTAGCGCGGGCAGCTGTTGGAGCCGTCCGGGCAGCCCGAGAAGCTGACGCTCGGCGGCTCGACGATGATGTCGGACGGACGCACGTGCACGTCCGGCTGCTGGATGTGGATCTGGGCCGGGCGCACGCGGATCGGCGGGGTCTCGACATAGACCGGCGGCCCCTGGATGTGCACCACCGGACCGGCCACCTCGATCGGACGGCCGATCACCCGGATGCCCGGGGTGCGGACATAGATCGGCGGGCCCGGCGGCTGGGCGTTGTAGAAGTCGACGACATAGGTGCACGAACAGGCGGTCCTGTCGTCGTGGGGGCGCTCGGGGCACCCGTGGTCGCCGGACGCGCCGCCCGCCAGCAGCATGGCGATGGCCAATGATTCAATCATCGTCTTCCCTCAGCCCTTCCGGCCCCGCGGGCCTTCCCTCAACAGCGTTATATTAACCATATTTAACTGACAAGCTTGCCGCCCGCGTTTCGCCTGACGCGCGAATTTGGCTCAGACTTCGAACACCCTGTACGGCCGCTCGCCCAGCGTCCGGAGCACCGGAAGCGCCACGTTGTAGACAGGCGTCCCCCGGTTGGTGGCCCCCTCCGGCGCGCCCCGGTGGGCGTGGCCGTGGACCACCAGCTTGACGTTCTCGTAGCGGTCGATGGTCTCGGCCAGCCGCGACGAGCCCAAGAAGGCGTGGATCTCCGGCGGCTCGCCCACCACCGTGTCCACCACTGGCGAATAGTGCAGCAGCACCACCGACCGTTCGGTGCGCAGCGACCGGATCGAGGTCTCGATCTGGTTGGCGTCCTCGATCGCCTCCTGGACGAAGGTCTTCACCGCCGTTTCGCCAAAGGGGCTCAGCATGTAGCGGCCGAACCCGCCCACGAACCCCTTGCCGCCGGCGAAGCCGACCCCTTCGATCTCGTAGGCGCGACCGTCGGAGATCATCTTCACCCCGGCGTCGGTCAGCATCTCCAGCACCACGTCCGGCTGTCCGCACTCGTGCTCGTGGTTGCCCATGACCCCGACCATCGGGATGGCGCAGACCTTCAGGTCCTCGACCAGGGCCTCCACCTCGGCCGTCTTGCCGAAGTTCACCAGGTCCCCGCACAGGCACAACACGTCGGCCTCGTCGCCGACCCGCTCGAACAGCTCGCGATAGGGGTGTTTCGCCGCCTCGTTGACGTGCAGATCCCCGACCGCCGCCACGCGCAGCTTCCTCGACGGCCCCGCCTCCATCCCCGGCTGCGGCGTCTGCGCTGGGGCGTCGCCCAGCGGCGCAGGCTGGATCAACGTCGGATCGGTCATGCCGCAATCCTCCCCCATTGGGGGAGGGGGACCGCCCGAAGGGGGGTGGAG
>JAEWJI010000009.1 GCA_023386645.1 Pseudomonadota bacterium
CACCCAATCTGCCCAGGAAGATGCGGCCGCGCGGTGGCGTCCATTCCTGGGCCACCGAGGAGGAGTCCGACGAGGGCGACGAGCGCTTCGGCCCGGTAGGCAAACAACGCATCGAGGACACCGGGCCGCTGTCCAAGAAACGCATGGAGACCATCGACGACGAGACGACGTCGGCCTGCATCGACTTCATCCGGCGCCAAAAGGAAGCGGACACCCCGTTTTTCGTCTGGATGAACACCACGCACATGCACTTCCGCACGCACACCAAGCCCGAAAGCGTCGGACAGGCCGGGCGCTGGCAGTCCGGTTACCACGACACGATGGTCGACCACGACCGCAATGTCGGTCAGCTGCTGGATGCGCTCGACGAGTTGGGCCTGGCCGAGGACACCATCGTCATCTACTCGACTGACAACGGTCCGCACGCCAATACCTGGCCCGATGGTGCGACCACGCCGTTCCGCAGTGAGAAGAACACCAACTGGGAAGGCGCGTTTCGCATCCCGGAGCTGATCCGCTGGCCCGGAAAGATCGAAGCCGGCAGCGTCTCCAACGAGATCGTCCAGCATCACGACTGGCTGCCAACCTTCCTGGCCGCCGCCGGGGACCCCGATGTGGTCGAGAAACTCAAGAAAGGCCACCAGGCCGGGGACAGGACGTACAAGGTTCACATCGACGGCTTCAACTTGCTGCCGTACCTCACCGGCGAGGTCGACAAGAGCCCACGCCGCGGGTTGATCTACTTCTCCGACGACTGCGACGTACTCGGGGTGCGCATCGACAACTGGAAAGTGGTGTTCATGGAGCAGCGCTGCCAGGGCACGCTGCAGATCTGGTTCGAGCCGTTCACGCCGCTGCGCGCACCGAAACTGTTCAACCTGCGCACCGACCCCTACGAACGCGCCGACATCACCTCCAACACCTACTGGGATTGGTGGTTCGAACACGACTACCTCGCCCTCATGGCCAACGCGTTGGTCACCCAGTTCCTTGAGACCTTCAAGGAGTTTCCACCGCGCCGCGAACCAGCCTCGTTCACGATCAGCAACGCGGTCGATCAGCTCCACAACTTCCTCGAACGCATGGGCGGCTGAGTTGGGAGTTCTCGATTCCTGGAACGACGGCTCCACGAAGTCGGCGATCGTCCGCTACGTGGAGTGCGTCACCGCCGAGGTACCGCCCGAGGAGCGCGTCGCCGTCTTCGACAACGACGGCACGTTGTGGTGTGAGAAGCCGGCCTACATCCAACTGGATTTCCTGGTGCGCCGATTGGCCGAGCAGGCGGCAGCCGATCCGGCCCTGGCCGCCAAGCAGCCGTACCAGGCTGCGGCAGCCGGCGATCTGGCCTGGTTCGGCGATGCCGTCACCAAGCACTACAACGGCGACGACTCTGCCCTGAAAATCCTTGCCGGTGGCATACTTTCGGCCTATGCCGGGCTTACGGTCGAGGATCACGCCGAGAAGATCAAGGCGTTCTTCGCCGAGGCGCAGCACCCGACACTGGGCCGCCCGTACACCGCGTGCGGCTATGCGCCCATGGTTGAGTTGCTGCGTTATCTGGAGGCCAACGGCTTCACCAACTACATCGTCTCCGGTGGCGGGCGTGACTTCATGCGACCGGTGACGGCGTCGATGTACGGCGTTCCTCCGGAGCGGGTGATCGGCAGTTCAGTGGGCCTGGATTTCGTCGACGGTCAACTCAGGACGACCGCCACCCCGGAGTTCCTGAACGACGGACCGGTCAAGGCGGTACGCATCTGGGGGCGCATCGGGCGTCGGCCGATCTTCGCGGCCGGCAACTCCAACGGCGATATCCAGATGCTGGAGTACGCCGCGGACGGTGCGGGTCCGTCGTTGAGCATGCTGGTGCGCCACGATGATGCCGACCGCGAATTCGATTACACCGCAGGGGCTGAGAAGGTGCTGGGGCTCGCCGCCGACCGCGGCTGGACGGTGGCGAGCATGCGCGACGATTGGACGGCGGTCTTTGACTGACTCCGCACCGCGGTCGTCGACTCTGCGTCCAGTGCGCCAAAGTGCGAGTACCCCTCGCCCTCACCGCGGAGTCGACGCATGACATCAGCCGATCTGGTGTGGATTCCGGCCCAGACGACGACTCTCGGCTCCGACGCGCATTACCCCGAAGAGGCACCGGTACGCGAGGTTGCGACCCCGGGGTTCTGGATCCAGCGCCACCAGGTGACCAATAGCGAATTCGCACAGTTCGTTTCGGCCACCGGCTACATCACGGTCGCCGAACGTCCGGTGAACCCCGACGATTTCCCGGGTGCCCCACCGGAGAACCTCGTCCCCGGCTCGATGGTGTTCCGGCGCACGGCCGGTCCGGTGGATCTGCGACACATCAGCCAATGGTGGGCATGGACGCCGGGTGCGTGCTGGAATCACCCACGCGGACCGCGCTCGTCACTGAAGGGACGCGAGCAGCATCCCGTGGTGCACATCGCCTTCGACGATGCGGTGGCCTATGCGGACTGGGCCGGCCTGGAACTGCCGAGCGAGGCCCAGTGGGAGACCGCGGCCCGCGGCGGGATCTCCGGTGCGGCGTACACCTGGGGTGACCAGCCCGAGCAACCCGGGCAACGCCTCGCGAACTATTGGCACGGCGAGTTCCCCTACCTGCCCGACACCGGTTACGGCACAACCAAACC
>JAEWJI010000004.1 GCA_023386645.1 Pseudomonadota bacterium
GCGGCGTGATCTCGCTGGACGGCAAGGGCGAAACCCAGCTGGCCCGCCCGACCGCCGACGGCGTGCGCGAGCCGCTGAACCGTCGCGCCACCATCGACATCAACTTCTAAGCCACGCTCCCGAAGGGTCCGGCCTCCCGGCCGGACCCGGACGGACGAGATTTCAGACCGCTGGCCTTCGGGTCGGCGGTCTGTTTTTTTGTCAGGCGCGTCCCTAGCCGGCCGGGGTCCCACCCAGCCAAGCGTGTAAGGAGCCTAGATGACCCGATCCAAAGCGGCTTGGCTAAGCGAGCATCTGGCGTGCACCGTCTGTCACACCTCTCCCCTGGTCTCCGGCGAGACCGGCTGGCGATGCCCCGTATGCGAGGCCGACTTCCCCCTGCAGGATCACTGCCCGAACTTCATCACCGACCGAATGGCGTTCGACTTCAATATCAAGGAGAACGCCAAGGCTTCGGACCACGCCTACAATCCCTCGGCCGTTCGCCTTCTGGCGGAGGTCGAGCGGGTGGGCGGCATGGCGCTGGATTGCGGCGCCGGTTCGCGGCAGTACACCAGCGAGCATCTCGTCCAGGTGGAGATCATGCCTTACGACAGCGTCGATGTGCTGGCGGTCAACCAAGCCCTGCCGTTTCGCGACGCCAGCTTCGACGTCGTGTTCTCCTTCGACGTCCTAGAGCACGTGAGCGACCCGTTCGCCAGCGCCCGGGAGCTGGCGCGGGTGCTCAAGCCCAACGGCATGCTCTACATCGACCTACCGTTTCTCCAGGTGGAGCACGGTTATCCCCATCACTATTTCAACGCCACCCGGATGGGCCTGCGGCAGTTGTTCGAGGGCCTTCTCACGCCCCGCGCGCATGTCGTGCCGGCGTCGGGCCACCCCGCCCATGTGGTCTATCAGGCGCTCTCCGCCTACCGGGGCGGCCTGGCGCCCGAGTTGCGGGAGCGGTTTCTAGCAATGACGGTCGGGGAAATCCTGGACCGGTCGTGGAAAGCGCTGCGGGATTCCGACCTGGGCGCCGTTAAGGACGAGGTGCAGTGGCGGATGGCCTCAGCCACCCAGGCGATCTTCACCAAGGACACGGAGGCGCCGGAGGGGACGTCGAGCGAGATCGACGTCGACTGGCGCACTCTGCCGAACTTCGTCGGCAAGCGGTCCTTCACGCCCTGAAGCGAGGCCGATCAGACTTCCATCGCCACCACGGTCTGGCCCCGGCCGTCGTGGGGTGTGCCGAAGTCCCAGCCCAGAATCTTCAGGTCCAGCTCGCGGGCCCAGCGCTCGATCTGGGGTCGCTCCATGAACATGTTCAGCTGATCGTCCCGAACGCCCATGCCGGCGCGCTCGACCATGCCCTCGAAGACCGGCCAGGAGTTCTCCGATTCCAGGAAGGAGAAGACGATCCGTCCGCCCGGCTTCACCGCCCGCCGGGCGTCCCGCAGGTAGAGATAGCTCTCCTGGTGCAGCAGGTGAGTGAAGACGCTGAAGGCGAAGAAGAAATCCACCGAGTCGTCCGCGACCGGCAGCGCCAGCTCGTGATTCAGGATGAAACGGAAGTGGGCCGGCGCCTGGGTCCGGGCGTAGTCCAGGAGCTCCGGCACGATGTCCAGCCCGGTATAGGTCATGTTGGGGAACTGGGCGCCCAACTGTTTGGCCACTCGACCGCTCCCGCAGCCGAGGTCCAGCACCGCGTCGCTTGACCTGAGGCCCGCACGCTTCAGAACGTCGACGATCGCCCGGCCGTTGGCGTCGAAGTCGCCGCCCCCGACCGCGAAGGCCATGGCCTCAGCCTCGGTGTGTCGCGACAGCAGGCCGGCGACATAGGCCTGGTAATCCCGCACGAAATGCGGCGCATCGGGTTGGGGCGGCGAGGTGGGCGTGGGGGCGGCCGGGCTTACCGGCTGCTGACCGCTCAGGGTTCGGAACATCTTCCGGGCCCGTCTGAAGAGAGTTCGCGTCACGTGGGTCCCCGTTTCTCGCGGCGGGTATAGCGGCTCGGCTCGTCGTGGGATACGGATTCGCCCATGTTCAGTCTGCTGAAACGCTCGGCTCTTTCGCGCGAGGAGCGCGCCTTCTGGGACGAGAACGGCTATCTGCTGCTCAAAGGCTACGTTTCGCCCCAGGAAGTGGCCGAGGTTCTGGCCATCGTCGACGACCAGTGGGCCAACCGCGAGGGCAACGACCACCACGTGGACGTCAACTCCGGGCCTTATGCGGGCAAGTGGTACACGATGCAGGACGTGCCGCCGGAGGCTCGCCAGGCGAGCTACAAGCTCAACAATCTGTTCGGTCGGGTCGAGGCCATCCGGCGGATCGCGCTGAACAAGAAGCTGAAGGCCGCTGTGCAGGAACTGCTCGAGGGGGAGCCGATCATCTGCAACTCGCTGAACTTCGAGCGGGGCAGCCAGCAGGCCATGCACATCGACAGCTGGTACATGCCGCCGCCTGTCGACAATCGTATGGTCGCCGCTTCCATCGCCCTGGAGCGGGTCGACGCCGACAATGGGCCGATCGTCTACTATCCTGGCAGCCACAAGATCCCGGGCTACCGGTTCTCGGACGGTCGGCTGAACATGAACGAGGCCGAAGGAGCGGCCTGTCGCACCTATCTGGCCGAGGAGATCGAAAAGCGCGGGCTCAAGGAGGTCGAGGTCCGGGCCGAGCCGGGCGACGTCTTCCTGTGGCACGGCCAGCTGCTGCACGGCGGTCGACCCATCAACGATTTCAGCCGCACCCGCGACAGCCTGGTCATCCACTACTGGCGCAGGATGGATGTGGCCCCCGCCATGATCCGCGAAGATCGTCACGGCGCCTATCTGGCCCGGACCCTCAGGGGCGAGATCGAATACTAGGATCCAGCTCCCTCAATCTTCCGCTCCGCGATGCGGAGGGTAGGTCAAAAGCCCGTTAACCCTCGCCCGCCAGCGTTCCTTAACGCCGTCACCTCAAAATGCCGCGCTCGGGGGCCTGTCGAAAGGCCGAGACGACGGACGGAAGAGCGATGACGCACCGCTGGTGGAAAAGAAGCGGAGCGAGGGTGCGGGCTATCGGCCAGCGCTTCGCCGCCTCGACGCGCGGCAATGTGGCGATGATCTTCGGCCTCAGCCTGCCGGTCCTACTGATGATGACCGTCGGCGGGGTCGACATCCACCGCGCCTCGACGGTCCGGGTCAATCTGCAGGACGCGCTGGACGCCGCCGCCCTGGCCGCGGCGCGCAGCAAATACTCCGAGCCCGCCGACATCCAGCGCATCGGCCTGGCGGCGCTGAGGGCCAACCTGAAGGCCTATCCCGATATCACCCTTCGCGAGGACCAGACGACCTTCGTCCTGAACGCGGACAGCGTAGTCATCGCCGACTCCAAGGTGGACGTGAAGACCCTGGTCGCCAACGTCTTCCTGCCGCCCTACGGCCAGTTCATGGACGACAGGCTGCCGGTGGCGGCCCATTCCGAAGTCAACCGCTCGTCTAAGAATCTCGAGGTCGCCCTGGTCCTCGACATCACCGGCTCGATGAACAACGGCAAGATCGAGGCGCTCAAGTCAGCCGCGCTGGAGCTCGTCGACATCGTCGTCCAGGACACCCAGACGCCAAACTATTCAAAGATGTCGATCGTGCCCTATTCGGTGGGGGTGAACGTCGGGCCCTACGCCAACACGGCCCGGGGCGCCCCGGTCGGGGGTGTCGCCATCACCGGAGCGGGGTGGGCCGAGAGCGGCAAGCAGCGGCCGATCCAGCAAATCTCACGCGCCAATCCCGCCGTGGTCACCTCGAACAACCATAGCTATCAGAACGGCGACATCGTCTGGATTCGCGACGTCATGGGCATGACGCAGCTGAACGACCGCGCCTATCGCGTCGCCGGCCGAACCCGCAATACATTCCAGTTGCAGGGCGTCGATAGCCGCTCGTTTTCGTCGTACCACTCGAACGGCAAGATAGACCGGTGTCTTGCCTCTGACTGTTCCATGGTGATCACCGCCAACAACCACGGCCTGGCGACGGACGACTACGTCTACATCACCGGCGTCCGCGGCATGACGCAGATCAACAACGACAACCGCGGCGCGCCCGAAGGCTACAAGGTCACGCGACTGAGCGCGAACACCTTCTCCATCGGCCTGAACGGCGCCGATTGGAACGCCTATAGCGGCGGCGGAACGAGCTATTGCGGCCAGGACGGCTGCGAATGGCGGGTCTTCCTCAGCGCCACGAACCGCATCACCCGCTTCCCGATCTCCAGCTGCGTCAGCGAGCGCACGGGGTCGCAAGCCTATACGGACGCCTACACGACCTCGGCCCGGGTCGGACGCAACTATGCGCCTAGTTCGAACAGCTGTCCGGACTCGACCCTGCTGCCGCTCACCAGCTCCAAGTCGACCCTGCGCGGCAAGATCAACGGACTTCAGATCGGGGGGTCCACCGCCGGCCAGATCGGCACGGCCTGGGGCTGGTACACGGTCGCCCCGACCTTCAACGCCATGTGGCCGTCCAGCTCCGCCGGCGCATACAATGACGACGACATCCTGAAGGCCGTCATCATCATGACCGACGGCGACTTCAACACCCCCTACTGCGGCGGCGTCATCGCCCGAGACGCGGGCTCCGGCTCCGGCGGCGACGCCGACCATATCAACTGCAACGCCACCAACGGCGACCCCTTCGCCCAAACCCGTTCGCTGTGCTCGGCCATGAAGGCCAAGGGGATCATCGTCTATACGGTCGGCTTCCAGGTCCCCAGCTCGGGTGGGGCGGCCGGCATCATGCGCGACTGCGCCACCGGCCCGGAATACGCCTACCTGCCCTCCAGCGGCCAGGACCTCAGCGAAGCCTTCCAGGCCATCGGCCGCGACATCAGCCAGCTGAGGATATCGAAGTAGGCGGTTCAGCCAGGCTGGTAGAACAACCAGTCGCCCCGCATGACCTGGACGCTTTCGTAGCCGAATGCGGCGAGGATATCCTTCGTGCGCGACTCTACGTGAGGCAGACATTCACACAGGATCAGAGGCCGGCTGCGCTCTATAACCTCCTGGGCGCCCAGGAGGGCCTCGGGTTCATGCCCTTCAATATCCATCTTGATCAGAGCGACGCGCTGATTTGCCAGTTCACGATCCAAGGTGGTGATCGGCGTGCGACCGCGCCCCTGGGGCCGCAGCTTTGCGATGCCAGGATTGGCCTCGGAGATGTCGTACATTGTTCCTCGGCCTGGCGTCGCGCTGCAAGCGACGCGGCGCACATCGACCTGCAGACCATCGTTGAGGCCGAGGTTGACCTCAAGATCGCTCGCCGTCCTGGGCACGGGCTCGAAGGCGATAATCTTGCCGGGCGCGAACGCCTTGGCCATTGGAATGGTCAGGGTTCCGACGTTCGCTCCAAGGTCGACCGCCACCGCGCGACGGTCGGCCCTGCACAGAAGCTCCATCAACAGAACCGCGTTTAGCATTTCCCACGGCATTCCCCGCGCGATGCGCTTCCAGACGACCTGTCGCAAATCTCCGACGCGGAAACGCCCAAAGGCGCCCAGATCTGCGAGGCTGCCTTCAGCGACCGGTGGAGGCGCGTGAGTGATCCACTCCCCGTCCGCGTCCGTCGGGAACTCATCGAACAGTCCATCATAGCGCGGCGACGGGTCCGTCGAAGTGGCTGCCGACCAGGCCGGGAGGGCCAGTCGTAGGCAGTTTCGAACAATCGTCCTATGCTCGCGCCTATGGGCGTGTTCGCGGCGCAGATAGGCGGCGCGTTGCTGGCCCTCGATCTCCGATATGGCGGCCCGGGTGCGCTCCGCGAGAACCAGATCGCCTGTTCGTTCAAGCGCGGCGGCCAGTCCCCTAAGATGAACCCTGTCGGGTCTCAGGTTCACCGCTTTCCGATAGTGGTGCAGCGCGGCCCGGTCGTCGCGAAGAGCTGTGGCCGTCCAGCCGGCCATATTGTGGGCATCTACATCGTCCGGGACGGCCCTGAGCCACTCGAGCTCAAGTTGCCGGGCGTCGTGGAAACGCTTCTCCAACAGAAGGAGTCGCCGTTGTTCAACAAAGTCGCGGCGCCCCGCTAACACCGCTCCCGCGCCAGTCTGTTCCGAGACAACCATAGGTGGCACTATCCACGCTGCTGGATCGTGCGCAAGATCGGCTGAAACGTCGGCGGCGGGTTTCGCCACAGGGCCTCAGATCAGGCGGATCTCGCGCAGCCGTTCGGTCAGGAAGTCCTCGGCCATGATCGCCCTGCCGGCGTAGCGGTCAGGATTGTCCGGCGTGACCGTGGACGGCAGGCTTTCGATCACGAAGTCCGGGTTGAAGTGCAGGAAGAAGGGCGTGGAGTAGCGGGCGAAGCCCCGCCGCTCCGGCGCCGGATTGACCACCCGGTGGGTCGTCGACGGCAGGACGTGGTTGGTCAGCCGCTGCAGCATGTCGCCGATGTTGACCACCAGGGCCCCGGGCGGCGGCGCGATGTCCAGCCACTCGCCGTCGGCGTCCTTCAGCTGCAGGCCTGCTTCCTCGGCGCCGAGCAGCAGGGTGATGACGTTGATGTCCTCATGCGCTCCGGCCCGCACCCCCGGCGCATCGGCCGGCACCGGCGGATAGTGCAGCAGGCGCAGGACCGAGTTGCCCAGCTGGACCTTGTCCTCGAAATAGTCGTCGCCCAGCTCGAGATAGCGCGCGATGGCCCGCAGGATGCGCCGGCCCAGTTCGTCCAGGGCCTCGAACATCCCGTAGACATGCTCGCGGAAGCCCTCGATCTCGGTGGGCCAGACGTTGTCGCGCATGTACTTCCGATAGGGATGACCCTCCGGCAGCTCGCGGCCGGTGTGCCAGAACTCCTTCAGGTCCACGGTCTTGGCGTCCTTGGCCGCCTCGACCCCGAACGGTGTCAGCCCGCGCGCCCCGCCCGTGCCGGGCTGGTGGTACTGGCGCTTCACCTCCTCCGGCAGGGCGAAGAAGGCCTTGGCGTCCTTGATCGCTGAGCCGATCACCTGGTCGTCCAGCCCGTGGTCCGCGATCACGGCGAACCCGTAGCGCTTGAACGAGGCGCCGAGCGTATCGGCGAAGCGCTGGAAGTCCCGGTCGTAGAGCGTCATCGACACCGGCTCGATGGGCTTCTTGGCGGCGGGCTGGGTCTGGCTGAGAGTGTCGGTCACGGCGGCGGGCCCTCGTTCTGCGTGCGCGTTCCATAGACCCTAACGCGCCAAAGCGGCAGGGGGTGGGCGCCGCCGACCGGAACCCGCGCCGTTCGCCTGGCGTTTGGCGACGGGGCCAATCAAGAGGACAGACTTCATGCGCATCAAGCCGATCGCCGTGGGCGCCAGCATCGCCATTCTTCTGGGCGGGGCCGCGGCCTGCACCACCACCGACCCGTACAGCTCCACCCCGCGCCGCAACAACACCGGCACCGGCGCCCTGGCCGGCGCCCTGGGCGGTGCGGTCCTGGGCTATCTGACCAACACCTCGGACGGCGAACAGGGCCGCAAGAACGCCCTGATCGGCGCGGGCATCGGCGCCCTGGGCGGCGCGGCCGTCGGCCAGTACATGGACCGCCAGCAGCGGGCCCTGGAGGCCGAACTCAGCGGCACCGGCGTGGGCGTGGCGCGTCAGGGGGACAACCTGGTCCTGCGCATGCCGTCGGACGTCACTTTCGCGGTCAACCAGTCCAACATCGAGCCGCGCTTCGACGCCACCCTGGCCGACGTCGCCAACGTGCTGCGCCAGTACGACCAGTCGGTGGTCGACATCGTCGGCCATACCGACTCAAGCGGCACGGACGCCATCAACCAGCCCCTGTCTGAGCGCCGCGCCCTGTCGGTCGCCGACGCCCTGATCCGCAACGGCGTCCAGCGCGAGCGCCTCTACGTCGCCGGCAACTCCAGCCGCACCCCGGTGGCCTCCAACGCCACGCCCGAGGGCCGCGCGCAGAACCGGCGCGTCGAGATCCTGATCCGACCGTTCACGGGGTAATCTGGTATCCTCCCCCGCCTCTACGCGGGGGAGGGGGACTACGAAGTGGTGGAGGGGGCGGCTCCAGGCACCGGCCGTGGTCATGCCCCCTCCACCACCCTTGGGGCGGTCCCCCTCCCCCGTGAAGACGAGGGAGGACAAGGACACGTTTTCTTCAAGCGTAACGGCGCTACGCCTCTTGCATCCGCCCGGCGATCATGGTCCCTAGCCGTGGTCGTCGGGGGGCGTGATGTCGGACACGGATGAACTGCTGCGTGGGCTGAAGCTGGGCGGGATCGCCGTGGCCTCGGCCGCCCTGACGGCCTTCGCCGTGATCGGCGTCGGCCACTGGGTCCTGGAGCACAAGGCACCGGCTCAAGTCGCCCAGCCCCACCCCGAAGCCCTGCTCATTCAGACGAGCGGCTAGGTCTCATCTCCCGCAGCGCGAGGCGTCGGGGAGATGTCGGGTCCTACGCCCGTCCGATGGACGCGTAGCGGAAGCCGCGCGCCCGAAGGTCGTCAGGCCGATAGACGTTCCTCAGGTCCACCATCACCGGCCTGCGCACCAGCAGCTTGATCCGGTCCAGGTCGAGCGCCCGAAACTGGTCCCATTCGGTCAGGATGACCACGGCGTCCGCGTCGGTCACCGCCTCGTAAGGCCCGTCGGCGAACTCGACCCCATCCAGCATCCTGGACGCCTCGTGCATGCCCTCGGGATCGAAGGCTCGGACCTTCGCCCCCGCCGCGATCAGGGCCGGAGCCACGTCAAGCGACGGCGCGTCGCGCATGTCGTCGGTGTTCGGCTTGAACGTCAGACCCAGCAGGGCCACGGTCTTGCCCTTCAGATCGCCGTCCAGCGCCCGGGCCACCCGATCCGCCATTCCCTTCTTGCGGGCGTCGTTGATCTCGACCGTGGTCTCGACCAGTCGCACCGGCGAGCCCGCGTCCGCGGCCGTGCGCACCAGGGCCAAGGTGTCCTTCGGGAAACAGGAGCCGCCGTAGCCCGGGCCGGCGTGCAGGAACTTGGACCCGATCCGGTTGTCCAGGCCGATGCCCCGCGCCACCTGCTGCACGTCGGCTCCGAGCGCCTCGCACAGATCGGCCATCTCGTTGATGAAGGTGATCTTCATGGCCAGGAAGGCGTTGGCCGCGTACTTGGTCAGTTCCGACGTCCTGCGCCCGGTGAACAGGATCGGCGTCTCGTTCAGGTTCAACGGCCGATAGAGCTCGGCCATCACCGCCTTGGCCCGTTCGTCATCGGTGCCGACCACGACCCGATCCGGCCGCTTGAAGTCGCCGATGGCGGCCCCTTCGCGCAGGAACTCGGGGTTGGAGACGACGGCGAACTCGGCGTCCGGCCGGCGCTCGCGCACGATCCGCTCGATCTCGTCGCCGGTGCCGACCGGGACGGTCGACTTGGTGACGATGACCGTGAACCCCTCGATCAGGCCGGCGATCTCCTCGGCCGCCGCATAGACGTAGGATAGGTCCGCGTGGCCGTCGCCACGCCGGGACGGGGTGCCCACCGCGATGAAGACGGCGTCCGCCCGCCGGATGGCCTCGGCCCCATCGGTCGCGAAGCTCAGCCGGCCGTCGCGGACGTTGGCTTCGACCAGGTCCTCGAGCCCGGGCTCATAGATGGGCATGACGCCCTGGTTCAGCCGCTCGATCTTGCCCTCGTCCTTGTCGACGCAGCAGACCACGTGGCCGAAGTCGGCGAAACAGGCGCCGGACACCAGGCCGACGTAGCCGGTGCCGATCATCGCGACGCGCATGGGATAGGCCCTCCGTGACGGAGCGGGGGAGATACCCGCCGGGCGCGGCTTTGACCATACGGCAGGGCAGCCGCCCTCGGCGACTTGTGCCGCCCCCGCGCATCTGCGAACCACGGGCCATGACGCCTGCGGCCCTATCGCCCGACCGCCTCTCGCACCTGGATCGGCTCGAAGCCGACAGCATCCAGATCCTGCGCGAGATGGCGGCCGAGTGCGTCCGGCCGGTGCTGCTCTACTCGATCGGCAAGGACTCGGCTGTCCTGCTGCACCTGGCCCGCAAGGCCTTCTTTCCCGCCCCGCCGCCCTTCCCGCTGCTGCATGTCGATACGACCTGGAAGTTCCGGGACATGTACGCGCTCCGCGACCGCATGGCGGCCGAGAGCGGCATGGAGCTGATCGTCCACCGCAATCCTGAAGCCGAGGCGGAAGGGATCAACCCGTTCGACCACGGCTCGGCCGTCCATACCGACCGCTGGAAGACACAGGGGCTGCGACAGGCGCTCGACGCCGGCGGGTTCGACGCGGCTCTCGGCGGCGCCCGGCGCGACGAGGAGGCCAGCCGGTCCAAGGAGCGCGTCTTCTCCTTCCGGGGCCCCGGCCACCGTTGGGACCCGCGCCGCCAGCGGCCTGAGCTCTGGCGGCTCTATAACGCGCGGGTCCGGGCCGGAGAGACGCTGCGGGTCTTTCCCCTGTCCGACTGGACCGAGTTCGACGTCTGGGACTACGTCGCGCGCGAGGCCATCCCGGTCGTCCCCCTCTACTTCGCCGCGCCCCGCCCGGTGGTCCGGCGCGAGGGCTCGCTGATCGTGGTCGACGACGACCGCATGCGCCTGCTGCCAGGAGAGGAGCCGGAGATGCGCACCGTCCGGTTCAGGACGCTCGGCTGCTATCCCCTGTCGGGCGCCATCGAAAGCCAGGCCGCCGACCTGCCCGCCGTCATCGCCGAGATGCGGGCTTCCCGGTCGTCGGAGCGCCAGGGCCGGCTGATCGACCGCGATCAGGCGGGCTCGATGGAGAAGAAGAAGCGCGAGGGCTATTTCTGATGGCCGCCCCCTCCCAGGTCCAGCAGAAGGACCAACTCCGCTTCATCACCTGCGGCTCGGTGGACGACGGCAAGTCGACCCTGGTCGGGCGGCTGCTGGCGGACGCCGGCGCGATTACCGACGACCAGATGGCGACCCTGCGCGCCGAGGCGAAGGGCGGGGCGATCGACTATTCCCGACTGCTTGACGGCCTGCTGGACGAGCGCGAGCAGGGCATCACCATCGACGTCGCCTACCGGTATTTCTCGACCCCGCGCCGCGCCTTCATCGTCGCCGACGCGCCAGGCCACGAGCAGTATACCCGGAACATGATCACCGGCGCCTCGACCGCGGACGCGGCCGTGGTCCTGGTCGATGCGAGGAAGGGCGTCCTGACCCAGACGCGGCGGCACAGCCTGCTGGTCTCGCTGATCGGGGTGAAAACCGTCATCCTGGCCGTCACCAAGATGGATCTGGTCGGCTGGGACCGCGCGGTGTTCGAGGCGATCGAGACCGAGTACCGCGCCTTTGCCGGCGAACTGGGGATCGAGCGGGTGCTGGCCGTCCCGACCTCGGGGGTCACCGGCGGCAACGTCGTCGAGCCGGCGCCCGAGACGCCCTGGTACAGCGGTCCCGCCCTGCTGTCGCTGCTGGAGACCCTGCCTGTCGAGGGCGCGACCGACCGGCCCTTCCGCATGCCGGTCCAGGCTGTCAGCCGGCCTGATCAGGACTTCCGGGGCTACCAGGGCCGCAACGCCTCGGGCGTCATCCGGCCCGGCGATGCGGTGCGCGTCTCGCCTTCCGGCGTCGAAGCGCGCGTCGCCCGGATCGTCGAGTTCGGCGGCGACCGGAACGAGGCCGGCGAGGGCCGCTCGACCACCCTGGTGCTGGACCGCGAGGTGGACGTCAGCAGGGGCGACGTGATCGCGGCGGCGTCGGACCCCGTGGAGGCCGCCGACCAGTTCGAGGCCACCATCGTCTGGATGGCGGAGGAGCCGCTGCTGCCCGGCCGGGTCTATGACCTGAAGCTGGGCGCCCGCACGGTCCCGGCCCAGGTCACCGAGATCAAGCACCAGGTGGACGTCAACAGTCTGGAGAAGCTGGCCGCCAAGACCCTGGCGCTCAACGCGGTCGCCGTCTGCAACCTGTCGCTCGGCGCCGAGGTCGGGTTCGAGCCCTATGCGGTCAGCCGCGACCTGGGCGGCTTCATCCTGATCGACCGCCAGACCTTCACCACGGTCGGCGCCGGGATGATCCACTTCGCGCTCCGCCGCGCCCACAACATCCACCGCCAGGCCCTGAGCGTGGGCCGCGAGGAGCGCGCCGCCCTGAAAGGCCAGAAGCAGGCGGTCGTCTGGTTCACCGGCCTGTCGGGGGCGGGCAAGTCGACCGTCGCCAACGCGCTGGAAGGGTTGCTGACCGCCGAGGGCCGACACGCGGTCCTGCTGGACGGCGACAACCTGCGCCATGGCCTGAACCGCGACCTGGGCTTTACGGACGCCGACCGGGTCGAGAACATCCGGCGCGCCGCCGAGACCGCCCGGCTGATGGCCGACGCCGGCCTGATCGTGCTGGTCTCGCTGATCTCGCCCTTCGCCGCCGAGCGCCGCATGGCCCGCGAGCTGATGCCGGAAGGCGAGTTCTTCGAGGTCTTCGTCGACGCCCCGCTCGAGGTCGTCGAAGGGCGCGACGTGAAGGGCCTCTATGCCAAGGCCCGCGCGGGCCAGCTCGCCAACTTCACCGGGATCGACAGCCCCTACGAGCCTCCCGAAGCGCCCGAGGTTCACATCCGGACCGACCGGGGCTCCGCGGAAGACGCGGCGCGCATGATCCTGGAGCGGCTGAGAGCGGCCGGGCGGCTTCGACCGTAGTTTCCGCCGTCTGCGACGGCGGCCGATAAACCTGACCTTACCCGAGCACGCAGCCCGCCAGGCCCTCGTTGCGGACCACGCGGGCGGCGGCCTGGATGCGGCCGGCACGTCTGCGGACATAGGGACCGGGGTCGGCGGCCTGGTATCGGCGGGGGCTGGGCAGGATGGCGGCCAGGCGGGCGGCCTCGCGCGGGCTGAGGTCGGCGGCGCCCTTGCCGAACCAGTGACGGGCCGCGGCCTCGGCGCCGTAGACCCCCGGGCCCCATTCGGCGACGTTGAGATAGACCTCCTCGATCCGGCGCTTGGACCAGACCGCCTCGATCAGAACGGTGTAGCCGGCCTCCAGCCCCTTCCGGATCCAGTCGCGACCAGGCCACAGGAAGACGTTCTTGGCGGTCTGCTGGCTGATGGTCGAACCGCCCCTCAGCTTGCGGCCCTCGGCGTTGGCCTCCAGCGCCTGTTCGATCGCCTTCATGTCGAAGCCGCCGTGCGAGCAGAAGCGGGCGTCCTCGGCGGCGATGACGGCGGCGACCAGATGGGGCGAGATGTCGTCGATCGAGCGCCAGCGGTAGTCCAGCCCGTCTCCGGCCAGGGCGCGCTTGACCATCAGGAGGGTCACGGGCGGGGGGACGACGGCGTGGGTCAGGACCGCCCCGATGGGCAGGAGGGCGAGGACCAGCAGGGCCGTCAGCAGCGGGCGGGATTTCCGGCGCGGTCGGGGCTTGGGCTGAGGGGCCAGCGGCATGAGGAGATGGTGAGGCGGGAAGGGTGGGGTGGCAAGGTGGGCCGATATCTGGGCCGGGTCTGCACCTGTCCTCCCCATGCAAAGGGGTGGGGACCACGAAGTGGTGGAGGGGTCGACACGCGCTCGGTGCGTCCCTGGAAGAACTCAGGCCAGCTTCGCCCCTCCAGCCCGCTTCGCGCGGTCCCCCTCCCCACGTTGTGGGGAGGATCGCGGCCGGATCCTAGCGCCCCGTCACGCCCGCGTTCCCCTCCTCATCCGCCCAGGCGACGCGCTGGCCGTCGGGGCTGAGGGCCAGGGCCGTGATGGCGGGGCCTCGGTCGGCCTTGAGGAAATTCAGGCCCTGGCCGGCGGGGTGGGCGAGCCAGACGCGACCGTCCGAGAGACCGGCCGCGACCACGCCATGCTCGGGACGGGCGGCGACCTGGACCACCTGGGAGCCTTCGTCGTAGCCGATCTCGGTGGCCTCGCGCCCCATCGGGCCGTTGGCGCCGACGAAGGGCCAGAGCACCACGCCCTGCGCGCCCGAGGTGGCCAGCAGCCGGCCGCCGTCGAGAAAGGCGAGCGACCGGACCTTGGTCGGATAGCCGCCCATGCGCAGGTCCTTGGCGTCCTTCAACCGCCAGGCGTGGAGCTGGTTGTCCTGCATGGCGGTGACCACGAAGTCGCCGGAGGGGGCGAAGGCGACCGAAGTGTGCGACCCGGCCCATTTCAGGAAGGTCGGCTTCTGGGCCGCGATCCGCGCGAACCACAGGGCGCAGCCGCCGTAGGTCGAGGCCGCGATACGGCGGCCCTTCGCGTCGAAGGCGACGCCGGAGACGGTCCGCTCGTGCTCGAAGTCCCGTCGGAAGGCGGCGTCGGTCGCGTCGATGACGCTGACGGTCCGGCCCGAGGAGAAGGCGATGAGCCTGGATTCCTTCGAGGCGGCGATGGCGTCGATCCACTGGCCGCGCGCGCTCTCGGCCAGGACGCCGGCTTCTCCGCGCCGGGTCCAGATCACCCGCCCGTCGTCGCCGCCGGTCACCACCCCGTCGCCGGACGGGTGGGGGGCGGCGCACAGGACGGCGCCATCGTGAGCCTCGGTGACGGCGCCGTCCTCGAAGCGGATCGAGCCGTCGCCCAGGGCGAAGGCGGCGCCGGCCTCATCGAACAGGGCGGCGGTGATCTGGGCGTCGAAGGTGCGTTGCATCCGGGCGGTTTAGGGCCTGATCGGGCGCCGTCAACTTCGCTGACGGGCCTCGCGCTCCATGCGCCGACGTTCGGCGCGGTTGAGGGCAGGGGGCAGGGACGGGGCAGGAGCGGGGCCGCTGGAAACAGGGTGTGGAACGTGTGAATCGAACTGGAGGCGCAGGGCGAGGTTGCGGCCCCGGGCGTCGAGCTTCGGCTCGCGGCGGGCGGGGTGCAGGCTGCCGTCGGGGGCCCGCACCGGGTCTGGCGCGAAATAGAGGGTGTTGGCCTCCGCCTGGGCGCGAGCGTGCAGCAGGGCGTGCACCTTCTGCCAGCGGGCGGCTTCCAGATGACGGCCGCGCACCAGGGCCTGGGCGATGCGGCTCCAGGCCAGGTCGACCAGGTCCTCGACGGCCAGGTCCGCGTAGGCCTCGAGATCGTCCTCGATCGGCTCGGGATCGGGCTGGTCGGCGCGCCGCCAGCCGCCGTCGCGGGCGCGCATGCGGAAGGTGTTGATGTTCAGGTCGTGGCGGCGGCAGACGACCTCGGCGGTCTCTCCGGCCAGGTATTCGTCCCGGGCCTTGTCCCAGGTCTCGGGCGAGCGGATGCGGTAGGTCTCGGTCATCCGCGCAGGCTGACATGCGCCTGCGTCATTATTGGACGCAGAGCGCGGCGGTCAGGCCGCGCAGGCCTCGAAACCCATGCGGAGATCGGCCTCGTCGAGGTCGCGGCCGATGAAGACGGCGCGAGACCAGCGGCGTTCGCTAGCGCCCCATTCGCGTTGGAGCTCGCCCTCCAGGATCATGTGCACGGCCTGGAAGACCAGGCGTCGGTCCTCGCCGGCGACGTCGATGATGCCCTTGGCGCGCAGGATGTTCTGGCCCTGGTTGGCGAGCAGCAGGTCCAGCCACTGGGTGAACTTGGCGCCGTTGATCGGGCGGTCCAGCGACAGGCTGATCCCCCGGATGTCGTCCTGGTGGGCGTGGCCGCGCGGGCCGTGGTGGTGGTCGTGATGATGGTGGTCGTGGTCGTGATCGGGGTGGTCGTGGCCGCAATGCTCGTCGTGGACGTGGCCGGCCTCGCCATGCGGCGGGTTCGCGAACTCCGGGTTCACGTCGAGGATGCGCTCCAGGTCGAAGGCGTGGACGCCCAGAACCTCGTCCAGCGGCACGTTGGAGCGTTCAGCGCGGCGGATGGGGGCCAGGGGGTTCAGCTGGCGTAGTCGAGCCTCGACGGCGGCGAGTTCGTCTTCCGAGGCCAGGTCGACCTTGTTCAGGATGATGCGGTCGGCGAAGGCCACCTGCTCGCGCGCCTCGCGGCTATCGTCCAGTCGGGCCATGACGTGTTTGGCGTCGACCAGTGCGGTGACGCTGTCCAGCGTGGTCCTGGCCTTGACGTCCTCGTCCACGAAGAAGGTCTGGGCGACCGGGCCGGGGTCGGCCAGGCCGGTGGTCTCGACGATAATGGCGTCGAAGGCGGGCTTGCCCGGGCGATGACGCTTCATCAGGCCGGAGACGACCCGGATCAGGTCGCCCCGCACGGTGCAGCAGACGCAGCCGTTGTTCATCTCGAACACGTCCTCGTCGGCGCCGACCACCAGGTCGTTGTCGATGCCGATCTCACCGAACTCGTTGACGATGACGGCGTACCGCTTGCCGTGGTCCTCGGTGAGGATGCGGTTCAGCAGGGTCGTCTTGCCCGCGCCGAGATAGCCGGTGAGCACGGTGACGGGGATCTTGGCGAGCGGGGCGGACGAGGTGTCGGTCATGCGGCGCTAGATGGCGGCGGGCGGCGTCGAAGGGAAGGGCGTCTCAAATGACGCGCCGTCCAAAAACGATCGCAGATCCCGAGATTTCGGTTTCTCTCTTTGGGATTTCCGGGTTACTGAAACCTCGAGTTTCAGGGGGATTCAATGAGAAGCTTGCGCGCCCTAGCGGCGATGATCGTCGCTGCATTCCTGGCGACGGGGACCGGGGCGTTGGCCCAGACCGTGACGCCGTATGGAACTATAGCGAACGCGGGCGGGGTCGCGCTCGGCGTCGGCGGAGAGGTGTTCGCCGTCGATCGCAACACCGGCATCGTCTATCGCGTCGCACCGGGCGGCGCGACTACACAATACGGCCAGGCGGTGGGAAACGACGCCTACGGGGTGGCGCGGGCCGGCGACGGCACGCTGTACGTCGTCCGCGAGTTCTTCGATGCCGTGTATCGATTCGATGCGGGGTGCGCGACGCCGTGCGCGCCGACCCTGATGGCCACTGATGCGCGACCCTTTGCGACCGCCGTCGACTCCGCCGGCAATCTGTATGTCGGGTCCTTCATTCAAGGCGAGATCCGGCGGTACGCCGCCGGCTGCGCCGCGCCCTGTACGGCGACCGTCTTCGCGACCGGCCTGCCGCAGGTCTCGGGCCTGGCCTTCGACGCTGCTGGCGACCTGTTCGCAGCCCAGGCCGGCGGCGCTATCCAGCGGTTCGCGGCGGGATGCGTCGCGCCCTGTTCGCCAACGACCTACGCCTCCGGCCTGGCGACTGGCCTGCGCGGCCTGGTGATCGGCGAGGCCGGGAGCCTTTATTACGTCAACCGGCTGACAGACCAGCTGTTGCGCGTGCCCGCGGGGGGCGGCGTCGGGACCGCGACGGTGGTGACCACCTATCCGGCCTGGGACTTCCCGACCGACATCGACCGCGATCCGGCGACGGGCGTCCTTTACGTCGCTTCGATCGGCGCCCCGACCGGCCTGTTTGCGGTGGCCCCGCCGCCGCCGGCCATCCCGACCCTGTCGGAATGGGCGCTGATCCTGCTGGGCGTCATGCTTGCGGGCGGTGCGGCCGTGCTGGCCCAGCGGCGTCTGACGGTCTGACGACGACCACCCGCGCTGACCGTCGTTGTCGCGGTCAGCAGGTCGGGCAGTCGAGTGCGGCCCCGGCTTCCAGCTGGAAGGTGGCGTGGGCGACGCCGTGGCGGTCCGCGAGGGCCTGAGCCTCGAGCAACAAGGCGTTGGCGTCCTGGCGGTCATGGACCAGGTGCGCCGTGAGAGCCGTTCGGGTGGTCGAGAGCCCCCAGACGTGCAGGTCATGCACCGCCGTGACGCCCGGCAGGGCGGCAAGCCCCGAGCTCAGGGCGTCCAGGTCGACGCCAGCGGGGGCGGCGTCCATCGCGAGATCGGTGGAGTCCTTGAGCAGGCCCCAGGTGCCCCAGAGGATGACCGCGACGATGACCAGGCTGACCAGAGGGTCGATCAGACTCCATCCCGTCAGCCAGATGGCGGCCCCGGCGACGACCACGCCGATCGAGACGGCGGCGTCGGCCATCATGTGCAGATAGGCGCCGCGCACGTTCAGGTCCTCGTGCCGGCCGCGCATGAACATCAGCGCGGTGCCCAGGTTGATGACGAAGCCGATGGCGGCCACGGCCATGATCAGGCCCGACTGGACCGGCGCCGGCTCGGCCAGGCGGCGGACCGCCTCGAAGGCGATGGCCCCGCAGGCGAAGATCAGCAGCAGGGCGTTGCCGAGCGCGGCCAGGACGGTGGCCTTGCCGAAGCCGTAGGTGCGGCGGCGGCCCGCCGCCAGGGTCGCCAGCCAGGCGGCCCCGCCGGCCATCGCCAGGCCCAGCACATCCGACAGATTGTGCCCGGCGTCGGCGATCAGGGCGGTCGAGTCGGCCAGGACGCCGGCCGTGAACTCGCAGGCGACGAAGGCCAGGTTGACGATCAGGCCGACCGCGTAGCGCCAGTCTCCGGTCGGCGGGGCCGGATGATGGTGGCCGTGCCCGCGCCCATGGTCGTGCCCGTCATCGTGATGGTGGTGGTGATGGCCGTGCCCCATGGCCGGACCCTAGTGCCGATGCATGAGCACGAGAAGGCCGATGGCGATGAGGGCGATCCCCAAGACCGCGCCCTCGTAGCGGGCCCAGCGTTCGAGCCGCAGGATCGAGGCGCCGGCGCTGGCCAGGCCGGTGAACAGGGCCATGCCGATGACGGTGCCGAGGGCGAAGGCCAGGGTCAGGGCCGCGAGCACGCCCAGACCCTCTTCGGCGGACGACAGATAGATCGGCAGCAGCACCTCGCCGGGCGACAGGGCCAGGAGGGCGACGAGGCCCAGCAGCGCCGCCCGGTCCGACACGCGCGGCTCAGGCGTCTCGAGCGTCGGCCCGCCCGCCAGCGCAGGCCGCTTCAGCCAGGCCTTGGCCAGGTAGAAGGCGCCGAAGACGAACAGGAGCGCGGCCGACAGGTGGGGCAGGAAGCCCGACAGCCATTGGTCCAGCGCCAGGCCGGCCGCGACGATCAGGCCGCCGACGACCGCCGTCGTACCGATGTGAGCCAGCCCCGCCAGGACCACGGCGCCGAGGGTGCGCGCCGTGGTCCAGCCCTGGGCGCGCCCGACCAGGACGAAAGGCAGCCAGTGGGTCGGGAGGGCCGCATGCAGGAAGGCCGCCGCGAAGCCGCCGCCGAGCAGGGAGGCGAGCACGGACTGGGACAGGTCGGGCGGCGACATGCCCCAGCCTGTAGGCTGTTATTCTATAACAGTCGAGCCGCCATTCGTCGCCGGTGACATCCGCGGCTTAAAATCGCCTTCAGACGGATGCCCGCCGTCCCTGGATCGTCAGGGCCGCCCCTCCGGCGAGCATGAGGCCCAGCAGGATCATCGCCCATTCGGTCATGGTGGGGACCACGGCGGGGGCGGCCTCCTCCTCCGCGGCCTGTTCCGTGAGCGGGTAGCTGAGGGTGAAGGTCTCCGACGCGCCTGCGGCCAGGGTTCCGATATCAACGGCCAGGCCGATGTAGCTGTCAGCGGTATGTGTGGATCCGGGCGTGGTCTCCCAACCATTCTCGGCAATGATCGCGGCAGCGGTGAACGGGGATCCGCCGCGCGTCAACTGATACCCCGCGGTCGCCCGCGGATGGCTCGAACTGAGGGCGATCAACGCGCCGGTGGTGAAGCTGGCGGTGACCTGGGCGGGGGCCTGGGAGACCACGAGGTCGGTGCTGGTGAATTGGCCGGGGGACGTCGCGTTGTCGGGATCCACGACGCGCGCGAACTGCACCCCGTTGATCGCGGCGCCGGTCGTGTTGGTGACGGTGACGCTCATGCGCAGGGTCTGGTCGGTATGGCTCAGCGAGTAGGTCTGGGAAATGGCGACGCCGTTGAAGGGCGCGTTGCTGGTCCAGGTGACGGAATGGGTCGGGGGACCGACCACCAGGCCGCCAAGCGTCCCGGGAATGCCGGTCGCGTTCTCGGTATTGAACGCCGTCGCGCCATTGACCGTGAGCGACCATATCTCGGTCGGGTTACCCGGACAGAAGAAGTCGCCGTCGATCTGGGCGCCGGCGCCCCATCCATTGGAGTTGCGGCTGACGATGAAGCCCAGGCATGCGCCGGTGTTGGAATGGTAGCCGGCCGGCACCGAGGTTGAGCCGAAGGCCCCGTTCGGCCTGACCCCGACTTCGGCGTTGGGCGCCTGGAGGAAGGCCTGGTTATTGAACAACCGGGTCTGGGCCGTGGCCGCCACAGGGATGAGCAGGCACAGAATGGCGGCGGCGCCGGCGAGCATCGCCCGCCCGGACTGCTGGTATCGACTCGACATAACAAACTCCCCCGACGCGCTAGGCGTCACGGAGCAGATCGTATCTGTTTGTAATATATTAAGGAATGACGGCAGGTCCCAAGTCAGGGACGCAGAGTACAGCCCGGCGCGCCCTATCGACGCAGCCAGTCGGCGAGGAGGTCGTGGCGCATCGGGGCCGCCCCGTGGGGCGCCTCTTCGTGGCCCCGGCCGACCAAAGGCGTCTGCGAGGGTGGATGGCCGAACCGTTGGCGGAACAGGCGGCTGAAATGGCTGTGGTGGACGAAGCCATGAGCTTCGGCCACCTCGGTCACGGTGGGATGGAGGCCCGTTCGGGCGGCGAGGACGGCGCGGGCCCGGTCGAGGCGCCGGTCCCGGATGGCCCGGGCGACGCCGCCGCTGGGCTCGAAGGCGCGATACAGGGTGGTGCGCGAGACGCGGCAGGCGGCGGCCAAGACGGCGGCGTCGAGGTCGGGCTCAAGCAGTCGCTGTTCGATGATCCGGTCGGCGACCTGGCGCACGGTGTGGATCAAGGAGTCCGTCGCGGGTCGGGACGCGAGGGCCGGAGCCTCTCCGACCGCGCCCTGGAGCAACAGGACCACGCCCTCGATGGCGGCTTCGCCTTCGGCCTCGGTCAGACGCGGCGCGATCTCCGCGAGGCTCTCCAGATGACGGGCCAGCAGGAAGGCGGCGGCGGATGGCGGCGTCAGGGCGAGCCCGTGCAGATCAAGGGCCAGGAAATCCGCGCTGAGCCGCTCCCTGGGAACGAGGAGGCTGACGAGGTCGACCTGATCCAGACAGGCGGCGGCCGGCCGGGCCAGGTCGCGTACATGGATGGAGCCGGCCGGCGCGGAAACCGAGCGATTGTCGCAATCGGCGACCACCGGGGCGCGATGCAGGGTGATGCTGATGGCGTCCGATCCCGAGCGCCGGATGTCCCCGGCATCCCGGCTGAGGGTCTGGCGAACCGAGCGGCCGGTTCCGATCGCTCCGGCCTGGAAGAGGGTGATGTGGGAATCGTTGAAGAAGGCGCGTCCGGACGGCGGCGTCACATCGACCTGATAGAGGTCGTGCATGCCGTGGCGGTAATGATCCAGGGCGTCCGGCGTCGTATCCGAGGAGACGGACCAGGCCAGATTCAACGGGCGAGCGGTGGTCATCACCGAGCATAGCGCACCGCCTTGGACCGGGAAATCGCGGTTATTGGTCGCGGCGCCTGGCCTCGGGAGTCCGAACTGATGATCAGCCCTTCCCGCGCCCGCCCTTGGCCAGGGCGGCGAGTTTGGCGAGCGGGCCGCGCGGCCTGGGCGCGGGTTTAGGCTTCACGGGCTTGGCGTCGCGCGGCGCGTAGAGGCTGGCGCGGTCAAGCGGCAGGCCGGAGGGGCCGGGGCGGCGGCGCTGGGCCACGGTCTGGTAGACCAGGACCGACCCGCGCTCGAAGCTCTTCTTGAACAAGGCGAAATAGATCAGCCACAGACGGGTGCGCGCCTCGCCGGCCAGGGCGTAGGCCTCCTCGCGGCGGGCGTAGAGCCGGTCTTCCCAGTGCTTGAGCGTCAGTTCGAAGTGCTCGCGCATGTCCTCGACGTCCAGCGTCTCGAAACCGAAGCGGCCGAGGTTGGTGACGGTCATGCCGATGGTGTCGAGCTCTCCGCCCGGGAAGATGAAGCGGGTGATGACCTTGGTGGTGGCGGTCGGCTTGATCGGATCGACGCCGCCGCGCCGCACCGACGCCTGGTGGAAATAGAGGCCGCCGGGCTTCAGCAGGCGGCGCATCTCGCGGAAGTGGCGTTCGTGGTTGGCGAAGCCGACGTGTTCGAACATCTCGACCTGGCTGATGGCGTCGTATTCGCCTGAGGCCTCGATCTGGCGATAGTCCTTGAGCTCGAGCGTCACACGGTCGGACAGGCCCTCGCGCGCGACCTTGGCGCGGCCGTAGTCCAGCTGGGCCTGACTGAGGGTCACGCCATGGACGGTGACGCCGTAGTGCTTGGCCGCCCAGCACGACAGGCCGGCCCAGCCGCAGCCGACGTCGAGGAGTTTCTGGCCGGGCTGGAGCCTCAGCTTGCGGCAGATGCGGTCCAGCTTCTCTTCCTGTGCGCGCTCCAGCGTCGTGTCGTGATCCAGGAAGTAGGCCGAGGAATAGACCATCTCCGGGTCGAGGAAGAGGGCGTAGAAGTCGTTGCCGACGTCGTAGTGGAACTGGATGAAGTCCTGGTCCCGGCGGCCGGCCTTGTCGGCGCCGATGCCGTCGTTTCCGGTGCTGTCCCAGGCGGGCAGTTCGGTCGCGCCCTGATCGCCGCCGCCCAGCAGGAAGGGGAGGGCGTTCTTCAGCACCAGCCCCTTGTCGGCGCGGCGGACCATGTGAACGGCCCGTCCGTGGTCCCAGCGGTCGGCGGCCTCCAGCGGAGAGCCGCCCTCGATGCGCAGGTCGCCCGAGGCGAACTGCTCGAACAGGGTCATCAGGCCGGGCTTGAGCAGCAGGCGGCGCACCGCCGAGGGGCGGGCCACCACGATCTGGATGTCGTCGCGGGCGTTCGGGCCCAGAGGCAGGACCTCGCCAGTCCACAGGCGGAGCGACAGGTCGGCCTGAAGCAGGTCGGCCAGATGGGCGACGATGGTGCGCGCGGCCTCGATGCGGCGGTCGGTCATGGTTCGGCTCCCCGGATGCCGCCGTTTCGCACAGAGGGCGGGGCGGGGGCTAGGGGCGGTCTATCCTTACCCGCGCAGCGGGGGAGGATAGTTCGAGCCCGATTCACGTTGACTTGGACCTCGCCCTCGCTCTATATCGCCGCCTCTTCGCCCGCGGGGGTCCCTGCGGGCGCACTCATTTTTGCGTTCTCAAAGGCAGACCGATGTACGCGGTGATCAAGACCGGCGGCAAGCAGTACCGGGTTCAACCGGGCGATGTGATCGTCGTCGAAAAGCTGGCCGGTGAAGCCGGCGGCGACGTCTCCTTCGGCGAAGTGCTGATGCTGGGCGGCGACAAGGGCGTGACCGTGGGCGCGCCGCTGATCGACGGCGCGACGGTCGCCGCGACCCTGGTCGAGACCCGCAAGGGCGAGAAGATCAAGATCTTCAAGAAGACCCGCCGCCAGGGCTATCGCCGCACCAACGGCCATCGCCAGATGGAATCGGTGCTGCGCATCACCGGCATCGAAGGCGCCGGCGAGAGCGCCAAGTGGGACGGCTCGACCCAGAGCCTGACCAAGGCGGAGATGAACCTGCGCGCCCGTGGCCTGGCGCCGCGTGTCGAGGCCGCTCCGGTGGTCGAGGCCGAGGCTCCCAAGCCGGCCAAGAAGCCCGCCGCCAAGAAGGCCCCGAAGGCCGAGACCGAAACCGCTGCTTCGACCGACGAAGCCTGATATAGATTTCCTGCGCTCGACAGGCCGACCGGCCGGTAGCGCACTAAGGACGTAAGGAGCAGACCATGGCTCACAAGAAATCCGGTGGTTCGTCGCGCAACGGTCGCGACTCCGAGTCGAAGCGCCTGGGCGTGAAGAAGTTCGGCGGCGAGCGCGTGCTGGCCGGCAACATCATCGTGCGTCAGCGCGGCACCACCTTCCACCCGGGTGACAACATCGGCATGGGCCGTGACCACACCCTTTTCGCGCTCACCAACGGCGCCGTGAAGTTCACCACCAAGCGCGGTGGTCGTTGTTACGTGTCCATCCTTCCGGCCAATGACGACGCCCAGCCGACCATGATGGCCGCCGAATAGCGCGAAACGGACCGACACCCCGGATCGCGAAGGCTCCAGAAGCCGCCGATCCGGACCAAGGGAAATATTCCGCGGGGAGTCTGGATCACCAGGCTCCCCGTTTTCGTTCCCCCGCCTCGCAGCCGCCCGAGCCCTCCAAGGAGGCGGCACGTGAACGAGGCGACGCGCATGTGCATCATCGAATCCGGCCCCGTGGTGGAAACCCGGCGACTGGTCCTGCGCAGCCCGGGGCTTCACGACGTGCCGCGCCTCGCGACCCTGGCGGACGATCCGGACATCGCCCGGATGACCATGCGGATGCCGCACCCCTATCGGGCGCGCGACGCCGAGGACTTCGTGGTCCAGGTGGCGGGACAGGATCCGAGGCGGGCCGCGACCTTCGTCATCGAGCACGAGGACCACGGGCCGGTCGGCGTACTGGGCATGTTCGAGAACGGGGACCCGATGCCCGAGACCGGCTACTGGATCGGACGCGAGTTCTGGGGCCGGGGCTATGCGACCGAGGCCCTGGAGGGCGCCCTGGTCTGGGCCGGGCGGAAGTGGAAGCGGCGCGCCCTGATGGCCGGTCATTTCGCCGACAACCCCGCCTCGGGCCGCGTCCTGGAGAAGGCGGGCTTCCTCTACACCGGCGAGACCCGGCCGCAGTTCAGCCAGGCGCGGGGCGAGACGGTGGATACGCGGATGATGGTCTGGCTGATGTAGGCCCACCGACGGGCGCGCATGATCCTCCCCCGATGGGGGAGGGGGACCATGCGAAGCATGGTGGAGGGGGTGATC
>JAEWJI010000024.1 GCA_023386645.1 Pseudomonadota bacterium
CCAGAGTTGCATCTGCTCAGTTCCCGCGTCCCGGATCCGAAGATCGGTCGCGGCCCGCTGCCTTCACTCCCGCCGCCGCTTCGGATCGCCGGCCGAGCGAGCCTCCCTGTGCGACAGGACGCGGAAAAGCATGCCCCAGCGCCAAAGGCTGGGGCGCTAAATGGGTCGAGAGATGGGACAGGCTTTGATTAAGCGCGAGAATCCGACGCCAGCGCCCGGATCATCGGGGAGATGCGCCCGCATCTTCTCACCTCCCGCGAGGGGAGGAGGCTAGGTCTTCGCGTCCCGGATCGCGGCGGCGACCTCGTCGGGCGCGATGGAAGCGGTGGTGCGCCCGTTGATCAGGAAGGTGGGGGTGCCGGTCAGCTGGAAGGCGGCGGCGGTCGTGTGGATGTCCGCGACATGACGGGCCATCTCGGGAGACGCCATGGCGGCCCTGGCGCGGGCCAGGTCGACGCCGGCTTCGGTCAGGACGCGGTCGATGGACTGGGGCGTCAACGACCGTTCGGCCATCAGCGCCTCGTAGACGGGGAGGTACTTGCCCTGTTGGTGGGCGGCGAGCGCGGCGCGGGCGGCGTACTGGGAGGTCACGTCTTCGCCCCGGTCGAGGATCGGCCAGTCCTTGAACACGAAGCGCACGTCGGGATTGGCCTGGATGAGACGCAGATAATCCGGGGTCACCGCCTTGCAGCCCGGGCAGCGGAAATCGAAGAACTCGATCACCGTGACCTTGGCATCGGGGGGCCCAAAGGCGGGATCGCGCGGGTCGGGTCGGAGCAGGGCCGGGTTGGCGGCGACGGCGGCGTTGATCGCCTCGGCCCGCTGGCTGTCCTCATTGGCCTGGCGGGCGGCGACCGCCTCGTCCAGCACGTCCGGGTGGGCGACCAGATAGCTGCGCACGAAGCCGGCTCCGCCCAGCCAGGGCGCCGCCGCCAGCGCCAGGGCCGCGACCGCCACGGCCAGGGCGGCCCAGCCCAGGGTCCGGCTGGACAGGGCAGCGGGGCGGGGCGGCGTGGGATCGGTCATCAGGGCGTTCCGGGAAGGGGCTGATCAGGACAGGGGACGCGGCCGCTCGGCCTCGCGGCGGTCGAGGTCGTCGAGGTCCTGTGTCGTCGCGCCGGACGACAGGACGATATCGACCGCGCGGCGCCATTCGATGGAGTTGGGCTCCAGCAGGGGGCGGGCGCGCAGGGCGAACTGGGTGGCCTGTTCCTCGCGGCCGATGGCGAAATAGTATTCGGCCGAGGCCAGCCGCGCCTCGCCCTCTCGGCCCAGGCTGGCGTAGGCCTGGCTGAGCAGGCGCCAGGCCAGGGTGTTGTCGTCCTCGCGCGCCCTCGCGTGCTTAAGCTCGGCGACGGCGCGCGCCAGCTGGGCCGGGTCGTTGGTTTCTATCAGGGCGGGGGCCAGGTTGATGCGCAGCAGGGGCGCGTCGGGGGCGAGATCGACCGAGCGCTGGTGGGCCGCCAGGGCGTCCTGCGGCCGGCCCTCCTCGAACAGGATCTGGCCCTTGAGCTCCCAGAAGTAGGGATTATCCGGCTGCTCGGCGAGCAGGGCGTCCACGGCTTCAAGCGCCTTGTCGGTCTGCCCGTCCTTGTAGAGGCCGATGGCGCGGGCGTAGCGGGCCGGAAGCGAGGGATCGTCGGCCTTGTAGTCGCGTAGCGTCTGGTTGGGGTGATCCATGAAGGCGTGGATCTTGGCCAGGACAAGGGCGTGCTGGGCCAGGCGCTCGGGGCTGTCGACGCGGTCGTAGTGCGCGCCGGCCAGGACGGGGCGGCGCAGCGCCTCGATCCGATCCGACGACAGGGGGTGGGTGCGGAAATAGGGATAGCGCCGCGCGTCGGAGAACACCTCCTGCGAGCGGAAGTTCTCGAAGAACCCGACGAGGCCGCGGCCGCTCTCCCCGGCCGCCTCGAGCGCTCGGGCGGCGGTGAGGTCGGCCTCGCCCTCCTGGCTCCGGATGTAGCGGACGGCGCTCAGGGTCGCGAAGTAAGGGCTCGACGCGATGAGAGCCGCTCCGGCGTCAGGCGCGCCCGCGACGGCCGCCAGGGCGCCCAGGGCCATGGTCATCAGGAAGGGCTGCATGCCCGCGTTGTTGGCGCCTTCACGCAGCACGTGCCGATTCTTGATGTGCCCCGCCTCGTGGGCGATCACGCCCAGGAGTTCGTTGGGCGTGTCGGTCTCCAGGATCAGGCCGGTGTGCAGCCCCATGACCCGGCCAGGAATGGCGAAGGCGTTCAGGCTGTTGTCGTTGATCAGCAGGATCTCGACCTCCTGCGGGTCGAGGCCCATGGCGGTGAGCACCGGGGCCGACCATTCGTCGATGATCGCCTCGATCTCGGTGTCCCGGATGGCGCTCTGGGCCGAGGCCGGGGCCGGCAGCAGCATCAGGGCCGCGGCCGCCGCCGCGAACAGCGATCGGAAGGGCAGGGATCGGATCGGCAGGCGGGAACGTCGGATCAAGGGATGCTCCTCAAACGACCAACTGTCCGGGCCGAAATCTGAGCCCGTTCGGACCGCGTCCGATCGAACCGATTTCGGCCTGGCCCCCCGCCTGCCTTTCGACAATCTAATCGTGGCGGCTCAGCGGCGCCACCATCCGCGCTTCGGCTTCTCCGGCGGAGCCTGGATCTGGGCCGGGTCGTTGGCGATGATCGCGCTGAGATCGGCCTCCGCCGTGGGCGCGGGCGCCGCCTCGACCAGGACCACCGGCTCGGGCTCAGGCTGAGTGATTTCCGGCGCCGACTCGGCTTCGATCGGCTCCACTGCGGTCTCGGGCGCGTCGCCGATCAGAACCGGGGCCTGGGTCGGCGAGGCTTCGGGCGACGCCTCGTCCGAGCTGGCCTCGGGGGCGAGGTCGGTCGCCGGAACCGAGGTCGCGGCGGCCTTGCGCCGGACGCGGCGGCGCTGAGGCTCGGCGGGAGCAGGTTCCGCGATCGGGGCCGCCGGCGACTCCGAGCCGCTCTGGTCCACCGGAACGGACTCGCCCGTGGTGTCGAAACCCGGCGCCTCGAGCGCAGTGTCGGGACCGGACGCCAGGTCGATGGGCTGCTCGCGGTCGATCGGACGATCGCCGCCACGGCCGCGACCGCGACGACGGCGACGACGGCCGCCCTCACGCTCTTCGCCGTCCACGCGCGGACGCTCCTCGCGGACCGCCGTCTCGGCGGGAGCCTCGGCCAGGGCCGGGCGGTCGCCGCGCTCGGGGTTCAGCGGGTCGAACCAGACGAAGGGATCCTCCAGGGACGGGGTGCGGCCACGCACCCAGACGAAGCCGTCGCGCGGCCCGTCCTCGCGCACGCGCCGGCCGCCACGGCGTCCGCGACGGCGACGGCGGTTGTTCTCGTCGTCCGAACCGTCCGCCGAGGCGTCATCCGAGCCGTCAAAGTCCTCGCTCTCGGCCGATGCTTCGTCACTGGCGGGAGCGAAGTCATCGCGACGGCCGCCACGGCGACGACGTCCACGGCCGCGTCCGCGATCGCGTTCGCCCTCGCTCCGTTCGCCGGACGCGCGTTCGGAACGGCCCCCGTCCTCGCTGTCCTCGGCGTCGTCGGTGTCCTCGAAGCCGTCCTCGAGGTCTTCCTCGTCTTCGTCCTCGGACCAGGCGCTGTCGTCATAGCCGTCGTCGATCAGGTCGACGGGCGACAGGTCGCGCTCGGCGGGGACGAAGTCCTCGTTGGTCTCGGTGCGCTCGATGGCGTGCTCGCCCTGGGCCAGGCTGTCGTCGATCTGGACGATGACGTTCAGTCCGCGCCGCTCCTGCAGCCGTCGCAGATAGTCGCGCTTGTGGTTCAGGATGTAGAGGCCGACGGCGGTGCAGACGCGCAGGTTGATCGAGCCCGCGCCGCCCTTGCCCGCCTCAATGTCGACGGCGCGCAGGATCATCAGGGACGCCGATTCGGCCGAGCGGATGCGGCCCGTGCCCTGGCAGTGCGGGCAGGCCTCGGTCGCGCCCTCGATGACGCCCAGGCGGCGGCGCTGGCGGCTGATCTCCATCAGGCCGAAGCCGGAGATCTTGCCCATCTGGATGCGGGCCCGGTCGCTGGCCAGCGCGTCCTTCAGGATCTTCTCGACGGTGCGGTTGTTCTTCGACTCCTCCATGTCGATGAAGTCGATGACGATCAGACCGGCGAGGTCGCGCAGGCGTAGCTGGCGGGCGGCCTCGACGGCGGCCTCGCAGTTGGTCTTGAACGCCGTCTGCTCGACGTTCCGCTCCTTGGTGGCGCGGCCGGAGTTGACGTCGATGGCGACCAGGGCCTCGGTCTGGTTGATCACCAGGTAGCCGCCGGACTTCAGCGGCACCACCGGCTGGTGGATCTGGGTCAGCAGCTCCTCGATGCCGTTGGCGGCGAACAGGGGCTTGGCGCCCTGGTACAGGTGCACCTTCTTGGCCTGGGAGGGCATCAGCACGCGCATGAAGTCGCGCGCCTCCTTGAAGCCCTCGACGCCCTCGACCTGGATGCCGTCGAAGTCCTTGTCGAACATGTCGCGCACGGCGCGGCGGACGAGGTTCTCCTCCTCGTAGATCAGGGAGGGAGCGTGGGAGGCGAGGGTGGTCTCGCGGATCGTCTCCCACAGGCGCAGCAGATACTCGTAGTCGCGCTTGATCTCCGCCTTGGTGCGCTTGGCGCCGGCGGTGCGGATGATCAGGCCCATGCCGCGCGGCACGTCCAGGGCGGCAGCCGCGGCCTTCAGGCGCTTGCGGTCCGACGCCTGGGTGATCTTGCGCGAGATGCCGCCGCCCTTGCCGGTGTTGGGCATGAGCACGCAGTAGCGGCCGGCCAGAGACAGCCAGGTGGTCAGGGCCGCGCCCTTGCCGCCCCTCTCATCTTTCACGACCTGGACCAGCAGGATCTGCCGGCGGCGGATGACGTCCTGGATCTTGTAGCGCCGCATCAGGCGCCGCTTCAGGCGTTCCTCGTCGGCCAGCTTGCCTTCGGAATCGGCCTCGTCGTCGGTGCTCTCGCGACCGAGGTCGTCCTCGTGATCGTCGTCGTCGTGCGCCTCGGCCATGATGGCTTCGCGGTCGGCGACGGGGATCTGGTAGTAGTCCGGGTGGATCTCGTTGAAGGCCAGGAAGCCGTGGCGATTGCCGCCGTATTCGACGAAGGCGGCCTGGAGGCTGGGTTCTACCCGGGTGACCTTGGCGAGATAGATGTTGCCGCGAAGCTGGCGGCGGGATTTCGACTCGAAGTCGAATTCCTCAATCTGGCGTCCGTCCACGATGGCGACGCGGGTTTCTTCCGCGTGCGCTGCATCGATCAGCATGGTCTTTGACATGAAGGGTCTCTCTCTGGCGCGCTCTGCCGGGCCCGCGCAGGGCTGTGCCCTGGGGTGCTGTGGCGGCTCGCCGAATGAAGGAAAGGGCGGTCGCGCGCATAGCGTCGCCGAGGGCGACGCGGTCCGGCACGAGCCGGTCGAATGCGCAGGCGGTGGAGCCCATGAGGTCGTCGGTCCTGGAGCCGGTCGGCGCGCCGCGAATGGCGCGGCCCTCGGGCCCCGTCCTTCGAAGCGCCGGGGCGATCCCGGGCGATTTCGAAGCGATGGAAGTCAACTGGCGGTTGGTCGGTCCAGCGAAACGCCGGGCCCGCGATCGCTCGCCAGTGAACACAATCATAGTGACGCTGTCGGCGAAATGAAAGACCGATCCGGCGCGCCGCCTTAACCCAATGGCCACCAGAGCGCGCCATAAGGAGCCAAAGCGAGAAGCGACGGGCGCGAGAAACGATGCGCGGTGGGTGGACGAACAGCGAGACCCCTTGGGGGCTCCGCCAGTGGGCGATGACCGCTCTGGCGCTCGTCGTCCTGTGCGCCGCCTCCTTCTTCGCCAGCCAGGGGATGGCCTCGGGCGCCGAGAGCCAGGTGATGCGCGTCCGCTTCGGCGGCGATGCCGAACGGACCCGGGTGGTGCTGGACCTGGCGCGCTCCGCTCGCGGCGCGATCGACGACGCGGGCGACGACGGGCGGCTGGTCCTGGCCCTGACTGGGGTGGCGGCCGGGCGCGGTCTCGAAGGCGACGGGTCGGGCCTGGTGCGGCGCTATCGTGTTCGCTCGACGGCGGGCGTCTCGCGCGTGGAACTGGACCTGTCGCGGGGCGTCGAGGTCGAGCGCCGCTTCCTGCTGCCCCCCGGAGACGGCGTGGCGCACTATCGTTACGTGATGGACCTGAAATCGACGGGACGCGCCGCGACCGCGCCGGTCGCGAACCGCCCGGCGCCTCCGGCGCGGCGGGCCGAGCGGCCCCTGGTGGTCATCGACCCGGGCCACGGCGGGCGCGATCCGGGCGCCATGGGCGCGCATTCCCGTGAGAGCGCGGTCACCCTGACCGCCGCCCTGGCGCTGAAGGCTGAGTTGGAAAGGCGTGGGCGGTATCGGGTGCAACTGACCCGGACAGGCAATACCTACGTCGGGCTGAACCAGCGTGTGCGGATGGCGCGCGCGGCCGGAGCGGACCTGTTCATCTCGCTGCACGCCGACGCGGGGGCCGATCCGGCCACCCGGGGCGCCAGCGTCTACACCCTGTCCGAACAGGGCGCGGGCCGCGCAGTGCGCGAGTTTACCGGCCGCGAGGACTGGAGCCGCGACCTGCACCTGCCGGGCCGGGACCCCTCCGTCGACCGCATCCTGCTGGACATGACCCAGCGCGCGACCCAGAACCGCTCGGCCCAGTTCGCGCGGGTGCTGCTAAGCCACCTCGAGGCGGCGGAGCGGCCGCTGCTGCGGCGCAGTCATCGCGACGCCGGCCTGGCCGTTCTGCTGGCTCCCGACGTGCCCGCCGTGCTGCTGGAGATGGGGTTCATCACCAACCCCGAGGACGAGCGGGCGCTCAACGACGAGCGGGCGCGCCGGCGGATGATGCGGGCCGTGGCCGACGGCATCGACCGGTATTTCTCCGAACCTTCGGCCCCGCTGCAGCTGGCGGGCGGACTGAGCGCGGGCGGGTCACGGTAGGGCTCTCGCCTGATCCCCGCTCATCCCGCGAAAGCGGAGATGAGCGGAGGTAAGAGATGCGGATCGGCGTGCTGATCGCTATCTCCCGTCCATGCGCCTGAGAGTCGTGGACCTGGAGACCAGCGGCGGGGATCGGACCTCCGAAATCCTCGAAGTCGGCTTCGTGGATGTGGTGGCCGAAGAGGGAGGCTGGCGCGCCCGTCCGCCTGTTTCGAAGCTGTTCAGGCCGAAGGGCGAGATCTCCTTTCATGCGATGGCGGTGCACCACCTCACGCTGGAGGACTTCTGCGAGGCCGATCCGCATTGCGACGAATATGCACTGCGCGAGATGTTCGCCGAACCCGCCGACGTGATGGTGGCGCATAACGCGCGGTTCGAGCGGGCCTTCATCGCCGATACGGCGACCGGCGGCCTGCCGTGGATATGCACCGTTATGTCCGCCAAGCGGGCCTGGCCGGATGCGCCGGGCCATTCGAACCAGGTGCTGCGCTGCTGGCGCGGCCTGAGGCTCGATCCCGCCCTGGCTAATCCGGCCCATCGGGCGGGTCCGGACGCCTGGGTGACGGCCCACATCCTGATCGACCTGCTGCGATCCGCGACCGTCGAGCAGCTGATCGCCTGGACCTCTGAGCCCCGTCCGCTGGACCGTGTGCCGTTCGGCAAGCATCGGGGCCGCGCCTGGGCCGAGCCGCCCGACGATTACCTCCGCTGGATGGCGGCGCAGGACGACATGGACCCGTCGGTCGTCGCTGCGGCCCGAAAGGAGCTGGAGCGTCGCTCGGGCGCCCTAGCGGCGAACGCGGACGGCGGCTAAACCCGCTAGCTGAGGGCGTCTGTCGGAGTTTCAGGTGAAGGTTGCCGAACGCTGGTTCGTGATGGCGGGCATCGGCCTGCTGGGCGCGATCGCGCTGGCCGGGCTGGTGGTGGCCATCTACGCCGCCTGGCTGTTCCACGACCTGCCGGACGCGACCGAGCTGGCGGACTATCGCCCGCCCACGGCGACGCGGGTCTATGCTGGCGACGGCACCCTGATCGGCGAGTTCTCGGACGAGCGGCGCATCTACGTGCCCTACGAGCAGATTCCGACGCCGCTGGTGCAGGCCTTCCTGGCGGCCGAGGACCGCAACTTCTTCCAGCACGGTGGGATCGACGTCTCGGGCCTTGGCCGGGCGATGTTCAAGAACGTCTTCAACTTCGTGTCGGGACGGCGGCTGGAGGGCGGATCGACCATCACCCAGCAGGTGGCCAAGAACGTTCTGCTGACCAACGAATCGACGATCGGCCGCAAGCTGAAGGAGGCGATCCTCTCCAGCCGGCTGGAGGCGACGCTGACCAAGGAGCAGATTCTCGAGCTGTATCTGAACGAGATCTTCCTGGGCTACCGCTCGTACGGGGTGGCCTCGGCCGCCTACAACTATTTCGGCAAGTCGTTGGACCAGCTGACGCCGGACCAGGCGGCCTTCCTGGCGGCCCTGCCCAAGGGGCCGAACAACTATCATCCCAAGCGCCATCCGGCCGCCGCCAAGGGGCGGCGCGACTGGGTTCTGGGCGAAATGGCGCAAAACGGCTGGCTGACCGAGGCGCAGCTGACGCAGGCGCGGGCCCGGCCGCTGGTCACCAATGACGCGCCGCAGCGCGCGGCCTATCGCGACGCGGACTTCTTCGTGGAGGAGGCGCGCAGGCAGGCCCGGGCGAACAGGGACTTCGGCGATCAGCTGAACGCCGGCGGCTTCTATATGCGCACGACCCTGGACCCGACGCTGCAGACGGCGGCGCGGGCTGCGCTGATGACCGGGCTGGAGAACTATGACCGTCGCCACGGCTGGCGCGGGGCCTGGGGGACGACGGATTTCGCCGACGGCTGGCAGCAGGCGGCCCTGAAGAAGACGACCCCGCCGGAGCGCCGCGCCTGGCAGGCGGCGGCGGTGGAGTCGGTCGCCGGCAATACGGTCCGCGTCCGCACCGCGCGAGACGACCGCACCGGGACCCTGATCGTCGAGGACGCGGCCTGGGCCAACGCCAACCGGCCGCTGAAGCGCGGGGACCTGATCTTCGTCGAGCCCAGGGGCGGGCAGTTCGCCCTGAAGCAGGTGCCAGCCGTGAACGGCGCCCTGGTGGCCATCGATCCGCAGTCGGGCCGGGTGCTGGCCATGGTGGGGGGCTATTCCTACGCCCTGTCCAGCTTCAACCGCGCGACCCAGGCCCGGCGGCAGCCCGGCTCGGCGTTCAAGCCCTTCGTCTATGCGGCGGCGCTGGAGGGCGACTATACGCCCGCCTCGATCGTGCTCGACGCGCCGATCAGCTTCGCCGGCGGGCCGAATGGCCGCCGCTGGACGCCCGAGAACTACAGCCGGCAGTACTATGGCCCGCAGACGCTGCGACGCGGGCTTGAGTTGTCGCGCAACGTCATGACCGTGCGACTGGCCCAGGCCATCGGCATGGGCAAGGTCGTGGACCTGGCCCGCAAGATGGGCGTCGGGAACCTGGAGCCGAACCTGTCGGTCTCGCTCGGGGCGGGAGAGACCACGCCCTATCGCCTGACCGCCGCCTATTCGGCCTTCGTGAACGGCGGCCGGCGGATCGACCCCTATCTGATCGAACTGGTCCAGGACCGGAACGGCGAGACCATCTTCCGCTCCGACCGCCGCCAGTGCCGCGAATGCGGACGGCCTTTCACGGGCCAGGAATCGCCGCGCCTGACCGCCCGGGGCGAGCAGGTCATCGACCCGATCACCGCCTACCAGGTCGCCTCCATGCTCGAAGGCGTGGTCCAGCGCGGAACCGCCGCCAGCGCCCGGGGGCTGGGCCGCTGGGTCGGCGGCAAGACCGGCACGACCAATGAATACCGCTCGGCCTGGTTCGTAGGCTTCACCACCGACATCGTCGTGGGCGTGTTCATCGGCTTCGACGACAACCGGCCGCTGGGCCATGGCGAAACGGGCACGACGGCGGCCGTGCCGGTGTTCATCGACTTCATGACCGAGGCGTTGAAGACGCGCCCGGCGCGCCCGTTCGTGCGGCCCAAGAACGCCATCTTCCGGAGCGTCAACGGCATCGAGGAGGCCTTCCGGCCCGGCACCGAGCGCAGGCGTGAGGAGGAGCAACGGCCGCGAGCGCCGGCCGCCCCGACCGGCCCGCAGAACTACTATGACGTCCTCAGGCGCGAGCAGGAGGCGGCCAATCCGCCCCCGTCCGCCGCTCCGCCCCCGCCCAACGTGCCCCCGCCCCCGAAGAAGGAACTGGCGGAGGATCTGGAGGGGCTGTTCTAGGGGGCGCGCAGCCCTTGGCGCCTTTCCCTTTCGACCGGCGCGCTCTATGTCCGCGCCTCACCTTTCGCCGGAGTTTGCGATGAGACCGGATGTCGAGGCCATGAAGGCCGACATCGAGCAGAGCGTCGCTCTGCTCAGGAGGCGTCTTTGACTGGGATGTCGCCGTCCGAAAGCTCGATGAGCTGAACGCCCGGGTCGAGGACCCGACCCTGTGGGACAGGCCCGACGAGGCCCAGGCCGTCAGTCGCGAGCGCTCGCGGCTGGAAGCCCAGATCAACGCCGTCAAGGAGATGGAGCAGGGCCTCGAGGACGGGGTCATGCTGGCCGACATGGCCGACGAGGAGGGCGACGAAGCGGCCCTGGAGGACGCCCGCGCCAGCCTGAAGGCGATCAAGGAGCGGGCCGCCCGCGCCGAGCTGGAGGCCCTGCTGTCCGGTGAGGCCGACGGCAACGACGCCTATCTTGAGGTCAACTCCGGCGCCGGCGGCACCGAGTCGAACGACTGGGCCGGCATGCTGCTGCGCATGTACACCCGCTGGGCCCGGGCCCATGGCTATGAGGTCGAGGTGGAGGCCGAGGAGCCGGGCGAACAGGCCGGCATCAAGTCCGCCACCATCCAGGTGAAGGGCCCCAACGCCTATGGCTGGCTGAAGTCGGAATCCGGGGTGCACCGGCTGGTGCGCATCAGCCCCTATGACGCGGCGGCCAAGCGGCACACCTCGTTCGCCTCGATCGGGGTGTCGCCGGTGGTGGACGACGCCATCGAGATCGACATCAACCCGTCGGACGTGCGCACCGACACCTACCGGGCCTCCGGCGCTGGCGGGCAGCACATCAACAAGACGGATTCGGCCGTGCGTCTGACGCACATCCCGACCAACACCGTCGTGGCCTGTCAGGCTGGACGCTCACAGCACCAGAACCGCGAACAGGCCTGGAAGATGCTGCGCGCCCGGCTGTACGAACTGGAGCTGCAGAAGCGTGAGGCGGCGGCCCAGGCCCTGGCGGACGCCAAGACCGACATCGGCTGGGGCCACCAGATTCGATCCTATGTCCTGCAGCCGTATCAGATGGTGAAGGACCTGCGCACCGAGGTGGAGACCTCCGACACCCAGGGGGTGCTGGACGGCGACCTGGACGCGTTCATGGGCGCAGCGCTGGCCGCGCGGGTCGGCGAGACCCGCGGCAGCACGGTGGAGTGAACTCTCCTCCCTGTCCGCGTGGCGGATGGGGAGGAGAGGGCGTCAGGCCTTCATGTCCGGGATGATCGGCATCGGGTCCCCGTGCGGCGGGGTGGCGCTGTCGGCGGCCGTGGAGGGCTGGGGCGCGGGCGCCGGGGCCGCAGCGGCGGGACGCTGGGCGGCAGGAGCCTGACGCGAGCCCTGAAGGACCCGGCCCTGGAAATAGGCGCCGATGTCGATCGACAGCTGTTCGGCCGTGATGTCGCCGTCGACGTAAGCCGTCGAGATCAGCTTGACCTGCTTGCCCTGGACGCCGCCGACGATGCGGCCGCGCACCTCCAGATATTCCGCTGCGACATTGCCTTCGACGGCGCCGGTTTCGCCGATGATCAGCCGGCCGACCTTGACGTCGCCCTTGATCTGGCCGTCGACCTGCATGTCGCCGGCGCCGGAGATGTTGCCCTCGAACTGAAGGTCGGCCGACAGGGTCGACAGACCGCGCTGGGGTGTCGGGGAGGCCGGGGCCGCCGTCCGCGAACCGGCCGGCGACGGAAGGTCGGGCAGGGGCGGGATCGGATTGGCGTTGGGACGCGCCGGCTGGGGCGCGGGGGCGGGGCTCTTGGTTTTATTGAACAAGCTGGTCTCCTGCTCTGAGGAAGCGGGCGGGATTCTGCGGGCGGCCGTCCATCCACACCTCGTAGTGCAGGTGGACGCCGGTGGAGCGGCCGGTGGTGCCCATGGCGCCGATCCGCTGGCCGAGCGCGACCTGCTGGCCGGGCTGGACCGCCATGGCGTTCAGATGGGCGAAGCGCGTCTTGAAACCGCGTCCATGATCTATCTCGATCGTATTGCCATACCCTGAACGCACGCCCGCGAAGGAGACGACGCCGGGGGCGGGGGCCAGGATCGCGGTGTTCAGGGGCGCGGCGAAGTCCTGGCCCTGGTGCAGGGCGGGGCGGCCGTTGAAGGGGTCGAAGCGCACGCCGAAGCCGGAGGTCGTCCGGGCCTGGGCCGGGCGAGCGAAGGGCAGTCCCTCGGCGGCGTCGGTCAGGGCGCGCATCTCGCTCAGATTGTCGGCCGCGTGCTGGATGCGGGCGGCGAACGCCTCGTCCACGTCCAGGATGGCGCCGAGCGCCCGGGGATCGCGCGCCTCGACCAGGGGGCCGCCTAGCGCCTGGCCGGCGCCCGCATAGGCCGCCGGGTTCAGGCCGGCGAGCCTGAAGGCCAGGCGCAGGCGTTCGGCTCGGCTCTGGGCGAAGGTCTCGGCGCGCGCGATCAGGCGTTCCTGGTCCAGGCGCACGCCCACCATCCGCTGGACAGGGCTGGCGCCCGCGTTGGCGGGGACGATCGCTGGGGTCAGGGCCGCCTCGGCGCCCTGCACGCCCTGGAACATGCCCATCACCTGGGTCAGGGCGGCGTGGCGGCGCTCGACCATCTGCGCCATCTCATCGAGCGAGCCGGTGGTGGCCGACATCCGCACCACGGCGGTCTCCAGCCGGGCCTTCAGGTCGGCGTTCAGACGTTCGGACTCGCGCCGGGCCAGAACGACCTCGTCCGAGCCTTGGCCGGCGGCGACGAGGTTGAACAGAAAGCCGCCGGACGCCACCAGGGTCCAGGCGACGACGCCGAAAGCGACGGCCGCCAGCGTCATCTGCCGGCCGCTGGTCAGCACATGACCACGCGTCTCACCGTTTGAACGAAGATAGACGTGTCGCTCTGGAAACCATCGCTCGATCAGAGAGCGCTTCCCCGCGAATTCGTCTTCCCCCATGACAACGCCCCCACGCTTGTGGACGTTTTATCCGGGAACAGTGGCCTCGCTGCAATACCGTTCATGCATTGTTAACCACGAATCCGCGCCCAGTTCGCCTGGTCGAATCTATTCTCAGGCCTCTTTTCGCCTGTCGCGTGTATTTCAAGACTGGCGGCCGAAGGGCCGAAAGCTTGGCGAAGTCCTAGAGGGCCCTGGCCGCGTCCAGCACCGCCTGCGCATGTCCTGCGACCGAGACCTTTCGCCAGGCCTGTTTCACCGTCCCGTCGCCCGCGATCAGGAAGGTGGCGCGCTCGATGCCCATGTATTTGCGCCCATACAGCTGCTTCTCGACCCAGACGCCCCAGGCTTCGCAGACCGCGCCGTCCTCGTCGGACGCGAGGCGGACGTCGAGGTCGTACTTGGCCTTGAACCGGTCGTGCTTGCGCACCGTGTCCTTCGACACGCCAATGACCGTCGCGCCGGCCGCCTCGAACTCTGCGGCCAGGGCTGTGAAGTCCTGGGCTTCACGCGTGCAGCCGGTCGTATCGTCCTTGGGATAGAAATAGAGGACGACGGCGCGACCCTCCGGATCGGGCACGATCGCGCGCGCGCCGTTGTCGGCCGGCAGGTCGAAGGCGGGGGCCGGGGCTCCGACTTCAGGCATGGTCTTCTCCGCTCGATCTAAAGGGGGCGAACGAGGACGATCTTCTTCTTGCCAGCGGCGAGCTTGAGAACCCCGTCAGGATTGAGGTCGCCGTCCGTCAGAGTCTGGCCGCCGTCCGTCACCGCCACGTCATTGAGCCGCAGGCCGCCGCCCTGAGCCAGACGGCGAGCCTCTCCGTTAGAGGCCGTCAGGCCCGCGCGCGTGGCCACCGCCGCGATCATGGCGCCCACCACCTCGTCGCGCGGCAGCTCCACGGTCGGCAGATCGGCGGACAGCCGGCCCTGTTCGAACGCGGCCTCCGACGCGCCTCGAGCCTTCGCGGCCTCGTCGGCGCCGTGCAGCATCGTGGTGGCGGCGTCGGCCAGGGCCTTCTTGGCGTCGTTGATCTCGGCGCCTTCCAACGCCTCCAGCCGCGCGATTTCGTCCAGCGGCAGGTCCGTGAACAGACGCAGGAACCGACCGGCGTCGGCGTCATCGACGTTGCGCCAGAACTGCCAGTAATCGTACGGGCTCAACTGTTCGGCGTTCAGCCAGACCGCGCCCTGGGCCGTCTTGCCCATCTTGCCGCCCGACGCGGTGGTCAGCAGCGGCGTGGTCAGGCCGAAGGCGGCCTTGTGGTCCACTCGGCGCACCAGATCGACGCCCGAGGTGATGTTCCCCCACTGGTCCGACCCGCCCATCTGGAGCGTCACGCCGTGGCGGCGGTTCAGCTCCAGGAAGTCCACCGACTGCATCAGCATGTAGTTGAACTCGAGGAAGGTCATAGGCTGCTCGCGCTCCAGCCGCAGCCGCACCGAGTCGAAGGCCAGCATCCGGTTGACCGTGAAATGCGTGCCGTAGTCACGCAGGAACTGCACGTAGCCGTAGGTCGACAGCCACTCGTCGTTGTCGATCAGGATCGCGTCGGTCGGGTCGTCCCCAAAGGTCAAGAAACGCTCGAACACCGTGCGGATCGAGGCGATGTTGGCCTGGATCGTCTCGTCGGTCAGCTGGGGTCGCGAGGCGTCCTTGCCCGTGGGGTCGCCGACCTTGGTGGTGCCGCCGCCCATGATGACCACCGGACGATGCCCCGCCTGCTGGAGCCGCCGCAGCATCATGATCTGGATCAGGGAGCCGACGTGCAGGCTGGGCGCCGTCGCGTCGAACCCGATGTATCCGCTGACCACGCCCGCCTTCAGGGCGCCGTCCAGGTCCTCCGGATGGGTGATCTGATGGATGTAGCCGCGCGCCTGTAGGGTGCGCAGGAAGTCGGACTGGAAAGCGTGATCGGTCATGGTGAGGCGTCTGGCGGGGAGGGAGGCGCATCTAGCATGACGTCCCGCTTTCGTCATTCGGCCGAACCGGCGCAGCCGCGCTGAGCCGGAAGCCAGCAGCGCCGGGAAGTGGTGAAATCGGCTGACTGCGCCCGCCAAGTGTCCGGGTCTCGCGCCCCGCCGGGTTTCGGGTCTAGGCTGCGATCCGCCCGGGACCACGAAAGGAAGAGTTTGAGCCCACTGACCGTGCAGTTGAAGCCTCACCCCATGACGCCTGGGCCGGAGATCGACGTGTCCGTCACCGTCCAGCGGCATGGGTTCGACGGGCTGAACCTCGTCTATCGGATGACGGGCGACATCGCCGCCGTGCGCAGGCCGGCTTCGGCCGAGTTCGAGCGGGCGGATGAACTCTGGAAGACCACCTGTTTCGAAGCCTTCATCGGCGGAACGGAGACGCAGGGCTACATCGAGCTTAACCTCTCGCCATCCAGCCAGTGGGCTGCCTACGCCTTTGTTGGAGAACGCCAGGGCATGCGCCCGGCCGTTGTCGACGACACCGCGATCAGCGTGATGCCGGACAGGTTCGAGCTGTGGGCCGTGTTCGGGGGGCTTCGGCCCCGCGACCTCGGACGCGGCCTGCCCTGGCGGTTGGGGCTGTCCGCGGTGATCCAGGCGGTCGATGGTTCGATTTCCTATTGGGCGGTGACCCATCCGGGGGATAAGCCGGACTTCCATCACCCCGCGTCACGCGTCCTGGAGCTGCCATGAAGTTCGGCGTCGATCGCCTGTTGTCCGAGCCGGAGCTGCGCCGGGCGCTTGTGGGGCGACGGATGGCGCTTCTGGGCCATCCGGCGTCGGTGACCGAGGATCTCGTCCACTCCATCGACGCCCTGGCGGCCTGCCCGGACATCACCCTGTCGGCCGCCTTCGGGCCGCAACACGGGATGAAGGGCGATCTCCAGGACAACATGATGGAGAGCCCGGACTATCGCGATCCGGTTCACGGCTTTCCGGTGTTCAGCCTCTACGGAGAGGTGCGACGCCCGAAGCCGGAGTGGATGGAGACGTTCGACGTCATCCTGATCGACCTTCAGGACCTCGGTTGCAGGATCTACACCTACGTCACGACCCTGCTTTACGTGCTGGAGGCGGCGGCCGAGCACCGTAAGGCCGTCTGGGTGCTGGACCGGCCCAATCCGGCCGGACGCCCGGTCGAAGGGCTGACGCTTCGCCCAGGCTACGAAAGCTTCGTCGGCGCGGGTCCGATGCCGATGCGGCACGGAATGACGCTCGGCGAAATGGGGCGATGGTTCATCCATCACTTCAAGCTCGACGTCGAATACCGCGTGATCGAAATGCAAGGCTGGCGGCCGGATGCGGCGCCGGGCTACGGCTGGCCGCTGCTGGAGCGGTCCTGGATCAATCCCAGCCCGAACGCCCCGAACCTGTCGATGGCGCGGGCCTATGCCGGGACGGTCATGGTCGAGGGCGCGACCCTGTCGGAAGGGCGTGGCACCACCCGCCCGCTGGAGCTGTTCGGAGCGCCCGACATCGACGCCCGCGCCGTCATCGCCGAGATGGGAGGCTTCGCGCCCGACTGGGTGCAGGGCTGCGTCCTCAGGGACTTCTGGTTCCAGCCGACTTTCCACAAGCACGTCGGCGAACTGTGCAGCGGTGTCCAGATCCACGTCGAGGACCCGCATTACGACCACGCAGCCTTCCGTCCCTGGCGGGTACAGGCCCTGGGCTTCAAGGCCATTCGTCGGCTCTATCCGGACTACGATCTGTGGCGTGACTTCCCCTACGAGTACGCCTTCGGAAAGCTGCCGATCGACGTGATCAACGGCGGACCTTCCCTGCGTGAGTGGGTCGATAATCCCGCCTCGACCCCGGCGGACCTCGATGCGATAGCCCTGCAGGATGAGGCGGACTGGATCGAGGTGCGAAAGCCCTTCCTGATCTACAAATGAACCTCGCCTCCGGACGGCTAGCGGGGGTCGCATGCGGCCTTGCCGCCGGGGCGATGTGGGGAATGGTTTTCCTGGCCCCGAAGTTCGCGCCGGATGCCTCCCCGATGCTGCTCAGCGCAGGCCGCTACCTGGCCTATGGCCTCATCGCCGCAGCCGTGCTGGCGCCGCGCTGGTGCATCGTGACTGCTGGTCTGGACGCTGCTGCCTGGCGCGCGCTTGCCTGGCTGAGCCTGGCGGGAAACATCGTCTACTATCTGTTCCTGGTGGTCAGCGTGCATTTGGCGGGCGTCGCAGCGTCAGCCCTGATCGTCGGCATGGTGCCGGTCGTCGTAGCGGTGTGGGGTCTGCGCGACCCGGGCGCGCCGTCCTTGCGCAAGATCGGCCCCCCGATCCTGCTGGCGGCGGTCGCCGTTGCGCTGATCGGCTGGGAGAGCCTTTCGCGCGAGGCGATGCATCGCGAGCCGACCCAGGTGCTGATCGGGCTGGCCTGCGCGCTGGCCGCGCTGATCAGCTGGTCTGTCTTCGCGATCGGGAACAGCCGCTGGATAGCGCGCTTGCCGCATGTGAGCGCCAACGACTGGTCGTTGTTGACGGGTGTCGTCACGGGCGCGTTCGCCCTGGTGCTGGCCCTACCCATGGTGAAAGAAGCCGCCGGTCAGACGGGCGACCAATGGGCGCGATTGATGGCGGCCAGCCTAGGGGTGGCGGTGCTCGCCTCCATCGTGGGGAACGCATTCTGGAACAGGGCCAGCCGACTGCTGCCGCTTTCCATGCTCGGCCAGATGATCGTGTTCGAGACCCTGTTCGCGTTCGCCTACGGCTATCTGTGGGAGGAGCGGGGCCCGACCCTCGTCGAGGCGGTCGCCATGGTCCTGATGATCGTCAGCGTCATCTGGTGCGTCCGCGCGCACCGGCCCTCCGCAGAGGCGGCGGGGCAAGGGGATCACTGAACGAAAAACGCCGCCGGGCGGAACCGGCGGCGTTTCGGTCTTTCGCTGGGCCTGATCCGATCACGCCGGCTTTTCGGCCAGCCGCTTGTCCAGATAGGCGCCGACGCGGCGGTCCACGGCCTCGATATGGTCCTGCCAGAAGTGGCTCGCGCCCTCTTCGAGCTCGTAGTCGATGATGATGCCCTTCTGGGTGCGCAGCTTGTTGACCACCCGCTCCACCTCGACCGGCGGCACCACGGTGTCGGCCGTGCCGTGCAGGAACAGGCCGGACGCCGGGCAGGGCGCCAGGAAGGAGAAGTCGTACATGTTGGTGGGCGGCGACACCGAGATGAAGCCGTCCGTCTCGGGCCGGCGCATCAACAACTGCATGCCGATGTAGGCCCCGAACTGATAGCCGGCGACCCAGGTCTGGGAGGCGGCGGGGTTCGACGCCTGGAGCCAGTCCAAGGCGGTGGCCGCGTCGGCCAACTCGCCGATGCCGCTGTCGAACTCGCCCTGGGACTTGCCGACGCCGCGCGAGTTGTAGCGCAGGGTCGCGAAGCCGCGCTTGACGAACAGCTGGTAGAGGGTGACCGCCACCGGGTTGTTCATATGGCCCGCGGCCTTGGGGTGCGGGTGCAGGATCAGGGCGATCGGGGCGTTCGGGCGCTTGCCCGGAGAATAGCGGCCTTCGATGCGGCCCGAGGCGCCGGGCAGGATGACTTCAGGCATGGGGCGATGAGAATCCCGTGTTCTGTCGTTTCGAGGCAGTGTAATACTTGACCACGTGGGTAGGACTTTCTAAGTCCGCCAGTGTGGCGCAGCCTTGCGGAAGGCGCGGGTTCTAGCACAGCAACCCTGAAAAGCGCGCGGTTTTTGAGGTCTTCGATGCGCCTGTCGACGAAAGGACGATACGCCGTGATGGCGATGGCCGACCTGGCCAGGCATGCACGTGCGGGCGACGGGGCCGGGCGCGCGGTGTCGCTGGCCGAGATCGCGACGCGGCAAGAAATTTCATTGAGTTATCTGGAACAGCTGTTCGCGCGGCTGAGGAAGGCCGGCCTGGTGTCCAGCGTTCGCGGCCCGGGCGGCGGCTATCGGCTGGCGCGGGAGGCGGGCGAGACCGCGGTGGCCGACATCGTTCTGGCCGTCGACGAGCCGATCCGGGCGACCCGCTGCGCGGGGGCTGGTTCGCCGCGCGGCTGCATGCTGAGCGGAGAACGCTGCATCACCCACCACCTGTGGGAAGACCTGGGTCAGGAGATTCATCGGTATCTGTCTTCGGTGAGCCTGGAAGACGTGGTCGAGAAGCGGGCGCGGACCGCGCCGGCGGCTGGAGCCGGAGCGGTGGGAGCGGCGGCGTGACCCCGGTTTATCTCGACTACAACGCCTCGGCCCTGGTTCGTCCCGAGGTTCAGGAGGTCATGGCCAAGGCCCTGGCTGACAATGGCAATCCGTCGGCGGTGCATGCGGCCGGACGGCGCGCGCGGGCGCGGGTGGAGACGGCGCGCGCCCAGGTCGCGGACTTGGTCGCGGCGGACCCGACGGCGGTGATCTTTTCCTCCGGCGGCACAGAATCCAACGCCCAGGCGATCGCCAGCGCACTGGCGGCCGGCTGCGAGCGGCTGATCGTCTCGGCCACCGAACACCCCTGCGTCGCCGAGGCGGCGGTGGCGTCGGGCAAGCCGGTCAAGATGCTGCCGATGGACCGGCGCGGGGTCGTGGATATCGACAGGCTCCGCGAGCTGCTGGCCCACCCGGGTCGGGCTGTGGTCGCCATCCATCACGCCAACAATGAGAGCGGCGTGATCCAGCCCATCGTCGAGGCGAGCCGGATGGTACGCGCGGCCGGCGGCTGGATGCACGTCGACGCGATCCAGTCGGCAGGGAAGATCGCGGTCGATATTCGTCAGCTGGGCTGCGACAGCCTGACCCTGTCGGCGCACAAGCTGGGCGGGCCCCAGGGCGTGGGCGCCCTGGTGATGAAGGAGGGCCGGGAGGCTGTTCGGGTGCTGCACGGCGCCGGCCAGGAGCGCGGCCTGCGCGCCGGCACCGAGAATGTGCCCGGGATCGCCGGCTTTGGCGCGGCGGCGGACTGCGCGGCTCGTGATCTGGCGGCGGTGCAGGCGCATGCCGCCTGGCGCGACGCGGCCGAGGGCAGGGTGAAGGCGGCGGGCGCCACGGTGATCGGCGAGGGCGCGCCGCGCCTGCCCAACACCCTGTTCATGGCCGTGGCGGACTGGGACAGCCCCCAGCAGTTGATCACGCTGGATCTCATGGGGGTGATGGTCTCTGCCGGAAGCGCCTGTTCGTCGGGCAAGACCAAGCCGTCGCGCGCCATCCTGGCCACGGGCCGGGCCGATCTGGCCACCGGCGGCATCCGCATCTCGGGCGGCTGGGGCACGACGGAGGCCGACTGGACCCGGTTCGCCGACGCCTGGGTGCAGGCCTATGCGAAGCACCGCGCACGGATCGCTGAACGCGCGAAGGAAGTCGCCTAAGCCATGGCCGCCGTTCAGGAAACCATCGATGCGGTCGCCGAGCTGGAAGGCTACAAGTACGGCTTTACGTCCGACATCGAGCAGGAGTTCGCCCCCAAGGGGCTGAACGCCGACATCATCCGCTTCATCTCCGAGAAGAAGGGCGAGCCGGAGTGGATGCTGGAATGGCGGCTGGCCGCCTATGAGCGTTGGCTGGCGATGGAGGAGCCGACCTGGGCGGCGGTGAAATACGAGCCCGTCGCCTACCAGGACCTGTTCTACTACGCGGCGCCGAAGGAGAAGGTCGGGCCCAAGTCGCTGGACGAAGTCGATCCCGAATTGCTGGAGGTCTATCGCAAGCTCGGCATTCCGCTGAAGGAGCAGGAGGTGCTGGCGGGGGTGCAGGGCGCTCCGCGTGTGGCCGTGGACGCCGTGTTCGACAGCGTCAGCGTGGTGACCACCTTCAAGGCCGAACTGGCCAAGGCGGGCGTGATCTTCATGCCGATTTCCGAGGCCTTGCGCGAACATCCTGAGCTGGTGCGCCAGTATCTGGGATCGGTCGTGCCGGTGTCGGACAACTATTTCGCGGCCCTGAACAGCGCGGTCTTTTCCGACGGCTCGTTCGTCTACATCCCGCCGGGCGTGCGCTGTCCGATGGAGTTGTCGACCTATTTCCGGATCAATGCGTCCCAGACCGGCCAGTTCGAACGCACCCTGATCATCGCCGACAAGGGCTCCTACGTCTCCTACCTGGAGGGCTGCACCGCCCCCATGCGCGACGAGAACCAGCTGCACGCCGCCGTGGTCGAGATCGTCGCCCTGGACGACGCTGAGGTGAAATATTCGACCGTCCAGAACTGGTACCCCGGCGACGCCGAAGGACGCGGCGGCATCTACAACTTCGTGACCAAGCGCGCCGACTGCCGGGGCGACCGGTCGAAGGTGTCGTGGACGCAGGTCGAGACTGGCAGCGCCGTCACCTGGAAATACCCGTCCTGCATTCTGAAGGGTGAGGAGAGCTCGGGCGAGTTCTATTCCATCGCCATCACCAACGGGCATCAGCAGGCCGACACCGGCACCAAGATGGTGCACCTGGGCCGGAACTCGAAGTCGCGGATCATCGCCAAGGCGGTGTCGGCGGGGCGGTCGGACTCGACCTATCGCGGCCTGGTCTCGGTCCACCCCAAGGCGACGGGGGTGCGCAACTTCACCCAGTGCGACAGCCTGCTTATCGGCAAGGACTGCGGCTCCCACACCATCCCCTACATCGAGGCCCGCAACGGCTCGGCCCAGCTGGAACACGAGGCGACTACGACGCGCCTGTCCGAAGACCAGCTGTTCTACGCCCAACAGCGCGGCCTGTCGGAGGAGGAGGCGGTGGCCCTGCTGGTCAACGGCTTCGTGCGCGACGTGCTGCAGGAACTGCCGATGGAGTTCGCGGTGGAAGCGCAGAAGCTGGTGGCGATCAGCCTCGAAGGCTCGGTCGGATAGTCGAAAGAACAATGCTTAGTATCGAAAACCTCCACGTCGCCGTCGGCGACAAGCCGATCCTCAACGGCCTTACCCTCCAGGTCCCCGCCGGCGAGGTGCATGCGATCATGGGACCGAACGGAGCGGGCAAGTCGACGCTCGGTTATGCCCTGTCCGGCCGGCCGGGCTATGAGGCGACCGACGGCGCCGTCTCCTGGAACGGCGAGGACCTGCTGGCCCTGGACCCTGCGGAGCGCGCCGCCACGGGCGTCTTCCTGTCGTTCCAGTACCCGAACGAAATCGCTGGTGTTCCGGCCATGACCTTCATCCGCACGGCGTTGAACGCCCAGCGCCGCGCGCGCGGCGAGGATGAGGTCTCGGCGCCAGACTTCCTCCGTCGTACCCGCGAGGCGGCCAAGGCGCTGCGCATGGACTTCGACATGCTGAAGCGGCCGCTGAATGTCGGCTTCTCGGGCGGCGAGAAGAAGCGGATGGAGATCCTGCAGATGGCCCTGCTGGAGCCGTCGCTCCTGATCCTCGACGAGACGGATTCGGGCCTGGACATCGACGCCCTGCGCATCGTGGCGGACGGGGTGAACGCCCTGCGGTCGCCCGAGCGGTCCATGCTAGTGATCACCCACTATCAGCGGCTGCTGGACTACATCCGCCCGGACAAGGTGCACGTGCTGGCCGCCGGCCGGATCGTGGCCACGGGTGGGCCGGAGCTGGCCTTGAAGCTGGAGGCGGAAGGCTACGACCAGTTCCTCCCGGCGGCGGCGTGAGCGCGCCGGCGCTCGACCTGCGGGACGCCTCGACCTTTCCGTCCCGGCGCACCGAGGCGTGGAAATACAGCGACCTGCGGCGACATCTGCGCGAGGCGCCTCAGGCGTCTCCGCCCGCCGAGCCGTCCGGCCCCGGGCCGTTCGACGCCTTGGGCGGCGAGGCGATCATCATCGTCAACGGCCGCCCCGTGGGCCCCACCGACTTCATCGCCTCCGGTGAGCGCACCCTGCGTCTGCGCTATGTGTCCGACGCCTTCCGGACGGGCCATACCGCGTCGGCCCGCGTCGTCGCGCGGCCCGGCGCCCGGCTGTTGCTGCTGGAGACCCACGAGGGTCATGGCGTCTCCTACGTCGCCCACAACAGGCTCGACGTGCAGGTCGCGGACGGCGCAGAGGTGACGCGTGTCGTTCTGGTCGAGGAGCCGGAGGACGCGATCTCGGTCGCTGAAGCGGAGGTCCGGGTCGAGGCTGGGGGGCGGTATCGCCAGACGGTCCTGGCCACCGGCGCGATGCTCCAGCGCATCGAAACGCGGATCGACCACCATGTCCGGAGCGCCGACGTGCGCGCCGACGGCCTGTATCTGCTGGCCGGCGCTCGCCATGCCGACCTGACCAGCGTCGTCCGCCACCTCGACCGCGACGGCCAGACCTCGCAGCTGGTCAAGGGCGTGGTGCGTGACCAGGCGCGCGGCGTGTTCCAAGGCAAGATCGTGGTCGAACGCGGGGCCGATGGCACGGACGCACGCATGGGCCACCACGCCCTGATCGCCTCGGGTCGCGGCGAGGTGGACGCCAAGCCCGAGCTGATCATCTACGCCGACGACGTCCAGTGCGCCCACGGCAATACGGTCGGGACGCTGGACGAAAGCGCGCTCTTCTACATCCAGCAGCGGGGCCTGCCGGCCGAAGAGGCCAGGGCGCTGCTGATGCAGGCCTTCCTGATCGAGGTGGTCGACCGCATCGAGCACGAGGGCGCGCGGGAAGTGGTGCGGGAATGGCTGACGGCGCGACTTTGACCCGTTTCGACCCCCGCGCCGCCCGCGCGCAGTTCCCGATCCTGTCGCGGCAGGTGAACGGGCGGCCCCTGGTCTATCTGGACAACGCCGCCTCGGCCCAGAAGCCGCGCGCGGTCATCGAGGCGATGGTCGGGGTGCTGGAGGCCTCCTACGCCAACGTCCATCGCGGCCTGCATACCCTGGCCAACGAGACGACCGAGGCCTTCGAGGGCGCGCGCGAGACCGTGGCGCGGTTCCTGAACGCGGAAGGCGCGTCCAGCATCGTCTGGACCAAGGGCGGGACCGAGGCGATCAACCTGGTGGCCGCCGGGCTCGGCCAGAGCCTGCAGCCGGGCGACGAGATCGTCGTCAGCCAGATGGAGCACCACTCCAACATCGTCCCCTGGCACATGCTGCGCGAGCGGCGGGGTGCGGTGATCCGCTGGATTCCGACACGGGACGACGGCTCTCTGGACATGGAGGCCTATGCGGCGCTGCTGGGTCCCCGCACTCGGGTGGTGGCGATCACCCACATGTCGAACGTGCTGGGGACGATCAATCCGGTGCGGCAGATCGTGGAGTTGGCCCACGCGGCGGGCGCCCGCGTCCTGATCGACGGCTGCCAGGGCGCGGTGCACGCCCGGCCGGACGTGCGCGCGATCGGCTGCGACTACTACGTCTTCACCGGTCACAAGCTGTACGGCCCGACCGGCATCGGCGTCCTGTACGGCAAGGCCGAGGCGCTCGAGGCCCTGCCGCCCTGGCAGGGCGGGGGCGAGATGATCGAGACGGTCAGCGAAGATGCGGTTCGTTACGCCTCTCCGCCGCACCGGTTCGAGGCCGGCACTCCGCCCATCGTCGAAGCCATCGGCCTGGGCGCCGCGATCGAGTGGCTGGATCAGTTCGACAAGGCGGCGGTGGTCGCCCACGAAAAGGCGCTGCACGACCACGTCATGGCGCGGCTGAACGGGCTGGACTGGCTGCGGGTCGTGGGCACGGCGCCGGACAAGGGCGCGATCCTGACCTTCACGGTCGAGGGCGCCCATGCCCATGACATCGCCCAGGTGCTGGATCGCTATGGCGTGGCGGTGAGGGCGGGCCTGCACTGCGCCGAGCCATTGGCCAAGCATTTCGGCCTCACGTCGAGCGCGCGGGCCTCCTTCGCCCTATATAACTCCCTGGAGGACGCCGATGCCTTCGTGGATGCGCTGGTCAAGGCGCGCCAGTTCTTCGCGTGATGGATATGGACGGCCAGACACAAGAGACGATCAGCCAGAGCGACGCCTTCGCCGAGGCCTGGGAAGAACCTCAGAAGAGCGCGCTCAGCCAGGCCGAGCTGGACAAGCTGACCGACGACATGATCGCGGCGCTGAAGACCGTGTTCGACCCCGAGATCCCGGTCGACATCTATGAGCTGGGGCTGATCTACAAGGTCGACGTCAACGACGACCGCGACGTCGTGGTCGAGATGACCCTGACCGCGCCGGGCTGCCCGGTCGCCGGCGAGATGCCGGGCTGGGTGGAGGACGCGGTGATGAAGGTCGAGGGCGTGAAGTCGGCCCGCGCCAACCTGGTGTTCGATCCCCCGTGGGACCCTTCGAAGATGAGCGACGAGGCCAAGCTCGCGCTCAACATGTTCTGAGGAGCGATCGATGAGCGAGCTTCAGACCGCGACACGTCCGCGTCGGCCGCGCCCCCAGATCCTGACCCTGACGGACGCCGCCGCCTCGCGGGTGCGCGAGCTTTGCGAGACCCAGGGCCACAAGGGTCTGCGCGTCGGGATCAAGAACGGCGGCTGCGCGGGACAGGAATACACCTTCGCCTTCGCCGACGAGATCGGGATGCTGGACGAGGTTGTGACCGACAAGGGCGCGACCGTGGTGGTCGATCCAAAGGCCATCCTATTCCTGATCGGCACCGAGATCGACTTCGAGACGACGAAGCTGGCGTCGAAGTTCGTGTTCCGGAACCCGAACCAGACGGACGCGTGCGGGTGTGGTGAGAGCGTCACGATCGTGCCTGCCGGGAACCCTCTCCCCTAGGGAGAGGGCTTGAGGCTCGCAGAGCGTAGCGATGCGCCTTAGCCGAAAGGGTGAGGGGTCCGATGCGAAACGCTTCGCCGCTTAACCCCTCACCCTTTCGCGTTTTCAATCGCCGCGCCCTTGGACGCTCAAGCCCTCTCCCGCTGGGAGAGGGATGAAGCACGCTTCACCTCGTCCGGCGCCAGCACTCTCACCGCCGGCGTGACAGGCTGACCGCTGCCTTCGGCCACCAGTTCAGCGGTCTTGCCCTCGATCACCGCCTCCAGCCGCTCCAGGAACTCCGCCTTCTCCAAGCCTGTCGGGATGGGATCCAGAAACTCCAGCGTCGCCGTGCCAGGGTGCTTCACGAAGCTCTCCCCCGGCCAGAACAGCCCCAGATTGGTCGCCAGCGGCACGACCGGCATGTCGAAATCGCGGTACATGTGCCAGACGCCCGAGCGATAGCGGAACTTCTCGCCGACCTTGGCCAGGTTGCCCTCGGGATAGATCAGGATGCGCCGGCCCTCGGCGTGGGCGTCGGCGGCGCGGGTCTTGAGCGCCTCGCGGGCTTCGCGGCCGCCGCAGTTGTTGACCACTATGGCGCCGAGCTTGGCCAGCACGGTCGACAGCAGCGGGAACTTCTCCAGGTGGTCTCCCGTGACGAAAGCCAGGTCCTCGAACCGGTCATAGACCGAGAAGCCGTCGCCCCAGCTCTGGTGCTTGGCGGCGATGATGAAGGCGCCGGTCGGCAGGCGTTCCTCGCCGCGATACTGGATCCGGATCCCCGCCAGCACCCGCATCGCCTGGACCATGCGGCGGACGTAGCGGCGGATGATCCATCCCGTGGCGCCACGACCCGGCATGAGGGCGGCGACCACGGCCGCCAGGGTGTAGGCGATCGACAGGACCCAGTAGGCGGCGTTGAAGGCGAGGCTGCGCATCGCCGGTTTATGGCACGGCTTCGCCTCTTGCGTCAGGCGGCGTGCTCGAGCTCCGCGGCCGCGGTGACGCGGTTCCGGCCACCGCGCTTGGAGGCGTAAAGCGCGCTGTCGGCGCGTTCGAGCAAGCTGGAGGCGGTGTCGCCGGCGCGCATCTGGGCGTAGCCGGCCGAGATGGTCACGGCCCCCAGGTCGTCCTCTGTGGACCGGCGGCGCAGGGAGCGAGAGCCGATCTCCTTGCGGATGGCGTTCAGCGTCGCGTCGACGGCGGCCGCCTTCTCGCCCGGGAAGATGATGGCGAACTCCTCGCCGCCATAGCGGGCCGCGGTGCGGGGCGGACCGCAGACCCGGCCCAGCACGCTGGCGACGTAGCGGAGCACCTGGTCGCCGGTCTGGTGGCCCCAGGTGTCGTTGAACCGCTTGAAGTGGTCGATGTCGAGCACGGCCAGGGTCAGCGGCTCGCGCGACCCAGCGGCCTCGGCGCAGGCGCGTTCCAGCGTCTCGTCGAAGGCCTTGCGGTTGGCGAGATTGGTCAGGGCGTCGGTCATCGCGTCGCGGCGCACCTGCTCCAGGTGCTCACGCAGGCGCGCGACCTCGCGCGTCGAGGTTTCGAGCTTCTTCTCAAGGGTGGCGTTCTCGGCCTGGACGCGGCGGGTGGCGCTGGTCAGGCCGGTGACCAGGGTCTTGAGCCCCCCTGCGCCCTCGACCCGCTCGATGCTGGCCGAGGCGTCGGCCAGGGTCTCGCCATAGGCGGCCTGGCTACGATGGGCCTTGGCGATGGCTTCGGACACGCTGTTCAGTTCGCGGTCCAGCACGGCGCCGGCGTCGCGGATCTCTTCCGACAGACGGCCGCGCGGCAGGTACTCGGCGGCCAGCATCTCGGCGGTCGCCTCGGTGAAAGGCTCGCCGGCCGCCAGCATGCGGCGGATTTCGCGGCCCAGCGGGCCTTCGGGATCGCCGAGGTGGTGCAGCCAGAGTTCGAAGTTCAGCGGCGTCGGCCAGACGCCATGACGCTGCATCTCGCTGATCGCCTGCTGTGCGAGCGCATAGGCCTCAGGGCCCCGTAGCTTGCCTTGCACCTCAGTCGTCATTCTGACTTCCCCCAACCCCCGAGCGGGCGCGCCGTTCAGGCGTTCGCGAGCGGAGGCTAGGGCCGAAGCGTAACGCTGCGGTTAAGTCAGCCGGAAACCTTCACCGGACGACGCAGGAAGGCCGGGATGTCGGCCCCGAACCCGACGCCCTCGCGAACCGGTTCGGCCCGTCCGCCACGACGTTCGGACTGACGCAGGCGCGGCTCGGCCGTGGGGCGCGTCGCCTTCTGCTCGACGGCGGCGGCCGGTTCGGCCGGAGCCTGAGCGGGGGCGGCCACGGCTTGCGGCTGGGCGGCCGGAGCGGTCTCGTGCGGCGTCTGGCGCTGGCGACGAC